>JABJIE010000076.1 GCA_018661505.1 Lentimicrobiaceae bacterium
AATCAGATGTTGGATCAAATAATTGATGAAAATTGGCTTAGGGCAAAGGCTGTTTTTGGAATATTTAGAGCTTCCTCTAATGAAGATGATATAATCGTTTACGACCAAGATGGTAATTCCAGAACCCTTAATTTTCTCAGAAACCAGGAAGAAAAGAAATCGGGATATCCAAACCTGTGCCTAAGTGACTTTGTTACTAATGATAAATCTACCAAGAATGATTACATGGGATGTTTTGTTTCTACAACTGGTATTGGCATAGAGCATCATATCGAAAGATTTAAGGAAGAAAATGATGATTATAGTTCCATACTTTTAAAGGTACTTGCAGATAGATTGGCAGAGGCTTCTACGGAGTATTTGCATGAGATAATAAGAAAAGAATATTGGGGATATGCCAAAGGTGAAGATCTAAGTAAAGAGGAATTATTAAGAGAAAAATACCAAGGAATAAGACCCGCTCCTGGCTATCCTGCATGTCCAGATCATAGCGAGAAAGAAAAATTATTTGAAATGTTAAAGGCAAAAGAAGCCATAGGCGTATCACTAACTGAAAGCTATGCCATGTATCCCGCCGCTTCAGTTAGCGGCTATGTTTTTGCTCAAAAGGATGCTCAGTATTTTAATGTTGGAAAAATTCAACAAGATCAGGTTGAAGAGTATGCCGTTAGAAAAGGGCAAACAATAGACACAATCAAGAAACTTTTACCCATGAACACATAATAATTAGATTATAAAATATGGCACTAACAGTATTACAACACATAGAAAAATCAAAGGGAACACTTTTTTCCTTCGAATTATTACCCCCTCTCAAGGGGCATGATTTTGAGTCAACAGAACAGTCCATTGAACCACTATTGGAATTTAATCCTTCTTTTATCAATATTACCTATCATCAACAAGAGGTTGTTTATGAAAATGCAGGACAGGGATTAATGCGAAAGCACACGGTTAGAAAAAGACCAGGAACGGTTGGCATTGCTGCTGCAATTAAGTATCGTTATGGTATAAATGTTGTCCCTCATATTATCTGTGGAGGCTTTACAAAAGAGGATACAGAAAATGCATTAATAGACTTGCAGTTTTTAGGAATAAATAATCTACTAGTTGTTCGTGGTGATCCACAACCAGGAGCAAAAGTTTTTGTTCCTGAGCCCAACGGAAATGAACACTCTTCAGATCTAATAGAGCAAATAGTAAACCTTAACAATGGTATTTACATTGATGATAAACTTGAGAATACAAGGTCTATGAATTTTTGCATTGGTGTTGCAGGTTATCCCGAAAAGCACAGTGAATCACCTAATATAGAGAGTGATATTCATTTTTTAAAGAAGAAGATAGATGCGGGGGCATCATATATAGTTACTCAAATGTTTTATGATAATAAGAAATATTTTGAATTTGTAAAGCTATGTAGAGAAAAGGGAATAAATGTTCCAATTATTCCTGGTATTAAACCCCTTTCAACAAGTTCACATCTAAAAAACATACCAAAAACATTTAATGTTGATCTTCCCGTTGATCTTGTTAAAGAAGTTATAAAGTGTAAGGATAATAAGTCCGTAAGACAAGTAGGGGTGGAGTGGTCAACTCAGCAATCAAAGGAATTAAAAGCGGCAAATGTTCCTGTAATTCATTTCTATACAATGGGTAATTCTGACAATATTCAAAAAATAGCGAAGGCTGTTTTTTAGTTAGGATATGATATCTACATAACTATTTTAATCCATGGTAATCCAATTACAACATAAACCATAAAACTAAGTAGAGTTAGTATTCCACCATATTTATAAACTTCTTTGGGAGTTATGTAACCGCTGCTGATATATAGTATGTTGCAACTTGATCCTTGTGGAGTTAGTACTGAAAAATAATTCGTTGCGAAAAGAAGCATTAATGCGAGCGGAGCAGGATCTATTCCAAGACTTTTACCTGCGCCCATAAAAACGCCCATAAGAGCCAGCATATGAGCTGTTTGACTTACGAACAAATAGTGCAGAACTATGTATACAAACACCAACATAATAAAGGCAATATTTATGTTGATACCACTAATATGATCTGCCAAAACACCTCCAACATAATCCATAAATTTCATTTCATTTAGCTGGCTACTCATTATAAATAATATGGCAAACCAAATCATTGTTGATAGTGCTTCCCCTTCATTTTTTATTTCTTTCACCTTGAAAACATTAGTTACCAGTAGAAGAGCAAACCCAAAAAATGCAATTATTGTTTTGTTTAAATCCAGCAAGCCTGATAAAGCCCAAAACACAACAAGGAGCGCAAATACAACCCCAGTAATTATTTCATCACGGCCCATTGAGCCCATGCTTATTAATTCCTTTGTAGCATGATTAGGTGCCTCTGGAGTATTTTTTATCTGTGGAGGAAATATTCGATATAAAATCCAAGGTACAAAAATCGCCGCCACAATTGTTGGCACAGAAGCTGCTAAAACCCAAGTTCCAAAACTAATATTAACCCCAAATGATTGAGCAATGGATACACCCACAGGATTAGCTGCCATTGCAGTAAGCCAAAGCGCTGAGGATAATCCTATTCCATACATACTCGAAAACATTAGGAAGGCTCCCAGCTTTTTCCTTGTACCTTTTTCAGGATCTGATCCATTTACTTCTGACACAGAATAAATAATTGGGAAGAGTAGTCCTGTTCTTGCTGTATTACTTGGGAAGGCTGGAGAAATAATCATATCTGTTGCTATCAAACTATATCCAAGTCCCAATGTTGTGCTTCCAAACCTCCTAATCATTAACAGTGCTATCCGTTTACCAAATCCAGACTTAACAATAGCTTTCGCAATCATAAATGCTAGCACAATTAATAAAACAATATCATTTGAAAAACCTGAAAATGCGGTACTAGCGTCAATTGTATTTGTAATCACAGCAATTACCATACCTAATATAGATGCCACAAGAATATTGAATGCACCCGTTATTACACCAAAGATTGTTGTTATGAAAACAGCAAATAAATGCCAAGCGGTATGGTCAATTTCATTTGGATGTGGTAGAAACCAAATTATGATGCCTAAACTTATTATTGCAATTTTTTTAATCAAAACTTGTGTTTAATGTTTAAGAGAACTAATCTATATACCGTATAACTTTGCTTTCATATGCGTCTAGATCAAACCAGAAAATAATATCACTGTTTAACTTTTTAAACTGAGGAATAGTGCCATCAACGGTTACGGCTTTAGCTTTCACTGCCATTGACAATCCAACAATCATAGAATCAGTATTATTTGAAACCTGCACTCTCCCATCAGGGTTAATGTTGTATTCAATGTTATCAATGGATGTTCGATAATCAAGAAAATCAGCAATTGTAGTTATGTTCAATCTACCCAGCATTCTTTGTTCAGATAGGCTACTTAATGCCCTATTAAAACCTGGCTGCGCTATAATTATTGAGTCTTTATCATAAGTCCACATCCCTTTTTCCTGATTAACCCATGCTGGATAAACATGATTTATTTCTACATAACCGTTTTCTATCATGCTTTCAATATTTTTCGTATTAAAAAGGTAATTCCACATATACGGATCATTGATAAATAATGCACTGGATGTGGACCAGTGAAAAAGATTATCCGTAAGGCTATTATGTTGGTAATAATCTGGTTTTGGAAAAAAATCACCAAAACCGCTAAAGGGCTTTTCCAGTGAAGATGAGAATTGCCAATTCTGAAATGTATTAAGCTCCTCATAATATGCATTATGTAAATACCTAATTCCATTTTCTTTCCATATATCTACAGAGTAGAAAGGCGACCCTTTAACCGTTGCATCACATATTAGATCCTCTCTATTGTTTTCAGGGCCATTGTTATTTCCATGATCAATCCATGTTGGTGATGAAAAATTTTGAGACATATACTCAAGTGCTTCATTTAATCTTTTTGGAGTAGTCGTAAAGTGATCAGGAGTATGTAAACAAATATCATATCCTTTACCTTTTAAGTCAAAAAGAAAACTGGCAAATTCATCATCAGTTAATATGGCGCTTTCAGCTCCAATAAATAATCCATTTGAAGCATTAAAATTTGTAACCGTATCAGGATTATCATAAAAAACACTTTTTGTAACAGGGATATCATAATAGACAAATCCTCCAGTGGAATTATCTGATGAAGTAATTTTTTCTGATCCAAAATATGTAGCTCTATTTGTTCTAATATTTGTAAAGTCAGCATGTTCAGTCCAGATGTAAGAAGCTTCATACCCATTTGGATTCTTCATGAACCTTGGGATTGTATTTATTGGAAGGCCTATGTAAATGGAAAATTCAAATTCCCTACGAGTTGATTTAACATATTTGCTGTATGATTGATCAACCTTCCAGTTGGTACTATCAGGATTCAGTGGAAATCTAAAAAATGGATGATCTTTATTGTAGTCAAGATTTAAATAAATAATTTTTTTTGAGATATCTGCTTGGATCGAAGATATCTTTGGCGCATGATAAATTACAAATCCATCGGATTTATCGCCAATCATTAATCCTTCCCTATCGAGCCAGTATTCAGATTGAAAAGGTTTAGATTCTATTTTCCTATTACTACGATATACTTCGCTAATTTCCTGATTGTATTGAATTGCAATAGCCTCCCGATTTACTAGTTGCTTCTTTTTATATTTTTCATCTATATTAATGTCTAATCTGCCGGAGTTGTTATTGCACTTTATAACTACTTTAATCTTGCCCCATTTTATATTTAAATTAAAGTTTAGATTAACACCTTCAGGTGTAACTTTTTTCCCTTTGTAATCCAAACCATACACTCCATTAATTGGATTATCCTTGAGGATTCTATCTGTATTAAAGTATAAATCTTCTATGATTATATTATCGGATTTATTCCTAAAACTAATTTTCTTGTCTGAATACCATATGGAATAGTAATTGTTTTTGAATAGCAGTGTTTCCTCCAGAGCTTCATTAATTTTTACTTGGTAATATGGCAAAAATGAAGGATTTGAATATTTTGAAAACTCAAACTTTAAATCATCCATATCAGTTTCTGAATTCCTATTCCATAGATATGCTTTAAGTTTTGAATTTTTTATGATGCTTCTGGGAATTTTTATTGATGCATCGAAATCATACCACTCATTAGCTGTTTTTAAAGTATTAGATAAATTTACCCCTTTCCACAATAATTCTTTATTTAAGCTGTCAAGAATAGTAATAACGAATATTGCATCATTATTTATCTTGTTGCTCTTAACATAACCCCCAACCGAGAGCATAACATTTTCATTTGATAATTCCTGGGGGATAATAATTTCTATACCTAATCCATAAGGGTTTAACGAATCAGTATGAGATAGATAATAACCGGAATGGGCTGCTCCAGAATCAATGGTGCTAAGACCAATCCAATATTTTTGATGATTTAAACCCTCTAAATCATTGAAATAGACCTGTGAAAACAGAGAGGTTGAAAATGATAAAAATATTATAATAAGCAACTTTTTACCATAAGAACACAAATTAATTAATGACATTTTTAATACTGTTTAACTTCGATTTACTTCTTCTGGATAAATAATTAAAATATTCTCAACATTAACAAAAATGTATGACAGAAGGACCATTAACAATTACATGTTTCGGCGATACTGACCTCCAACATGGAAAAGAGTATCCGTTATTTGACCTATGGAAGTATATTTGGCAGCATCCATTAACGCATCAAAAACATTCTCATTTTTCATGGCTTTTGATTTGAGAGTCTTCAGAGCTTCTTTGGATTCACTTGCCCATGTTTTGTGTAATTCATTGAGCATTTTAATTTGATATTCTTTTTCTTTTTTAGTAGCACGAATAACCTCACCTGGCACAATGGTTTTTGAACCTTGGCTTCCAAGAAATGTGTTAACACCAATTATTGGCATTTCACCAGTGTGTTTGAGGTGTTCATAGTAAAGACTCTCCTCCTGTATTTTACCTCGCTGATACATTGTTTCCATAGCTCCTAGAACACCACCTCGTTCAGTAATCCTATCCATTTCTGTTAAAATAGCTTCTTCAACAAGCTCAGTAAGTTCCTCAATTATAAATGACCCTTGCAATGGATTCTGGTTTTTTGCTAGTCCTAGTTCATGATTAATAATCATTTGAATAGCAATGGCTCTTCTTACCGACTCTTCCGTTGGAGTTGTTATTGCTTCATCATAGGCATTTGTATGAAGCGAATTACAATTATCATAAATGGCATAAAGAGCTTGTAATGTGGTGCGAATATCATTGAAGTCAATTTCTTGAGCATGCAATGAGCGACCCGAAGTTTGAATATGATATTTTAACTTTTGTGCTCGTTCATTAGCACCATATTTTAATTTCATGGCCTTGGCCCAAATTAGACGGGCTACTCTTCCAATTACTGCATATTCAGGATCTTCACCGTTTGAAAAGAAAAAACTTAGGTTTGGAGCAAATTTATTGATATCCATGCCCCTTGAAAGATAATACTCCACATATGTAAATCCATTTGCCAAGGTAAAGGCAAGCTGACTAATTGGATTTGCACCAGCTTCTGCAATATGATAACCGGAAATACTTACACTATAAAAATTCTTAACATAATTATCAATGAAATACTCCTGAATATCTCCCATTACCTTAAGTGAAAAGTCAGTCGAGAATATACATGTGTTTTGGGCTTGGTCTTCTTTTAAAATGTCAGCCTGAATAGTGCCACGTACCCTGCAAATAGTATTTTTCTTGATATCATCATATATATCTTTTGGTAGAACCATATCACCTGTTACTCCCAATAACATTAATCCCAGTCCGTTATTTCCCTCTGGTATTTTTCCTTGGTAAGATGGCCTTTTGGTTCCCTTTTCAGAATAGATGGAATTTATCTTTTTCTGAACATCCTTTTCAAGGTTGTTATCCTTTATATATAATTCACATTGCTGGTCTATGGCAGCATTCATAAAGTAGCTTACCATTGTAGGTGCAGGTCCATTTATTGTCATAGACACTGAGGTCATGGGGTCGCACAAATTAAATCCAGAATACAATTTCTTTGCATCATCCAAGCATGATATACTCACACCAGAATTTCCAATTTTTCCATAAATGTCAGGCCTATTATCAGGGTCTTCACCATAAAGAGTCACGGAATCAAATGCGGTTGAAAGCCTTTTGGCTGGCAGTCCTCTACTGACATAATGAAACCGTCGATTTGTTCGCTCTGGACCGCCTTCACCAGCAAACATTCTTGTTGGGTCTTCACCCTCTCGTTTAAATGGGAAAACACCTGCTGCAAATGGAAATTCACCCGGAACATTTTCACTTAATACCCACCTTAAAATTTCACCCCAATTCTTAAATTTTGGCAAACTTATTTTTGGAATTTTAATGTGTGAGAGTGTCTCTGTTTTGGTTGCAATTTTTATTTCTTTATCACGAACTTTGTAAATATAATAATCGCCTTCATATTTCTTTTTTATTTCTCCCCAAGTGTCAATAATCTCCTTGTTTTTAGGATCCAACTCTTTTAGTGTATTTTCATAAATTTCCTCCAGAGTTACATAATCATCACTACCAGTTTCCTTAACAAAATCAATTGATTTATGAAGGTTATATAGCTTTTCAGCTACTTCTGACTGCTGATTAACTTCTTTGTTATAACTACGAATGGTTTCCGTAATTTCTGAAAGATATCTTACCCGTTTGGGAGGGATAATATAAATTTTTTCAGTTGAATATTCAAGGCTACCTTCGGGTAAAATAAAATTACCTCCGGCTTTTTCATTCAAAACATCAAGTAAGGTTTTAAAAAGTTTATTTACTCCAGGATCATTGAACTGTGATGCAACAGTGCCATATACTGGCATATCTTCGAGATCAGTATCGAATAACATGTTGTTACGCTGATATTGCTTTCTTACATCACGCAGTGCGTCTAGGGCGCCACGTTTATCAGACTTATTCAATGCAATAACGTCCGCATAATCTAGCATGTCAATTTTTTCCAACTGACTAGCAGCACCATATTCAGGGGTCATAACATAGAATGAAACATCACTATGATCAATTATTGCCGTATCTGACTGCCCTATTCCTGATGTTTCAAGGATTATGAGGTCAAAACCTGCGGCCTGAGCAATTATTTCAGCATCCTTAACATAATTTGAAATACTCAAATTTGATTGACGAGTTGCTAGTGAACGCATGTAAACACGCTCATCATCAATTGCATTCATCCTTATACGATCGCCAAGAAGTGCACCTCCAGATTTTCGTTTTGAAGGATCAACGGAGATTATTGCAATGGATTTATTGGGAAATGTATCAAGAAAGCGTCTTACAATTTCATCCACAAGTGAAGATTTTCCAGCACCTCCGGTTCCGGTTATACCTAACACAGGAGCCTTTTTAGCCTTGGATTTATTTATCAGCTCTTTTATCATGGGTGCTGCTATTTCAGGATAATTTTCTGCAGCACTTATTAATCTTCCAATCGAAACATAGTTACATTTGAGAATATTATTTAAATCAATTTTTAGACTTTCTCCTGTGGGAAAATCAGATTTCTCCATAAGATCGTTAATCATTCCCTGCAGCCCCATTTCCATTCCATCATCTGGCGAATAAATTCTGGTAATACCATAATTCATTAGTTCTTTTACTTCCTCTGGAAGTATAACACCACCACCACCACCAAATATTTTGATATGACCACAACCCTTATCTTCAAGCATATCATACATATATTTGAAAAACTCCATGTGACCACCTTGATAGGATGTGATTGCAATTGCCTGGGCATCTTCTTGAATAGCAGTATTTACTATTTCATGCACTGAGCGATTATGACCAAGATGAATTACCTCAGCACC
>JABJIE010000002.1 GCA_018661505.1 Lentimicrobiaceae bacterium
ATATTAAATGGTAAAGGAAAAATACCTTTATGTTATACTAATTTAATTTTCCGTAATAACTATTTAAAAACCGGTAAGAATCACCCAAAGGCTTTGTCGGTTTTTTTTATACATTTACATTATATAGATGAACTAATTTTATAGATATGCAGAAAACACTTACTCTTTTAATAATTATTCTTACTAGTTCTATTATTTATTCTCAGCAACAAATGAATAACCCTGGTTTTGAAGAATGGGAAGAAATTGGTTTTGGACCTGATATAATTGAACCTATCCACTGGAGCTCAATTAAATCATCAGATGACCCAATATTAAATGGGATGGCACCAGTGGTGTTAGAGAGAAGCGAAGACGCGCACTCGGGTAATTATTCCATAAAACTAACAAATATTGCAACCTTGGGTATTGTTGCCACAGGAACCACTTCAAACGGAAGGTTTCATCCTAATTTGAACCCTGATTTAGCATATGTTTATACTGATATAGAAGATGATAGATGGCACACTGCAATTACTGATAAACCAGATAGTTTAACTGGTTGGTATAAGTGTAACCCCGAAGTTAATGATTTTGCAACAGTGAAATTTATATTACACAAAGGTGCAGATTCAATACCAAGTAATGAAATGAATCATATTGCAATTGCCTACATCGAATTACCTTCGAATAATATTGATGTATGGACTAGGTTCTCAACTCCTTTTGTCTATTCATCTGATGATAACCCCCAATATATTCTTAGTGTAATCACATCTGGTAATGGAACTGAAGCCATATCAGGAAGCACTGCTCATTTTGATGACATTGAATTAATATACAACGGAAGCTCAGTTGATGAACTTACCATAAACAAGCTGGATGTTTATCAGGAATATAATAATTTGATAATTGGGTTTCCAGCTAATGTTAGTAATGAACTAGATCTGGAAATAAGAAACATAAGTGGTCAAAAATTAATTTCAACCTCAATTAACAGATCATCATCAAACAATATTGACGTTGGTAGCTTAAAATCTGGCCTATACATAGTAAGTGCTGTAAATGAACAAAACATGTACCTGAGCAAGGTTATGATAGTAAAATAAACTTAATCTCCAGGAATATTATATGAGGTTATTGTATCTCACATCCCTAAAAGTAATCATTATTTTGGCTGTTATGGTTATGTCAGTTAGTCTAATTGGACAAACTAATGGGACTCTTTCCGGAAGAGTTACAGACAAGGTAACATCAGAATCACTTATTGGAGTAAATATCTTTCACAAGAAAGATATGACCATTGGCACAGTTACTGATTTCAACGGTTATTACTCATTATCTCTAGCACCAGGTACATATACCTTTACAGTGTCGTACACAGGTATGAAATCGCAATCCTTTGAAATTAAAATAAATGACAGCCAAAACATAATTCATAATATTCAGCTTGAACCATTTAGTACAGAATTTGATGAAATTATAATTCGAGCTGGTAAGTTTGATAAGGCAGTTGAAAACCAAACAGTGTCCATAGAAATAATGAGCCCAAGACTCATTGATGCAAGAAATACAGAATCCGTTGAAACCATATTGGATATGGTACCCGGGCTTAACATTTTGGATGAAGAGCCCCAGATAAGAGGCGGCAGTGGATTTACATTTGGCGTTGGTAGCAAAGTTGCTGTATTCATAGATAACCTGCCAGTTACAGCTGGAGATGCTGGAAAAACTAACTGGTCATTAATACCAGTGGAAAATATAAAACAAATTGAGGTTGTAAAAGGTGCAGCTTCAGTATTATCAGGGGCATCGGCATTAAGTGGTGCCATTTACATAAGGACTAACTATCCAGGAGTGCAGCCACAAACAAAGATCAAAATGTATGCGGGGTTTTATACAACACCAGAACCACCGTCGACAAAATGGTGGAATGGTGTAAATTACACATCTGGCGCAAGCTTTTTGCACTCTCAACAACTTAATAATGGTCAAACAGATCTAGTTCTTGGAGGTTTGTTTTCTGCATCTGAGAGTTACCTTGGCGCACCGGTACCAGGGCCTTATGTGGTTGATTCCAATGATATTTCTGATGCAGATATGGCAAACCGAAAGGCCAGAATAAACTTTAACCTAAGACATCGTTCAAAAAAACATACCGGTTTGGATTTTGGTATTAACGGAAATATTATGTACAATAAATCAAGTACTGTATTTGCATGGCTTGACGATACAGCAAATTTTTATCGTGCATATCCTGGTGCAGTCCTCCTATCCAACAATACAACATTTTATGTAGACCCATTCATAAATTTCTATTCGGACATGGGCTTCAAACATGAATTCTCAAATAGAATCATGTATTCAAATAACAATGCAAATAATAATCAAAGTACAAAATCCTTATTTATTTATAATAACTATCAATTTTCAAAGAGTTTTAAAAATTTAGGAAACCTTGATTTTATTGTTGGAGCTACCAGTCAATATACATATTCTCATGCAAACTTATATGAGGCGTCAGGGTCACCTAATAATTATTTATGGAATACATCTGTTTACATGGAGATTGAAAAAAAAATTGGGAATATCCTAAATTTTTCTGCAGGCGTTAGATTAGAAAATTATTGGATAAATGATTCAATTAAAGATAGTAAACCTATTTTTAGGTTGGGTAGCTCTCTAAAACTTGGTCAAGAAACATATCTTCGTGCATCCGTTGGCCAAGGATACAGGTTTCCAACTATCACCGAAAGGTATATCAAGACAACAGTTGGGTCCTTTGGTGTTTTTGACAATCCTGATTTAATTCCCGAAACAAGTTGGAATTCAGAAATAGGAATTAAACAAGGATTTAAGTTTTCAAATTTTTACGGCTATTTAGATGTTGCATTGTTTTATCAAGAATACAATAATACAATAGAGTATTTATTTGGTTTTTGGGACTCTACTTACACTTTTGCATTGGCAGGATTTAAATTCGTAAACACAGGGAGATCAAAAGTTACTGGCATTGACGTATCACTTAACGGACAAATAAAAACATCCAAGAAAATAATGATAAATACTATCTTTGGATACACCTATATAATGCCCGTTACATTAGATCCTTATTATGTATTTACGCAGGATTATAACCCCGGGGGAGGAAAAGATTTTTCCTATGAAACAACAAGTGTAAATCCTAGTAAGGATATATTGAAATATAGGTTCTTACATACCATAAAGTTAGATTTTGAAGTAAATTACAAGAGGTTCACAGCTGGCATGAGCATGAAATATTTTAGTAAAATAGAAAATCTTGACAAGGCAATATTCGATTTTGAAGATGCTACAATAGCATCTGGAGGAACAACACAACCAATTTTATACAGAAAATACTATGAGAATCATAACAATGGTAACATTATTTTAGATGCTAGAATAAGCTATGATATAGGAATCAGACATAGAATAGCAGTAATATCAACTAACCTTGCCAATAGAATGTATTCACTGCGTCCATTGAAGGCAGAACCGATGAGAAATATAACACTTCAGTATATTCTAAACCTATGATTTTTATGCGATAAAAATTTGAATTGGCGATTGCCAATGAATTACTGCAATATCATATTTTCATATATTTGCACAAAGTTTTAATTAAATCTAAATTAAAATGCCTCACTATCAAATTCGCGGTAAGATTCCAGATAAAAGACATATTACTTTCAAAAAACCTGATGGCTCTCTATATGCAGAAGAATTAGTTTCCGCAGAAGGATTTTCTGATGTTTATTCAATAGTCTATCACAACTATCCACCAACAAAGGTTCTTAGTATTGACAAACCTTTGGATGTCACTCCTAACATAGAGATTGATAGAAATCTTCAAAATAGAGCATTAAAAGGTTTTAAATCAGAGCCAAAAGATGATTATTTAGAAAGTCGAAATATTGTTCTTACAAACGACGACATCAATATTATTCTTGCAGCTCCAAAAAAATCCATGACAGACTATTTCTTTAAAAATGCTCAGTCTGATGAAATGGTATTTATACATAAAGGAGGTGGCAAACTGCTAAGTGTTTATGGTGAGCTTAGTTTTAAAGAGGGTGACCATGTTGTAATACCAAGGGGTACCATTTACCAGTTTAGGTTTAATGATTCGGATAACCGTCTTTTTATAGTGGAATCAAATGAACCATTAAGGTTTCCAAAAAGATACATGAATAAGTATGGGCAATTACTTGAACATTCACCTTTTCACGAACGAGATATAAAGGCTCCTGAAGCACTTATTACTCATGATGAAGAAGGTGATTTTCTTGTAAAAATAAAGCGTACCAATATGATATACCCTTATCATTATCAAACACATCCCTTTGATGCCATTGGATGGGATGGGTGTCTTTATCCTTTTACTTTCTCCATTTATGATTTTGAACCAATAACGGGTAGAATTCATCAACCACCACCAGTACATCAAACTCTTGAAACAAATGCAATGGTAACATGTGCATTCGTTCCAAGGCTATATGACTATCACCCACAAGCTATTCCAGCACCATATCACCATAGTAACATTGATTCCGATGAAGTGCTATATTATGTTGATGGAGATTTTATGAGTAGAAATAACATAGAAAAGGGGCAAATAACCCTTCATCCAATGGGTATTCCACATGGACCACATCCAGGAGCAATTGAAAGAAGTATTGGTAAAAAAGAAACTAACGAATATGCTGTTATGGTGGATACCTTTAGACCATTAAAATTAACCAAATCGGCAATGGAAATTGAAGACAAAGACTATTATAAAAGTTGGCTTCATTAAGCAATTACAAAAGTGATGCCTTTAGATCTCAGAAATTAGCACCACTATTATTAAACAATACAAACTAACTAAATAAAATGGACAATAATATAAGCAAATGTTTACCAATTAATGGTACTGACTACGTAGAGTTTTATGTTGGTAACGCAAAGCAAGCTGCCCACTATTACCAAAGTGCCTTCGGGTTTCAACCTGTTGCATATGCGGGGTTGGAAACAGGTTTAACCGATAGAGTATCTTATGTTCTTAGACAGAATAAAATCACATTTGTCTTAACAGGGACATTAACACCAGATTCTGAAGTAGCTAAACACCATATTAAACATGGTGATGGAGTAAAAGTAATAGCACTATGGGTTGATGATGCTCAGAAAGCATTTGAAGAAACTACTGCACGTGGGGCTGATGTAGATTTTGAGCCTAAATCATATAGCGATGAAGATGGTGAAGTTGTTCTTGCATCAATAAAAACATATGGTGATACCGTTCATACTTTCGTGGAAAGGAAGAATTATAATGGTAGTTTTTTACCTGGTTTTATGGAATGGAATCCTAACTACCGACCAACTGAAACCGGTCTTACATATGTTGACCATATTGTTGGAAACGTTGGCTGGGATGAAATGAATAATACCGTTGACTATTATAAAGATGTTATGGGTTTTGAGCAACTTATATCATTTGATGATAAGGATATTTCTACTGAATTCACTGCTCTGAGAAGCAAGGTAATGGCAAACGATAATATGCGTATAAAATTTCCCATAAACGAACCTGCAAAAGGATTAAAAAGATCTCAGGTTGAGGAGTACCTTGATTTTTATGTAGGTGCCGGGCCACAGCATGTTGCCCTTACAACAGATGATATAGTTTCTACAATTGCATCATTGAGAGAAAGAGGGGTTGATTTTCTGCATGTACCTGATGAATACTATGAAAACATATCTGATCGTGTTGGAAACATAGATGAAGACTTAAAAATTCTAAAGAAACATAACATTCTTATCGATAGAGATGATAAGGGGTACTTGCTTCAACTCTTTTCGAAGCCAGTTGAAGACAGACCTACCTTCTTTTTTGAGATTATTCAAAGGAAAGATGCAATATCATTTGGCAAAGGTAATTTCCAAGCATTATTTGAATCAATAGAATTAGAACAGCATAGTAGAGGAACACTTTAAATCCACCTTATCAATGATTGCAGCAAATAACCCATTATTAAAATCATGGATTGATATCCCTGAGAATAGTGACTTTCCAATTCAAAATATTCCATTTGGAATAGGCAAGCCAGAGGGGAAAGAACCTCGACCTGTGAGTAGAATTGGAGATACGGTAGTTGATTTAAGCTTAATAGCTGATTACGGATTCTTTGATAACCTTGGCATTGAAAATTATGGGGTATTTTACTCTCCAGTACTCAATGACTTTATGGAGCTTGGAAAACCCATGTGGTCAAAAGTTAGAAATAGAATCTCTGAACTTTTTAATGCTGATAATACAGACCTAAGAGATAATACTGAAGCAAAAAGGGCATGTTTATATGAGATAAATAACATACAGATGATGTTGCCTGTAGAGATTGGTGATTATACAGATTTTTATTCTAGTATAGAGCATGCTACTAATGTGGGAGCTATGTATAGGGATCCAAAAAATGCTTTACTCCCAAATTGGAAACATATTCCTGTGGGCTACCATGGTAGAAGTTCTTCAATTGTGGTATCTGGAACAAATATCCATAGGCCATACGGACAAACAAAAGCTGATGATGCTTCTGCACCAACTTATGGTCCTTCAAGATTAATGGATTTTGAACTTGAAACTGCATTTATTACTGGTACTAAAAGTGACCTTGGCGAGGCTATTACAATTGAAAATACCAATGATTATATATTTGGGATGGTATTGTTCAATGACTTATCTGCACGAGATATTCAAAAATGGGAATATGTCCCACTGGGCCCGTTTCTTGGGAAAAACTTTGGATCGGTTGTTTCTCCGTGGATCGTAACAATGGAAGCACTACAACCATTTTTAACTGATGGGCCCAAACAAGATCCTCCTGTTTTACCATACCTAAAATTTAAAGGTAAGCATGGTTATGACATTAATCTGGAAGTTGCTATTGAAACTCCATCTGGAGTTGAAACAGTAATATGTAGAAGCAACTTCAAGTATATGTATTGGAATATGAATCAACAACTTGCGCATCACACTGTTAATGGTTGTAATATTAATATTGGTGATATGTATGGGTCGGGCACCATATCAGGTCCCACACCTGACTCATATGGTTCAATGCTTGAACTTAGCTGGAAAGGAACAAAGCCAGTTGAATTAAATGATGGTACTGAAAGGAAATTCATTCAGGATAATGATACGGTAATAATGCGTGGGTATTGCAAAAATGAAGACTATAGGATAGGTTTTGGAGAATGTGTAACTACCATACTTCCAGCAAAATAAAAAATTATGCTTCACATTGACCCATTAGAATACGGAAATCAAAAACTATTTAAACTACTTCTTGGCGGTATTGCACCCCGGCCGATTGCATTTGCAGCTACAGTAGATAAGGAAGGTAATCATAACCTTGCTCCCTTTAGTTTTTATAACGCATTTGGTGTAAATCCATCTACTCTCATTTTCTCTCCATCTAGAAGAGGCAGTGACAATACAACAAAGCACACTTTGGAAAATATAAGGGAAGTACCAGAGGTTGTTTTAAATGCTGTTACCTACAATATGGTTCACCAGATGAGCTTAAGTAGTACAGAATATCCAAAGGGAGTAGATGAGTTTAAAAAAGCAGGTTTTACGGCTCTTGAGTCAAAAATGGTATTACCTAGAAGAGTATCTGAATCACCGCTGCAGTTTGAATGTAAAGTAAGGGAGGTAATTGAGACAAGCGGAAAAGCTAGATCAGGAAACCTAATAATTTGTGAGATTGTTCATATACATATGGATGAATCTATTTTTGATAATCATGGAGTTATTGATCCTGATAAAATTGATCTGGTGGGTAGATTAGGGGGAGATTATTATGTAAGAACATCAGGGAATGCTAAGTTTATGGTACCCAAGCCAATTTCTCAAATGGGAATAGGCATTGATAGTCTTCCTGAAAAAATCAGACTTAGTAAAATACTTACAGGTAATGATTTGGGGCAACTTGGAAACTTAGAAAGCCTACCTACAGAGGAAAAAATTGATTTTTTCAAGCGCAAACCTGCAATATCACAGATCAAAGGCAACACAGAAGAGTTACATAAGTACGCCCACACACTAATAGAAGAGGGTAGCATAGAAGACGCTCTTACTATCCTTATGATAGATTAAAGTTCAAATTATTTTTTTACTACCGTGGTAGCTGATGTACTTACAATGTTAGCAGGTATTTTCATCCCTTGTTGTTCTATCTCAATTGTTAAATCAATATCCATTGTTGAATTTACAAGCATTCCTGTGTTTCTATCAACAATAAGCTCACCCCCAGTAGTACCATCTAATTTTACTTCGGTTCCATCAACAACATTTCCAGACAGAGTGCCATCCAATGAAATAATAACTTGCTTTTTTGTAATCTTGAGTAGTGTATATTTCATAAACACCCTCATTTCGCTATCCTTAAGTGGCTTTATATTTCTTTCCCAGGTCTCTCCTACCTTTATATCTCCTTTAGGATAAAGAGCAAAATTACTTCCAGAAGTTAGATTATT
The DNA here is from genome assembly GCA_018661505.1 of Lentimicrobiaceae bacterium. Lineage (GTDB taxonomy): Bacteria > Bacteroidota > Bacteroidia > Bacteroidales > F082. Next base: position 8,518 of record JABJIE010000002.1, read on the forward strand.
TGTGAGGTCATCAACACCTTTAAGCTCACTAAGGTCAATTTCCACAATATTTCCTTTATTATCCATTCCAAAGTTTATCGACACGCCTATTATCTTGTTAAACTGATCAGCAATTTGCGCTCCCATTCCCGTCCAAGTTGATTCATCTTCGGAGTTATAGTTAAGTTCCATTCCAAATATCTGCTGATTCATACTTACCTTATCAAATTTAAGGTCTTGTGTGATTAATCCATCGGCAATGGATATTACCTGGGTACCCATCTGAAAGGACATTACTTGCTCCAAAGTCATAGTTTGGCCATTGGCATCAAATGATATATCTTGGTTTAATTCTGTGTTAAATTCATATTTGTCTCCAACATTGAGGTTATAAGTAAGCTCAACTGCTTTTTGTGCATTGGCAATGGTAATTGTAAACATTATGACTATTACAATAGTCATTCGAGAAATAATTGATTTCATATATAAAAGCTATTTAAATTTAAAATGGTGTGTCATCATCCATTGAATTCATTTTGGATGGAAAATTCTTAATCCCTGCACTTACATCTTCAGCACTAAAACCATCACCCCCATGGGAGTAATCATCAAACCTAGCAAAATCAGCGATGAACCTTAATTTCACATCCCCAACGGCACCATTTCGATGTTTGGCAATAATAATTTCAGAAACTCCTTGGGTTGGGGAGCCATCTTCGTAAGCATCAATTTTATAATATTCTGCTCTATAAATAAATAGTACCAAATCAGCGTCCTGCTCAATGGCACCAGATTCACGAAGGTCTGATAAAATAGGTCGCTTTGCCTGACCAGGTCGTGTTTCTACAGCTCTGCTTAATTGAGATAATGCTAATACTGGAATATCAAGTTCCTTTGCTAGTGCTTTAAGGGAACGTGAGATATTGCTAATTTCCTGTTCTCTATTACCCCTATTATCGGATCCTCCGCTCATTAACTGTAGATAATCTATGAATACCATTTGTATATCATGCTGCTGCTTTAATCTTCTGCATTTCGCACGCAATTCAAATATCGATAATGCAGGGGTATCATCAATAAACATCTTAGCATCAACAAGGTTTGTAACTTTGTCTGTCAATTGTTGCCATTCATAACTTTGTAAATCTCCTCGTTTAAGTTTATCGGATTTCAATTCTGTCTCGCTAGAAATCAAACGTGTAACAAGCTGAACTGAGGACATTTCCAATGAGAAAAATGCTATGGGCTTATTAAAATCAACTGCTATATTTCTTGCCATATTCAGTGCGAATGCCGTTTTACCCATGGATGGTCTTGCTGCAAGTATTATCAAGTCAGATTTTTGCCATCCTGATGTAATTCTGTCGATATCAACATAACCTGATGGAACTCCTCTCATATGCTCATCAGCATTTTTGGCATTTTCAATATCCAAAATAGCTTGCTTAACCAAGGAGGGCATATCTTCGAAATTCCTTCTAAGATTTGATTCGGAAACCGAGAAAAGATTTTGTTCTGCTCTATCGAGTAAATCAAAAACATCTGTGGTATCTTCAAATGCATCTTTAATTATTTCAGATGAAATTCGAATGAGCTCACGCTGAATATGTTTTTGCAAGATTATCCTAGCATGATACTCAACGTTTGCAGTAGAAGCAATTCTACTTGTTAGCATTGTTATGTAGTATGGGCCACCTACCATTTCCAAATCTCCTGTACTCTTCAGTTCATTTGTAACTGTTAGAATATCTACTGGCTCAGACTTAGAAAATAAACTTGAAATGGCAGCCATAATTTTTTTATGACTTTCCTTATAAAATACTGCTGGAGAAAGAATATCTATAACAGCAGAAACTGCATCTTTTTCCAACATCATTGCTCCTAACACAGCCTCCTCAAGATCTACAGCTTGAGGCTGTATTTTACCATGTTCGGCAACTTCTTTAGAAGTAATATTGGAACTTCTTGATACTTTTTTTCTGGTTGATTCTTTTTTCACTTTCTCCATGGACTCAAAATTACAAATAATGCATAACGGTTAATAAAGTGTTAATAACTATTTCTGCAATTTGAAATAATGAAAGTTAAAATCGCCCTAAATTCCTGTTTATCAGCCTCTAACTAAAAGCTATATCAGGATCTTTAATCAAAGGTAAACCGAGGTATTTGCGTAATAATTGGACTATTGTGACTACATCCTTCTGACAATATTCTACTATTCGCTTAAGTTCTTTATCCATCCAATAAACTTTACCCACCATTGAGCCATCAATATCGTCCTTTGGGGTAGAAATATTAAAAATAGCGGCAAGCAATTCCAGTGAAGTATAGTGCTTGTAGTCACCAAACTTCCATAACTCCATTGTATCTAGGTGTCTTATTTCCCAGGGTTTTTTGCCTGCCATATTTATTATACCTGGTAGTTCGATGCCCAGAATTAGCATTCTTCTTGCAATGTATGGAAAGTCGAACTCTTTGCCATTGTGGGCGCATAATAAATTCTGAGGATTTGCATAATGCTTATTTAACATTTCCGCAAATTCATTAAGTAAGATTGATTCATCATCACCGTAAAATGATTTTACTCTTAATTCTCGTCCATTCATAAATCCACAAGAAATACAGATTATTTTACCAAACTCTGCATAAATACCTGCAGTATTATACAGTTCCTCTGCATTTGTCTCAGGTTTATGTCGCATTAATACTTCCGCTTTTTTGTCCCAAAGATGTTTGAGTCTACCATCCAGTTCTGAGTATTCAGAAACCTGAGATACAGTCTCGATATCAAGAAATAATACGTCGTCAATTTTTAGGTTTTTTAGCATCTCAATTTTTATTTTAAAGATACAAAATATTACTTTAGCTAAAAATAAACAACAACCTCTTGAAAGTTATTTTTTACATCTATGCTTTGATTTTATTGTTGAGTTCTTGCTCTAAAGAGTCATCTGATAATGAAGCAATGGTAAATATTATATCACCGCAATTATTTGACTTATATGTTATTCCCGACACCATTGCAGTAGAGTTTGAAGTAACTAGTCAAAGGCCAATAAATTATATCCGTGTAAGTGTAGATAATATAAACCTAATCCCATTAACCAACCAAACATATATCTATCCGGAGATTGGTGAAGCTGTTTTTACCACAGAAATATTTTTAGATAATCTTGATGATAAAGTATTACTGCCACCTTATTATATTCATATAGCATTGGACATTGGAGGTGATATTCAGCATGATTTTAAGGAAATAAGTATTCAGAAGCCAGACAAATCATTTAAGGGTTTTATTACATTCACCCAAGCCGACAATAACATAGTTCAAATGGATGTTCATGACTTAAGTAGTGAAGTTATAAAGTCTGGACTATACCCTGGATATTTTATTGAATCGGAGATATCTGGCGAAGATAACTTAGCATTTTTGGCCACATCTTCTCCAAATATTACGACAGCAATAGATATAAATACAGGCGACTACATTTGGGAAAATTATGGGCAATTACCATACCCACTTGTTTATGACTTTATTAAAAGCAGTAATACACTATATCAAAGTAGTGAAATGGGACGGATTGTGGGCTTTAATTTGAGGAATGGTTTACAGATATTTAATACGCAGATACTACCTGATGCTGTTCCACATTACATGGCCCTAAATGAGGATTATATTTTTGCTGACTTTACACTAAGAAATCCTGGCAAAAAAATTTGGATTACATTTTTCAAAAGCAATGGTCAAAAATATAGTCAGTATGTACATGACTATGTTACAAAAGCAATGTTTGCACAAAATGATACTGTCATATTATTCTGTGGGCAAGGCACCCAAAGCAAAGTTATCAACTTCCACATTTTAGATCATAGCATTATAAAAAGTATAAATTTGAATAATATAAATATTAATCAAGTATATAGCCCTAAAAACAATGAATTTATTATAGTTGAAGGAAATAAGTTCATTACTTATAATAATACAAGTGGTGATATTAGTACTTTTTTTGAAGCATCTGATACTATTATTGATGTTCAATATGAAGAAATATCTGGCAATTACTTTATTGCTTTACCACATGAGATTATAATGCTCATAACAAACTCATCATCCTTTGAACAGTTGGCAATAAAAGATTCTAGAATAGAAAGTATTGAATTGATTTATAAGTAAAAAGATATCTTTTAAATTCTTATTTTTGTGTGCCAAATTAATATTAAAGTCTTGTATATGCTAACAACTCTAGACTGTAAAATATTTCTGACTTCTAAACTTAACAACTGGTAAAATGAGTGAATTATCAGAACATTTTTTGAGTTTTAGAAAGCATATCATTGGTGATGACCAGGAGTTCAAAACACCCTACGGTGTTAAGAAGATGATTTATGCCGACTGGATAGCTAGTGGAAGGAACTACAGGCCCATAGAGGATAGAATGAGGGATATGATTGGTCCTTTCATCGGTAATACACACACCGAGACTACGGAAACTGGAACTTTAATGACCAATGCCTACAAGGCAGCTCATAAAATTATTAAGCAACATGTTGGAGCAAATGAAAACGATGTTATAATTACTGCGGGTTCAGGAATGACAAGGGTTGTTAATAAGTTACAGCGAATACTAGGCCTAAGAAGGTTTGAGAATAATAAGAATGTAAATACTTACATTTCGAGAGAAGATCAACCAATAGTTTTCACAACACACATGGAACATCACTCAAATCATACTTCATGGCTTGAGACAACTGCAAAAGTTGTTGTTCTTGAACCAGACGAGAATAATATGGTTGACAAGAATGAACTTGAGCGACAATTGGAGTTTTATAGGGGTCATAAGATTAAAATTGGCACATTTACTGCAGGTTCTAATGTAACAGGCGTAATCCCTCCTTACCATGAGCTTGCTGAGATAATGCATAATCATGGCGGTATAGTTATGGTAGATTTTGCTGGTTCAGCTCCATATGTAGACATAAACATGCACCCTGAAAATGAATTACAAAGTTTGGATGCAATATACTTCTCACCTCACAAGTTTTTAGGTGGCCCTGGCAGCTCTGGAGTTGTGATATTTAGCAAACAATTGTACAAGAAACAAGTACCTGATAACCCAGGAGGAGGAACTGTTTCATGGACTGATCCATGGGGAGGACATAAATATTTCGATGATATTGAATTGCGAGAGGATGGTGGAACACCCGGATTTCTTCAGGCCATAAAAGCAGCCTATGCAATTAAACTGAAAAATAAGCTTAATACAAAACTAATAGCCATAAGAGAAAAAGAGTTGGTTAAAAGAGCCTTTGAAGGTTTCTCAAAAATTGATGGCATTCATATATTGGCAGATAATGTAAAGGATAGACTTGGTATCTTTTCTTTTTGGACAGAACATATACACTTCAATCTAATTGTAAAGCTTCTTAATGATAGATACGGGATCCAAGTAAGAGGAGGATGCGCATGTGCAGGTACATATGGGCATTTCCTACTTAATGTAACCCCTTCGGAATCCTCAGCAATTGTTGAAAGAATTAGTAGTGGCGACTTATCAGTTAAACCAGGATTTGTTAGGGTTTCTTTACATCCAACAATGACAGATGATGAACTGGATTATGTGATAGAATCCATAAAGAGTATTATCGAGAATCATGAGGAATGGGGTAAGGAGTATGAATATAGTAGCAATACAAACGAGTTTACTCACAAAACCTTTGACTCAGAAATAAACGACAGAATAGCCAGTTGGTTTGACATAGAATAAAAAAAAAGGCTCCCAAGGGAGCCTTAATATATTGTATAACCATTATAGGTTTTAGTGCTCACTCAAATATTTTGCGACGCCATCTGCATCAGCTACCATTGCATCTTTTCCAGGTTCCCAGTTTGCAGGACAAACTTCACCATTTTCTTCAAAATATTGCAATGCATCTACCATACGTAATGCCTCATCAATACTTCTTCCCAATGGAAGGTCATTTACAACCTGATGACGAACAACGCCCTGTTTATCTATTAAAAATAATCCACGATACGAAACAGGGTCACCAGTGAAAACTCCTTCACCGTCCTCGTTATAGTCATACGAACCAGCAAGAACATCATAGTTTTCGGAAATTGTTTTGGAAAGATCTGAAACTAAAGGATACTTAACACCTTTAATACCACCATCATTCTTTTCTGTGTTTAACCATGCCCAGTGTGAAAAGTGAGAGTCTACAGAACATCCCACAACTGCAACATTACGTTTATCAAATTCTTTCATCTTATCCTGAAATGCAATTATTTCAGTTGGACATACAAAAGTAAAATCCAGTGGGTAAAAGAAGAATACCACATGTTTTTTTCCAATAAATTGCTCAAGAGAAAATTTTTCTGCAAACTCACCTCCGTTTACAACGGCATTTGCTTCAAATAAGGGGGCTTTTTTCCCAACTAATACTGCCATAGATATTTTATTAAAATGTTTAAATCAAAATTGGCGATCCAGTAAACATCTGAACCTCTGTTATTAAATATGATGCTAAATTAAGAATAATTTTAAATAAGAATAATTTTTGAATTGCTATTTTATTCTAGTAAATCATCGGTATCTATTGAAATCGGGATATTTCGCTGAAAATCAAAAAGTGTAAGTCGCCTAATCTCATAATAGCTTTTCCAATAAGTCATAAGTGATCTGTAGTAGCCTATTTTAGCATTATCATTATCAACCTGAGCAAGGCTTAATTCTAATATATCATTTATTTTTCCGATCATGTACCTTTTTTGTGTTACGTCATATCTCTTCTGAGCAACAGTATCAGATTTAGCTGCAATAAATAATTGATTCTTTTGCATATTATATTCCATCACATTGATAAATACATTTTGTCTGAAATCAATAACTTCCTGCTCAACGGCAGTAATAACTAGATCTTGATTGGATTCAGCCATCTTTATACTACCACGCGATTTACCCCAGTCTAGTAATGGAACTTTTATTCCCAACTCTAACCTTTCCTCATCCAATGGATTGACATACGCACTTTTCAAAACATCAGATGACTGTGTTAATCCAAATACAGCGTAAAGCTCTGCATCAAACCTGCCTTCTGTTTTAGCTCTGTTTACTTCACTTTCGGCCTCCAGTAACCTCCGCTTAAATTCAACTCCTTGTGATGAATTATTCTCTGCCTCTTTAATAGCAATTTCTGGGTTTATTATGTAATCTGGTGTTATCGCAGGTGGAATAAGGTCTACAACCTGATCATCCTTAATCCTAAGGTAAGATTTAAAAACAAAGAACCTGTTTTCGTAGTTTAGCTCTGATTTTTCTACACTTGCTCTGGCATTTAATAAATTTAGTTCAAGCTGTAAAAGTTCATTTTCAGCTATTTTACCTAAAGTAAACCTTCCCACAGCAATGCGATAAAGGGTATCGTAGTTGGAATAATTCTTATTAGCTATTTTACGCTCAATTTGTGCGATTAAAAGTGAAAAAAAATATTCAACGGAGGTAGCAGCTATCTTTTCATTTGTTTCAACAACAGTTCTCTTTGCTTCCTCATACTTCATCGGCTCTATTTTTTTTAACCATTTATATGGGTTATATGAAAAAATAGGTTGTCTAATGCCCACATTTATCATATTGGCAAGGTATTCAGAGGTTGATGTATCAGAATAAAAGTTATCTAGCCTTCTAAATCCAGAGCTCAAAAATATATCACCACCCGTAAAACCTATTTTCTGACTTAAGCTCAAGTCAACGGCATAATTTGCAGAACTCTGTAGAATATAACTTATGCTTCCATCAGTAGCAGATGAAACCTCATTAAAGCTTCTATTAATATTAGGTAAACTAGCATCTAACTGTAGTAAAGGCAAATAATCTGCCTTGTAAAATCTGTAACTCCAATAACTATATCTAAAGCTATGCTTAGCCTTTTGAGCATCAGGTGATTGTTTTTGAGCAATCTCAACAACCTGACTAAGGGTATAGGTAATAGTATCTTGAGAGAATATATTAATGTTTATCAGAAGAGCTAGTGAAAAAATGGTAAGTGTTTTTACTATCATGGTATTAGTAAACATTTGGATAACTATAAGTTTACAAAACTAATATTTTGAAAGGTAAATATTAATAATAAAGTCAATTATTATTAACCATAATATGAAAATCATCGTAGTTACCTTTTAATTTGAATCAACAATAACAATATTTTACTTCTCATCATCAAATGAATCAAAAAACCCCTCAATAATTAGAGAGAGCCATTTATACGTGACAACTGAAGTCACCAAAGCTGATTATAATTGATAATAAAAAGAACTAATTAAATATTCCTGAGAATAAATAACTAATTTTCGATGGATTACATATAGTTAAAAAATATTTCTACATTTATAGAATGATCAATAAAGTGATGATTACTGTTATTATTAAACGTATTGCGCAACTATGGAGTTTATTTAGTATATTATTTTTGTCTCTAATGTTATTTGGCCATCTATTTGGAGATGAAGGGTTTAATTTTACCTCAGTTCAAGAAATTATTTGGTTTTGCTTCTTTCCCTTAGGAGTATATTTGGGTATGATTATTTCCTTTAAATGGCAAGGAATTGGGGGCTTAATAACAGTTTTAAGCATAGTAATGTTTCATTTATTAAGCCGAACACATTTTAACTACTGGATAGATGGAGTTTCTTTCCCTGGATTCTTAAATATTATTTATTGGTCTTTAATATTTTTCCAAAGGCCCTTACCTAATACCTTAAAAAAAGAGTGAGTATAGAACCGAGAGGTCCCCTAAAAAGAAACCCACTAATTAGAGTGGGTTTTTTTGTGGGCCTTTCGGTCCTAAGTTCGAGCTTTTTTAAGGAATTGAGTAAGGACTTGGAATTTTAGATAGATCCATCATTGCATACTTTAATGATAAAATAGCAAGAATGAAAACCCCAATTAGAATGCTTTTCATGCGATCTTCTTTACTAAAATTTTCATTTATTTTAGTGTAATAGTTACTTATAATATATATGGGAGTTACACCAAAAAGAGATATTGTTACACTCCAAGAAATAAGAAAATTAGCAAAAGGCCAATGCATTATTTTGAATAGAACACCAAGTATTAATGTGCTAAGAAAAAAACCTGCAATTGCGTGAATTATTTTTTTCTCTTTTAATTGAGAGAAAATAATAAATGGCATGAAAATTAAAGAGAAAAACAAGAATCCTAATGTTAATACCTCTTCTGCTCCTTGCAGATGAAATATTTTTAATAAACATCCAACAATAATAATTATAGATGAACCTATTCCTAGTTTTATATTTAGATTATTCATGAAACAAATATAAAAAAAACCCACTCAAATGAGTGGGTTTTTTTTTGTGGGCGATGAGGGATTCGAACCCCCGGCCCCCTCGGTGTAAACGAGGTGCTCTGAACCAGCTGAGCTAATCACCCTTTCTTTTTTCAAAAGGAGTGCAAATATACACGATTTTTTATTTTTAAAAACAATTATTAATTATTTTTTCTTGATAAGTGAAATTCCATAATTTATTTGATATCATCCTTATTATTATTTTTGTGCATGTTAAAATTACAGAGATTTGTTGTGATCATAAAAGGAGAACAATAAATGAAATTTTTACTCCATAACTAGAAAACCACATTTGAAAAAGAGTATAATATATATATCACTTTTAATTTTATTAATTACTGCGTTATCTGGCTGCTCTGTAAAGAAATACTTGAGCGATGACGAGTTCCTTATAAACAAGTACAAGTTAACTGTTAGTCCAAAGCAAACCAAAATTAGCACATCCGAACTAAGAAGTTTGATAACTCCCCCTCCGAACCAAAAATTTATATTTTTTAAACTTAAGCTATGGTCATATCTAAGGTATCAATCAAAGCAGTCAAAGTTTAATGGTTGGCTCAATAAACACTTTGGCGAAGAACCTACATTATATTCAAGTAGAAAAATTGAAATAATTTCAAGAAAAATGGAAAGGTATTTGGATAACATTGGCTTTTTCAACTCCAAGGTAGAATTTGAAACTACTTTTAAGCATAAAACTTCAGTAGTTAAATTTACTATCACCCCTTCAATCCCCTACAAAATATCCAAAATTGACTACACGATAAATGATACAACACTAAAACAATTTTTCAATGAGACATTAAAAAACTCATTAATAAATGAAGGCGATATATATAATGCATACACCTTTGACGATGAGCGTGATAGGATTACTGAAGATCTCAGAAACAATGGATATTATTTTTTCAACAGGAATTTTATACAATTTGTTGTTGATAGTAACCATATGGATCATGAAATGGATGTTAACCTTATAATCAACAACGTTAAAAAGCAAAACACAAACTCACCAGGAGAGTTTATTGAAGAGACTCACAAGCGCTTTTTCATAAACACAGTTAGTGTTTTACCAGAATTTGATCCAAATAACACTAACAAATACGATACCACTATACATCAGATTAAGTTTTGGAAAGATAGCACTACCTATAATTATAACTTTCTTTATAATACCAAGGTTCATATATATCCAGCAGCATTCAATTCTGCAATAAAAATAAAACCTGGAAAACCATACAGTATCAAATCCGTACAAACCACATACAGAAAACTATTCAATTACCAGATTATACAAACTGCCAATATCAGCTTTGACACCACAAATGTTCCACCAAGTAATGAATTTGATCACCATTATATAAACTCACGAATTCAACTAAAGGATAACAAATTAAACCGATTCTCGGCTGAGATGGAGGGAACCAATTCCAGTGGCGATATGGGGATTAGAGGAAATCTGGTTTTTCTTAATAAGAATATCTTCAACAGAGCTGAAGTTTTTCGTCTTAGATTAAAAGGAGGACTTGAAGCTCAAACAATTAGCGAAACTACCAAAACAACTTCTAGTCTTTTCAATACTTTTGAGGCAGGTATTGATGGGACATTTTTCTTTCCAAGGTTTCTTTCTCCAATTAGACTTGATAAATTCAATCAAAAGTATATCCCCAATACAAATTTAAATTTTGGTTTTAATTATCAACGCAGACCAAACTATTCTAGAAATATAACCAACCTTGATATCGGATATGCATGGAGAACTAGCAAAAACGTTAATCATATTTTAACTCCAGTTAATATAAATTATGTAAATATCTTTCCTACGACTGAATTTGATTCCATATTAGTAAATGAGCCAAATAGAAGGCTTCGGGAACAATATAGTGACCATATGATTGTAGGTTTAAAATATAGCTTTATATTCAACAATCAGAACAATAGAAACCAAAGACACTTTAACTATCTGAGAGTCGATCTTGAATCATCCGGTAATGCGCTTTATTCAATAAATGAGATTGCTGGTACGCACAAATCAGATAGCGGATATTATCGCATTTTTGGTGTTCGCTATTCACAATATTTTAGAATAAACATTGACTTCCGTTATTATTTCTACTTCAAGAATAAAACTAATAGTCTTGTGTGGAGATTATTGTTGGGAGCTGGTGTGCCATATGGTAACTCTGATGAGCTACCATACGAAAAGGGGTTTTATGCTGGAGGTGCAAATGATATGAGAGGTTGGATTTTTAAAAGTCTAGGACCTGGAGATTATTCTGGGAACTCTCCATATGAAAAAATTGGTGACATCCAGATTGAAGGAAACCTAGAGTATAGATTTCCAATATATAGCTTCTTTAAAGGTGCATTATTTACGGATATTGGTAACATATGGACATATGAAAGATCAACAACTTTTCCAGGAGGTCAATTTTATTTCAACAAATTCTATAAGCAACTTGCTGTAGATGCAGGTGTTGGGTTCAGATTCGACTTCCAGATATTGATTTTTAGAATTGATGTGGCCGTTCCGTTAAAAAATCCAGCATACCCTGCCGGCGATAGGTGGAGGATAAGATATATTCAACCAAAAGACTTTGTTTGGAATTTTGGTATAGGATATCCATTCTAAAAAGACATAGAAAAGTAATTTGTCAGATAAGCTAAATAATTCAATCCTATCAAACCTTGGGTTTAAAGCCACAAGTGATCAAGAATTGGTAGCTAGTCATCTTGATTCATTCACATATAGTAATACTAACAACCCAGTATACATACTAAAAGGATATGCTGGAACTGGTAAAACAAGTATGATTAGCGCATTTGTTGAATCACTTGCAAATATTTCAACAAATTTTGTTTTACTTGCACCTACTGGAAGAGCAGCAAAAGTACTTTCAAAGTATACTGGTCATGTTGCACATACAGTGCACAGGTACATTTATTTTTATACGACAAGTAAGGATGGTATAACTAATATTATTCTTGGACCAAATAAGCTCAGTAATACAATATTTATCATTGATGAATCGTCAATGATAAGTGATACTAGTCAAAACAATAACTCCTTATTTGGTAATAACAGTCTACTTGATGATATTATAACGTTTGTGTTCTCTAACAAAGGGAATAAATTATTACTTGTTGGAGATACTGCCCAATTACCTCCTGTGGGAATTAACCTTAGTCCTGCATTGGATATTGAAAACATCAAAAGAGCATACTCTGTTACTTCATATGATTTTGAAATGAAGAAAGTTATGCGACAGGCTCTTGATTCAGAAATACTAAGGTCAGCAACCAACATTCGCCAAAAAATAGAAGTAGATGATTTATCTTTACCATATTACATATCTACTAAGGAGGATGACATACAAATAATTAATGATACACAATATTTTGGAGAGCTTCTTATGGAATCATTCACGGATAGTGAGAGTGATGATGCAATAATAATCTGCAGATCCAATAAAAGTGCAAACATATATAATCAACAGATTCGCAATAGGATATTATTTAGAGAATCGGAAGTTGAGGTAGGAGACCTCATGATGGTGGTGAAAAATAATTATTTCTGGCTTGAAAAAGGTTCAAAAAGTGGGTTTATAGCAAACGGTGATATCATAAGGATTATAAGATATCGAATGACGGAGGAAGTTTATGGGTTTAGATTTGCAGATGTTGATATACAACTTGTGGACTACCCAGATGAAAAAGAGATTAGTGTGAAAATTCTTTTGGATACAATTGATACAACAACTCCAGGTCTACCAGAACAAGAGAATAAGAAGTTCTTTAAAAACCTAGAAGATAGTTATATGAATTACTCCAAAAGGAGAACAAGGTTAAACAAGATTAAAGTAAATCCATATTATAATGCACTGCATGTCAAGTTTAGTTATGCTATGACATGTCACAAGACTCAAGGAGGTCAATGGAAAAATGTTTTTGTTGACAAGGGTTTTGTAAAGAAAGATACCCATGATATAGAATTTCTGAGATGGCTCTACACTGCCACCACAAGAGCAACAAATAAATTAAATTTAATTGGATTCTCAGATGAATATTTCAAAATAATTGATAATGAATAGGGTTTTAATCAAAATTTGTAGATTTACATTAAATATCTGTACCAACATGAAACATATAATTTTAATAAGCCTACTACTAATATTTTTTTCTGGAAGAACTCAAGAAGCAAAGTATCAAACTTACTCTGCAGACCTAGAAATTATTGCGACTAAAGATGGGGTTGATTATCAATGGCAAAACTCTGATATATTAGTTAATCTAAATTATAAAACAGGTAAGATAAATATTGAGATTAAAAGCAATGATTTTCATAATAAAGGACAAGCAAAACCTACGGAGAATCTAAATAATGACTTACGATATTCTTTGATTGGCTACCTTCCCATCGAACAAGTTATAAATCAAAAAACAAATACGAAGCAATATACAGTTGAACTTCAGCTAATCAACGATAATATAGATTTTAGTGATGTTTTAAACTTTACAATGAGTGTAATGAGAACAAATCAGCAGGCTAACAGTTATAGAGTATTTACGTTTGTTGGCACTCTTTACAATGATAAACTTCAGATACCGGCATTTAAAGAATTTGATAATCAAATCGATATCCGGATTATGTTTAATGCCTTTTGGAATGGCTGATAAATACTACTTAATCATTACTATTGCTTGAGCAGCAATACCTTCTTCTTTACCAATAAATCCAAGATTGTCTGTTGTTGTTGCCTTAACGCTCACCTTATCCACACCAATACCTAAGTATGTAGCAATATTTTGACGCATCTGAACCATATAATCCGCGATAGCTGGATTCTGTAAGATTATGGTCGAATCAATATTAACTATGCTAAAGCCTGAGGAGGTAATTAAATTCCCAACTTTAAAAATTAATTCTTGACCTGTAATATCTTTATTATTATCAGTGGCTGGAAAATGTTTGCCAATGTCACCAAGCGCAGCTGCTCCCAATAGGGCATCCGCAATGGAATGGATTAGAACATCTGCATCAGAGTGGCCTAATAACCCCTTATGAGATTTTATATGTACACCACCAAGGATTAGCTTTCTACCCTTTATAAGTTGATGCACATCGTAGCCAATTCCAATTCTAAAATCGGACATTACCTTTAGTTATCACTTTTACTTTTCTTTCCTAAATTGAACATCAAGGAGAACCTTAGGGTGTTTTGAAGAGGATTTTGATCTCGTGTTACTGGAATTAGATAGGAGAAATCTAACCCAAATACATTGTACCTCAAACCAATACCCAAGGTGGCATATTTACGATTACCTTTTGTTAGATCTTCATAGAAGAACCCACCTCTTAGTGCTAAAACATCTGTGTACCAATATTCCGTTCCAAAAGCAAAGCTGAATTCTCTCATTTCTTCAGAAAATCCACCAGGAGCATCATACCAAGATTGTATCATCCCTTGAATTGGACTTACATTTGGATCCATCCCTTTCAAAATAATATATGAGCCATCAGGATTTGTGGAATCAGCATAAATTGGAGGTGTTGGTACTAAAAGTTTGTTGATGTCTACCTGGAAACTAATGCTATTGTAATCATCTAGTTCCAGCGTTAATCTTGGACCAATTCTCAAATTAGTTGGTATGAAGTCCTTTTCAATGTTTGTTCCTGAATATGAAATCTTGTTACCTATGTTAGAAATATTCACACCCCATGCGAACGTAGCATCCATTGACTTGAACCAGTCTACATCATCTTCCCAATACATAGCAATATCCGCTGCAACTGAAATACCAGGTTTAGTCTCTACTCCTTGAACAAACTGACCCTGGGTAAGATCAGAGTAAATGAAACGACCTGCCACTGCAAGAGAAAATTTATCTGATAGAATCCTTGAATAAGTCGCATCAATGGCAAATTCATTTGGTTTATATGTTCCAATTGGCATTCCTGTATTATCAGTAAAGGTAATCTCTCCAAGTGAGAAATATCTCAGAGAAGATGCAAAGGTTGACACCGGATTGATTCTTTTGTAGAATGAAACATAAGCAAGGTTGATATCATTTACCAGATTTCTTAACCAAGGGGTATAAGAAAATGAAAAACCCATATCATCTGCTATCCTTGAGTATTTAGCTGGATTCCAATGCATTGAATTGGCATCTGGAGATGATGCCACTCCTCCGTCACCCATGCCGCCAGCACGAGCATCTGGGCCAATCATTAATAAGGGAACTGCAGTGGTTATAACGTTTAAACTTTGACCATTTTTTTCTATGGAGCTTTGAGCACCGAGATTAATCAAAATAACTGATGCAACAAATGTTAATAGGATATTTTTTTTCATCTAACTACTTAATATAAAAAAGGTTTGCAAACCTAACGAAATATTTTAATTAATATTACTTGATAGACCAAAAAGGTTTACGACCTTTTTCATCATTTTTAGTAACTATAACGAATAATTAGACTTTATGTTATTTGGATAGTTTAATTAATTTCTGCTGCTGAACAGTTACATTACCATACTCATCTGTCACTTCTAAGGTGTAGGTATATAAACCAGCTGGAACTCTGTTATTGTTGGAATTTTTTCCATTCCAAATGATATTTCCGTTGATATTATTTTCATTTGATAGTTCGACTACAAAATTCCCTGTAATATCATAAATTCTTATAACCACATTTAATTCCACTCCTGATTTATTATGGTTAAATGTGAACTCTGTTTCTTCTGTGAACGGATTTGGATAATTGTAAACTCCTCTCAAGCTTATTTCGGCTTCATCATTAACTATAAATTCAATTGTTTTTTCAGAAGAGTTATTATACAAATCCCATACTTTTAACTTCAGTGTATGCAGTCCACTTGATAAATTTGACATTGGGTAAACAATCTGACCACTTTTGTAGCTGTTTAAATCCATGCTAAAAAACTCATTCATTATTAATGGATTTGAATAATCATTGTCTAATATCATTACCATATCACGTCCTAAACCAATTCCCGTGTTGTTAATACCATTATCGTCTGTAATTTTAGAAAATAATACGGGGTTACTTGTTACAACATCCATATTGGAAAATTGACTTGAATTTAAATAAAGGTTTATATCAGGTCCAATATCATCTAAATCAGCATTTTCATCCACCCCTCCTATCAGGAGGCTTTCAAACCCACCCCACGCATCAGTATAGCTGACTGTATCTAAGGCATAATATAAAATTTTTCCATTTCCATAGCTGTAAATAATATTCTTGGGAACCTTAAAATCAAATTCAAACCTTCCATTTTCAACAAGAACCCTTCCATCATATAGTAGTCTGTCAAATAAGGTAAAGTCTTGCGGAAAACTATTTCCGTCATTACCCAATGTTGTGTAATTAGTTGCTTTATCGTATACTTCAGGATAAAGAAATCCATTGAAATTTGACTGCAAATTACCAGTTGCATCATTAATCCTACCGCTAACATTAACAATAGACAACGCATGAATCGTATCGTTATCATCAGTTGTTGTAACATTTTCTGTTTCCACTATATATTTGGGGTATGCAAGTGTTAGAGCGGGATCTCCCAGAAGTGTGAAATTTAGAAAATTTTCATTTGATGGTATCTTAGATAATCTTATTAGATCACCTAACCTTGGCACACTACCCTCGTCATCACATGAAAGTAAATTGGAATATATTCTTGAGTTCATTATAAAGTTGGAGTGAGCATAAGCTAGCCTGGTTGTTGTTAATAATCCGATGCCACCACCATTTTCATTTAAAAATACGTACTCTCCTGCCGATTTGAATTCTGGATCATCAAATCTGCTAAACTCACAAGTTGCGGTTATTATCAGAGGTAAGTTGTCAAAATTATCAAATGCATTTATCATAGGAACATCAAGTACAAGTTCATTGGACCATCCAATCAGGCCTCCATGACCAGTATAGTTTACAATTAACGCACCCTGTGAAATTTGCTCATTTATCTTTCGATTCACATCAGGATATCTGAAACCACCTGGTACCGTTACTTTATTATAAGCATCTAAAAATATTTTTTTTATACCTATTCCGTTGAACAGGGTATCAGTAATATCTACTAGATCCTCTGCCTGTATTAAGTGAAGATTATTGTCTCTATCATCTGCGATAAAACAAATGTCTGTTCTCCATTTACTCATGACTTTATTGTTTTGAACCAGATAGTTCTCAATTTTTTCAACTGTAGTTTGGGCTTCTTGTATTGTTGAAATTGGAAACCTTCCTATTCCGACATCCAGATCCCCAGAAGCATTCGCCCCTTCTGAATCATCCAATAAACCAAAATAATCATCAGTTGCAAAAGTTCCAGTCTCACGCAAGGATTCTAAAGACTCGTAGGTGGGAACAAGGTTAGTATTATCATGAATACGATCTTTGTAGTCAAACGAGGCATCACCAAAAAGCAATAAATAGGCTCTTTCATTGCCAAATGCATCTTTTTTGTATAACATTCGCATGAAATCTCGAATTGCACTTATATCCTGAGAGCCTGAAGAGAACTCATTATAAATTTCGGTCAAGCCAACGGTAATGGTTTTCAAATCATCATGATACCTATGGATGTTTGCAACCTCTTCAGCATAATCAGAGAAGAAGTCCGGTCTAATGATTACAAAGTTAACATCTGTAATCCCATGTAAGTTTTGATTGGAAACAATATCATATGAAACGGGTTTCAAAAAACTATTTCCATCATAAATTGTAAATGTTTTTAATGAATCTGTCGGAAGAGTAAATACAGTTGTTGCATCTTCAAAATTTGTCAGGACTTTTTTTGGATTATGTATATCTGTTATATCCCATACCTCATCGTCGGAAGAAGTTTCAGCTACTCTAAACTCAGAAACATTGCCAGTTGCAGCCGTGTGAGGATTAGAAAATTCCATTTGATTACCCTTGAATATTAATTCTCTTTCTGCATTAAGAAGCAAAAAGTCTAACCAACCAATAGCATTAGGATCACCTGACTTAAAAACCAATTTAACGTCTAGATCATCCGAATCTGAAAAGAAAGTGGCATTTGATGTTGATTTTCTTCCAAATATTCCCAAAGTGGGGGTAATGAAACGTATTTTAGTTGAATCTACAACTTGTTGATCATTAACATATACGTCATAATACGAATTTTCATACGCGCGGCCAATAATCTCTAATGATAAGAACAAAGGTTCATCCAATTTTAAATTTGGAAAACTAAAATTAAATGTTCTCTCAAGGGTATCACCTTCGAACCTTTCACCATACCACTCTTTTCCTGAAGATATCATGTTTTCCAGATCTACTTCATGAACTGCCTTATCTGTGAATGATGTTACAACATAAGTACCAACTTCTGATGTACCATCCAATACAGACATGTTCTTTTTACTTCCACTATCTGGTGTAAAGAAGTAATATGTGGTATCTGCATAAAAATTATTATTGTGTACAAATCTCCCTGTAAAGGGATTATAGGACCAGGTAAGTGCAGCCTGAGCATAGAATAAAATTAAATCTCCTTCATCAAATTTACCGTCTTCTAAGCCAACTGATTTTATTGAATTTTCCTCTAGGTCATCTTTCCTAAATTTACTATTTGCTTCAGGCAGAACACCATTATAATTTCCAAATATTCCAATATTTTCCACATCCATATCACTGGGATTAATTCCCATGGAATTTAAATCATCATAACTCAAGCTATGGATACCTGTTTCTGTTATACCTAGTTTGAACCACGTACCGATACTTAATTTTGATTGATTTGCATAATTTGTATTCATTGACCTTCTATTGTCAGTGGATTCAGATGGTACATATTCAATCAATACCTCAAAATCTAATAATCTCTCAATTCCTTTTGATGTCTTTCTGTATGGCATTACATAAATACTTGCTTCTTGGCCTTCTTTAAATACGATTGTTTTAAAGGAAGTGTCAATAAGTTCATTATCTGTAATTGAATTGGCAATCACGTTGTCAAGAGTATCTATTTTTTGAATTCTAATATCAATCTCACAATCAAATAGCCTATCAGGAAGGGTTACAGTTGATTTGTAAAATGGCACTGCGCCATATGCTTTAAGATTAACAGCGCCCTTAAATGTAAGGTATGTAATGTCTGCATTTTTCAAACTTTGCGATACTATACTATGGCCTTCAATCCTTACAGGGATATTAGGTTGTGCAAACAACAATGTTTGAAGAATTAGGAATATTGCTAAGCTTATTATTCTCATAGTTACAAAGACAAAAATAATATTCTTATGGTTGGTTATATTTCAGAATATTCTTATTTAACGTAAATTAACTTTGAATTTTCTTTAGCCACGGATCCGTCTTCGTTTCTTGCGGTTAAACGATAAACGTAAAATCCCCTGTCTATATTACCACCATTATCTTTCTTGCCATTCCAATTTATGGGTTCGGAGCGGTGACCTTCGGGGTTAAGTGTTTCATTGATTTTTTTTACTAGTTGGCCATTAACGCTGAAAATCTCAATCTGAACCTCTAACTGATTACCCGATTGATTATGATTGAACACAAAATTTGTCTCATTAATAAATGGGTTTGGATAATTCATTAGATTTTCAATAATTACATTTTCGGAAGTTACTACTACAAAATCTAAAAATGCAATTGAAGAGTTATTATAAACATCCCACACCTTAAGACTAAGGCTATGTTCACCTTCAGGCAGGTTACTGAATGGATAAATTATTTTTCCTTGATTGTATTTATTTTCATCTGCTTCATAATAGTCATTCAACACAAATACTAGCTCTTTATCACCATTAATTTCTGTGATTATATCATGTCCAATACCGTTACCAGTTGTGTTTATCCCACTGGAGTCACTAACGTAGGCAAGAAGGTTAGGGTTTTCATTTGTTATACCGCCAGAGGTAAAGGTTGTATCATTCATAAACAGGGTAATGTCAGGCCCCTGGGAATCTTCTTTTGCTCCCTCATCAAATCCACCCACGATAATATTTTCGTAGTAACCATTTCCATCTGTTACACTATCCATAAAATAGTAGCTAATCTTACCACTACCATATTTATATGCAATATCCTTAGGTAACATAAATTCAAAAGTAAAATTTCCATTTGTTATACTTGCCTTACCATTGAATATAATACTATTTCTGACAAAAAAGGTAAATGGTGAGCCTTCATCTCCAAGTGTAGCAACTTCAGATTTCTTATCAAACACAGATGTAAACAATTCCCCATTGAAGTTGTTTAATTGTGTTCCATCCTCATCGGTTATTATACCCTCTATCTTTACAAGTTGGAGTGCCCTTAGGGTATCATACTCCATAGGAGCTACAACATTTGAGTTTACCTTAATTGTTTCAGCTGTGTATTGAGGATATGCCATCCTGCAGGCTGGGTCTCCAATTAAAATAAATTTTTTGTCATTTGAAGTGCCGTATAGTTTTGATTTTCTAATTATATCACCAAATGTAGGGTATTGCCCATCAACTTTGTTAAACATATTGTTCAAATAAATGGCCCTATTCAATGCAAGGTTAGAGCCAGCAAAAGTAGCTCTTGAAGTAGTGAAAAGAGAAATAGCCCCACCTTTATCATTCAAGAACACCATCTCTCCAGCAGACACTCTATTTGGATCATCATAACGTGTAAATTCGCAAGTAGCTGTTATAAAAACAGAAAGTTTATCATAATTTGTCCAAGACTGAATATCAGGAATCTGAAGAAACCTTTCATGACCCAGCCCAATTTCTCCTCCATGCCCCGAGTAGTTCATAATAAGAGAACCCTTATCTATTCTTTCGTTAATGGCAGCATTCACAGCCGGCGCCGCCTGACCACTTGGTGTTGAGATTTGCTCATAAGCATCAACATAAATCTTGTTGATATTATATACCTGAAATGATGAGTCAAAAATAGCGGCCAGTTTTTCTGCATCCTTGAGGTGTCTATTAGCATCACCATCATCGGCAATAAAAGTTACATTATTCCTCCATGGGGCCATAACCTTAGTCGTATTTACTGAATAATGTATCGTTTTGTCAACAGATGCTGAGGACTCTTCCTCAGTTGCAACTACAAAACGACCGATTCCAACATCAACAAGGTCATTTGCAAACTCTTGGCCTTCTCCATCATCTAAGAACCCAAAATAGTCGTCCGTTGCTATTGATGAAACAATGTCTAGGGATGAAATAGATTCCCAACAGGGAACATAATTTGTGTTATCTGGAAGAATATTTTTGTAGTCGTAGGATGCATCCCCAAAAAAAAGCATGTATTTCAACTCTCGACCTGGATCACTATCATCATATAGAAGCTTGGCAAAATCACGGATTGCAGTTATATCTTGGCCTCCTGAAGAAAATTCATTGTAGACCTGATTAACAGTAACAACTAAAACTGAAAGATCAGTATTGTCTCGGTGAAAGTTAGCAAGTCTATTGGCTTGATCAAGAAAATTTTCATGAGTTACAATAAGGTAATCAATATTCCTAAAGCTATGCAGATTCTGATTTGCAACTTGTTCAACAAATTCTGCGCGCAAAAATGATTCCCCATTAAATGCAATAAACTCTCTAATTTCAGTGGCATCAGATTTAAAAACGCTAGAACTACCTTGGATTATTGGTGAGATTTTAAATGGATTTACAGGTATTGTAACATCCCATACTGTAACACCTTGTCCTGCATTTGCAAGAGTATACTCTGCAATATTAGCATCTTCCAGAAACTTCCTAAACAACATCTGTTCTCCGGTGAATTTCAAATCACGCTGAGCATTAATTTCAATAAAATCGAGATAACCAACAGATGTATTAGAAGTTCTTATGTATTCTGTTGTTACATTTATTTGATCACTGCTAGATGAAAATAGAAAATCATTTTCAGCTTTTTTTGCATATTCATATCTATTCCCTGTGTTTAATGGTTGAACATTCACAATTTGTTCCTGATTACCATTGATGATTATCTTAAAAGCATTTGATGAATAAGCACGTGCAGCATACTTTCCTCGAAAATATATATCCTTGACATTTGTTTTTAAATTTGGAAAATCAAAAACAAAGTCATATTGGGTTAAATAATCATAAATTTCTCCGTACCAAGTTCTTCCAATACCTGCAATATTTCTCTCATCAACTTCATGTACTGCATAGTCAGTAAAGTCTGAAACCTCAATATCAGGTGAACCAGTCACAGGGACAATATCTTCTATTCTTTTTGCCTGATAATCTACCGTCGAAATAAAGTAATACGAATAATCTTTATAATAATTGGTATTATGATTGAAAACACCATCACTAGAATTAAAATCCCATGTTACTGGGCCTTCCCCATAAAAAATGAAATAATCTCCAGCATCAAAACTACCATCTTCTCCTCCAAACACTTTTATTGGGTTTTCATACAAATCATCGTATCTAAAATCATCATTCTTTTCTGGCAGCAATCCTCCACCATTTCCAAATAAAGCAATGTTTGATGGATCTACATCAACATTAAAACCCATTGCAAGTAACTCCTGGTATGTTATTCGGTATATTCCACTTTTATTTAATTTTATTTTATACCAATTTCCTGATGAAAGCACACTACTGGATGCATACTCTTTCATAGTAGAGTTCTCTCTTTCGGTATCTTTTACATCGATCTCAAGGTCGAAAGAAACTAATTTTTCATAGATACTAAGCTTTTCATTCCATCTTATGGGAATAAAACTTACTTGAGCCATGGGCTCTTTTCTTGAGATAACAATCGATGCATTAACTAGTATTTCATCATTAACAAACTTTGCATTATCAAGCAATTCAGACTCTAATACTGAAGCAGGGACAAAAATCATGTTTGAAATAGAGGCTTCAATGTTTGCGTTTGATGTATGAATAAAAAACTTTTCAACAAATGCCGGAAGACTCTCCTTCCCTATTATTTGCGACCCATCAAATGTGATAAATTTCTTAGAATAGCCATCCTCATTAAATGTTTTGACTCCTGACCAATTAATTGATTTACTATATTCGTAGGTCAAACCATAGCCTGCAATGGTTATGTTAAACAATATAAGTAATGAAATTAGCTTGCTATGCAACATATTGAAAAGATTTGAGGTCAATTAATAAGCAAGAAAAATAAAATTCTCGATAATCATAACGATGGTGCAAGATATTTATTTTGTCCATACATAGAATACTCTTCAAGATTTAAAAAAATCAAAAGTGTCCTATTATATTAGAGAAAAAGATTGTATAATTGTGGGCTTGAAAATCAGAACCAAAGAATATTAAATAATGAGGACGGTAAATTACGTCATAATATTATTTTTAGCAGTTATAACCTGCACTGTAGCAAAGGCTCAAGATCCTGAGTTCTCGCAGTTTTATGCGAATCCTCTTTATCTTAACCCAGCCTATGCTGGATCTGTGGATTGTGGTCGTCTAGGGTTGAATTACCGTAATCAGTATCCCTCTTTGGCAAATGCGTATGTTACTTATAACGTTAGTTACGATCAAAGTCTGCCAAGTATAAGTAGTGGTTTTGGGTTGTTAGTTATGAATGATGCTCAAGGTGATGGTGGTTTGGTACGAACTTCAGCTGCACTTTTCTATTCATATAATCTAACAGTAAGTAGCTCCATTAATGTCAGGTTTGGCGTAAAAGGAGCTTACTATCAAGAAAAACTTAACTGGAACAAGTTCATTTTTGCCAGTCAAATAGATCCAACAACTGGAAATATTGACCCTAACTCAGGTGAACCGCCTCCAACCAAGGACAATATTACCACAGTAGATTTTGCTGTGGGAGCCGTTATGAGTTATAGTGATTTGTTTTTTGTAGGCATAGCTGTGGATCATTTAACGCAACCCTCACTATCATTTTATGATAATAGTGATAGCAAGCTCCCTATGAAAGTTACTGTAAATGCCGGTGCGATGATAAATGCATCAAGTAGAGGTGATTTGCTTATTTCACCAAATGTACTTTACATGCAACAAGAAAATTTTCACCAGCTAAATGCTGGATTATATATTAATAAATATCCATTTGTAGTTGGTGGATGGTTTAGACATAATTTTCAAAATCCAGATGCTGTAGTTGCATTAGTAGGTCTGACTTACAACAACTTACGCGTTGGATACAGCTATGATTTTACTGTCTCTCAAGTTGGAAGTAAAGCAGGAGGGGCTCATGAGATTTCATTTGCCTGGGATTTCTGCATCTACAAAGAAAAGTCCAGAAAACATATTAGGGCAATAAAATCACCATCATTTTAGTTATAACGAAGTATGAAACCAAATACATTCAAAAATGTTTAAAAATTCAAAGTGGTCTATTTTAATCTCAGCATTAGCCGTTTTAGCTATGTTAGTTACATCGTGTAAGAGTAACGAAAGATCAGGTACTACCGGTTGGGAGTACAATAATCCCGAAAATGGAGGTTTTGAAGTCGCTCAATCTTCCGAACAAGTAACTGGTCCCGGATTAGTCTTAATCGAAGGTGGTACATTCACAATGGGAGCCACCAACGAAACACCTTTTTACGAGTGGGATAACATTCCTAGAAAAGTTACTGTAAGTAGCTTTTATATGGATCAAACAGAGGTTAGCAATTTAGCTTATCTGGAATATATATATTGGTTAAATAGGGTTTATGGCGAAAGTTACCCCATGGTTATCCAAAATGCATTTCCTGATACTCTCGTCTGGAGAGATCGACTTGCCTATAATGAGCCATTAGTTCAAACATACTTGCGTCATCCATCTTACCAAAATTATCCGGTTGTTGGTGTTAGTTGGGTTCAAGCAAATGATTATGCATCATGGAGAAGTGACCGCGTAAACGAAGGCCTTCTCATAGAAGCAGGAATTTTAGACTTCGACCCAGACCAAAAAGACGAAAACAATTTTAACACAGATGCTTACCTTGCTGGACAATATGAAGGCCTTGTAAAAGAAGGAAAACAAGATTTAGATCCCAATGGTACAGGTGTACGTAATGTACGATTTGAAGATGGTATATTACTTCCCAACTACAGATTGCCCACAGAGGCAGAATGGGAATATGCAGCGCTTGGACTAATAGGTAATACTCTTTATAACAGAGTGGTTGAAAGAAGAACATATCCTTGGAATGGTGATGGTGTAAGAACAGATGAAACAAAATATTATGGAAGCTTCGTTGCCAACTTCAAAAGAGGTACTGGAGACTACATGGGAGTTGCTGGCAACTTAAATGATGGTGCTAGTATTCCTGCTCCTGTTGGTTCATATTGGCCAAATGATTATGGAATATATAACATGGCTGGGAACGTTAGCGAATGGGTTCTTGATGTTTATAGACCTATGACTCCTGAATTTGTTAGTGACTTCAATCCCTATCGTGGAAATGTATTCAAGAATAAGTTAAAAGATATGGATGGAAGCATTGCTGAGAAAGACAGTCTTGGGAGAATCAGAGAGATTGAAATTACATCAGAAGAAGCAGCTTCAAGAAAAAACTACCGAAAGGCTAATAATGTTAATTACCGCGATGGCGATTACGAATCTTCAATCCGATCAAGCTGGTTAGATGGGGAAGAAAATATGGCTTTAGGAAGTGACCATATGTACGACTACGGTGTAACAACACTAATAAGCGATAAAGCAAGAGTTATAAAAGGTGGCTCATGGAACGATGGCGTTTATTATTTAAGTCCAGGTACTAGAAGGTTTTTAAATGAAGACGAATCAGCTTCAACTATCGGATTTAGGTGTGCTATGATCAGAGTAGGTAGCCCAATTCCGGGGAGAGGTTATTAAAAAATACATCAAAAAGAAGTAATTTTACCCCGTTCTCAACAGAGCGGGGTTTTTTTATGAAAGAAATCAAAAATTTATATAAACATTTCCTCAAATCAGACGGTGTATCCACCGATACGCGAGAGGAACTAACTAATAAAATTTTTTTCAGTTTATCTGGTGAAAATTTTGACGGCAATAAGTTTGCAAAAACGGCTCTGGCAAATGGAGCCTCCCTCGCTGTAGTTGATAATGAAGACTACTGCATTAACAATAATTATTTTCTAGTGGATAATGTCCTTGAGACTCTTCAAGCATTGGCAACTCATCACCGAATAAATACAAAGGCAACAATATTTGGAATTACAGGATCTAATGGTAAAACGACTACCAAGGAGCTAATATATGAAGTGCTTTCCAATGAGTATTCAGTAATAGCAACTCGTGGCAATCTAAATAATCACATAGGAGTACCACTTACATTATTGAATATAAAACAAGATACACAGATAGCAATTATTGAAATGGGGGCTAACCACATTGGTGAGATTAATCAACTTTGTGAAATAGCAATTCCCAATCTGGGTTTAATTACTAATATTGGAAAGGCTCATCTAGAAGGTTTCGGATCTTATGAAGGAGTAATTATTGCCAAAAATGAACTTTACAATTATCTCAAAGCTGAGAATGGTAGTATTTTACTCAATAATGATGACAAACTACTGGTAGAGTTAGCTAGAGATTTAAAAAAATCAACATATGGTTGTCATAAAGCCGATGTGGAAGCCAAGATAATTAACTCATTTCCATACTTAAATATTGAGTGGAAAAATAATGGAATAGTTACACGTTGTAATAGTAGAATGTATGGTGATTACAACTTTTTTAACATATTAGCTGCGATTACTGCAGGAATTTATTTTAATATAGATCATAATATTATTAACTCTGCCATTGAAGGTTACGTATCTTCTAACAATAGATCTCAGGTAGTTAGCACATCAACCAATAAAATAATTTTGGACGCCTATAATGCTAACCCTTTTAGCATGGAAGAAGCCATAGAAAGTTTTGCAAAATGTAAATTTAAAAATCCATGGATACTACTTGGAGATATGTTTGAACTTGGAAAATATGCCATAGAAGAACATCAACTTATAATAAACAAATTAAACCAACACAACTTTAGCAATGTAATTCTCCTAGGAAAAGAATTTGCTAAAACATTGAATAATCCTTTTAAAACCTTTGAGACTACTAAGGAAGTAACCGAATATCTTAGATCTAATAGAATTGAGAATTCCAATATACTCATAAAAGGCTCAAGGGGGATGAAAATGGAAGATATAATCCAAGTGCTCTAAACCATAAACAGTGAAGGAATTCAAAGCCATAGGAATAATGTCAGGTAGTTCTCTTGATGGGATAGATATTGCATACTGTAGGTTTTATTTCATTAAAGAATGGAAATTTGAAATTATTTCTGCTACAACCCATTATTATAATGAAGAATGGAAACTGATTTTAACCAATGCAACAAGTATTGGATCAGAAGAGTTAATAAAATTAGATGTTGATTATGGAAAATACATAGGCGAAGTGGTATTAAATTTCATAAATGATAAAAACATAGAGCCTAATATTATTTCATCTCATGGTCATACAGTTTTCCATGCGCCAGACAAAGGATATACATTACAGTTAGGAAATGGGCAGGCAATAGCTAATAAAACTGGGGTCAGAACAATTTTTGACTTTAGAACTGAAGATATTTTAAATGGAGGTCAAGGTGCTCCACTTGTCCCAATTGGAGACCAGTTACTATTTAATAGTTACGATTATTGTTTAAATATTGGTGGTATTGCAAATATTTCTTTCACAAAAGATGATAAAAGAGTTGGATTTGATGTATGTCCAGCAAACCAGCTACTAAACTTTCTAAGCCAACAACTGGGTAAGCCATACGATGAAGATGGTAACTTTGCACAACTAGGAAAAATAAATCCCCTTTTATTCGATCAGCTAAATAATCACCCATATTACCACATGGGATATCCCAAAAGTATTAGCAATCAATTAGTCCAAAGTTCCTTTATACCTATGCTACATGATTGTAAAGCATCCATAGAGGACAAGTTGTATACAGTGTGCAAGCACATAGCCTTTCAAACAAATAAATTTATTGTTGATAAGGAATCAAAAATATTGATTACTGGCGGAGGTGCTCATAATTCATTTCTAAAAAGATCATTACAATTAGAAACTAATGCAAAAGTTATAACTCCTAACGCCTTGATAATAGACTTTAAGGAAGCAATTATTTTTGCCTTTATGGGGGTTCTTAAACAACTTGAAATAATTAACTGTTTATCCTCTGTAACTGGTGCACGTAAAGACAGCATTACCGGGATTATTGCAAATCCGTAATCAATATTAAACTTAACTAATACCGATAAAAAAAGTGGGCTAGAGGTATATCCAGTAACCACCTAGCCCACAAACAATCAAACTAACTCAAAAAAATCAACTCCTTTTAAGTAATCTTAATTTTTAAAGATTGAATAAATCAATCAAGTCTACAACACGACATGAGTATCCCCATTCGTTGTCATACCATGCTAATACCTTTACTGTTTTACCCTGAATCATTAGACTTTCTTTATCATAGATAGATGAATGTGTGTTATGGATAATATCTACACTCACTATTGGATCTTCCTGATATTCGAGAATTCCTTTCATTGGTCCTTCTGCAGCCTCTTTCATTGCAGCATTTATCTCATCCTTTGAAGCCTCAGTTTTTAGGTTTACAACCAAATCAACCAATGAACCAGTTGGTGTAGGTATACGTATTGCCATTCCATCCATCTTTCCATTTAATTCAGGAATAACTTTACCTACTGCCTTTGCAGCACCAGTAGTAGTTGGTATTTGACTAACAGCAGCAGATCTTGCTCTTCTTAGATCAGAGTGAGGTGCATCCAAAATACTTTGATCATTGGTATAAGCATGAATGGTTGTCATCAAACCACTCTCTATACCAAACCTATCGTTTAATACTTTTGCTATTGGAGCAAGACAGTTAGTTGTACATGATGCATTGGAAACACATTGGTCATCATCCTGTAATTCATCATCATTAACACCCAAAACTATCATGCGATCGATTTGGTCTTTTGCAGGAACAGTAAGAATTACTTTTTTAGCACCTGTCTTAAGGTGGTCACCATATCCTCCCTTATTACTTTCTTTGGACCTGAAGATACCAGTAGCCTCTACAACCACATCAGGTGTTTCAGCCCACTTAATATCAATTGGTAATCTTTCAGCTGTAACTCTAATTTCTTTACCATTTACAATTAAACTATTTTCATTAAAGCTTACATCTCCATTGAATTTACCTTGAGTTGAATCATATTTTAAAAGGTGAGCTAGTGTCTTTGTGTCTGTTAGGTCATTTATACCTACAACTTCCATGTTTGACCTTTCCTCTGCCAATTTAAAAACATTACGACCGATACGTCCAAAACCGTTAATTCCAATTTTTATTTTACTCATAACTATTATATTTAATTATCCATATCAGTAAAGACATTTTATCTTATTGTTTTTGTTTTATCTTTACCCTTGTGATATATAACTCATTAATTTTAAGGCAAAATTAAACTAAATCGTCTTTCATTTTTCGTATTTCAAAGCAGTATGACAGAAAAATTCAAATCAAAAGCACTTGAGGCAAATCTCGCTGAAACAAGATATAAAGATATAAAATTAAAGCCTGATTACCAGTCTTTTATAAATCTATCGAAAAAGTACTTTGGAATCAATAAGCGTGCAAACGATTGCATCATAGAATATCAACATCCATTTTCAAATAAAAAATTTGTATCTGAGGAGTTAAGAAAGATAATATTGACCGATTATTGGTTTTATATAGAATTAAGTAGTTCAAAAAATGCATTTAAGGTACCGCTTGAACTATTAACCAAGTTATTACTGGATGAGAAAACTGATGAAATCCATGTTATGATCATAAGAACTCTTCTTGAGTTTATAGAAAAGCTAAGCAAGGAAGAAAAAGATCATTCAAAACTAATGGATTTGTGTTTTGCTTCCATAATTTTAGGATTAAACAAAAACCCTCTGAGTTTCATAAGAGCATCCAAATATTTTAATAGATATCTTAAAGATATTGTTAAAGTTGAAAAATACACGCCTCAGATATTAAAAACTAACAAGGAAATCTATAAAATAACTCTTGAATATTGGGGGAAAACATCAAATATTGAAAATTGGCTTGACAAGCAAGATAAGGTTATAACAACCAAGAAAAAGATTATCACAGAAGCTTTGGGAAAACCCTGGTTTAGCTCATTAAAAACGCAGCTCACAGGCATTACAACATGGAATGAGCTAATTACTGTAATACCAGATTATGATGATATTGCCACTAAATTTTCTGATTCTGTTTCCCTATTTGATCCATTTATTGAAAAATTCTACTACAGCTTCTATTTACTAAATCTAGATGGCATGGTAAGTCATAGGGAGCGAATTATATGGAATTTAAATACCATGCTCCAGCATACTGTTGAAGAAATCAATGAGAATGATCTGATAAGCTTCATTGATAATATTTTTGGATTTTGCCAACAACTTAGAAAGGAACATACATCTTCCGTATTAGACATAATATTGACCCTTGGTAAAAAGATTATTGATATTGATAAAACTGCTGACCATACCCTAACTCATCATGTGGAAAAACAAATAATAAATTTTGGATTTGAAACACCGGGAATTGTTTATGTAAATGAAGATTGGCAGTTAAGTGTTAACAATAGTCACATCAAGAACATAAGTGTTTGGTTGGAACTAATAGAATATTCACAAATGGAAATGGAAAGTTTATTATCAGTGTTGATAGTAAACCTTCAACTTGGGGGTATTTTTCTTAGCGACACAGACTTATTTCAAAGGGAAATAACAAAGATACTCAACTCAAACATTGCTCCCTTTTACAAAAGGGTAAAACAACTCACAAGAATATTTCCAGTTTATTTCAATGAGATTGGTGCTGAGGGAGAAATACGAAAAGTTACAACATCAATGGATGAGATATCACATAGGAAAGATAAACTCGTTCATTTTCTCCGTAAACAAGTTCATACGGAGAGTAACAACACTCTTATTGGTTTAACTAAAAAGATATTTATATTCTGGCATGGGGGTAACCTAGAAGAAATCAGGCATATGCTCCCTAAGAACGTGTATGATGATATTGATATGAAGAGTGAATACTACGCTCCCATTAACAAAATGGTTAATGAGATGTGTAAATTAAGCTCCATGAAACCAGATGACTTGCTTGCATTAGGTTATGCTCAATTTGATTTAATACTTAGTCAAGTATCGAAAAAAAATGACAGAGATATAGAGAGACTGAGAGATATGAATATGCTTTATGCATACCTCAAGGAGAAGTATTCATTTGAAACTGTTGACATAAGTAGTGTGCTGAGCAAATACTCATATATAAAAGAAACAGATATTACCAAGTTTAAGCGTGCTCTCGATAAGGATGATTTTGGAACATCTTTGAAGTTGATATATAAGTTTATGAATAGCTTGAAAGAAATCATCTTCAATGAAGAACCAAGCCAAGGTTGGGAGAACATATATCATAAGCGACATATCGCGATTGGTATCCCATCCATGTATGGAACATATCGGGAACAAAAGTTTGAAGCTTTGGGCCTTACATTCAGACTCGAAAACATTGCAACAAGGTTGATGGAGAAAGTGGTTGAAAAAATAAACCTTAGCTATATTTCGGCTAAAACTCTTACGGACATTTATGATATCCTTGAATTTTTTAGAGAAGGATTAGAACTTGATGGAATTACCAGTCAGAGCTTTAACTCTAATCTACTAATGCTAAAATATAGCTTGAGATCCCAAAGTCTTTCATTTGACCAGTACATAAACATTTTTCAGTTTTTAGCAGAAGATGTAAAACGTACAATAATTAAGTATTTTCTTAAATCTTACGAGATACCCCTAAGAATTGTAATCCCACAATTATTTGATAGGAATGATAAACTAAATAACGAAGCGAAAGTAAATTTAGTAAACAAGGTGAGTGAGAAATTTTATAGAGATGTGATTGCTGAAGCATTTTTAATGCAGCCCCTTGACAATTTTATTGCTAAAATACTGGACTCCTTGCGAGCGATGGCTGATAATATTAAACCATCTATGATTAAGGAGGTAATGTCGTATAACTCGGACCTTGTAATAGCACGTTTGGGTGGAGCAAATCCACAAGTTGACAATCAGGTGTTCCTGGGTTCAAAGGCATATCATTTAAAGGTTTTAAGAATTGCTGGCTTTCCAATACCCCCTGGGTTCGTGCTTACAACGGAAGTTTTCAGGAAGCATAAGGCTATATTTGAACACCCTGAGTTAAGGGATGAAATGTATGAGCTTATAAGAGATAGACTACATAGAATAGAAGTTGTTTCCAAAAAAGAGTTTGGTAATCCAAAAAATCCTCTTCTTTTATCTGTTAGATCTGGTACTGCCATTTCCATGCCTGGTGCAATGGATACAATTTTAAATGTTGGAATGAATGATGAAATAACCGAAAGGTTAAGTAAAAAACCCAAATTTGCATGGTCGGCATGGGACTCTTATCGTAGATTATTGCAAAGCTGGGGAATGGCCTTTGGAATGTCGAGAGACGATTTTGATGATATAATGGAAATTCATAAGGTTAAGTTCAATGTTGATCACAAAACTAACTTTAGTCCGGATAACATGAAAGAAATCGCATATGCATACAAAGCAACATTACATGAAAACAATATTGAATTTGAAGAAAATGTTTTTAATCAGCTAATTATCTCTACAAATTTTGTTTTTGAATCATGGTCATCTGAACGAGCAAAAGCCTACCGAGAGCATTTGGAAATTGCTGATGACTGGGGAACAGCAGTGATTATACAGGAGATGATATTTGGAAATATGCATGATAAATCTGGCACCGGTGTTATTTTTACCCAAGACCCCACAAAGGAGATGCAGGGTGTTAGCCTCTATGGAGATTATACATTTCGTAGTCAGGGAGAAGATATTGTAGCAGGATTGGTAAAACCAAGTCCCGTTGGAAAGAATCAGCCTTCTGCAATGGGGAATAATGATTCTCTGGAAGAGTTGTGTCCCGCCATTTACAAACGGCTCAACGAGATGGCAATAGAAATGACAGAGAATTTAGGCTATGGCCCTCAGGAGGTGGAATTTACATTTGAGTCTGATAATCCTGACGACCTATATATTTTACAAATACGAAATCAAGACATGGCATCCCGAGAATCCATAAACATATTTAAATCAAGTATTGATACAATGGAGTTAGTTGGGAGAGGGATTGGTGTTGGTGGAGGTGCAATGAATGGTAGAATTGCCTTTGACCAAGAAGATATATCAAATCTTCGTGAAAAATATAAAAAAGATAAAATTATACTAGTAAGACCAGATACTGTTCCTGATGATATAGGTATGATATTTGAAACCGATGGGCTTTTGACTGGAAAAGGCGGTGCAACCTCTCATGCGGCAGTTACTGCGGTCCGACTTGGTAAAACATCAGTTGTTAATTGCACTAGTCTCATTGTGGATGAAGAAGAAAAACGATGCGAATTAAATGATGTAACTTTTAATTCTGGTGATAAAATTAGTATTGACGGTCATTTAGGTAATGTTTACAAGGGAAACTATCCCATTGAAACTCGACAAGAATACTCAGAATTTAAATTTTAATATTGGTTAATTTCATGCCCATATAAGCCTTCCATTGTTATGTATTAACATTCATTTTTAATGCCTAATTTTCTCTAATCCTTATTAGAAACCATTCTAAAAAACAAATATCTGATAAAGTGTAAAATCAGTTGACTAATTTTGTACCTTTACGACCTTTAAAAAAAGCGTGAAATCATCGTGATTACACGAACTAATTGTTAATAAAACAGATATAAAATAGAAGTTCATTATGGATAAGATTCGTGTTGCAAACCCTGTTGTGGAACTGGATGGAGACGAGATGACCCGAATTATTTGGGCAATGATTAAGGAAAAACTTATACTTCCTTACCTTGACATTGATATAAAATATTATGACTTAGGTGTTGAAGCTAGAGATGAAACTGACGATCAAATAACTGTTGATGCTGCAAATGCAATCAAAAAATATAACGTTGGTATTAAATGTGCAACAATAACTCCAGATGAGCAGCGTGTTGAGGAGTTTGGATTAAAGCATATGTGGCGTTCGCCAAATGGAACAATAAGAAACATCATTGGAGGAACTGTTTTCCGTGAACCAATTTTAATGAAAAACATCCCAAGGCTTGTTCCAGGATGGACAAAACCAATTGTAATTGGTCGTCATGCATTTGGAGACCAATACAGGGCAACTGATTTCTTAACAAAAGGAAAAGGTAAGCTCACGATTACATTTACTCCAGAGGGTAACGGAGAAACCCAATCATTTGAGGTTCATGATTTTGAAGGTGATGGCGTTGCCATGGCAATGTATAATACTGATGAATCAATAAGAGGTTTTGCTCATTCATGCTTTAACATGGCATTGGAGAAAGGCTGGCCATTGTACATGAGTACAAAAAACACCATTCTTAAAAAATATGATGGTCGTTTCAAGGATATCTTTGAAGAAATATATCAAAATGAATTCTTTGATAAATTCAAAGACAAGGGTATCATTTATGAGCATCGTTTAATTGATGACATGGTTGCTGCCGCTCTAAAATGGGATGGTGGTTTTGTATGGGCTTGTAAGAATTATGATGGAGATGTACAATCCGATACTCTTGCACAAGGTTTTGGTAGCCTTGGATTGATGACATCAGTGTTAATGGCTCCAGATGGAAAAACAATCGAAGCTGAAGCAGCTCATGGAACTGTAACAAGGCATTATCGTGAGCATCAAAAAGGAAATCCAACATCTACCAATCCCATTGCATCAATTTTTGCATGGACACGTGGATTAGCTCACAGAGGTGAACTTGACGGAAATCATGATTTGGTTGATTTTGCAAATACTCTTGAAAATGTATGTATTGAAACCGTAGAGAATGGTAAAATGACCAAAGATCTAGCTCTAATCATACACGGAAAAAGTTTGGACAAAAGCCATTATTTAACAACTGAAGAATTTTTAAATGCCTTAGATGAAGGATTAAAAGCGAAATTATCATAGTAAAACTATATTTCGATGAACACATTAAAATCTACATTATTTGACAAAATAGAGGCTCACAGACCAAGGATTAAAACCCTTCTTGATCAATATGGAGACAAAGTAATAAATGAAGTAACTGTTCAACAGGTTATAGGCGGAATGCGCGGTATTAAAAGCCTTATAACAGACATAAGTTATCTAGACCCATATGAAGGAATTAGATATAGGGGCTATACTTTACCTGAAGTAATAAAAAAATTACCAAAACCTCAAGGTGCAAATATGCCTAGTGTAGAAGGACTTTTTTATTTATTGCTTACTGGCGATATCCCAACAGAAAATCAAGTTGCTGATGTTATTTATGATTCTGTTAATCGTCGTCAGCTGCCTAAATATGTGTATGAGGTTATTGATGCGTTTCCAAATAATAGTCATCCTATGGTAATTCTATCTGCAGCAGTAATGTCAATGCAGAGAGAATCTATTTTTAATCTGAAATATCAAAGGGGAATGGACAAACTCGATTATTGGGATCCAACATTTGAAGATGCCTTTAGTCTAATATCAAAATTACCCGTAATTGGAGCTTACATATACAATAAGCTATATACTAAACATGAGAACGTATATCAAGATCCGACACTAGACTTTGGAGGAAATTTTGCATCAATGCTTGGTATTGACAAACCATATGATGATGTGTCAAGAATGTATTTCATTATTCATGCTGATCATGAAAGTGGTAATGTGAGTGCCCATGCTGGTCATTTAATTTCAAGTTCATTATCCGATATATATTATTCAATATCTGGTATGATAAACGGACTAGCTGGACCATTGCACGGACTTGCCAACCAAGAGGTGCTCAGATGGATTCAAGAAATAAGAAGTCGTCTTGGAAATAAAGTTCCAAGTGAATCCGATATGAAAAAATTTGTAAATGACACATTGAAAGGTGGCCAAGTTATTCCAGGTTTCGGACATGCGGTTTTAAGAAAAACTGATCCTAGATATACTATTCAGCGAGAATTTTCACTTGAACACCTAGCTGAAGACGAGCTATTTAAATACGTTGATATGCTTTACAAAGTTGTTCCTCCAATATTGCAAGAACATGGTAAGGCAAAAAATCCATGGCCAAATGTTGATGCCCAATCTGGAGTTATTCAGTGGCACTATGGACTAACACAATATGATTTCTATACAGTTCTTTTCTCCATTGGAAGATCAATAGGCGTAATTTCAAATATAATATGGGCCAGAGCATTAGGCTTTCCAATTGAAAGACCAAAATCTATTACTACCGATATGCTCGAGCAAATGGTAGGAATAAAATAGACACCTGAATCAACCAAAATAAAAAGGTCCTTTTTTTTGAAAGGACCTTTTTTTGTAACTATAATCTAATAGTTAGCTCCCTAAATCCTTCAAATTATTATTAATCAATATTACTTATCTTCGTTATTAAAATATAATGATCAAACAAAAAGAGATAGAATTAGGTATCCTAGCCAAAGGATTTCATAACATCGATAATATCATATATGAATCCTTTGATAACTTTCCTGAAACAGGACTAGTTAATATTTTTGTTAAACATACTTCCGCTGGAATTATGATAAACGAAAATGCTGACTATGATGTAAGAGCTGATCTAGATATTCTTTTAAATAAATTGGCCCCCGAAGGAGAA
The DNA here is from genome assembly GCA_018661505.1 of Lentimicrobiaceae bacterium. Lineage (GTDB taxonomy): Bacteria > Bacteroidota > Bacteroidia > Bacteroidales > F082. Next base: position 45,616 of record JABJIE010000002.1, read on the forward strand.
CCTTTTTATAGGCATACAATGGAAGGTGTGGATGATATGCCTGCGCATTTCAAATCATCTGTATTTGGCCAATCCGTGTCAATTCCAATCACGAACAGATCAATGAACCTAGGCATGTGGCAGAGTGTGTTTTTCTGTGAATTTCGCAATAACGGTGGACCAAGAAAGGTTGTCGTAACCATATATTATTAAGACCAATTACTGTTAATGTTTAAGAAGAAATATAACCCTTATTTATTTGTACAATACGCAATTCCATTATTAGTATTTTCGTACTTTACAATCGATAACTCACCAGAGTGTTTTATAAGTATATGATTAAAGCTGTATTTCATAACTTGAGTATTGTCATAACTGCTATTTTGTTATGTTCAACTTCTATTTTACTCGCTGACGAATACAATAAGAACGAATCTGATTCAGCATTAATATCAAAATATTTGCTCAAGGCTTATGATTTCGAGAACTCAACTCTAAATGTAAAGTTAGACTCAACTAACTACTACTTAAACCTTTCAAGTACTTTAGCAACTGATACAAACAATATTTTATGGCTGGCATCCTCAGCGGATAAAATTGGTACAAAATTCAGGAATAGTGGTAATTACATTAGTGCTTTAAAATTTCATAACGGGGCATTTGATATTGCCTCAAGAATAAACGATAAAGAATTAATAGATACCAAGATGACAACATATATAGCTAGCTTTGTTACATCTTTAAAATCTTTCTCAAAAAGATATAACCTAAAAGACTTGGAACTTTATTGCATGGAGCTTGAAAATAATATAAATAATTTTGAGATAGAAAAAGTAGACTCATTGCTTGTAATATTTAACGCAGGGTATCAAAAAATATTTAATAAATCAAAGCAAAAAAATGGAAAAAATATTGATTGTTGATGACGTTTCTAAGAACATTCAGATACTAGGAAACATATTATCTCATAAGAAATATCAGATTGCCTATGCCCAAAATGGAGAGCAAGCCTTAGATATTTGCAATCATCAAACATTCGACTTAATACTATTGGATATTATGATGCCAGGCCTTGATGGTTATCAAGTTTGCGAACGGCTAAAATCAAATCCAAAGACAAAGGAAATACCCATAATATTTTTAACAGCAAAAACTGATATGGACAGCATAATAAAGGGTTTTGAGATTGGAGGCAACGATTATATAACCAAACCTTTTAATGCTGCTGAATTGATAGCTAGAGTTAACAACCATTTGCTCATAAATAGACAGCGTGAGAGTTTAAAAGAATTGAATATTGATCTTGAGAGAAGGGTAAAAAGAAGAACTTCGCAACTTGAAAAAGCAAATCATAAGCTGAGTGTACTGGACCTAGCAAAGAGTAACTTCTTATCCATCATAAGCCATGAGATTAGGACACCTTTAAACGGAGTAATAGGTCTAACAGAATTATTAAATCAAACCAAAATTAATAATGATCAAAAAGAATATCTGTCCAATCTTAAAGAAGTATCGGAAAGGCTTGTTAAATTTAGTAATACAGCACTTTTAATAACAACATTAAGAATTGATAAATATCATCCAGAGATTCTACCTGTTTCCGCCCATATTCTTTTGGAGGATTCCATTAAGCAGTTTGCTATGGATTATCCAGAATCTAAATTATCAATCAATTCAAACTTGCCATCAGAAGAGTTACTAATAAAAGGTGACTCAGATCTTCTAAGGACATGCTTTTTGATGATAATTGAAAATGCACATAAATACGCTGGAATAGATCCAGAGCTTACAATTTCAACATTTAAGAATAATAATCAGTTACAGATTATATTTATTGATAAAGGCCCAGGATTCACAGAAGAAGCTATTTCGAGTTTATTTGAATTATTCTCTTCAGGCGACATTCTTCATAATGAAGGAAGTGGATTAGGTCTTGCCGCTGTTAAGCTTGCTTTAGATGCAAATGAAGCAGGTATAGATATTTGTAATAATGATGAAGGTGGTGCTAAAATTGTAATATCAATTGATTATATAATGGGATAGATTATTCACTAAAATTATTTCCCCCTGCCCTGCAGCACAATTAGTACTGTATAGATTAATATCTTAAAGTCCATTGCAATGGACATGTTCTCAAGATATAATATATCATATCGTAATCTTTCAACCATTTCATCTACATTTGATGCATAGCCGAACTTAACTTGCCCCCAGGAAGTTATTCCAGGTTTTATTTTCATTAAAAGGCGATAAGGAGGAGCCTTTTTAACAATTTGATCAATGTAAAACTGTCTTTCAGGGCGTGGCCCCACAAGAGACATATCACCCTTTAATACTGTATAAAACTGCGGAATTTCATCTAATCTTACCTTTCTAATAAATTTACCAAAAGGTGTAATTCTAGGGTCATCGTCAGATGATAACTGAGGCCCAGCTTCTTCCGCATCAGAGTACATTGATCTAAACTTATGCATCATAAACGGCACACCTCGTTTACCTATTCTTTCCTGAGAAAATAATATTGGGCCGTGAGAGGAAAGCTTTACGCCGATTGCAGTTATTATATACGCAGGGAGTAGAATTATCATCGCTATAATGGATGCAAATATGTCTATTGCTCTTTTTATTGTTTGCTGCCAAGCAGGCAGTAGGTCAGGAGATATTTCGATAAGCGGGGTATGAAAAATACCTGAAGTCTTAACAGATCCGAACATAATATCCTGCATAAGAGGTATAACCTTTATTAGAACACTTGTTGTTTCTAATTCAATAATAATACGCTCAACAGTATCGATTTCAGATCTTTCAATGGCAATAATAACCTCATCTATTTGATACTCTATTATTATTTTATTGAGATCACTATAACCGCCTAAATATGGCATATGCTGTTCTATTTTGAAAAACTTTCTATCATGAACATTAACAAAGCCAACAAATTTATTTCCTGCGGATATTTCTTGCTTGTCTATGTCATTAAAAGCATTGACTGCATTACCATTGCTACCGACTATAACAGTATTAAAACCAATTTTTCCTGAGTGAATTTTCCTTACTGTTGCTGTGGTTATAATTAGTCTAAAAGTATATGTTATTACAAATTGATAAATAAACAAAGTTATAAATGACTGATAATATGACTTATACGTAAGTATTATATCATCAAGTATGAGCACAAAAAATATTACCGTAACACCAATTAAGGCTACAAAGAAAGTTTGGCCTAATTCCTTTAATCTAGCTTTTCTATATATTCTTCTGTAGGAACCTACAACTGCATAAAGAGTAATCCAAAAAAGAGGAACAATAAGTAATCCTAGCCATAATTTTTCATCCTCATAAATGGTTTCTATGTGAGAGAATAAAGTACTATCCTCTGAATATTTTCTATATACATAAAATAAGCTCCAAGCAATGGCTGCAGAAAGCCAGTCTAAAATCACATATTTTGTTACTTGTAACCGTCTATTCATGTTATCTGTATACAACTTTAACATTATCAATTAAAATTTTTCCCTCTTCGTTTTCAGACTCTAACCCAGCTCTAAAAATAACCTTGTAATCATATGCCAATGGATATAATGAAAGATTAGAACCTAGGTTTATATATATTTTTTTCCACTCGTCAGTATGATTTAAAATAATGAGTTCCTTTTCAGGAATGGTACCATCATTATTGCGAATTAATACACCAACTTGAATAAAATTATTTGTTTTGAAATTCAGCTCAAGCATAGTAATAGTTCCAGGAATCTCCATTTCAAAGCTATTATATGAAATACCTGTATATACAGGTTTTTCAGGAGTTAATGTAATCTCTCCGGAGAACCGTGAAGTTGGAGTTATAAAAGCTATTGGATTATTTTCGGGTTCGGTACGCTCTATTATTGTATCACCAAAGTCACTGATGGATATGTTTGTTGCCTCAAAATCTTCAAGCCACGCAAATTTTGTGTCAGAATAATAGCTAGTTGTTAGCTCACCCAATGCTTGTGTAGTTCCAGGAATAAAATCAAATTCATCAAATATTATGGGTTTATAAAAAACGTATGGAACTCTGGTGCTGGTAATACCATTTAGTTTAATTCCTGGCCTGATCTCAAGTTTATTTTTTCCTTGTGCAAGCACTGGGAATTCAACTGGAATTGTATCTGATTCTGGGAACACATAAACACCAATCAGGCCATCGTTAAGATATACCCAAACATTATCGACATCTGAAGAATTTGAACCTTCTTCAGGAAAATAGGTTGTAAGATTTATACCTGAAATTGTAATGTAGGCGGGGATTGTTTGATCTCCGCTAAATTTGTAGCAACCGGAAACCAATGAAATTAAGAAAATGGCTATAAAAGGGTAAATATTAACTAATGATTTCAACGTCTGAGTCCTTATAAATTTATAACGGCCAATTTTATACCTTATTGTGAGCGTTGATACTTTTGTATCACTTTTGAGAGTTCCTCTCAATATCTTCCATAATCATATGGGCAACATTCAGTGCATTATAGCCATCTTCTATCGTTACTGTTGGTATTGAGTCGTTTATAATTGATAAATTAAAACTCTTAAGCTCTTCAACAATTGCATTTAGGTTTGCTACCTCAGGTTTGTCAAAATAAATTCTTCTTTTTTTCTTATCTGGCCCCAAGTCTAAAACCATTGCCATTGGGTCATCAGGCTCACCATCTAGTTCTTCCATTCTTACAACTTCAGATTTCTTATCAAGAAAATCAATTGATATGTATGCATCACGTTGAAATATTCGTGTTTTACGCATATTTTTAAGTGAAATCCGACTAGCAGTTAAGTTGGCAACAGCTCCGTTTTCAAACTCTAATCTGGCATTTGCAATATCAGGGGTATCACTAACAACGTTAACACCACTGGCACTAACTTTTTTAACATTTGATTCTAATGCACATAGAACAATGTCAATATCATGTATCATAAGGTCAAGAACCACTGGCACATCAGTACCCCTGGGATTAAATAGTGCTAATCGGTGACTTTCAATAAATTTTGGTTCACTTATCATGTCTTTGGCGGAAATAAAAGCTGGGTTAAACCTTTCAACATGACCCACTTGAACTTTTATATTCTTATTACTGGCAAGCTCTATCAATTCTCTGGCTTCTTCTGGTGACGTAGCTATTGGTTTTTCAATAAATACATGCTTATTATTTTCTATTGCTGTTTTAGCACAATTAAAATGGCTCACAGTAGGTGTAACAATATCAACAGCATCAACGACATCCATTAAGTCTTCAATGGTTCCGTAAGCTTTTACATCAAACTCTTCTTCAACAGCCTTCCTAGTCTCTTCATTTGTATCATAAAAACCAACCAGCTCTATATCATCGATTTGCTTAATACATTTAAGATGGATTTTTCCCAAATGACCAGCACCTAACAATCCTATTTTCAACATGGTTTATAAATTTTGACAAAAGTAAGTTTTCTTGCTGTCAATATTCCTATTTTAGCACAAAATTATGGTTAAATATTATGGTTGACACCTATCGGCACAAGGGAATGCGAAAAAGACTTGTGGACAGCATAAGAAATAAGGGTATTTCAAATGAAAATATACTTAGCGCTATGAATAGAGTGCCTAGACACCTATTTTTAGACTCATCATTTTTGGAATTTGCCTATGATGATAAACCATTTCCCATTGGATCTGGACAAACCATTTCACAACCATATACTGTTGCTTTTCAAACAGAAATTCTGGATGTAAGAAAAGGTCAAAAGGTACTTGAAATTGGCTCAGGCTCAGGCTACCAGGCTTGTGTATTGGAAGAAATTGGGGCTAAGGTATTCAGTATTGAACGTCAGAAAAAATTATACCATAAAACAAAAGAGTTCATATCAGAGTTGGGCTATAAGGTGAGGTTTTTTTACGGAGATGGCAACAAAGGAGTACCTTCCTTTGCTCCCTATGATAGAATATTAATCACTGCCGCTGCACCAGAGATATCCAAGGAGCTTATAAAACAGCTAAAACCTGGCGGTATATTAGTTGTACCTCTTGGGAAAACAGAGATTCAAACAATGATAAAAATAACCAAGTTAGAAAATGGAGATTTAAAAGAAGAAGAGTTTGGAGTGTTTAGATTTGTTCCATTGTTAAAAAACAAAGCAAACGATTAGCAATTATATTCCAGTATCTATTTTAGAATTTGCCAATATCTTCGTGATAGCAAATCGGTTAAACAAAAAAAGCCTCTCAAAATGAGAGACTTTTAGTCGGAGTGACAAAACATGAACCACCACCTTAACGTATTGATTTACAGTTTATTAAAAATACCAAAACGTCAATCATACCCGAAAAAGGTATGGAATCATACCTTTTTTTTAAGATTATTACAATTGATTTCATATCTTTGATTTTTTGAAAATATAGATATGGGAATTTCTCTAGTATTAATTAAATCAGATAGTAAAAAAGTTCAAAACAAATTAGTCTCTCCTATTCACATTAAATACATATATAAAGGTTCATATAAAAGATTTCCTACTCAAATATATATTGAACAAAAGTATTGGAAATCTGGTAATATATCATCCCGTTGTCCAAATTATGTTAATATTCAACGAGAAATAGTCACTAAAACAAAAAAGATTGAGAATATAATTACTGAAATCGTTGAAGAAGGAGATATTCCCACTCCAGATGTGGTAAAAACTCTTTACGATGTTAAAAGTGAAATTAAAATAAAGAAACAACCCAAATCCAAAAGTTTTTGGAAGTCATATGAAGAGTTCCTCAATGAAAAGTCACGATTTAAGAGAGGTTATGTTAAAACTCTGTATACATTAGAAAACAAATTAAAAGATTTTCAAAAATCAACCAAACATAAATTATCGTTTGATTACATTATTTTTGGAAAATTTGAAAGAGATTTTAAGAATTACTGTTTGGATGTTGAAATCCATAACCAACCAGATAAAACAACAAAAGTGGTTGGGTTATCTAACAATTATGTGAATAAATTATTTACCCATCTTAAAATATTTCTGAGTTGGTGTAAAGAAGAAAGATATATTTCCGAAGATAAAAAATTCAAAAAACTAAAAGAAATAACTAATGATATATTGGTTTATCTTAATAGTGATGAAGTAAAACGGATGTATGAATTCAAGGGATATGATTACCCGAAAACATATCCAAATGTTGTTGAAATCAAAGATTACGATAGTAAAGGAAATGTTATTTTTCGTAATAATATGGAATTGGTTAAAGACATATTTACTTTTCAGTGTTCCACAGGTAGTAGATGGGGAGATATTCATAAAATGAATGTTGGTATGTTCAAAATTCAACCAAGTTATTTTACATGGATAATGGAAAAAACCAAAAACATTGTTAGGGTACCTGAAAATCCAATTTCTTTAGGAATATTTATGAAGTATTCTAAAGGTAAATCTTTACAACAACCTTTATTTCCTAATTACTCACAACAAAAATTAAATAAACATCTAAAAGAGATAGGTAAAGAACTTAAGTTTAATAGATTGGTTAAAAGAGAAATCCTAGTAGGTACTGATATTAGGGGTGAATCAAAAAGGGATAGATTTACGTGGGAATTGTTGTCTTCTCATTGTGGACGTCGTAGTTTCGTTAAGAACTTATTGGAATTAGGGACAATGGATAACTGGAGTATTATGAAACTATCAGGACATAAAACTCTCAGTTCATTCCAAAGATATGTTTCTGTTATTGATGAAGATATTTATAAAGGTAAAGAACTTTACAAGAATCAAATTGATAAGTTAGAGGAAGATAATATCCAAAGATTATTGGAGAAACTACCACCAGAGAAACTATTAAAAATTATTATGAAACACATGAAGTAAACTATTATACAACACCTTTACAAAATAATTTCAACAGTAAAAAAGTCGACCTCGATATAAAAACCGACTTTACTAGGAAAAAGTGTTTTTCTTTTTCCTTAGTTACAAGAAACCTAATGCTATGGTATCGTTAAGATGGAAAGAGTGTATCCTTTTATAGACCTTCTCATTGAAAAACACATTCTTGATAGGGAATATTGGGTTTCAATCACTGTCTCTTTATAATATATATCACCCAGTGTACAAGATTTGACAATTTTTATATATTTACATTATTATTTCAAACCTACTAATACCTAAAATTCCAAAACCAAAATTGTGGGGGTGTGAGTAGTCTTTTAATTCAAAATGATTCTATATGAAGAATTTAGTTTTTTTCATTATGATTTTTATAAGTACATCCCTTTGTAGCCAACCATTAAATTTATCAACTCAATCTCATAATTATATTTCGTCCTTTGTAAAAGAATTAGATGAGATCCATTTGGTTTCACAATATGAATTTGTCACTATCGACTTGAACACACTAAATATTAAAACCAAAACTCCAATCGACTCCTCATTTTATTTGGATTATAGTGGAGTCCATGAGATTATAATAAAGGATAAAATTTATCTTTTAGAAAGGAATGGAGGAATGATTTTTGAGTTAAATGGAAATCAATTTAAAAGAATCGATAATTCTTTTACACACAAAATGCAGATCAACTCATCTATATTCTCATATAATCATACTATTTTCAGATATGGAGGATACGGATTCTGGGAAACTAGAAACTTTTTTACATATTATAACTTTATTATCAACGAATGGGAAAAAGTTGAACCCATCAACACAAAAGTATTACCTCAAGGATCCATGAATAGTATTGTCCAAATAATTAATGATGAATTTTATGTTTATGGTGGGGAGGAGTTAAATCCGTTTAACTCAAATGAA
>JABJIE010000012.1 GCA_018661505.1 Lentimicrobiaceae bacterium
CCTAAAAAAGCTAAGGAAAAAGTTAAAGCAGAAACTCCTAAAGAAACTAAGAAAAAAGTTAAAGCAGAAACTCCCAAAGAAACTGAAGAGAAGAAGGCTGAAGAAGATGTCGCTTTTACTGCACAGGAAGAAGAAGTTAAAGCAGAAGAAAGTATACCAGTAGAATTTGACTGGGATTCACTTGAGAAAAAACAAGATAACTATTCAAGCGAGGAAAGAAGCAAACTTGAAGATCTTTATTCAAGTTCACTTAGCTCTATTGTTGAACATGAAGTTATAGAAGGAACTGTTGTTGGTATAAGCAATCGCGAGGTTGTAATCAACATTGGTTATAAATCTGATGGAATCATACCATTCAATGAATTCAGATATAACCCAGATTTAAAAGTTAGTGATAAAGTAGACATTTATGTTGAGAATCAAGAAGACTCTAATGGTCAGATGATTCTATCTCATAAAAAAGCACGTATTCTAAAATCATGGGATCGTATAAACGAAGCTCACGATAAAGAAGAAGTGATTAATGGTTATGTAAAATGTCGTACAAAGGGTGGCCTAATTGTAGATGTATTTGGTATAGAAGCATTCTTACCAGGATCTCAAATTGATGTTAAACCCATTAGAGATTACGATATCTACGTTGACAAAACAATGGAATTCAAGGTTGTGAAAATTAACCATGAATACAAAAATGTTGTAGTTTCTCATAAAGCACTTATCGAAGACGAACTTGAGCAACAAAGATCAGAGATTATTGCTAAACTTGAAAAAGGACAGGTACTTGAAGGTATCGCCAAAAATATTACTACCTATGGTGTATTTATCGATCTAGGTGGTGTTGATGGACTTATACACATAACAGACTTAAGTTGGGGCCGTATAAAGCATCCTGAAGAGGTTGTTGAATTAGATCAAAAACTTAAGGTTGTAATTCTTGACTTTGACGAGAATAAGAAGCGTATTGCTCTTGGCTTAAAGCAACTTACACCTCACCCATGGGATTCTCTTGACACTAATCTTAAAATTGGTGATAAAGTTAAAGGTAAAGTTGTTGTATTAGCTGATTATGGTGCATTTATTGAGATTGCTCCAGGTGTTGAGGGTCTTACACACGTGAGTGAGATGTCTTGGTCACAGCATCTTCGTACTGCACAGGACTTCTTGTCAGTAGGCGATGAAGTTGAAGCAGTTATTCTTACACTTGATCGTGAAGAAAGAAGAATGTCACTTGGTATGAAACAACTAACTCCTGATCCATGGAGTGCAATTCGTGAAAAATATCAGGTAAACTCTAAACATAAGGCTACCGTAAGAAACTTTACAAACTTTGGAATATTTGTTGAAATAGAAGAAGGAGTTGACGGGCTGATTCACATTAGCGACTTAAGCTGGTCCAAAAAGATAAAACATCCTGCAGAATTTACTAAAATTGGAGAAGAAATTGAAGTTGTTGTTCTGGATATAGATGAAGAAAATCGTAGACTAAGTTTAGGTCATAAACAACTAGAAGAAAATCCTTGGGATGTATTTGAAACTGTATTTACTGTTGACTCAGTTCACGAAGGAACAGTTATAAACTTACATGATAAAGGTGCTCTAGTTTCTCTTCCATATGGTGTTGAAGGATTTGCTCCAATGCGTCATCTTAAAAAAGAAGATGGTACCAATATCAAGGCTGATGAGAAATCTGAATTTAAGGTTATAGAGTTCTCAAAAGACAATAAGAAGATAATCCTTTCACATACACGCTTATTTGAAGAAGACCCTAAAACGGTTAAAGCTAAAACTGCTGTGAAAGCAGATTCTGAAAATAAAAAATCAAAGCGTGCAATTAAGAAGGTTAACGAAAAGGTTGAAAAGACTACATTCGGTGATCTTGATGTACTTGCTAATCTTAAAAATGAGATCGAAAAAGAAGAAAAAGCAGGAAATAACTAAGGAATCTAAAACATATTTAACACTTAAATCCCTCTGTTCACAGAGGGATTTTTTTTGTCTTTTATTTTCCTTCTAACCACTCCACGATGAATTCACTTTTACTTATATACATTATTCTGATATTCTAAACATAAAAAAATCCTTTTTGCTAAATTTGCATCTGTGAATTCAAATATTAAAATTACCATACTTGGGAATACAGCAGCAATTCCAAAAAGGGGAACTCACCTTTCTGCTCAACTAATTCAAGTAAATAATGAATCATTCCTTATGGATTGCGGTGAGGGTACACAGATGCAGCTAATTAATTATGGTATCAAATACAGCAAAATAGAAAATATATTTATTAGTCATCTTCATGGTGATCATTTTTTTGGCTTAATTGGTTTGGTTTCAACATATCATCTGCTAAGAAGAGAAAAACCTCTTAGAATTTATGGTCCTCCTGCATTGGAAAAGTTATTAACCACACAACTGGAGGCTGCAAACACCTCTCTTAACTATAAGCTTATTTTTATTGGTGTAGAAACAGATTCAAAGAAATTGATTTATGAAAGTAGCAATGCATTAGTATATGCCTTTCCACTGGAGCATTCAATACCAACCCATGGCTATTGTTTTGAACAAAAGCAAAAAGCAAGAAAGGTTAATCCGGATTTCATAAATGAACATAACCCCAGTATCAATGATATAAAAAAGGTAAAGGCAGGTGGTGATTATGTAACGAGTACAGGGGAAGTTATTTTAAACAAAGATATTACCATTTCATCACCAAGACCCTTATCATATTCATATTGCTCTGATACGAAATATTTTGAAAAACTTATCGAATACAACATGGGAGTGAGCGCTTTGTATCATGAATGTACTTTCGACATAAGTCTGCAAAAAAAAGCAGAAGCAAGGTTTCACTCAACAGCAAGCGATGCTGCTAAGGTTGCACTAAAGGCAAATGTTGGCCAATTAATACTTGGTCATTTTTCATCCCGTTACGAAGACCTAGAGGTATTGCTTCTTGAGGCCCAAGACATTTTTCCACATACCATATTAAGTGAAGAAGGTATGGAATTAGTTCTCGAAAGCGGTTCCTAGGAAAAATTATAATTTATCCCCCACTTTTTCATCCAACCATATCAATGTTGTGTTGATAATAGATAAAATAATTTTTGTCGTAAACGCTTATTGTAAGCAGGATGGAAAGAAAAAACCCACCCAGACCAGGCGGTCTAACGGGTGGGCCCAATTATGAAAAACAAACAAAACAAGCACTGCAAATATAGGATATATTTTATTTTATTCAACATATGGACATCTTTTTTTAATATATTTTTTATTTACACCCTTTATATCATTTAAAACCTGCTATTTGACCAATGGAATAAGCTATTTGACCATGAATAAGTTGAGCCAAAAAATACATAATTAGCTATTATATTAATGTCTATTGGACTACTTAATGGAATAAAAGTGTAGTAAAAGGCAGATAATATGGGGTGAAGTGGTACAATTAACTAAAAATAATTGCCATTGGGTATGATTACCTATTTGCGAATGACAGTGAATGAACCATCCTTTTCTAATTTGATTATTGTTGATGATTTTACCGATTTAACCCTATCCTGAAATACATCTACAATATAATCAACTCCACTTTTAATACCCATATCAATCATATCAAAAGTAGTTGCAGTAGGTAAGTCCGAGAAGTTAGCACTAGTTGATATTATGGGTTTACCCAGGCGTTTTATTAATTCTGAACAATAATCTTCCTTTACTATCCGAATTGCGATGGATCCATCATTGGCAATGACATTTTTTGCCAGATTCATTGCTCCTGGATAAACTATGGTTAGTGGCGTTTTTGAATTTTCTATGAGGTCATGGGCGATGAGAGGAACTTCTTTCACAAATTCTTTTAACTTTTTTTGATCATCAAGTAAAACTATCATTCCTTTACTCTCACTCCTACCTTTGAGCTTATATATCTTTGTTATCGCACGAGAATTAGTTGCATCGCACCCTATTCCCCAAATAGTATCCGTGGGATAAAGTAAAATTTTTCCTTTTTTTAGCAATCTAACTGATTTTTCAATTTCAGCTTCTAGGGTCATTTGAAGATTATTTTTTAATTCGACTTTAAATATTTTTTAGGTGACCAAATTAGTCAATTGATTTATTGGTATTGTATATGCACATTCAAAAGTTTTCTTTGGACACTTATTATGACCATGAATTCCACATGGACGGCACCTTAGTGCCTTGGATGACTGAATAATGTATGATTTGGATGATTTAGGCCCAAACCCAAATTCGGGAATGGTTGAACAATAAATGGCAGTAACAGGAGCATCAATTGATGATGCCATATGCATAGGCGCTGAATCATTAACAAAATTCATCTTAGCATCTTTCATAAGTGCTGTTGATTCAAGAAACGTTAGTTTACCTGCCAAATTCAAGTAATTTACATGCCCAGATTCTAATATTATTTCATTGCACAAGTTAACCTCTTTGGATGAACCAAGTAAGTATATTACCATATGCTTTTCCAAATTACGGATTAACTCAACCCACTTTTCTTTTGGAAACTGCTTAGTAAACCATAAGCTAGCTGGTGATATTGTTATAAATTGTTGCGTTTTATATTGACTTACTTTGGCAAAATCCTGTTGGGTAGGGTAAAGTTTCATTGGAAAGTTACTTGCATCTGTGAAGTCTTCAATGAGACTTAAGTTTCTCTCTGTTTCATGGGGGTTACCCTCAGAGGTTCCAATTTTGTGCTTTTTCCTGTGAGTAAAAAATATGGATAGTGGATTCTTGCTAAAACCTACTGTTTGTTGTGCATTAGACAAAACAGTAATTAATCCAGATGAAAAATATCTCTGTGCATTTATTATTAAATCATATTCTTTTTGTCTAAGTGTTGATATCAGCTTAGATAATTTTCGATACCTATTTTCCTTCTTATCCCATACAATTATATGATGTAACTTAGGGTGATTTAACAATAATGTTTCATAACCTTTCTTTAAAAGAAAATCAATTTTAGCATTTGGATATACCTCATGAAGCTTTTCAATTATTGGTGTGCATAATATAACATCACCCAATGAAGCAGTTTGTATAATAAGTATGCGTTTCAAAGATATCTTTTGATTATTTGTTTGCAAATATAAGTAGAGCACCTTTAAATAAGGTAAATATCATAGTATTTATTGCACTTGCCCATTTATATTAATTATTTAAAATTGTTTTTAATTCTGTTAAGACTATTATTATAAGGTATAAGTTTCTATTTTTACATATGATATTTGGATTGGATTAAAACTACTATTTATGGCAAATCTGGAAACAACCTATATGGGCCTAAAACTCAGAAACCCAATTGTTGTGGGAAGTTCGGGTTTAACAAATTCATTTGAAAATATTCTTGAAATTGAGCGCTCAGGTGCAGGAGCAGTTGTACTTAAATCACTCTTTGAGGAGCAAATAAACCAAGTTGCAAACCAAGTATTTGACCGTGGTGATTTTTCCAATTACTACCCCGAAGCTTTGGACTACATTAACAATTATAGCACTGAAAATGATGTAACCACCTACCTTGATTTAATCAAAAAATGCAAATCAGAAATAAGTATACCTGTAATAGCATCCATTAATTGCATGGGAGATAAAGAATGGACCTCCTTTGCTGCAAAAATTGAAGAGTCGGGTGCAGATGCTCTAGAACTTAATATTTTCGTACTTCCTTCAGATGTCAATAAATCAAGTGCTGAGAATGAAAAAATATATTTTGATATCATTAAAAAAGTAACTGCCGAAGTTAATATTCCTGTGGCCATAAAACTTAGCTATTATTTTTCTGGATTGGCCAAAATGATGGAAATGCTATCATGGACAAAGATCAAAGGCCTCGTTCTGTTTAATCGTTTTTTCTCTCCTGATATTGATATAGATAATTTTGAAGTTAAAAGTACAAATGTGTTCAGCTCTCCTGCGGATCTAGCACAGTCACTGAGATGGGTTGCGATGCTGAGTGACAAATTAGATTGTGAAGTTTCTTCCAGTACTGGAGTGCATAGCGGTGAAGCTGCAATAAAGCAACTACTTGCTGGTGCCCAAACAGTACAAATAGCTTCTGTTCTTTATAAAAAAGGTATTCGGGAGATAGCCGTTATAATTGATTTTATAAACAAATGGATGGATAAAAAAGGTTTCTCAATCATAGAAGATTACCGGGGTAAAATGTGTGTCAAGAAAACAGAAAATCCAGCCGGATGGGAACGAGTTCAGTTTATGAAATATTTTTCGGCAATAGATTAAATTTATCAGAAATTTGTTCTCATCTAATTACCCATAACCATATTACAAGATTCACAAATAATTGTTGAAATAATATAAATGTATGATTTTATTATTTTAGACAAAAAATAATTATTTGAAACATACTAGTATATTCTTTACTTTCTTGATTTTAACCGGATTATTATTATCAAGTATTAGTACGCAAGCTCAATTGATGAATCACTATTGGTCATCGAATTTCAATTCACAATCCTCGCTTCTGTCTGGGGCTGTTGTTGCAGGTGACGGGGGTAACACATCTATCTATTATAATCCTGCAACCATAAGTGATATGGAAAAAGGGTCAAATCTTTCCTTTTCAACATCACTGCTCACATGGAGTGTCTCCCTCTTTACCAATGCTTTAGGTAATGGCACTGATATATCAAACATAAGTTTCAATGTTCAACCTCAATTCTTCTCATTTAGTAGTAGACCCCATAAGAGCAAATTTGCATATGCATTTACGGCACTGGTTAGAATGAAAGATAGAATTGATATAAGCTACTACAATTCTACTGAGATTGACATTATACAATCAACTCCAGGCCTTGAAAATTATAATGTTGCTTTTAAATATTTTCTTGATTATAGCGATAACTGGATTGGTATGGCAAGCTCATATGATGTAAATGATAGATTCAGAATCGGATCAAGTCTTTTTCTATCCGTAGTATATATTTCCTATAAAAATTTAATAGACACATACGCATTTTCTACTGAAGATACCTTATGGGTAAACAATGTACCCAACCCAGCTCCTGTTTCTAAAGCATTATATAGCAATGACTTTAAATTTGTAGATTATAGACTCATTCTAAAACTTGGTTTTTCATATGCATTGGATAATTGGAAGTTTGGGCTAAATTTTACATCAGGTTCCTTTTCACTTTTTTCTTTTAGGAAAGAAGCCAGAAGAGTGCAGGAAATTGCAAATATCACCAACGAGTCCAATAATGAGTTTATGCCAGGATATGTAATTACCAATGGCCAGATTCTAAACGATATCACCACCAGAATTAAATATCCATTCTCCGTTTCTTTCGGATTGATACGTAACCTAAAAAGCAGTCATAACAAACTTTATTTTACCATGGAATATTTCCACGGTATTCAACCATACAAGATGATTTCTGCTCCAATAAAAGAAGATATTACCTCAAGTATAATCTACGATGAGCTTGAAAATAAAGATTGGCTTTCAATTGCAAACACAGCAAAACCAATCCTTAACCTTGCAATAGGCTACAAATGGGAGTTAAAAGAAAATATTATGTTTCTAAATGGCTTTAGAACAGACTTCAACAACATTAGTGGAGCTGATTACAAAAATCTAGATAATTACAATAAGATAAATACCAATAGCATTAACATATATCATTACACGAGTGGTTTCCAATTCTTCTTCCTAAAAAAATATTTAATCATAATGGGTGGTGAATTATCCTATGGTCGCAAAAAAAACCAGAGGCAATTGGCAAATTTTACCGATCCAGTAGAATACAATCCTGCATCTAATACTATTCTTCAAGGTACAATACAAAATAACATGGATATATATTACTTTGGGTTTAACATATATTTTGGACTATCCTTTAAATTTGGTGGAGAGAATAAATAACCAAGCGGTGAATATCACAATATTCCACTTATTGTTGAAATTGCAACCCTTAATTAAGATTAATTCTAAATAATTTTACTAGTTTTGTAATTCTGAGTATCCAAATATAATTATAAACTAGAAAAATGCCTAAAAAAACCTCTTTTTGTCAATTACTAATGGGAACATTCGTATTTGCTATTATTGTTAGCATGGCATCATGTTACCCAAATGATGATTTAACAGTAAGTGAAACCGATTTGGTGATGACAAGTTACTATGATTCTGTTGACTTTTCAAATCTCAACACCTATTACATGTCAGATACCATTTATCCTGTGCGTGATGACACATCGGATAAATCATTAATTAAAAACAATAATTTAATTGTTAAAACAATTGCTGATAACATGCAAGCAATTGGTTATACAAGATTATATGATACGTCATCTGTTGCACCTGATGTAAGAATCTCGGCAGCTGCAATTTCCATTACCAATATTCAAGTTAATTGGTGGTACCCATACTATCCCGGTTGGGGTTGGGGCTGGGGTTGGGGTTGGAAAAAATCCTCAAAAGGAATGGATTATTATTACGGTTACCCCGGTTATTACCCTCCAGGTTGGTGGGGATACCCATACTACACCTCTTACACCACAGGAACTCTACTCATAGAAATGGCTAACCCTAGCGATATTAGAGTAGTAGACAACGACACTGTGGTTCCTATGTATTGGACAGCAGCAGTTAGTGGAGTATTAGGAAACGCTTCAAGTAATAGTGATCGAGCTGTGTCAGGAGTTAATAAAGCATTCGAGTTGTCTCCGGAAATTAAGCCTAACAACTAAGATCAAATAAGCAAAAAGATGAAAAAAAATAAATTTTTAACAACAGTATTTATTCTACTCATTGGGTTTTCTGCAATGGGCCAAGGAGGTGGAGTATGGAATTTTGATTGGAACATGGGTTTTCCCATGGGTGAAACAAAAGACTTTATTGGCCAACCCTCATTTCGCGGATTTTCAATGGAAGGCCGAGGATTTGTTACCGAAAATATCACACTCGGAGGTATTGCCGCATGGAATGTATTTTATGAAAGCTCTGGATGGATTACAACTCAGCAGGATGAAACTAAATTATATGGTTATCAAAGACGTTATCTAAACGTTATGCCTCTTATGATGACAGGACACTACTATTTCTCACAAGGATCTGTTCAACCATACATTGGTGTTGGTGTTGGTACATACTACATTGAATCACGTAATTTTATGGGAATCTATTATGTTCAAGGTAAGGCATGGCACTTCGGTGTTAGCCCAGAAATAGGAATTATACTACCATTTTCCAATAGTAATACTGGTGTAAATCTAAATTTTAAATATAATTATGCAGCTAAAACCAAGAGTGAGCAAGCTTATTCATGGTTTGGTGTTAATTTTGGAATATCTTATTTATTCTAATTTTATTCCGTTATGAATTTTAAAAACCGGAGATTTAAATCAAATTTCCGGTTTTTTTATATTAAGAATTTGTATTGAATCTATTAATTATAATCTAAACAAATAAATATGAGACGGTTTATTATTGTTATAATATTAGTAATGGCTGGGTTTGTATCCCAAAGCCAAGTTTTAATAACCATATTACTTGGTGATAAACTTAACTCAGATGGATTGGAATTTGGTTTAGAAGGAGGCCTGAATTGGTCAAATATTTCAGGTCTCGAAACCAATAGTTTTGCTAGAAAATGGAATTTGGGATTTTATTTTGACATCAGAATTAAAAATCAATGGTTCCTCTACACCGGAGTTCTTGTAAAATCTAATTCTGGAGTTGATAAGCTTAAAGATGGAGATTTAGATATGCTAAATGCAACTAAATATTTGGAACTGAATGGTGAGTCAATCAATGGAGACTATAATCAAGTCATGAATTATTTTCTAGTACCTGTGCTCATAAAGTACAAGACTAAAAAATACTTTTATGGTGAAATAGGTCCACAATTTGGATTAATGCATAAATCATATATTGAATTTACCTCTGATATAGACGGTAAGGATGCTACAATACGAGAATATAATAAGGATAATATTAATAAAATTGACGTGGGAATTATGGTTGGCATTGGTTACCAGTTGTTAAAAGGTAACGGTTGGACAATTGGAGCCAAATATTACTATGGGTTTATTGATGTTTATAGGGAAATTGAAAATACTAAAAATAGTTCCATATTTCTAAAGATGAATATACCAATAGGTGCAGGAAAAAAAGATGCTAAAAACAATACTAACTAAATAGATTTTATGTAGATATAGAATCTATACAAAATGAAAACTTACAAAGTAGAATAAACACTTATATTATTAATTATTCTATGCATAGGCAGCATTAATGCACAATATGCCAATAAAAAACAAGTATGAAGTTTGTAAGGATAGTATAAAAAGTATTGAATATAACTATCTATTACCAGTTTATGGACAAAACGCTTATAGCAAAGGTTTTGATATACCATATCCATTGTGTGGCATGGTGTTAATCTCTTAATTAAATACGGAATGGATAAACAGGTTTCTGAGATTTGGAATATGGTAATAGATGCACAATCTCAACTTAATAAAGACTGGATGTTTAGAAGTGAGGGTGGAATTCTTGGTAATAGAAAATCATTCCTAATATAAGTTAATTACAGGTTCCTAGGATTTAAGAAAAATTCCTAAATTCACATTTAATATATTAAATGGTAAAGGAAAAATACCTTTATGTTATACTAATTTAATTTTCCGTAATAACTATTTAAAAACCGGTAAGAATCACCCAAAGGCTTTGTCGGTTTTTTTTATACATTTACATTATATAGATGAACTAATTTTA
>JABJIE010000077.1 GCA_018661505.1 Lentimicrobiaceae bacterium
AACTGATGGCTCGGCAGGGCAATTATTAAAAACAGATGGCAGTGCAGTATTAAGCTGGGCTACTGACACTGACACTACATACACAGCATCGGGTGTTGTTTCTATTGATGGTAGTAATGTTATAACATCTACAGGGGAAGCAAACGCAGCTAACACAGCAATCACATCTTCTGCTCAAGCATTCACTGAAGACCAAACATTCGAGGCAATTACTGAAACTGTAACTGCTAAGTCAGCAGGATTCACACCAGATTTATCTAATGATGGTACTTTGTATTCTTGTTCTGGCACTATGACAATCACTATGCCAACAGCAGAAAGTGGCAAGTCGTTTACCATTATTCACGCAACTGCTACAAGTATTACTTGGGCAGGTACGATTAAGTGGAATGGTGGTTCAGCACCTACTGCTGATTCTGGTATTGATATTTATGTATTCGTATCAGACGGTACTAATTGGTATGGTATGCAGTCTGGAACGGGGTTCGCATAATGTTTGGTTCTTTAAGAATGATGATGGCTGCTGGAAATGCTGGTGGTGGTTTTATGGAAGCAACTGGTGGTACTGTATATACAAGTGGTGATTATAAATATCACAAATTTACTGGAGATGGTAGTTTTGTAGTAACCACCGTAGGTACTGTTGATTACTTAATAGTCGCTGGTGGTGGCGGTGGCGGTACAAACAACGGTGCTGGCGGTGGTGCTGGTGGTTATAGAACGGGTACAGGTATAACTCTCAGCACTGCTACTTATCCTATTGTTGTAGGTGGTGGTGGTGCTGGTGGTACTGACACTCCTAAAGCCGCAGGTAGTAATGGTTCTGATTCTTCTTTTAACAGTGTAACCTCTAGTGGTGGTGGTGGTGCAGGTGCTCACGAAACTGGTGCTTTGAAGCACGGTAAAGATGGTGGTTCTGGCGGTGGTGGTAATCCTGCTTATGGTAGTAGTTCTTTTGGTACTGGTGGTGCTGGTAATACTCCATCAACTACTCCAAGTCAAGGTAAAGATGGTGGTAATGGTAGTGGTTCTTACTCTGGTGGTGGCGGTGGTGGTGCTATTTCTGCAGGAACTGGTGGTAGTAGGAATGGTGGTGCTGGTTCTAATTCTCATTCTGCTTGGGCAACTGTAACATCTTCAGGTGATAGCGGTTACTATGCTGGTGGTGGTGCAACCTCATCCTATCGAGGTGTTGGTTCTGGTGGTGCTGGCGGTGGTGCTGATGGTGTTTGGAGCGGAACTGGTAATAACGGTGATGTAAATACTGGCGGTGGTGCTAGTGGTCGTGGTAATGGTGGTGTTGATGGTGGTGGTATTGGCGGTTCTGGTATCGTAATCATTAAATATCAATACCAATAGGAGATAATTATGGCACATTTTGCAAAATTAGATTTAAACAATAAAGTCATAAGTGTTTCAGTTGTTGATAACTTTAATATATTAGATGATGGTGGTAGTGAGAAAGAACAAGTAGGTATAGACTACCTTGTTAGTGTTCACGGTAATGACAGTAGTTATATCTGGAAACAGGCATCATACAACGGAACGTTTAGAAAGAATTATCCAGCAATAGGTTATATTTATGACGTACATCGTGATGCTTTTATCGCACCAACCCCTCATTCCTCATATCTTCTAAACGAAGAAACGTGTCAATGGTATAACCCAATCCCTAGACCAGACTTTGAAATTAACTCTGTTGGGGGTTATAAAAACAAATGGTTCTGGAATGAAGATACAGTTAGTTGGGTTCTCGAAGGGGTTGTTGAATAATTATGTTTATTCTTGCAGGTCTTCCTAGAAGTGGGATAACAGTATTATCTGCTTTGTTAAACCAAAACCCCAAGATATATGTAACAACAACTTCTGCTTTTGTAGAGATATTATGGCGTTGTTATAGTGTTTGGGATGAGGAGAAAAGAGTTGAAAACTTCAATACTGATAAACTTAAAAAGGCAAAAGTTCCTTTCTTAAAAGGTATGACTGATTCTTACTTCTCACAACTAACTGATAAACCTATTGTTATAGACAAATGTAGGCAGTGGATGAATATTGCTAATATTGAAATGTATATTAAGGTGTATGGTGAAAGACCAAAGATATTATGTCCAGTCAGAAGCGTGGATGAGATAGTTATCTCTTTTGCTGAACTGTATATAAAGAACAAGACAAGTTGGTGGAGTTGGGATGGTATAGATAACTGGCTTAGCGGTAATCAGTTTTATGATAGTTACTACCAAATGAAAGAAGCACTAAACTCAGAGTACAAAGACTGTTTCCATCTTTTTGAATACGATGATTTAGTTAATGACACTCAAAACACTATGGATAATATCTATAAGTTTCTTGAAGTAGATGGGTATAACCATACTCTTAATGTAGAAGTTGCAGAGATTGAATCTGATTGGGGTTTAGATGGTTTACATAAGATTAGAAAGAAGATAAGTAAAAAAGTAAGCAACACACTTATACCAAGTGATTTACACACAACCTTTAATGAAATGAATTTCTGGAGAGTTACATAATGGAACAACGTATTGAACGCTTAGAGCAAACAACTACTAGGAATATAACCCCTATGAGGAACTAAGTGCCACAGGTACTAAGCCCTTTCAATGAATTGGTTTGGCCCTCAGGGGAAACTGTACCGTCTCCTTTATTTAAGTTCTAAAAGGTGGGGCGATGAAAATTTTAGCAGGTCATCATGGGCACGACTCAAATATCTGTTATGTTGAAGAGGGGGAAATAAAATATTGGAATAAACTAGAGAGATTAACCAGGATAAAGCGGGATAGCGGACCTCCTGAGACGGCTCTATTATTCCCAGAAGTAAGGATTAGCATACCTTTAGAGAAGTTAGATTGTACGGTATTAGGTACTCCTTATGATACAGTTAGGGGGGTGAATGAGCCTAGAATTTTTAACTGGAAGAACTACTTTAAAGACAAGGAATTTATTCAATTCCCAAATCATCATCTTAGTCATGCAGCTAATGCTTTCTATGGTAGTGGTTTTGAAGAATCTTATGCGCTAGTTATAGACAGGAATGGATCTCTAGGATTTGATGAAAAGGGCAGACCAATAGGTTGCCAGACAGAGACGTTATACTTATGTAGCTACCCTAATAAGTTTAAAGTTATTTACAGCAATATCGCATGGGTTGGGATAACCGGAAAATATGGGCTAATCTCGGAAAGGTGTGGAATAGCTGATTTAGATAACGGCAAAACAATGGGGTTAGCTGCGTATGGTAGTAATAAAAAAGATATATCTTATAAGTTAATTAATAAGAACCTTATTGCTAAGAATTTTACAATGTTTGACAATATAGTAGAGAATTCAAGGTACCGAGACGATATCTTATTAGATATGGATAACTCTTACCCTAATGAAGATATAGCTAACTTTATTCAAAGAGAAACTAATAAGAATATCCTAGACATAATAGAAGAGATAGATTTTGAGGTTTGTGATAAGCTTTGCTATACAGGGGGCCACGCGCATAACTGTCTAACAAATTTCAATATAAAACAAAAACTAGGGGATAAGATAGATTTTTACGTTGACCCCATACCGGATGATAGTGCCTGCTCTATAGGCTACGCTAAATATACTTGGTACGATAAAACTAAAAGTCTTGATAAGTTCCCTATGAAAGATATATACAACTGTGGGGGTTGAAGTGCTTTCAGAAAAAGTAGTAGATCTTTTAGTAGAAGGGAAGGTTGGCGCGATATTTCAGGGAAAACCTGAAATGGGGTCTAGGGCTTTAGGGAATAGAAGCATAATAGCAGACCCTAGATTACGGAAGGGGAAAGATTTAGTAAATAAAATTAAAAGAAGGGAGTGGTATAGACCTTTTGCTGCTTCTATTTTAGAGGAAGAGTGTAAAGAGTGGTTTGACATGGGAAGTTTAAAAAACTCCCCTCACATGTTATATGCTGTTCCTGTAAATAAAGACAAATGGAATTCAATCCCAGCAGTCATCCATGTAGATGGTACTTGTAGGGTACAAACTGTCAATAAAGACAGAGAGCACTACTATGAGATTATAAGACTGTTTTATGAAGCTACAGGAGTGCCTATATTGTTAAATACTAGTTTGAACTTGGCGGGGCAACCACTTGTTCACACTAAAGGGGATGCTGTAGAGCTTTTGAAACACAGTGAGTTAGACTTCATCTATTTCCCAGAAGAGAAAGAGATAATTTATGAAGATTCTTTATGAAAATATCATGCTCCGCTAGAAAAGATTGGCAATATCATATCCGTGATTGGGTAGATTTTCAAAGGTCTCATGCAAAAATGCATGGAGGCATAGACATCAACTATGAAGATATAGACTACGTTTTTGGGTTTACAGAAGAATACTCTCCTTTATATGGGGGTAGAGGGGTAGAAGGTGTGGGACTAACTAAAGTAGACTTATATTGGATATATGATAAAGAGATAGGCCTGAAACTTCCATTATCTTCAAAATCGTTTAATGAAGAATACTACGAAAAATCTAAACATATATTGAACAAATATCACAGAGAAGGTAATGCAGTAATCGTCACAAACGATAAGTTAGCTGATAGAGTAAGAAATGAATACCCTCTTTTTAGAATCGAGGCTTCAGCAATTAAGGATATCAAAGATAAATATTCATTAGATAAATCAATAGATACAGGACTCTATGATAACATCGTTCTTCCTATTTGTGCTAATGATGATATAGATTTCCTAAAAGAGATAAATAATAAAGATCAGATAAGATTATTCATAAATGCTGAGTGCTCTTATACCTGCCCTAACAAAGTTTGTTATGGTACAACAGATCAGATTAATAAAGATAACAGAGACCCTGATGATATGCTATGTAGTCATTGGGATTTAAAGTTACCTAGGACTTTTTACAAAGAAAACTTTAATTGGTTAGATTTCTATTTTGATATAGAAAAGTTTAATGCACTGGGATTCAGCAATTATAAACTTTTACCCTCATGGGAAGATCAACAGAGAACTAAGATAATGTTAGATACCCAATATAGATAGATAAACACAGGAGAAACAAACAATGGCAGGCTACATAGGCAAGCAACCTCTATCAGAGGCAATTCAGAGTAGAGTTACTTACACCGCTACATCTGGACAAACCACATTTTCATTTAGCTACCAACCTGGTTTTTTAGATGTATATGTAAATGGTGTTAAACAAATAAATACTACGGACTTTGCAGCTACTAATGGAACGGACGTAGTTCTAACTGTTGGAGCC
>JABJIE010000078.1 GCA_018661505.1 Lentimicrobiaceae bacterium
TCCCTTACGGATATAATCCTCATGAAACTTCTTCGAATTAAACAGATTGAAGATAATCAAGGCCAGACATTAGTTTCCGAAGGACTGGATGCCAACTATCAGGATATTATTAATTATTCCCTATTTGCATTAATTAAATTGATAGTTGAAAAACAAGATGTTGACTAAGAATCATAGTGAACCATTTTTGGTTCAGATAATAAGAATCATTACGGGCATAGTATTTCTTTTTTCTGCCTATGTAAAGGGTGTTGATCCTATGGGTACCGATTATAGGGTTATAGATTATCTTGAAGCTTATGGTTGGTACGGAGCTCTGGATTATTCATTTTTGTTAACGATTATTGTAATAAGTGCTGAGTTCCTATTGGGTATATCCATTATACTTAGGCTTAAACCAAGGCTGGCATCCCTTGGACTATTGCTGATAATGGTATTCTTTACTATTGTTACATTTTTTGATGCCCTGTATGAGCTGGTGCCGGATTGTGGATGCTTTGGTGATGCTATTAAGTTATCCAATTGGGGAACATTTTATAAGAATATAGTTCTTTTGGGCTTTGCTGTGATTATTTATATCAGTCGAAAGAAAATAAAACCCATAGCGAGTCAATCTGTTCAATATATTATGATAATACTTGTTCTAGGTATGTTTGAGTGGTTTATGTACCATAATCTAAATCATTTGCCGATGAACGATTTCCGAGATTGGAAAGTCGGAAACGACATGAAGAGCACAGGTAAAGAAACTGTGATTACATATCTGGCATATCAGAATAAAAATACCGGAGAACTGAAGGAATATGTTTCACCAAATTACCCATGGAACGATTCGGTTTGGATGTCCGAATGGGAATTTGTTAGTCAGAGGATAGATGACTCAAACTTAGAGTTAAAGCATGGGCTCCTGGTAGAGGATGAATCTGGTAATAATGTTACTGAATATTTGATTGAGAATCCCGATTACCAGCTGTTACTAACAGTATACGATATCCAGGAAGTAAACCCTGATGCAATGATATTAGCATCAGAACTCTTCAATGATATTTATGACACAGGAATAAATTTTGCTATGGTATCCAGTTCAACCAGCGATGAACTTGTTGATTATTTGGATAAGTATAACATGGATTATGATATCTACTACGGTGATGACATAGAGCTTAAAGCTATGATAAGATCAAATCCTGGATTGATATTATTGAAGGACGGTATGGTGATCGATAAATGGCATTATAATGATTTCCCCACCAAAGATCAGTTTGAATTAATAATTTCAGATGATTAGATACATATTAAAACGATTAATATACGGACTGCTCGTTATTTGGGGAGTGGTTACAGTTATATTTTTCCTTTTTAATATACTTCCTGGGGACCCGGCTAGAATGTTGCTGGGTCAGAGGTCTGATATCTCATCCGTTGAGACAATACAAAAGGAGTTAGGGCTAGATAAACCTAAATCGATGCAATATCTCAAGTTTCTCAATGATCTTGCCCCTGTGTCTTACCACAATTTTGATCATATAGATAGCTATTGGTATTACAATCAAGAATTTTATGGTAAAAGACATGTAATCATTTCTTCCCACGGACGAGGAATAGTTTTAAAATGGCCGTATCTGAGAACATCATATCAAAGTAAGAGGCAGGTAAGCGCTATAATTGCAGAGGCATTTCCAAAAACATTATTATTGGCGACATCATCAATAGTGCTTGCTATGATAATTGGTATTTTGTTGGGTATACCAGCTGCAATATATAAGGACAGTGCTCTCGACAGATTTTTACTTGTTTTCTCTTCGTTCGGTATGTCAATACCCTCATTTTTTGCTGCCATAATAATGGCATGGTTATTTGCATTTGTGCTTGCCGATTATACGGGATTACAGATGTTTGGTAGTTTATACTCTGTTGATGATTATACGGGTAAAGAATATCTTAATTTAAAGAATTTAATATTACCTGCTATAACACTAGGTATTAGGCCACTTGCAATTGTTGTAAGTCTCACACGAAGCTCTCTTCTTGATGCACTTTCCCAGGATTATATAAGAACTGCAGAAGCTAAGGGACTTGGAAGCTTTGCTGTGGTGGTTAAACATGGGTTAAGGAATTCTTTGAATCCAGTTATTACTGCTATCACAGGTTGGTTTGCTTCACTTATGGCAGGAGCAGTGTTTGTGGAATATGTATTTGACTGGAAAGGCATTGGGGTTGTTATTGTTGATGCTCTCGAAAAATATGACCTTCCAGTTATTATGGGCTCAGTATTGTTTATTTCTGTGATATTAATATTTATAAATATCCTTGTGGACATACTTTATGCCATCTTAGATCCACGGGTCAGGTTATCATAAAAAAAAGGTGGATAACCTATGCCACCCACCTTAATACTTTTATGGATTATTGTTAATCCTAGCTCATGGTAGCTTTTGTTAGCTGAGGCCCTGCGGCAACAAGTTTTTTACCTTCTTCATTATCAGTGTATTGCTCGAAATTTTTAATAAACAACTTTGCTAAATCCATTGCCTTTGAATCCCATTTAGACACTTTCTTGTAGGTATCTCTAGGATCAAGGATATTGGAATCAACTCCGGGTAGCGAGGTTGGTACCTCAAGATCAAAAATGGGAATCATTTTGGTTTCTGATTTTTCAATAGAACCATCTAGTATAGCATCAATTATACCTCTTGTATCTTTTATTGATATTCTTTTACCGGTTCCATTCCATCCGGTATTAACCAAATATGCTTCAGCATTATTTGCTTCCATTTTTTTAATTAACTCTTGTCCATATTTAGTTGGGTGAAGAGTAAGGAAGGCAGCACCAAAACATGCTGAGAATGTTGGTGAAGGCGCTGTAATACCAAGTTCGGTACCTGCTAATTTTGCTGTAAACCCTGATAGGAAATGATATTTTGTTTGCTCGGGGGTTAATTTTGATACGGGGGGCATAACACCAAATGCATCTGCAGTAAGAAAAATCACTTTTTGTGCAGGCCCTGCCTTTGAAACTGGTTTTACAATGTTTTCAATGTGATATAATGGATATGATACACGAGTGTTTTGTGTTACAGATGCATCATCAAAATCAATATTGCCATCCTTGTCTACAGTTACATTTTCAAGTAAAGCATCCCTTTTAATTGCGTTATAAATATCAGGCTCACTTTCTTTATCCAGGTTTATGGTTTTAGCATAGCAGCCACCTTCAAAGTTAAAGACACCATTATCATCCCAGCCATGCTCATCATCACCAATTAAGGCACGTTTTGGGTCTGTTGATAAGGTTGTTTTCCCAGTTCCTGATAAACCAAAGAAAATAGCTGTATCTCCATTTTGACCAACGTTAGCAGAGCAATGCATGGCCGCAATGCCTTTTAGTGGTAGGAAATAATTCATTACTGAAAAAATACCTTTTTTCATTTCACCACCATACCATGTTCCAGCAACTACAGCTCTGCCTTCCGTTAAGTTAAAAGCAGCAAAATTTTCTGAGTTGAAAGGAACACCATCCGAACGTTTCATTGACTGCCAATCTGGATTAGTTGCCTTAGCAGCGTTAAGCATCACAAAGTCAGGCTTGAAATTTTCTAACTCACTATCCGTTGGACGAACAAACATGTTCTTTACAAAATGTGCTTGCCATGCTACTTCCATTATAAACCTGACATTTAATCTTGTGTCTAGGTTAGCACCTGCATAACAATCTATAACGTAAAGGTTTTTGCCTGTGAGTTCATCTCCACCTAACTTAAAAAGATGATCCCAGGTCTCCTGATCAATTGGTTTGTTGTCGGATGATTTAGCTTGATTATCCCACCAAACATTGTCTTTTGTATTATCGTCATGAACAATGTATTTATCTTTTGGTGAACGCCCTGTAAATTTACCTGTCATTACGTTTACAGATCCTAATTCACTCAGCTGCCCTTTCTCATAACCTTCAAGCTTTTGGTTCATCTCATCTTCGAACAATTTCTGATAGGAGGGGTTGTAAATCAGTTCATTAACGCTTGTAATTCCATATCTTGCCAGATCGGATATGACCTTGTTTTTAATGTTGGACATAAATATTTTTTTGAATTAGTTAACTTACTTTAGGGAGTGCAAATTACTAAATAATTGGTATCAACAAAAAAAGCCACCCGAAAATTTATTACAGGTGGCTTTATTAATAATACATTCTAAATTACATGTTTTTGCGCTTCCAACTTCTCTTGTTAACGATGGTAGATTGCGCTGCTGACAACCTTGCAATTGGTACTCTGTAAGGCGAACAACTAACATAGTGTAATCCTGCTCGGTGACAGAATTCTATTGAGCTAGGTTCACCACCATGCTCTCCACATATGCCAAGTTTTATTTTCTTTCTAGTCTTACGACCCTTTTTAACAGCCATTTCAACCAATTGACCAACTCCTTCTTGATCTAGTACCTGGAATGGATCATTTTTTAGGATACCTTTTTCAATATAGATGGGAAGAAATTTACCTGCATCATCTCTTGAGTAACCAAATGTCATCTGGGTAAGGTCATTTGTTCCGAATGAGAAAAACTCTGCTGATTCTGCAATTTTGTCTGCAGTAAGAGCAGCTCTTGGAATTTCAATCATTGTACCAACCATAAAGTCTACGGATTCTTTTCTTTCTTCAAAAACTTTGGCTATTGTATCTCTTACGATATCTTCCTGCATTTTCATTTCCTGAATAGTTCCTGTTAGAGGAATCATAATTTCTGGATGCACTTTGATTTTTCGTTTTTTGAGATCCAATGCGGCTTCGATTATCGCACGACTTTGCATCTCCGTGATTTCTGGGTATGTATTACCCAACCTACAACCACGATGTCCTAGCATTGGGTTAAACTCACTAAGGTCCTCAACTTTATCTTTTACCTCTTCAACAGTTATTCCCATAACCTTTGCCATTTCTTTTTGTCCCTTTTCATCGTGTGGCACAAACTCATGTAAAGGAGGGTCAAGCAGTCTAACAGTTACCGGTAAGTCTTTCATTGCTTCAAAAATACCCTCAAAATCTTCACGCTGGATTGGTAATAGTTTGTCCAATGCTTCTCTTCTTCCAGTTTCATCTCCAGCAAGAATCATCTCACGCATGGCAGTAATTTTATCATCACCAAAGAACATATGCTCTGTACGACATAAACCTATACCCTTAGCTCCAAAATCACGAGCTACTAATGCATCAGCTGGTGTATCAGCATTTGTACGAACAAGAAGCTTGGCTTTCTTATCACTTAGTTTCATAAGTTTACCAAAATCACCACTCAACTCTGGTTCAACGGTTCCAATTCTTCCATCATATACTTCTCCAGTTGATCCATTTAAAGAAATGAAGTCACCTTCCTTGTATTTTTTACCATCCATGGTAAGTATTCTGTCTCGGTAAACAATTTTAATACTACCGGCACCAGAAACGCAACATTTACCCATCCCCCTTGCAACAACAGCAGCATGGGATGTCATACCACCTCTGGCGGTAAGAATACCTTCTGCGGAGTTCATTCCTGCAAGATCTTCAGGTGATGTTTCTATACGAACCAAAATAACTTTCTTACCTTCTTCAGCCCATGCTACAGCATCGTCAGCATGAAAAACTATTTGACCAGTTGCTGCACCTGGAGATGCAGGTAATCCTTTTGCCATTACCTTGGCATCGCCAATGGCCTTTGTATCAAAAACAGGATGTAATAACTCATCAAGTTTTTCTGGCTCTACGCGCATTATGGCTTCTTCTTTGTTAATCATGTTCTGACTTAACATGTCCATGGCTATTTTAACCATAGCCGCACCTGTGCGTTTTCCACCACGGGTTTGAAGTAGCCATAGCCTACCATTCTCAACCGTAAATTCTATGTCTTGCATGTCACGATAGTGATCTTCAAGATTTTGCTGAGTTTCAAGAAGCTCATTGTACATAACTGGCATAGCTTCTTCAAGTGATGGGAAATTTTTTGCTCTTTCTCCTTCTGATACCTGAGCAAGTTTTGCCCAGCGAATAGAACCTTCTTTTGTGATCTGTTGGGGTGTGCGTATACCTGCTACAACATCTTCTCCTTGAGCATTAATTAAGTACTCACCATTGAATAAATCTTCACCTGTACCTGCATCACGAGTGAAACATACTCCTGTTGCTGAGTTCTCACCCATGTTTCCAAATACCATCGCCTGAACATTTACAGCAGTTCCCCACTCGTCTGGAATTTTTTCCATTTTACGGTAAAGAATAGCTCTGTCATTCATCCAACTATCAAAAACAGATGTAATTGCTCCCCAAAGTTGCTCCCAAGGATCAACCGGAAAGTCACGGCCTGTTTGCTTTTTAACAGCTACCTTAAATCTAGTAACAAGCTCTTTTAAATCATCTGTTGATAAATCCGTATCTAGTTCTACACCTTTTTCTTCCTTTAAATTCTCAATGATCTCCTCAAATGGATCAGGATCTTCCTTTGATTCTGGTTTCATACCTAACACAACATCACCAAACATCTGAACAAATCTTCTGTAAGAATCCCATGCAAACCTTGGGTTACCAGATTTGGCAGCAATGCCTTCAACGGCATCGTCATTTAAACCAAGGTTCAATACTGTATCCATCATACCTGGCATTGATGCACGTGCTCCTGATCTAACCGAAACTAATAGTGGATTCTTCTTATCCCCAAACTTGAATCCCATTATACCTTCAATTTCCGCAACGGCATTCTCAACCTCTTCTTTAATAGCATTTACTACTGCATCTTTACCATCAAGGTTGTATAGTGTACAAACCTCTGTTGTAATAGTAAATCCCGGAGGAACCGGAACTCCAATTAAATTCATCTCTGCAAGGTTGGCACCTTTACCTCCCAGGAGGTTTTTCATTGTAGCATTACCTTCGGCTTTTCCGTTACCAAAAGAGTATACATGCTTTGTATTTGCCATTTCTAATATATTAGTTAAAATTATTATCGCATTTTGCGGCGCAAATTTAATTAAAAAACACCTTTAATCGTCTAATTGATAGGCTTAAAATAATGACTTATTAACATCAAACGATTGCGTAAATTGCTACTGGAGGGAGTTTGAAGATTTACTATTATTCAAATTATATATTATATTTATTAATGGACGATTTTACATATTATGTAATAAATAATTAAAGAAAATTAAGTGTGTGCCATTAAAAATATGTGTAAAAAAATATCCCTTATGTTTACTTTTCCCATTTGATATTTCATAAGTTTGCCTATCATTATTAAGATGTTATAAACCAAGAAAAATGCATAAAATAGGAATCAGGTACGAAGATAAATATGTAATGGAAAGACGTGTTTCTCTTGTGCCAGAACATGTTAAGGAATTAATAGGTAAAGGCCTTGAAATAGAGGTAGTAAGGTCAAATAAACGTATCTATAACGATAGTGAGTTTGAAGCAGTTGGAGCAACGTTGGTTGATGAAATTACTGATTCCACAGTGATACTTGGCGTAAAGGAAATGCCAATGAATTTTTTTAGGGAGGAATTAACATACATATTCTTTAGTCATGTCATAAAAGGTCAACCTTATAATATGCCCTTGCTAAAGCAAATGATGAGAAAAAAAGTGAACCTCATAGAGTATGAAAGGATTGTAAATGATAAAAATCAAAGGCTAATATTTTTTGGCAGGTATGCTGGTTTGGCTGGCATGATAAATTCACTCTGGTCTGCTGGTCAAAGGTGGAATGAACTGGGTATTGTTACACCATTTATTTCGCTAAAGCAAACACATAAATATAATTCACTTGAGGAGGCTAAAGAGGCAATTGCATTGGTAGGAGAGGAGATCATAAAAAATGGGCTTCCTAGCCAGATATCACCAATTGTTACAGGATTCACAGGCTATGGTAATGTATCCAAAGGTGCGCAGGAGATATATGACCTATTAAATCCAGTTGAAATTACTCCAGATGAGCTTACAGATAATGATTATCACACTAAATCAGATGGTCTATTTTACAAGGTAATATTTAAGGAAAAGGATATAAGTGAGCACATTAAAGATAGTTCAACCTTTGATTTGCAAGAATATTATAATCATCCCGAATTATTTAAAAGTAAGTTTGAGCAGTATATTCCTCATCTAACCATATTAATGAATTGTATGTATTGGGATGATAGATATCCCACTATAGTTACCAAAGACTATCTTGAGAAATTATATGCTAAGGACAACCCCAAGTTGCTTGTAATTGGTGATGTTACATGTGATCCTGATGGTTCCATCGAATGTACACACAAAGGAACAGAGATTGAAGATCCTGTTTTTGTATATAATCCAATCACACGTAAGCCAACCATGGGATTCAAAGGTAAGGGCGTTCTTATAATGTCAGTTGATATATTGCCCAGTGAACTACCCAGAGAATCATCTCAAACTTTTTCGGATGCTTTGGTAGGATTTATGTTGGAAATAGCAGAAACAGATTTTGATGTACCATTTGAAGAGTTAAAATTACCAAAACCAATAAAAAAGGCCTTAATATTGCACAAGGGTAAACTGACCACTGATTATGAATATCTAAAACAGTATTTGTAAATTCAAATATTTTATGCAACATAAACCTATTATTTCATGAAAAATATTTTGATTCTAGGAGCCGGTCTTTCAACAAATATACTCATTGACTATTTGTTGAAGAATTCTGTTGAATACAATTGGCATGTTACCATAGCCGATATCAATGAGGATCTGGCCAAGCAAAAGTTAAATGGACACAGTAATGGTAAAGCACTTGCTTTTAACATAGAAGATGATGAATTGACCGTAAAAGCAATTGCGGACAATGACATAGTTATATCAATGTTACCTGCTTTTATGCATAAAAAAATTGCATTGAAATGTATAGATATGAGGAAGCCCATGTTGACAGCCTCCTATGCTTCAGATGATATTAAAGAACTCAATGATAAAGCCAAAAAAGCTGGAATTCCATTGTACATGGAGCTTGGTTTGGATCCTGGTATCGATCATATGTCTGCGATGAATGTCATAAATAAGATAAAAGATGATGGAAATGAACTTACATCTTTTTATTCATTTACCGGTGGATTAGTCGCCCCTGATAGTGATAATAACCCATGGAATTATAAATTCACATGGAATCCCAGAAATGTTGTTATGGCTGGTAATGGTGTAAGTCAATTCATTAAAAATGGCAGGTATAAGTACATACCATATCATCGATTATTTGACAGAGCTTTTAATCGAAAAATATTGGGATATGGTGATTTTGAAGTATATGCAAACAGAGATTCTTTGAAATACCGTAGTATTTATGACCTTAAGGATATACCGTCAATGTTTAGGGGAACTATTCGTAGACCTGGTTTCTCAAAGGCATGGAATGTATTTGTTAGGCTTGGAATGACTGAGGATAATTATACATTGGAAAGTTCTGAAAATATGACATATCGACAGTTCCTTAATTCATTTCTTAGATATGAACCAAATGTTCCTGCAGAAATTAAACTTCAGGAATATTGTTCAAATGCTGCCGATCCAGTGGTTATGGAAAAGCTAAAATGGCTTGGTATTTTTGATGAAAGAAAAATAGGACTTAAAAATGCAACTCCAGCACAAATCTTACAACAGTTACTTGAAGAACGATGGAGTATGGATCCTCAGGATAAGGATATGATAGTTATGCAGCACGAATTCAAGTACTTAACCGATGGTGTGGAAAAGATGATTGTATCAGCCATGGCTGTTATTGGTAAGAACCAAACTGAAACAGCAATGGCTATTACTGTGGGCTTACCACTAGCAATTGCAACAAAGCTTTTGATGCTGGGTAAGTTCAATCATACTGGTGTAATTCTACCCACTGAGAAGCAAATGTATGAACCAATACTTGATGAACTCAGTACATTTGGAATAACTTTTGAAGAGAATGAATATCTCATAGGTTAAAGTTTACCCTATGATTATTTAAACATAAAGTATTAGCTCATACAATCTTGGTATTTGGGCTCTTAAATAAATTTATATGACTTATTTACTAATCATTATATTAATTGGTGTTGCTATCTATTATTCCCTCAAGTGGAACGGTTCTTCA
>JABJIE010000079.1 GCA_018661505.1 Lentimicrobiaceae bacterium
CAGCTTCAGTATTAAAAGAATTAAAGACAAGGTCAATTTCTTCTGAGTTTTCAGGCTGTATCATCCATATACATGTTGTGAGATTTTGGTAATTGGCAGGTCCACTTCCATCTGAAATTTCACCGCCCAATTCTGTTATAACATTATTGCTGCAGAATACAGGTATTTCTGAAGAATAACCCATCATCCATCCTTTAGAGGCACCTTGGTTATCAGATTTGAACTTAACTAAAAGTTCGTCTCCGGAAGACGTTATATCATCAGGGATATTATCCCCTGTTAAAAGACCTAATATAGATGATGATTCAGAACCACCATCATAAATTATTAAGGTATCAGTGATGTCAACTTCAAAATCATAAAATGTCAACGTTATTGACTCAACCGAGTCTGTAGGTGAGATTAGCCAGCTACAGTTCTGGTTATCGATGTAATTATATATTGGACCACTCCCATCATCAATAGTTCCATTGTTGGAATTTAATGTTGTAGTACCTGTACAGTATAATGGATATGTATAATTAACAGTGTCTGGAAAGCAGTTAATAATTAACTCCTGTGCCAGATTAAAATTGTTACCTCCAGGATTTAGATCACCCGTATAAAAATAACCATCATACGACCCACTCCATCCCCAGTTAAAATGGAAATAATTACCATTTTGATACCCATCGCAAACAAAGGCATGTCCATTGATATTTGGTACCGACCAGCCTGCATAATACATGGGTGTCTTTTGGTCGAGATGAGCAATAATTACACTATCCCAATTAAGGTTTGTACTATCACGATATAAATACTGGGTTTCGGGTGAATATTTAAAATAGGTACGAAGCGAATATGCAGCTTTATGATTATACATTCCTGAGCTACTGGGCCCGTAGACTAGATCACATGAAACACCAAGATGGTATAATAATTGAGCAGTGGCAAGGCTGTTATCCGTCACACTAGCTGGCATTTCATTCCAATTATAAGTAGATTCTCCAAAATTTACTGAAAGTGTTCCATATGGTCCTCCATCATAAGAATAGGATCCTACACCCGTTTCTGGCCATCTGAAGTAATTTGCTATTTGTCCCATGCATGTAGGAACACATCCTGTTAAACAATGACCACCTGGGCCACCAGCATCTGACGGACACATCTCATTATAATAAATACCCTGATCCCATGTTGATTCAATCATTGGCTCAGCGCTCCTACCCTGCCTGTATGTAGCCAAATTGTCGGCAGTGCTGTTCAAGTAATAATCCCAAAGAAAGATAGCCTCTTGTTTAGGTTCTTTATTAGTGTTTATTACATCATATACCTGAGTTTTGTATTGTGAAACCCAAGCTTTAAAATTATCTGGTTGATAATCGGGATTAAAACTACCTTTAGTAGAATAGGCAACTATGGGAATTGTTGCATCCGATGCGCTTACAGCTAGCCATCCACCATCGATGAAGTTTATAAAATAAAGCACTGTTTTTGAATGAATTTTTAGAGGATGTACCCTATCGATAAAATCATCGGTTAATTTCAATGACTGCTTACTATTATTTCGCTCAAAATAAAAACTGTTAGCAACCTTAGTGGCTTGTTTAACTGTAATATCATCTGCTTTAACAACGAGTGTCAAACATATTAAGATTGTGATAATGAGATATGTAAATTTATTCATCATAGGGAGTTTATAATAAAAAATTAAATGTAATGTTTTTTATTAACATTATGCTACTAAGCCTATTGAGGTGGCGGAGGGGGTAAGGGTGTCCAAGAAGCCCTTATCGCACGAACGTGGAGGTAGTAATCCCATGCAGAATCTGTAACTCTATATGAAGACATTATTTCTAAAGAACTGTTTGAACCAAATCAAATATTAATCATGAGAACATTTACTAATAGATACTAAATTGATTCTCTTAATATCACATATATTTTGTATTTTTGGATAAGCCTAAATACCAAAGTTAAATTGTGATCTTATCTAGAACTATAGAATTATCATTTAGTACTCATCGAGATACTGATATTGTATTGGTAAAATTTAGTTATGACAACGAGTTAATTAGAATAATCAAGAGTATTGGAAAAGCAAAATGGAGTCAGTCCAATAAGAGTTGGTATTTTGTTATAACTGATTTTAACCTTTCAGCAGTGCTTACTGCTTTTAAAGGAAAAGCAATTATAGAAACTGCTGCAATTGATACTAATCGAGAAAGTCAATTGACAAAACCTTACATTAAGCAACGAGTCACGATCCCAAGTTCTTATATCGATATGCTTGATCAAAAAAGGTATAGTGATAGCACAAAAGCTACTTATACAAACTATTTTGAGGATTATATTAGATATTTCACTGGACGGTCACTAGATGATATTAATGTTGATGAAATAAATGGGTATATATTGGAGCTTATAAGAAAGCAAAGTATGTCAGCAAGTCAGCAAAACCAAAGGATAAACTCAATAAAGTTTTATTATGAGAAGGTATTGGGAAGAGAAAAACTATATGTAAATATAAATAGACCACGAAGAGCAAAACCTCTTCCAAAAGTAATTACTGAGAATGAGGTAGCTAAAATGATTGAGGTAGCATCGTCCTTTAAAAATAAAATAATTATAGCATTGATTTACTCTGCAGGTTTAAGAAGGTCTGAATTGTTAAATCTACGCAAGGAGGATATTATCTTTGATAAGAGAATGATATTTATAAGAGGGGGTAAAGGAAAGAGAGATAGAACGACTGTGCTTTCTGAATATGCGCTAGAAATATATAAAGTTTATATAGAGAGGTACAAACCTAACTATTGGGTACTAGAAGGTCCATATCGAAAAAAGTATTCTGCAACTAGTGTTGGAAATATTGTCAAAAGAACAGCAATAACAGGAAAGGTTTCAATTGAGGTAACACCTCATATATTGCGTCATTCGTTTGCTACTCACTTATTGGAACAAGGAGTTGATCTACGATATATTCAAGAGTTGTTAGGGCATAATAGTAGCACTACAACAGAGATTTACACTCATGTTTCTCAAAGGTCTCTTGCAAATGTAAAAAGCCCATTAGATCGAATTTTGGATAATAACAAGCTTATTAATAGCAATATA
>JABJIE010000080.1 GCA_018661505.1 Lentimicrobiaceae bacterium
ACTTTCCGATACAGAATTTCCCAAAAATATTACCAAGTAGGTCATCTGTGGTTATCTCACCAGTTATAGTACCAAGTTCATGTAATGCATGTCTAATATCTATTGCAATGAGGTCAGTGGGTACATTATTATCAAAACCTAGCCTTACATTGTCAATGGATTTTTTAGCATTTACTAATGAATTATAATGACGTGAATTAGTTATTATAACATCATTGTTGATGTTGTATCTTTTTACAACCTTTACAAGCGATTCCTTTAGTAAATCTATATTCTGATTTTGTTTTGCTGAAACTAACACCAAATTAATATCACTCACATTTGAAAGTTTGAAATTAGGCTCATTAATCTCATCAATCTTATTTGCAACAAAAATAAAATGCTTTGATTCATCATTAATGTATTCACTGAACTCCTTGGTTACTTTGTGGATGCTATCTTTGGATAGTGCAGTAACATCACCTACATATATTATGATACTTGCTTGTTTAATTTTGTCATAAGCTCTCTCAATTCCAATATTTTCAACTAAATCTTGTGATTTTCTCAGGCCTGCAGTATCAATAAATCTGAACTTAAAACCATCTAATACATATGTATCCTCAATCGTATCTCTTGTGGTTCCTGGTATATGACTTACTATTGCCTTTTCTTCATTTAATATCGCATTTAATAAAGTTGATTTACCCACATTTGGTTTGCCAATTATTGCAACTGGAATACCATCTTTCATAACATTGCCTATTTTAAATGAATCTATTAGAGATGTAAGTTCTTCATTTAAATCATCAATTAATGTGAGAAATTGTTTTCTGTCGGCAAATTCAACATCTTCCTCACTAAAATCTAGCTCCAGTTCTATGAGTGATGCGAAGTCAATTAATTTTGAACGTAATTCGTTAATTTTAGTGCTAATTCCACCACGCATTTGGTTCATTGCTACCCTGTGAGCATTTTCAGATTGTGAGGCAATTAAATCTGCAACAGCTTCAGCTTGACTAAGATCCATTTTTCCATTCATGAAAGCCCTAAGGGTAAATTCACCTGGTTCAGCAATCCTTGCCCCACTATCTAATACCGCATTAAGTATTTTTTGTTGTATATATTCTGAGCCATGGCAAGATATTTCTATGGCATCCTCAGATGTATATGATTTTGGAGATTTGAAATAACTAACCAAAACGTCATCAATCACTTTATCTTCTTCATTAAATGATCCAAAATATAATCTATGACTTTCAATATCATCAATTGATATTTTTGAAGCTGGTATAAAATGATTCCAAAGTATTTTTAAACTATTTGAACCTGACAACCTAATTACAGAAATAGCTCCAAAGCCTGATGGCGTGGCTATTGCCGCTATTGTGTCCGTGTTATAACCTGCTGATTTAAAGCTCATAAAATGATATTATTGAGAAATTAATAAAAAGCAAAAATAATATTTTATTACTTCCATATTTTTAAAAACATATTACCTTTGCGCAACAAAAAAACTAACAATATTATTTTACTATGAGCGTATTGGTTAATGCAGATTCAAAGATAATCGTACAGGGATTTACTGGCGGTGAAGGCACATTTCATGCTGGTCAAATGATTGATTATGGCACAAACGTAGTAGGAGGGGTTACTCCTGGTAAAGGTGGTACAACTCATTTGGATAAACCTGTTTTTAATACAGTAAAAGAAGCAGTAGATAATACAAATGCTGATGTTAGTATAATTTTTGTTCCACCACCATTTGCTGCTGATGCAATAATGGAAGCAGCCGAGTCTGGTATAAAGGTTATAGTTTGTATAACAGAAGGTATACCTACAGAAGACATGGTTCAAGTAAAGGAATATTTACGTGGTACTGATTCAAGGTTAATCGGCCCCAATTGTCCAGGTATTATAACCCCAGAAGGGGCAAAGGTTGGAATAATGCCTGGCTT
This sequence comes from Lentimicrobiaceae bacterium, assembly GCA_018661505.1. GTDB lineage: Bacteria > Bacteroidota > Bacteroidia > Bacteroidales > F082. The sequence goes on from JABJIE010000080.1 coordinate 1,938, forward strand.
TATTCATGAGAAAGGGATAGTGGGTATTGTTAGCCGTTCAGGTACATTAACATATGAAGCTGTTGATCAGCTAACCAAAGTAGGACTTGGTCAAACAACTGCCATAGGAATTGGAGGGGATCCAATTATAGGAACCACTACCAAAGATGCAGTTGAACTGTTCATGAATGATCCTGAAACAAAAGGTATCGTTATGATAGGTGAGATTGGTGGTAATATGGAGGCAGATGCAGCCAAATGGATAAAAGAAAATGGCACAAAACCAGTTGTTGGTTTTATTGCAGGGGCTACAGCACCAAAAGGAAGAACAATGGGTCATGCTGGAGCGATTATCGGTGGTAAGGCCGATACAGCAGAAGCCAAAAAACAAATAATGAGTGATTGTGGGATCTATGTTGTTGATTTACCTGCAGATATAGGTAAAAAGATGGCAGAGGTGTTAAAGTAATCACCCTCATTGAAAGACATAAAGAGCTGTAAAGGGTATTTCCTTTTACAGCTTTTTTTATTCCTTAATAATATCAGGTCGTCTTACCTTAGTGCGTTCTAAACTCTGGTCGTGTTTCCATTCTTCAATGAGTTGTTCGTTACCGCTTAGGAGAACTTCAGGTACTTGCATCCCCCTAAAATTGCGTGGTCTGGTATAAACCGGTGGGGCAACCAAATTATTTTGAAAGGAATCACTAAGTGCTGAAACTTCGTTTCCAAGCACACCTGGTAATAATCTAACCAAAGCATCTGTAATAACAGCTGCTGCTAGTTCTCCCCCTGAAAGAACATAATTTCCAATGGATATTTCTTTGGTGATAAAATGTTCTCTTATCCTTTCATCAATTCCTTTATAATGACCACACAGAATAATAATATTTTTTAATAGCGACATTGAGTTTGCCATAGGTTGATCAAACATTTCACCATCTGGGCTTGTGTAAATTATCTCATCATAATCTCTTTCCTTTTTCAAGGATTCAATGCATGCAGCTATTGGTTCAATCATCATTACCATACCCGCTCCACCTGAAAAAGCATAGTCATCTACTTTTTTGTGCTTGTCGGTTGTAAAATCTCTTAATTGATGTAAATATATATTCACGAGCTTCTTTTCCTGTGCTCTTTTAACAATGGAGTGGTTAAAAGGCTCAGTGAGCATTTCTGGGAATATTGTTATTATATCAATTCTCATGGTAACTAAGTATTCAATATTCTAGATTAAAAAAAATGATTGACAAGCCAATAAGCGGGATTCTGTAATCCACTGCAAAAGCAGTAGTTTCCATCATTTATCTGCGATAACAGTCACCCGTTACCTGTAGCAATCTACCCACCAGTTTCGGGCGGGCAGCCCTTATCCGCCTAAGCGGAGTACTGGTTTATTTGATCTTGCAGCTCCTGAGGTTTACCCCTCTGAGATGTTACCATCACAGAGCGTGAGCTCTTACCTCACGTTTTCACATTCACCTGAAGTTACAGAGTAACAACATAGGTTACCTTCTCTGCGGCACTGTCTGTATTGGCCAATGGCCAATCCTTCTATCTAAGAAGCAGGATGCCCTGCGCTGTCCCGACTTTCCTCCCCAATTTCAAAAGAAAAAGAGGCGATGGAATAGCTTGTCAATTCTCTGCAAAGGTAATAAAAAAAGGAGGTTGAGACATCAACCTCCTAAGAGGGTGGAAGACCGGATTTGAACCGGCGACCCCTAGAACCACAATCTAGTGCTCTAACCAACTGAGCTACATCCACCATGTGACCTATGGTCATTTTTGAGGCTGCAAATATACTATTTTTTTATATCCAAGGTGTATCGAAGGGTATATTTAGTGTAATAATTATTACCCGAAAAATACCATAAAATAATCTATAATTATGGATTAATATATGACCATTAAATCAATATTAGATTGATTTTTCATTCGAGAAATAATATATTAATTATAACACCTTTATTTATTATTTTTGATGACAATGATATTTGGCAAAAGAATATATACATCAGGTAATTCATTATCACAACTTGCATGGAATAGATTCAGAAAAAACAGTATTGGTGTAATATCTCTGGGCGTAATAATAATCAGCGTATTAATAGCCGTGCTGGGATATCTTATTACACCTGATTCAACTCCCATGTGTAATAATCAGGTGCTTGAAATAAGTACCCAAAGACCAGGATTTGAAACAGATTTTCTATTGGTAAGAAAGAATACAATAGAGATTAAAACAACAATATTTAATAAGATGTTGTTCGGAGCACCCTCGAATTATAAAACAATTCCTGTAGATGCAATAGAATTTGATGGAGACATGGTTGTAGCTCATATATTTGATCAGGATAACAATGAATTCCTAGAATTATTTAATATAGCAGACGTATGCTATCCATTAGCTGGTGATCCAATATTTAATGATGATATAATGTATTTTACGACGATAAACGGAGATGAAATGCAGATACCTATTTCAGAATTATATTCACAGGTACTAGATAATAATATTAAACTTAAAAGATATATACTCGGCACAGATCAGTTTGGTAGAGACTTGCTAAGCAGATTATTGATAGGAAGCAGGATTAGTTTGTCAGTTGGGGCCATTTCAGTTGCAATATCATTATTGGTTGGTATTTTTCTTGGTTCAATGGCTGGATTCTATAGAGGAAGAACAGATGATATAATAATGTGGTTTATAAATGTTGTTTGGTCAATACCAACGCTACTGTTGGTTATTGCCATAACATTTGCTTTGGGACGTGGTTTTTGGCAGATTTTTGTGGCTGTTGGCCTCACAATGTGGGTTGAAGTAGCAAGGGTTGTAAGAGGTCAAATAATGAGCATTCGAGAGAAGGAGTTTGTTGAAGCTGGGTTTGCTTTGGGCTATTCAAATTTTAGAATAATATTTAAACATATTCTTCCAAATATAATGAGCCCTGTGATTGTTATTTCGGCGGCTAATTTTGCAGCTGCAATATTGATAGAAGCTGGATTAAGCTTTCTTGGTATAGGAGTTCAACCTCCAATGCCATCATGGGGAAGTATGATAAAGGAGTATTATAGTTTTATAATACTTGATAGTGCCTACCTGGCAATTGTACCAGGTATAGCTATTGTGATATTAGTTCTTGCATTTATGACTCTTGGTAATGCATTAAGAGATACTCTTGATGTTAAAATGCAAAGCAAATAGGTTATAATAATGTTTAATTATGTTGGAGAAGATAAAGGTAATAGGTTTTGATGCAGATGATACCTTATGGGTTAATGAGCCATTTTATCGTCAATCGGAAATGGAATTTGCTGAAATGCTTTCGGATTATGGCGATGAAGAATATATAAATAATGAATTCTTAAGGTTTCAGTTAGCAAATCTTGATAGATATGGATATGGAATAAAGAGTTTTATATTGTCGATGATTGAAACTGCCCTTTTCATAACTAATAATAAGGCTAACATCTCAATTATCAATGATATCATCGATATTGGTAAGCGAATGATTGATAAGCCTGTTGAATTACTAGATGGTGTAAAGGCTACTCTAGAAGTACTAAGTGATAAAGGGTACACCCTTATTGTTGCAACAAAGGGAGATCTATTGGATCAGGAAAGGAAACTTAATAAATCTGGTATCGAAAAATTCTTTCATCATATTGAAATAATGAGCGACAAAACAGAATTTAGTTACAGGAAACTTTTAAAACATCTTGACATAAATGCTGAGGAATTTATGATGGTGGGTAATTCCATGAAATCAGATATTATTCCTGTAATTGATATTGGAGGTAACGCAATTCACATACCTTTTCATACTACATGGATACATGAGCAAGTTGACTCGTCTAAGGATCTGAAATTTTACAGAGAAATGGAGGATATTTCAGAGGTAGTGAAGCTTTTTAGCAGCTATTAAGCAGATGCTTGTTATATGATTGCCCCCTCAATCGTTGGAATTAAGACCAACTATTAATACTACCTTTTTCTTCGTAGTATATTGTTTCCAAAATTATTGTTATCACATGCTCCACCAAATCTTTCTTTACATGACCCTTTATTGATGCCAATTTTGATTGATGCGTATATATCCATACCATTCATGTCAGATAACCCCAAATATGTACCCAATCTTTCTGTTCCAATTGTTATGAAGTAAAACCTTGCAGCAATACCAACACGAGGATAATTATAGTCGTATAAAGATATGGGGACACTAAGTTCAAAGTATTTGGTTTCGTACCTAGGTATAATTGCCAATTGGGGCGTTCTTCTTAGTGTACTTTTGTTTAATCTCAATGGGTGAATGAAAAATCCTGCAACATAGATGTTATTTCTTAGATTAAAATCTGCTTGTATACTGAGGGCTGTCGGTAACCCAATCTTTATGTTGTCTCCAACATACGATGCATTTGGGTTTCCATAGAAGGTATTGCTTAATTCATGTAAAAATGAATTTGCGTTGTTAAACTGAAGTGTGTCTACATCTTCCCAGTAAATGGATACTTCATCAAATTGATGTTCTTGGGCATTTTCCTTAAATTTTACTCTTCCTATATCTACAATTGATACTCCGATCTTATAGTCATAGTCTACAATATTTTGAGCACATAGTCTTTCACCGTTCCATTTATTTAACTCCACTTGACGTCTTTTTACATATACTACGCCAATGTCCATACCAACTCCACTTCCACGGAAAGTAGGACTAGTATTAAGAAACTCTGAGTTGTCATAATTAATTGGACCCGAGAACCCCAAGCTTGCATTCATTTCTTTAATATCAATGGTTGTATCGTTTGGCACAAGGTAGTTTAGTTTATCTGAATATACATATGCTCCGGCGTATCCCCATAATTTTTTGACCGATAATCCAACTGTTAATTGCTGATCATAGTATTTCCATACATCATAGGCATAACTTAAACCAACTTCCATCCAGGAGTTACTACCAAAATCAATATTCTTCTCATCAAAATCAATATTGTGTAATGGTCCATAATCAAGTCCCCAGTAACCAAACTCTGCAACGTTCCAAGGTATATTGTTTCCAGATGTGAATACTCTAACACCCGTTGTGATTCCAAAGGCATGATCGCCTATCTGAATCATTGCTGATGGCCCTAGGATTCGTGTGTTTTGAGTTATTTGTTTTGCTTTTGAATTATTGTAGTAGAGAACATTTTTTTCTTCCTCTCCATATGTTGGGAATTGGTAGTTTTTGTCCAATAGATCCCAGATTACAAAATCTTCTTTTGGTAAGTACGCGAAGTTATTTCTAAGGAAAACATTAGCCGTTGCTAAGTTTATATCTAGGTATACCTTGTTGGTTGTCATACTCGCAGGGTTTATCATAACACCTGTAATACCCTTGTAGTTGCCCATGGTAAGACCCAACATTTCCTGAGATTGAGCAATGTTAAAGGTGCTGATTAGACCTAATAATGCAAGAATATATTTTAAGTTCTTTAATCTCATGGGTGGATTTATAATTATAAACGATAAAATAATAGATTTGGTCTATGTACTTGAAACCCTCATAATATCTCAGACAAAAATAATGCTTACAAGGTTGACATAAATGCTCTATTATTATAGATATTCACAACTTAGAGTTAGTTAGTATACCTGAATATTGGTGTATTATTACCGCTAAATAGTAAGTAATGAGCTACTTGTATGCATTTTAGAATTATTAACAATAAAAATACAATAGCCATGAAGCTTGAGGAGTTTTAAATCATACATTTGAAATGTTAAATTTACCGTTATGCAGAGATACATCATAGTTATTATATTATTTACCCAATCCTTGGTGGGTTTTTCCCAGAGTTATAATAAACTTAACCCGGATGAAACCGTAAAAAAAATCAGCACTTTACTATACCTGATAAATAACTACTATGTTGACACATTAAATATGTCGAAAGTTACGGAGGATGCCATACAGATGACACTCAAGGAATTAGACCCTCATTCTGCATATATTTCATCCAAAGACGTAAAAAAGGCGAACGAAGGTCTTGAGGGTAGCTTTGAGGGTGTAGGTCTTACTTTCCAAATATTTAAGGATACAATTCTTGTTGTTTCACCAATACCAGGAGGACCATCCGACAAGGTTGGTATAATGGCTGGTGATAAAATAATCACTGTGGATGGAGAAGATGCATATGGCAAATCAATTACCAATAAGTGGGTTATGGATCACCTAAGAGGTAAAAAGGACTCTAAGGTAGTAGTAGGGATATTCAGGCGAGGTAATAGCGAGTTAATAGATTTTGAGATAACTAGAGATAAAATTCCCATTAACAGTCTTGATGCTGCTTTTATGCTTGATAAAACAACTGGTTATATCAAACTTAACAGATTTGCAAAGCAGTCATTGGATGAATTTACTAAGGCTGTAAATGACCTTAAATCACAAGGAATGAAGGACTTGGTTTTTGATTTACGTGGTAATACGGGAGGATATCTTGGAACTGCACTAAGTATAACCGATGAATTTCTGGGCGACGGTAATCTTGTGGTATATACAGAGGGAGTAAATCAACCACGACAGGAATTAAAATCAACTAGTAAGGGTGATTTTGAAAATGGAAAACTTGTTGTATTAATAAATGAAGGGTCTGCTTCAGCAAGCGAAATTGTTAGTGGTGCTGTGCAGGACTGGGATCGCGGTGTAATTGTTGGAAGGCGTTCCTTTGGTAAAGGGCTGGTTCAAAGACCTTTTCCTTTGCCAGATGGTTCAATTGTGCGTTTAACAGTAGCACGATACTACACTCCTTCGGGTAGATGCATCCAAAAGCCATATGAAGATGGTTCAGAAGAATACTACAAGGATTTTTATAACAGAATGAAACAGGGTGAAGTTTATCATGCAGATAGCATACGTTTTCCAGATTCATTAAAATACCAAACCAAAGCAGGAAGAACTGTGTATGGAGGGGGTGGTGTTATGTCAGATATATTTATTCCTTTGGATTCAGCAAGATACAATGACATATATTCATCTCTGGTAAGAAAAGGCATAATGAACATGTATGTAAATAATTACCTAGATAAATATAGAATTAACATTAAAAATAAGTTTCCAACTTTTAAGGATTATGATGAGGAATTTTTCCTAACAGAAATTGATTTTGACGTTTTTGTTTCAGATGCCAATGATAAAGATATGGAGATTAGCGAGGAGAGTATAGCTTCGAATAAGAAATTTATCATGCTTCAATTGAAAGCTCTAATGGCCAGAAATATTTATGATGTTGGAGACTATTTTGAAGTTATTTCTCCGGAGGATGCCGAAATCCAAATGGCTATTCAGATAATTCATGACAAAAAAGAGTATAAGCGTTTAATATCAAGGTAGTATAATAAATATAGATAATTTATCGGAATTATTGTAAATAAATAAATAAAAGACAAACAGGTCCTTTATAGAAAAATATTATAATTTTGTAAAATATTTAACTCCTTATGATTATAACTCGCAAAACTAAGATTTCCGAAATATTAAATCATGATATTAATGCGATAGATTCAATCGCCTCCATTAATTCAAATTTTTTAAAACTTAAAAATCCGTTTTTAAGGAAAATATTAGCAAGAAGAGTAACTGTGGAGGATGCGGCACGCATAGGGGGAGTTAGTGTCAAAGAATTTTTGATGACATTAATGAAAAGTGGAATTAAGGTTAAATGTTTAGAAATTGATGAAATAAATAATTCAAAATCAAATAAAATAAAACAGATGATAAAAACAGATATTGTTGAGTTAGATGTAAGACCAATACTTGAGGGTGGGGTAGACCCTTTTAAAGAAATTATGGCAAAATTAGATACACTGAGAAGCGATCAAACACTACTTATTGTAAACACTTTTGAGCCAATACCATTGTTGAATATCCTTAAAGCACAGGGCTACGTTTATGAAACTGAGAGATTGACAGATGGTGTTGTGAAAACATATATAACTAAATCAGATGGTAATACTTCTCAGTCCGATGACCCTAGTTATCGAATTAATGATAATGAGTTGTCATTTAGTGATATTGAAACAAAGTATGATGGTAAAATGGTTGAGGTAGATGTAAGAGACCTCGAGATGCCTATGCCTATGGTATTAATACTTGGTGAAATTGAAAGAATAAGCGATGATAATGCTTTATATGTTCATCATAAAAAGTTACCCCAATACTTATTACCCGAGATAAAGAACAGAGGATATAAGCTTGTTCATAAAGAAATTGATGAAAATAATATCAAATTAATAATTTACAAATAATGGAAGCAGGTTTAAGTACGAAAAATGCACCATCACCAAGTATTGTACTTCCTCACTATATCTTCGGAGCCATTTCATTTTTGATCGCTACAGTATTATTGTTAATTAGTAGCTCTGGAGATTTTACACATTATATGAGTCCAAAGTTACTATCAATAACTCACATCATGGTGTTGGGTTGGATAACAATGATTATAATGGGGGCTCTCTATCAGCTGGTTCCAGTGGTTATGGAGGTTCGACTGCATAGCGAAAAAATAGCTCTAATTACTTTTATTGTGTTTGGTTTAGGAGTCACTTTCATGTCAATAGCATTTTGGTCATTTACATTTAGTCGAAGTATTCTTCTTGAAATTGGGGGTGTATTGGTATTAATCGCTATGATATTATTTGCTTTTAATATACTTAAAAGTGCATTAAAAACCCAACGTAAGGACATAGAAAATACTTTCGTTATAACATCTGTTTTTTGGTTATTAATAACCGTAATTGCTGGAATTATCATAACCTTCAATTTTGCTTTTAATTTCATTCATGAATCACATATTCAGTTATTAAAAATGCATGCACATATTGGTGTAGTGGGCTGGTTCTTGTTATTGGTAATCGGTGTTGCTTCCAAGTTAATGCCGATGTTTTTAATAGTACATAAACTTCCTCGCACATTATTAATTTATTCCTTCATATTTACGAACATTGGGCTTATAATGCTGACCACAGGATATTACTACATAAACCACCAATGGTTTCTAATTCTGTCATCAGGTCTTATTATTTTGGGCATTTTCTTTTTTCTTCGATTTAATTTAATTGCTTTTAGAAAACGAATAAGGAAAAACCTTGATACAGGAATGAAACTATCTGCGGCTGCATTTATGATGCTTGGGATAAGTGTTTTGTTCGGACTATTTTCAGTTATAACACCAGATTTATTTACAGACATTCAGAATCGTATTGATATTACATATGGTTTTTTGATATTATTTGGATTTTTAACATCGCTAGTATTGGGTCAAACTTATAAAACACTTCCTTTTATAATTTGGTTGCACAGATATAAATCACTTGTTGGTAAGTTTAAAGTACCTCTTCCTGTTGAGTTGTATTCTGACAGAATGGCTAATATTCATTATTACACATATTTGGTAGGAATGTTATTCATGATAATAGGAATACTTTCAAATAATGTTCTCGCATTAAAGGCAGGAGCATCATGCCTATTAATAACAGCAATTCTTTATAACTACAATGTTTTTAAAATAATCTTTCATAAAACTCAAAATAATGAATCTAAATAATTTAACTCATGAAGAATCAAATATTCTAGAGCTACTTAAAACGGTTATGGATCCTGAAGTAGCAGTTAATGTGGTTGACCTTGGATTGATTTATGAAGTTCACCATAATCCAGATTCAAAAAATATTCATGTTTTATCAACTTTGTCAACACGAGGTTGCCCATTGGGAGATACAATCATGGAAAATATACGGGTTGTAATAGCAAATAAATATCCTGAGTATAATGTTGATGTAGAACTTACATGGGAACCAGAATGGAATCCTGATATGATAACCAGAGAAGGTAGAATTGCTATTGATTAATGCACGATGTTATCAAAAAAGGCTGAACATTCAATAAGAGTGATATTGTTTTTGGTTCGGTCTAGGTCTTCACTCATGCAGTAAAGAAGAGCATGCCCAATACATAACGACTATAAACATGTAGAAGTTATATTTTGAAAAGCATTGTCAAACAAAACCATAAGAGAAATTAATGAAGTTTTCTTATGTGCGAACAAGTCCAAGGAAATATTTATTTAGGTTATATATTCTGAAAACCAATCAAAAATGTGATCGTATTTAATACACAATTTTAAATGCTTATTTGTATGTTTTAAACATATAGTTCGCAGTTAGATATCATATGGTTGGTAATACATATCTCACTACTTGTAAATAGAACGATTCTAAGTGATTTTATACTATTTAAACATAAAAAGGTTAGTATATTTGCCATGGATATAATAAAACACTAAAACAATGAAAAAACATAACTTTTACGCGGGACCTTCGATACTGCCTGAGCTTACAATTAATGAAACCGCAAAGGCTGTGGTAAACTTTTCAGATACAGGCTTATCTGTAATGGAGGTGAGTCACCGCAGTAAAGAGTTTGTTGCAGTTGTTGATGAGGCAACAGAATTATTTAAAGAGCTATTGAATATTCCAGATAATTATTCAATTTTATTTCTTGGGGGTGGTGCAAGCACTCAGTTTGCAATGGTTCCGTTCAACCTTTTTGTTAATAAGGCCGCATATCTAAATACAGGAGCATGGTCAAAAAAAGCAATTAAAGAGGCCAAGATGTTTGGCGAAGTCGAAGTTGTAGGATCCTCAGAAGATAGAAATTTTAACTATATCCCGAAAGGTTATACAATTCCACAGAACGCAGATTATTTCCACATTACTACAAATAATACCATATACGGTACCGAAATAAAGCATGATATAGAATCTCCTGTGCCACTTGTTGCTGATATGTCATCGGATATCTTTTCTCGTCCAATAGACATAAAAAAATATGCGATTATTTATGGTGGTGCTCAAAAAAATCTCGCACCGGCAGGTGTTACATTTGTAATTATAAAGAATGATATTCTTGGAAAGGTAAAGCATCATCTACCCACAATGCTAAATTATCAAACCCATATTGATAAAGAAAGTATGTTTAACACACCTCCCGTTTTACCAATATTTGCTGCTTTACAGACACTTAAGTGGCTTAAAAAAGAGGGCGGTATAGAGTCCGCTCACAAAAGAAATATTCAGAAGGCACAATTGTTATACGACGAAATTGACAGAAATAGTTTATTTAAGACCAGCGTTGATGATTTAGAAGACCGTTCGATAATGAACATATGCTTTGTAATGACTCATGGTAATGAAGACAAAGAGAGTGCATTTTTTGATTATGCATCATCAAAAGGTATGATTGGTATAAAGGGACATCGCTCTGTGGGTGGTTTCAGAGCTTCTACTTATAATGCTTTACCACTGGATAGTGTTCAAGCATTGGTTGAAGTAATGCAAGACTTCGAAAAAAAATATTAATAAATAACTTCTACTAAAACTTAAATATTACTGATATGACAAAGGTATTAGTTGCTACCGAGAAACCATTCGCAGAAGCTGCGGTTGAGCAAATAAAGAAAATATTTGATAATTATGGATATCAAGTTTTCTTTCTAGAGAAATATACTAGCCAAGAACAGCTGATTAATGCACTTTTAGATATTGATGCCTTGATAGTGAGAAGTGATAAGATTACACCTGATATTATAAATGCTGCCAAGGATCTTAAAATAGTTGTAAGGGCAGGAGCTGGATATGATAATGTAAACCTAGAAGCAGCAACGAAGAATAATGTTGTTGTAATGAATACACCTGGTCAAAACTCAAATGCAGTAGCAGAACTTGCAATTGGAATGATGGTGTATCAGGCTAGAAATCATTTTAATGGGAAGTCAGGAAGCGAGTTGTGTTGTAAAACCCTTGGAATTCATGCATATGGTAATGTTGGAAAACTAGTTTCAAAAATAGCAAAGGGATTTGGTATGAGTGTAATTGCATTTGATCCTTTTGTAGATAAAGCCTCCATTGAAGCAGATGGTGTAAAAGTTGTTGAGACCATTGAAGAGTTATATGGCAATTGCGATTATATCAGTTTGCATATTCCTGCCAATGAGCATACCACTAAGTCCATAAATTATGATCTGCTTTCTTTGATGAAAGATAATACCACACTGATTAATACTGCTCGCAAAGAGGTTATTGATGAGGATGGTATGATTAGGGCAATGGAAGAAAATTCTGGCCTTTCTTATGTTAGCGATATCGCTCCAGTAAAATGTGATATAATGATTGATAAGTTTGGTAATAGATGCTTCTTTACTCCAAAAAAAATGGGAGCGCAAACTGCAGAGGCAAATATCAATGCAGGTAAAGCAGCAGCAAACCAAATAATAAATTTTATTGAAAAAGAAGATGTAACCTTCAAAGTAAACTAAATGTAATTACAATATGCCATTCATATTAAAAAGCATGATTGGCATTATTTAAATATAATTAATACTAAATCAACCCAAATTAACTTTAACTATCATGTTTAACAAAAAAGAAAAAGTAGAAAAAGTAGAAAAATCAGAAAAAAATGGAACTTTCTTCCGTTTTGAAGATCTCAGGATTTATAATAAATCTTTGGATTACATAAATTGGTTACAAGACCAAACTTCTCTCTTTCCCTCGGATAATAACTCCGAATTTGTACTTCGATTCTGCGATTCTGCAAGAAATATAGCTTTATTCATTGCAGAAGGCTCATCAAGAAATAAAGGTCAGTTTATTTACTATTTAAAGATGTCTAAATCCGCCATACGTGACTGTGTTGTATATACAAGCTTGGCTTATAAACAATCTAATATCAGTGATATGCAGTTCGAGGAATCAAGACAGCAATTAATGGAGATGACAAAAATGATTGGTGCATTAATAACATCACTTCAGAGACCCAACACATCATCGGGAAATAATAATTCAAATACTAACCTTAAGCATGGAATGAATACAGGATCCTATATAAGTACTAAGGAAAGGTATGAAGATTTTGACCAAAACAATGTTGAAAATCAATATTCAGAATCCACATATTAAACTTGGAATATAGTCCCAACTAAAAATACTAACTATTATGGCAAAACTAAAAGCATTCAAGGGATATAGACCTACAAATGATAAAGTAAAACAAGTAGCATCAAGACCGTATGATGTTCTTAATTCCTCAGAGGCGAGAGAAGAAGCAAAGGATAACATTTATTCGTTATTACGCATAATTAAACCAGAAATAGGCTTAACACCTGGAGTAGATTTATATACTAAAGAGGTCTATGATAAGGCAAAGTCGAATTTTGATTTTTTCAAAGAGAATGGATGGCTGGTCCAAGATGAAGAGGAGTATCTATACATTTATGCTCAAACAATGTTTGGTAAAACGCAATATGGTATCGTAGGTTGTGCTTCAGTTGATGACTATATGAATAACGTCATAAAGAAACATGAGCTAACTAGACCTGATAAGGAGGAGGATCGCATGAAACATGTTCGCGTTACAAATGCGAACATGGAGCCAGTATTCTTTTCCTATACTGCTGTTGATGAAATTGATAGTATTGTAGGTGCATTTGTTAAAGAGAATAATCCAGTATTTGACTTTACTGCTGATGATGGAGTAGGACATCATTTCTGGGTGATAAAAGACAAACATATCATTAAATCCATAATTGATTTATTTGAAAAATTACCAGCTACTTATGTTGCAGATGGTCACCATAGAACAGCAGCAGCAGCTCTTGTTGGAAATGAAAAGAAAAGAAATAATCCAGAGCACACTGGCGAAGAAAGTTATAATTATTTCCTTGCGGTGCATTTCCCTGATAATCAACTAACAATTATTGACTACAACAGAGTGGTTAAGGACCTCTCTGGATATTCGAAGGATGAGTTTATGGACAAACTAAAATTATCCTTTGATATTGAAGAGATTGGTTCTGAAGTTTATAAGCCTAATAAACTACATGAGTTTTCAATGTATATTGAAGGAAGATGGTATAAATTAACTGCAAAACCTGGAACTTACGATGATAGTGATCCAATTGGCATATTAGATGTGACAATACTTACAAATCAGGTACTAAAACCATTGTTGGATATTGAAGACCTTAGAAGATCTAAACGAATTGATTTTGTTGGAGGTATTAGAGGTCTAGAAGAATTATCAAAACGAGTAGATAGCGGAGAAATGAAAGTGGCATTTGCACTTTACCCAGTTAGTATGAAACAACTTATTGACATAGCTAATAGTGGTGAAATAATGCCTCCTAAAACAACTTGGTTTGAACCTAAACTACGTTCTGGTTTGGTAATACATGAGTTGGAATAGACCAGTATTTGTTATAAAGTAATGGATTGGTATATTATGTAATTACCAAATAATAAGCAAAGAAATACAAATAGAAGATTTGTCAAAGATCTTAATCAGCTGGCAGCTAAACATAGGCACCTAATTAACCAATAAAAATCAAAATCCAGCTTCAAAGTTATATCAGGTAATCATATATTTTGTTGGACACCATTTAAATCTATTATCCGAAATTGGATACTTGTCGCAAATTTATTACTTTTGGAAAAGTAAACCATATAACCCGACTATGTCAAAAGCATCTTTAAGCAATCAGTATTATAAATCACCTATTTTCATGTTATTATTGATAGCTATTATTATTGTAATCTCTATAGTGTACCCCGATAGTGATAGCTTAGAAGTTAAAACGGATGATATTTATAAAGATAGTATAAACATTGATAGAGAGGACAAGTATATAAAGTTTGCGGATACTTCTACATCACGATTTAGTGTAGAAGAAATTTCAATGTTTACTGGTTTCAAGTATTTTGAACCAGACATAAATTATAGGGTGAATGCCAAATTTACTGTGGATACTACAAAACCAAATTTTGAAATGAAAACTTCCACTGATAGGACGCCAACATACAGAACGTACGGTTATTTAGATTTTACTCTAAATGATACAGCAATCAGATTATATGCTTATCAAAATATGGCCTTCATTGATCACCCGGAATATGGCAACTATTTATTTATTCCTTTTAAGGACCGTACAAATACTATAACTACATATGGTTCTGGTAGATATATTGACATCGATATTCCAGAGGAGAGCATTGTGATTATTGATTTTAATGAAGCATATAATCCCTATTGCGCTTACTATGATAGATGGTCATGCCCATTGGTTCCATTTGAAAACCATTTGGACATACATATTTACGCAGGAGAAAAAAAATACAAATGATGGAGAAACTTGATATAAAACTTCTGTTTGTTGAAGATGATACAATAATTAGAAATGTTTATAAACAGATTTTAAAACAATTTGTTAAAACCTTATATGTTGCATCAGATGGTAAGGAGGGTTATGATAGTTACCTTATCAATAAACCTGACCTGATTGTTACTGATATTAAAATGCCCATAATGAATGGGCTTGATATGATAAACAAGATCAGGGAACAAGACAAAGAAATGCGCATCATAATAATGTCCGCCTATAGTGAGTCCAGATTTTTCATAAATGCCATTGAATCAGGGGTAAAAGGGTTTTTAATAAAGCCAGTTGAAACTCCTAACCTAAAAGATGTAATACAGGAACAGGCAAATGATATTTTAATGGAAAAAAGGTTGGATGAAGAGGCCCATAAAAGACATCAAGCTGAAAGTGAGCGCAATAAGGGAGAAGATTTATTGCGAGCATTATTAACTACAATAACTAGTTTCTTCCATGATGGTATTAATGATAAAGTACTGAACGCAGTTCTATCACTAATTGGTGATAAAACAAATGTTTCCCGTGCATATATCTTTAAAGTTCATTACGATGGTGATAAACAATTAATAAGTCAAAATAATGAATGGGTTGCTGATGGCATTACTGCTGAAATAAAAAACCCGGAACTGAAAAACATGGACATGAATTCGGATCACTTGTTAATAGTAAAGGAACGTTTATCACAAAAGCAGAGTCTTTTAGGTAAACCTGAAGATTTCATTGAGCCGTTAAGAAGCCAACTAATAAAACAAAGCATAAAATCTCTAATTATCATACCAATCTTTGTAAAAGAAACATGGTGGGGATTTGTTGGGTTTGATGATTGTTACGATGTTAGGAATTGGACTGATTCTGAGGTATATTCATTGGAGATGCTTGCTATAATGCTTGGTGGTGCCTTATACAGGAAAAAGGTTGAGGATGAAATGACACGTCTTAATCTAAAACTTGAAGAAAGAGTTTTGGAAAGAACAAAGGAATTAGAACTGGAAATAGTAGAACGCACAAATGCACAAATGCGATTAAAGGATAGTGAAGAGAAGTACAGGTTAATATATGAGAATGCAAATGATGGTATATTCCTACTCATAAATAATGTAATTATTCTAATAAATCCAAAAGTATCTGAAATACTTGATGCTCCTCCTAAGAATATCATAGGATATGCCTTGGGAGAGTTTGTTAAGGATGAATATATAGAGATAATCAAGAAATCATTTAGTGAAAATTCAGTTAATAAGTATGAAGTTGAGGCTCAGGTTCAACTTAAGAATGAAGTTTGGTTGGAAATGAAAGCCACATCGATATTTTGGGAAGATGATCCTGCATACCTTGTATTTGTGTCGAACATTACAATGCGCAAAAAAGCAGAGTATGAGGTAAATAGCCTCAATAAAAATCTCGAAATTCGAATTGAAGATGAAATTAAAAGAGTTAATGCACAACAGCAATTGTTGGTGCAAAAATCAAAACTAGAATCAATTGGTGAACTGTCTGCAGGTCTTGCTCATGAAATTAATCAGCCACTGGGAGGTATTTCAATGGGATTGGAAAACATAATGATTAACCTTAGTTCTGATAGCATTGATAATACTTATCTAAAAACAAAAATAGATGTATTGTTCTCGGATATTGAACGGATTAAAAAGATAATAGAGCATGTTAGATTGTTCTCAAGAGATCAGGATAGTGCTAAGGTTGATAAGTTTAGTATATCTGACGTTATTAATAATGCATTGGGACTTGTAAGCAAGCAGATGAGAGGGAAAAATATTGAATTAATAACACCATCCATGGATGATGGAATAGCTATTATGGGCAATCAATATCGCTTAGAGCAAGTATTTCTTAACATATTGTCAAATGCAAGATATGCTGTTCAAGAAAAGGAAAAGACAATATCCCCTGAGAAGTTCAATAAAAAGATAGATATAAATATTCACAAGGATAATGGGTTTGCGAAAATCATAATCACTGATAATGGTATAGGTATCGACAATTCAATAATCTCAAAAGTATTTGATCCATTCTTTACAACAAAAAGTGAAGATAAGGGTACTGGTTTGGGGTTATCTATTTCATATGGTATTATCTCAGAAATGGATGGCAAAATAGATATTGAAAGTAAACCAAACGAATTTACCAAAATGACCATTCAATTACCTATAGTTTAATAAATGGAAGAAAAAATAAACATACTTATCATAGATGATGAGCCAAGAGTGGCAGATGAAATAGAAGAATTCCTTCATACAAGAGATTATACTGTTTTCAAAGCAAACGTGCCAAGCAAGGCTTTCAAGGTTCTTGAGAAAGAGAATATAAATATAGTAATACTTGATATCAAACTTCCTGAAATGGATGGGATTGAAGTTCTCAAGAAAATTAAGGCAACATATCCAGATATTGAGGTTATTATGATCTCAGGCCATGGCGATATGGAAATAGTAATTCAGGCTATGAGATTCGGGGCAACCGACTATTTTGCTAAACCATTCAGGTTATTTGAAATTGATAATGCCATATCTCGAACCACAAAATACCTAGAACTGAATCAAAAACTTAAAAGTGTAGAACAGAATGTTCATGAACTTTCAAAAAAAATTCTTAGTACACAAGGTGCTAGATTGATTGGGAATAGTAAACCCATGAAAATTCTCATCGACTTAATAGAAAAAGTAGCAAAAGCGGAAAACACCTCTGTACTAATTTTAGGAGAGAGTGGCACAGGTAAGGAGTTGGTTGCTCATGGTATACACCAGCTTAGTAAGCGCAGTAAGAAGATGTTCTATTCAGTAAACTGCTCAGCCGTTCCAGAGAGTTTATTTGAAAGTGAGTTCTTTGGTCATAAAAAAGGTGCTTTTACTGGCGCTGTTGAGGATAAATCAGGTTGGTTTGAAATTTCTAATAATGGCACATTATTTCTTGATGAAATTAGTGACATGCCATTGGGACAACAAGCAAAGCTACTAAGAGTCTTGGAGGAACGTACGGTTAGCAAAGTTGGATCAAGAAAATCAGTAGATGTTGATGTAAGAGTTGTGGCTGCAAGCAATACCAAATTGGAAGAATTAGCTTCTGAAAATAAATTTAGACTGGATTTATACCACAGACTTAGTGTATTTGTTATAAACGTTCCTCCTTTGAGAGATCGTAAAGATGATATACCACTGCTGCTCAATTATTATTTGGACTTTTATAATAAGCAAATGCAAAAGCAAGTGTTAAAGGTAGATGATTCAGTTATGTCATCATTAATGAATTATAATTTTCCAGGAAATATTAGAGAGTTAAGAAATATTGTTGAACGCGCTGTTATTTTATGCGATACTGATACAATAAAATCAGAACATGTTACACTTTCCGGTGATTTAAATTCTGAAAATAATGATAGTTCTTCTGAAAATATATACTCTAATGATAACCTTGACTTAGAGTATCATGAAAGAGAGTTAATAAAAATGGCCTTGAAGCGCACAGACAACAATAAATCAAAGGCGGCAGCTATGTTAAATGTAACTTGGCAGGCACTTGACCGACGAATGAAGAAGTTTGGATTGGAGTAGAGTAGGGGTAGATTAACAATGTATAATCCCTTATATTGATTCTGATACATTGATACATACAACAAAAAAAACTCTGGAATGGTAAAAAACCAAACCAGAGTTTTATATTCTGAGGATAATTGTTGTACTATTTTACTGCATCAACAATAGCTTTGAAAGCTTCGGGATTATTCATAGCAAGATCTGCAAGAACTTTACGGCTTATTTCGATATTCTTGGCGTGTAACTTACCCATAAATACAGAGTAACTCATATCGTATAACCTTGCAGCTGCATTAATCCTTTGAATCCATAATGCTCTGAAATTACGTTTATTAACTCGTCTGTCTCGGTATGCATATACTTGTCCTTTTTCATATGCATTTTTGGCAACCGTCCAAACATTTTTTCTGCGACCAAATTGTCCTTTGGTCTCCTTCATGATCTTTTTTCTACGTGCTTTTGAAGCAACGGTGTTTACTGATCTAGGCATTTTAATTTAATTTTTTTATTATCATAGCGTTTCCGTTTGGAACTCTTCATGTGCTATGACAAACGTTAAACATTAGTTTAGCTACGAATCATTAATCTGATATTCTTTTCATCTGCCTTATCTATGATGGCAGAATATGTCAAGTTGCGTTTACGCTTCTTTGACTTCTTTGTCAGAATATGACTTTTGTAAGCATGCTTTCTTTTAATTTTACCTGAGCCCGTAAGAGTGAACCTCTTTTTGGCACCGGATTTAGTCTTCATTTTTGGCATTACTTAAATATTAATTATTAATTAGAAATTTATTTTTTTGGAGCTACTATCATTATCATTCTCTTTCCTTCAAGTTTAGGCAAGCGTTCAACCTTACCAAACTCTTCAAGTTCCTGAGCAAATCTTAATAAGATATATTCTCCTTTATCTTTATATATTATCGATCTTCCTTTGAAGAAGACATCTACTTTAACTTTAGCACCTTCCTGAAGAAATTTAATGGCATGCTTTAGTTTAAAGTTAAAGTCATGATCATCAGTATTTGGTCCAAGTCTTATTTCTTTTACAACAACTTTAGCAGATTTGGATTTAATTTCCTTCTGTTTTTTCTTTTGTTCATAAAGAAATTTCTTGTAATCCATTATTTTACAAACAGGTGGATTTGCTGAGGGTGAAATTTCAACCAAATCCAAATCAAGATCTTCAGCTAGCGTTAAAGCATCTCTTAACTGGAAAATTCCAGTGTCAACATTTTCTCCCACCAATCTAACTATTGGAGCGGTTATAAATTTGTTGATCTTGTTTGGATCTTCCTTTTTTACAAAAGGTCTACGTGGGCCTCTTTTTCCTCTAAACTGTGCTATTTTAATGTCCTCCTATATTAGTTAATAATTACTTTAAATTCATCATAACTTCAACTTCTGAATTTATGATTTTTGAAATCTCTTCTACACTATATTTACCTAAATCCCCTTCACCATGTTTTCTAACAGAAAGGTTGTTATCGTTTTCTTCTTGTTCTCCCACGATAAACATGTAAGGAATTTTCTTAATCTCGGCATCCCTAATTTTTCTTCCAGTCTTTTCACTACGAGTATCTATGGCAGCTCTTATTCCCAATTCTTGTAGCAAAATTAGTATTTTTTTTCCGTACTCATTATATTTTTCACTGATTGGAAGTATTATTGCCTGCTCTGGTATTAACCATAGAGGAAAATTACCACCACAATGTTCAATTAACACAGCAACAAACCTTTCCATTGAACCAAATGGAGCACGATGTATCATTACTGGTCGATGCTTTTCATTATCAGCTCCATTGTAAGTCAGGTCAAACCTCTCAGGGAGATTGTAATCAACTTGAATTGTGCCAAGTTGCCATTTACGTCCTATTGCATCCTTTACCATGAAATCCATCTTTGGACCGTAGAAAGCAGCTTCACCATACTCAATAACAGCATTTAATCCACGCTCTTCAGCTACCTCTATTATTGCCTTTTCAGATTTATCCCAATTTTCAATACTTCCTATATATTTCTCATGGTTATCAGGATCACGTAATGATATCTGAATTATTACTTCTTTAAAATCTAAAGCTGCAAAAATCTGTTGTATTATATCAATTACTCCATTGAACTCGTCCTTTATTTGTTCTGGAGTACAGAATATATGGGCATCATCCTGTGTAAAACCTCTTACCCTTGTTAACCCATGTAATTCACCACTTTGCTCATAACGGTATACAGTGCCAAATTCCGCGTATCTAATTGGTAATTCTTTATATGAATGAGGCTTAGAATTAAATATCTCACAGTGATGAGGACAATTCATTGGTTTTAAAAAAAACTCTTCACCCTCCACAGGGGTAGTTATCGGACGGAAAGACTCTGCACCATACTTATCATAATGTCCAGAGGTTTTATATAGCTTCACATTACCGATGTGAGGACTTATAACAGGCTCATAACCTGCTTTTCTTTGTACTTCTTTCAAATAGCTTTCTAGTCTTTCTCGAAGCTCTGCGCCTTTTGGAAGCCATAATGGTAAGCCTTGTCCAACTTTATGGGAAAAAGTAAAAAGATCAAGTTCTTTACCAAGTATTCTATGATCTCTTTTTTTAGCTTCTTCGAGAAGAACTAGGTATTCGTCAAGTTCTTTCTTTTTCGGAAATGTAATTCCGTATATTCTTGTGAGTTGCTTTCGCTTTTCGTCACCCCTCCAGTAGGCACCTGCTACTTTAGTTAACTTTATGGCTTTGATAAATCCTGTTGATGGAATATGAGGACCACGACAAAGGTCAGTAAATGAACCTGATTTGTAGAAAGTTATACTACCATCTTCCAATTCATTTATAAGTTCTAGTTTATACTCATCACCCTTTTCTTCAAAATAACTAATTGCATCCTTTTTTGAGACATCATTACGCTCATATGATTGCTTTTCTCGGGCAAGCTCCTGCATTTTCTTTTCTATCTTACCCAAATCTTTTTCAGAGATCTCATAATCCATGAAATCTACATCATAATAAAAACCCTGCTCTATATCTGGGCCAATACCGAATTTAACTCCTGGATAAAGTTTCTCAATGGCCTCAGCCATAAGATGTGCAGATGAATGCCACATAGCAGCTTTACCGTCATCATCGTTCCATGTAAGTAACTGCAAGTCTGCATCGGTATTAATCGGACGAGTTGCATCCCATACCTCTCCATTTATTCTGGCAGCCAAAACATTACGTGCTAAACCTTCGCTTATGTCACGAGCAACATCTAAAGCAGTAGTGCCTTCTTCATAGGAGCGAACTGAATTATCTGGTAAATGTATGTCTATCATTGTTATTTTTCCACAAAAAAATTGGCTGCAAAAGTAGTAAATAATTGAATATTACCAATAAAAAGGGTCAATTAAAACAAAAAATATATCAAATTTTATTTGAAGATGTGTATGGTATAATTACATTATTTATGAGAATATGAAATACATAACGTTTGACTCAATATAATGATTAATAAAAATTTAAAGTTTATACCAATAATTGCCTTTGACGTAAAGCATAGCCCACTATCATAACAGATTATAGATTAGGCATTAATAATGTTTTAAGAAAACGTTAATCTAAAACTCTAAATATTCATTTGTATATTTATAAGATGTGATTATTCCATTACCAAAAATTCTAGATGCAACTTTTAATGCATTTTCGTGTCTATAATGAAAACCCCTGACTTATGAAAAAACAATCATTTCTACTTGTGATTCTTACTGTTATGATGTCAGGTATTCTATCATCGCAGGTTCCTTTTGGGGTTAATTTAGCAGGAGCGGAATTCGGTACAAATATGCCTGGAACATACAACATCGATTATACATATCCCACAAGTTCCGAATTAGACTACTATAAGTCGAAAGGGCTTGATTTAGTTAGGTTACCCATTAGGTGGGAAAGAATACAGGAATCTTTAAATGGAAATATTAACTCTGCCGAATTACTCAGATTAAACTCATTTTTGCAATCAGCTGAAGATCGAAATATTGATGTAATTATTGACTTACACAATTACTGCAGATATAAACTAAACGGAGTTTATGAAATAATTGGATCGCCAAATCTTAGTATATCTGATATCAAGGATTTGTGGACTAAGTTATCATATGAGCTAAAGGATTCTCCAAATATATGGGGCTATGGAATTATGAATGAACCTCATGATTTATTGCCAAGTGCTCCATGGTTTAATATAGCCCAAGAGATTATTTATGGAATTCGTTCTAGTGATATTGATACAAGAATAATTGTTGGTGGAGATAGTTGGAGTTCTGCTGAAAGATGGCTGCAGTACAGTGATAACCTTAAAATCCTTGTTGATCCCTCGAACAAGTTAATATATGAGGCCCATGTTTATTTTGATAATGATGCGTCGGGTAGTTACAACCAAAGTTATGATGGGGAAGGTGCTTATCCAAATATTGGAATTGATAGAGTGACCCCATTTGTAAACTGGTTAGAAGATAATAATCTAACTGGTTTTATAGGCGAGTATGGTATTCCAGCTGACGATGATCGTTGGTTGATTGTACTTGATAACTTTTTAAGTCACCTTGAACAAAATTGTATCAATGGAACCTATTGGGCAGGAGGTCCTTGGTGGGGTAATTATAAACTATCCATAGAGCCTTACAATGGAAATGATAAACCTCAAATGAGTATCGTGGAGAAATACCTTACCACAAATGTTAATTGTTCAACGATAATTTACAATGATTTGAACGAATCTACCACTGAATTAATCGTTTATCCAAATCCATTTTCAAACCATCTATTCATAAATGATATTAAAGATGGTGAGCTAATAGAAATTTATGATATCAGTGGAAGGTGCTATAAGAGTAAAAGATCAAAGGGTACAATGATTGACGGATTAGGTTTGCTAATGCCTGGAATATATATAGTTAGGTCTCAAGAAGGTTTGATAAAAAAAATAGTCAAGTATTAATTAAAGCATCATATTATTAGATTTGTAAAAGAATTTGTTCAAAACAATTTAAATGAAAGAATGCATTTACATAGTTATCATTAGCATATTTTTACATGGATGTAATGAAAATTGCGATGAAGTAAATACCAATGATATAAATGGTCTGTGGTCTCTAGAAGTTATGGAGCAAAAAGATATTAATACGGGTGAATGGCGTGAATGGAGAAATGGAATGCAAGGATATTTACTCTATGACGATAATGATAACATGGCCCTGCACCTCACAACTGAAGGCTATGAAGAAACTGATTTAAGATTTCCCAATTTTACCGATACCATTTCTATTGATGCGTTGAAACATTTAACAAACTCTTATGTCTATTTTGCAAAATATAAAGTAGATAAAGAAAACAATATTGTAGAACATTCTAGAATTTCTCATTCCAATCCTGGAGATTGGAATAAGGTGGTAAGAAGAGGATTTGAACTTAACAAAGATACGCTGATTATAAGGCCATTAGAAGATAGCAATTCTGGCTTGAGGTTGACTTGGATTAGATATTAAGGCATGAAAATATAATAATTAATGCTAATGTTTAGTTTTTATAAGAGAGTTAATCATAAGAACTTACTTATGCTAAAAGATATTCGCATCTAGCTTTTTCAACTATCACGTTTGGGTCAGGTAATCCCGAGCTTCATTATTATGAAGTAATTATCAAAAACAGCATTTCAACTGTTAGCATTAGCGAAACAATTTTATTAACTAAAAATACAGAGCTATGAAGAAACTAACAATAACACTATTGGTATGTATTTTGACATTTTCTGCGGTACAAACTATTGGACAAACAAATGACAGAATTGTATTAGGCTATTTTCCTTCTTGGTCAGAAACATGGACCACCACAAACCAAAACTCCTCACTAAGAGAAGTCCCTAATTTTGTTAATTATATATTTCTTGCTTTTGCAAAACCAAATTTAGAGTATATCTCAGGCTCCTATGATATATCAGCTACAGGAATAGAAACTCCATATGATGGTTGTCAACTAAAGGAGAGTGTTTCTGCTCTTAAGGATAAAGGTATTAATGTAATATTATCCATTGGTGGTGAAACTTATTGGGGAACCCCTGACGCATATAACATAGATTATCAACAAATAAAGGATCTTGTTGATGACATAGGGTTTGCTGGTATAGATTGGGATTATGAGCCCAATGGTTCCTTTGCGGAAATAGGTAATCCAACTAATGTTCAGCATTATATAGATTTTTTTAATAACTCAAGAGCACTAATGCCAGAAAGTGAAGGTTACATTTTAGCATGTGCTCCCAGCGGTGTTGGGGCTCTGGGAGGACAAATTAATGATGATCCAAATTCTCTATTTGCATTTGCAAATAGAAATAGTCTCACAGGAGAAAATGATAATAACTTGTATAATGGAGCAGCTGTAACAAATGGGATTAATTTATTCGGATTTACATCAACAGGTCATATGATACCAGTGATACAGAGTGTTGGAGATAAAATAGATTTGATAGCATATCAAGGTTATAATGCTGGTGGTAGTACAAACCGTTCAATAATGTATGACGCATACGCTTATTATGCTAATCAGTATGGTTTCAGTATTGCTGCGGGTGTTCATTATCCAAATGAACCGTGGGGTCCCTATTATGAATACACTCATACAAATGTAGCATCATTATCAAATCACATACTCCAACATCCTGAAAGAATAGATAGTGATGATGGCATCATGATATGGCAAATTCTTCTTGAAAACCCAGCTTTAAATAGCTCAGCCTATTCATATATGAATGTAGCATCAATGGTTTTAGGAGGAACCTCAGAAAATACAGCGATTCAAAATGCAAATAATTATTCATTGGCTCCTTATACTGGAGGTGCACAAGGATGTAATTCCGGTGGTGGCGGTGTTTATTGTGGTGTAAATGAATATAATATTAGCTATTCATACCCCGAACCAAATACGCAAGTTTATTATGAATGTAAAATATGGTATAATCAATGGTATGCTAACCCAAATGAGGTTCCTGGTGTTAATAGCGTATGGGTTGAAGAATCAGTATGTTACGAAGATCCTAGTTGCATTGCTTCTATAGAGGATAACTCGGATAATAATATTATCGTATTTCCAATACCCTCCAAAAGTTATATCCAAACCTTAGGTGCAAATAAAAATGAGAAATATTTTATATACAATACCTTTGGTCATAATATTGAATCTGGTTTTATAAGTGATGACCAAATGATTGACATTAGAAGTTTATCATATGGGTTATATTTTCTTAAATTTGAAAACGGAACAACAATAAAATTTCTAAAGAATTAACGCTTACTTTAACAAATAGTTATATCCAATGATTTGTTGTTTCCCTATTTTTAGGTAAATAACTTTTTTTGTTTGATTTTAGAGAACTTCCAACATAATGAGCAGTAAAAAAATTGGATTCTGGTCGAGTACATCTCTAGTAGTTGGTAATATGATTGGTTCGGGAGTATTTTTATTACCGGCATCCTTGGCTGCATTCGGATCAATTAGTCTGTTAGGTTGGCTATTCTCATCATTGGGAGCCATTTTGTTGGCAGTTGTTTTTGGCAAACTAGCCAGAGTGGCACCAAATACCATAGGCGGCCCCTATGCTTACACTAGATTAGGTTTTGGGGATTTTCCCGCCTATCTTGTTGCATGGGGTTATTGGATCTCCATATGGGCAACAAATGCAGCAATTGCTGTTGCTTTCGTTGGATATTTGAATGTTTTTTTCCCTGTCATTTTAGAATACAAACCATTGGCAATTTGCTTGGGTTTGGGAGTCATATGGATATTTACTTGGATAAATTCAAAACCCATAAGAACAGTTGCTCTTATTCAAATAATAACAACTATTTTCAAGATACTACCCATATTCCTCGTGGGCTTCATAGGTATAGCATATATAAATTCAGAAAATTTTTATCCCATTAACATAAGTGGCGAATCAAATTTTTCTGCAATAACTTCCACTACAACATTAACTCTCTTTGCTTTTTTAGGAATGGAAAGTGCAACTGTGTCAAGTAAATTCACAAAAGATGCATCAACTACCATAAGAAAGTCCACTATGATGGGAACTCTTGTAACAGTAATTGTGTACATACTAAGTTCTGTTGCTATTATGGGTATTGTTCCACAAGAAATTCTGGCTAAATCCAGTGCTCCCTTTGCTGATGCCGCTGGCGTATTCTGGGGAGAAGCCGCTAAGTATGTAGTTGCAGGAGGTGCAGTGGTAGCAACCCTAGGCGCTTTAAATGGTTGGATTCTAATTCAGGGACAAATACCAATGGCAGCGTCAAGTGATAATCTCTTTCCAAAGATTTTTGGGAAAGTAAATAGTAATAACTCCCCAATTCTTGGCATTATATTATCAAGTATTCTTGCTTCCATATTAATGAGCTTGAATTATTCTAAAAGTTTAATAGACGCTTTCACATTTATGATGAAACTTTCTACTCTTTCAGTTTTAACACCATACTTGTTGTCTACGCTTAGTTTAATGATTATAATATGGAAGACTGAGGGAAAGATTTCATTGGGAAAATTAATTTTGATTTCTTTAAGTGTTGTTTTTTGTGTCTGGGTAATTATAGGTTGTGGACTAGAAATAGTATGCTGGGGTCTATTGTTATTAGCGGTTGGAATCCCATTTTATTTTAAATTAGTAAAAAAATAAGCGGATTTAAATGGAAAGGTTCTATGTAAACCCAGATATTAGAGTTGCAGAAACACTGCCAGCCTCATTTTATCGAAGTCAAAATATTTTTAATGCTCTTAAGGATAAAGTTTTTGAGCAAACATGGCAATGGATAGGAGATACAAATAATATTTTACCGAGTGCGGAAAGTGTTTATCCATTTGTATTTCTTGATAAGTTCATTTCTGAACCTATGGTAATGATTAAAGATGGGACGGGAGTTATAAGATGCTTCAGCAATGTATGCACACATCGTGGAAATATAATAGCACATAATCCTGAAAAAGCTGATCAATTGGTTTGTTTGTACCATGGAAGGCAATTTAATTTGGATGGTAGTCTAAAAAGAATGCCAGAATTTAAAGATGCCAAAGATTTTCCAAGAGCATGTGATAATTTGCATGAATTTGAAGTTTTTAATTGGTCAAATCATTTATTTGTTGGACTGAAGCCCATATTTGATTTTACTGAAGTTATTGATGTTATGAATGAACGCATAGGGTTTTTACCAATTAAGAATTTTAAACTGGATAAAGCCATATGTTCCGATTATTATGTCAATTGTCATTGGGCGTTGTATTGTGATAACTATTTGGAAGGTTTTCACATCCCATTTGTTCATGAGGATCTAAATATCGCTTTAAATTATGGTAAGTACACCACAGAGTTATATGAACACATGAATTTACAAATAGGATACGCCGGAGGAACGGATGAAGTTTTTGATTTACCAGAAGGCCATCCCGATGAAGGTAAACAAATTGCAGCATACTACTACTGGGTCTTTCCAAATATCATGTTTAATTTCTATCCTTGGGGTTTATCAATAAACCTTGTCAAGCCAATAAGTCCTACAGAAACAAAAGTATCTTTTATAACTTATGTTTTTGATGCGAGTAAAATTGATAAAGGTGCTGGTGCAATGCTTAATAAGGTGCAAAAGGAAGATGAGTTCGTAGTTGAAGGGGTTCAGTCTGGAATACAATCCAAATATTACACTACTGGACGGTTTTCTCCAAAGATGGAAAAGGGAGTACATCATTTTCATATGTTGTTATCCAAATATCTTAATAACAAAGTAAAGGTTGCAACATAGTAGTATATATTTTAGAATTTATATTTAGAATTATTAAATTTGTTTCATTACAAAATTAAAGGATCAATCTTAATACCCTAAAAAGAATATTAATTATATACTTCTTCAAAAAAGAAAAGTATTATAATCATAAACAAAACAAGTAAACCCATGAAACATTTAGATATAATAGGACCTGGTCTTTTAGTAATAGGAATTGGACTGTTTTCATATTTTCTTCTTGGTATAATTGGACCAGTGGTAATAGGTGGAGCAGGAACAGGTGGTTTTATACTGTACTTAAAAACAGGGTATAAATATCGCTTTGATACATCCAAAGTTATAATCTCATATCTCTTAACCATAATTTTCTTTACTATCCATGTATATGAAGAGTATATCTTTGGGTTTAACGAGGTGGCATCAAGTTTATCTGGTACAGTAGTAACTCAAAAAGAATTTCTAACATTTGCAGGTTTCTTCGCTCCAATAATGTGGGTTACAGGAGCTATTTTAATAATAAAGAGATGGGCAGTTGGTTATTATTTTTTAACCTTCTTCTTCGTTGCAATGACTATTGCTGAGCTTACACACTTCATCTTCCCATTCGTATTATACGGTGAGTGGAAATACACTGCTGGAGTTGCCACTGCAGCTCTTCCGCTTATTCCAGCATGGTTTGGCCTCATAATCACGCTAAAAGAAACAAGAAAATTAAAGTATGCCAAAGCTTAAGTATTTAATTATCATATCCTTTTTGCTATTTACCCCCATTGGGGTGCTTGGTCACAATAGTTTACGAACAGAGAAAGATGTTGTTGTGTATTTAATTGCCCTTGGTATAGTAATGCTTACAATATCTTTTGTATGGATAGTTAGCAAGTGGATAGATAAAAATAGAAATAATTGATATTTATACCTCTATATTTTTTCACTGACGTTGATCATCAGTTACTCAACTAAGTGAATTCAGTACTTTTGTAGCTTTTTCCATTGTTAATACTAAAATGACATGAAACATTTATCATTAATCTTTTTAACTATTTTTTCATTACAAACTTTAGCACAAGACAATAATATTAAGGATATTCTAAAAGAACATGAGTTTGAAATCCAATATTTAACAACGAGTTTAAAAGATGGTAATGCAGAATATTTTTTTGATGTAAAGATATCAACTACCAATGGTGATAAACATAATATTGAAATTGCCAAGTTTGATCCAACCAAAGCAGTGGGAGAGAGGTGGATTTTGATATCTGTAAATAACAACACTCCAAGTACAGATGACTTTATAAAATTCAATAAGGCACACAATACTCAAAAAAGTGGGGTTAATGGAAAGATAGATGCAAGTTCATGGACTATAGTTACCAATGATAGTAATTATCTAGTTCTTAGTTATAGATTTGATAAGTCAACTCTTCCTGAAAAATATAAATTTCTTGGTGATTGTAAGGGCTTAGCTTACTTTAATAAGAAAACTAAGAGATTAGAAAAATCGGAATTTGTTAATGAGAGCCCCTTAAAGGTAAAAATATTTAAGGTTGATGAGCTTGACATGGTAATGTACTATGAATATATATCGAAAGATAATACATATGTGATTGAAAGGGAAGTTATAGATATGGAGGGAAGATTACTGGGGACAAAAGTAACTGTTAAAGAAGTAGATGATTTCTCTAATTATAGAAAAAATTGACAGGAATTTAAGTTTTCCATACTATCCTAATTAAAAACTTAGAATAGATTAATAGTTGTAATTGGATCATAGTAATTGTAAATAAAATCTATTTTATTTGACTACATAGTTTTGCAATAAGCTGAATGCCTGTTTATTACCCTGATAATAAGCGAGCTATTATAATTTGTTGTTCGTATTAAAAAAAATCAGACTTTTACCCCTAAAATACTTTAATGCTAAACGCTTACATAAAAGGTACGGGATCCTATGCTCCTAAAAATATAGTTAAAAATGATTTTTTTGATAGTATAGGATCATCTGACAAATGGATTTATGAGAACCTCGGAATAAAAGAGCGAAGAATTTCTGAAGGTGAAACAACAAGTGATCTAGCATATAATGCAGGATTGATTGCCATAAAAGATGCTAATTTAACTCCTGAAGACATAGATCTGATAATTGTAGCCACAGCAACACCAGACCGACTTGCTCCATCATGTGCATGTTTTGTTCAGCAAAAACTCGGAGCAAAAAACGCAGTTGCTTTTGATATTTCTGCTGTATGTTCTGGTGCGCTATTTGCAACTTCTACGGGTGCTCAATACATAATAAATGGGATGTATTCCAATGTTATTGTAATAGGTGCTGATACATTCTCTAACATAACCGACTGGAATCGAAGAGACGCTGTATTTTTTGGAGATGGTGCAGGAGCAATTGTTCTTTCTGCAACTAATGATAAAAGTAAAGGGTTTTTAGATTTTATTTTACATACGGATGGAACAGGTAAGGAACACTTTACCATACCAGCAGGAGGATCTGAAACACCAGCATCTATTGATACCATTGACAATGGGAAACATTTTTTTCAAATGAATGGACCTGAAGTGTTTAAGACTGCAATTAAAGTTGTTCCTAAATGTATTAATGAGATCCTTACAAGGAATGATATTTCCATTGACGAAATACAATTTCTGTTACCGCATCAACCGAGCATAAAAATTCTTCAGGAAATTGCAAAAAGAATAAATATGCCATTTGAAAAGGTAAAAACAAATATGGATCGATATGCGAACACCTCAGGAGGTACAATACCAATAATTTTGGATGAAACCAAAAAGAATAATGAATTTAAGAAAGGCGATTTATTATTGTTTGCAGCTGTTGGTGCTGGTTGGACATGGGGAACAGCTCTTTATAGGTGGTAATCTCAATATGAACTATTAAATACTAAGAAAATATGTTATCAAATAAGATCTTTTTAATCACTGGAATAGCCGACAATCACTCCCTTGCGATGTATACTGCGAAAGAAATTATCAAACAAGGAGGTAAGGTAATATGTACAGGATTGGGTGTAAGTGAACATCATAAAGGTTTATCAGAGAAAGCTAAAATATTCCTAACAAAGAATTTTGAGGATTTTAAGAATGCAGTATCCGAGGAGATAGAGGAGGCTCAGGTTGAAATATTAGATGTTACCATCGATGAAAACATAGAATCATTTGCCAGAAATCTGTCCCAAAGAAATATTAAACTAGATGGAATGCTCCACGCCATAGCCATGGATAAAACCATTCGCAACAAAGAAGTGAAACCACTTATCGATGTCACCAAAGATGAATTCTGTGATACCATGGATGTATCTGCATATTCTCTAATAAGACTTATACATTACCTCCTAAAACATAATGTGTTGGAACGAGGTAGTTCAATATGTTCATTAAGCTACATTGCAGCAGAGAAAGTTACATTTCATCCATATCGAAACATAAGTATTGCAAAAGCTGCTTTGGAAAGAATATCGGTGGAGTTAGCAGATGAGCTTGGTAGATCACATGACATTCGTGTTAATGTGATTAGGTTTTCTCCATTTATGGGAAGTAAAGCTGGTAACGCAACACTTAATATCGAAGATGTCAATACTTCAGATAAAATGAGTCCACTTGGTAATGCAAAACCAATGGATCTAGCTCATGAGGTTGTTCACCTTTTTAGACCAAATCTTAGAATTACCGGTGAAATAAGACATGTGGATGGTGGATATCACATAACTGGTTAAATGTTGCCAATACATTATGTTTCAGAATATGGCCATTTACGTAAATAACTATAATGGGCATCCCTGTATAGAAATAATTGAATTATAATAATGATTAATAGCCTAAAAATAAAAGAGTTTGAGCAGCGTGTAAAGAATAAGTTTGACATTTATAATAGCTTGTTCTTAAATCTTCCTTATCCAAATGTAAATAATATTGGGATGCTAATACCACTTCTTCATAGTGTGTGTAAGCATGGTTTAGAATCTGGGAAAGACCCTCAAGAAACTCTGGACTATTTCTTTGATACTCATACTAATATAAAATCTGAAAAAGAAAAGATAGATTTTATGTTTAGGGTTATTCAGTACGTTGAAAGACAAGTTGTTTTGTATGATAGCGTTGAAGATGCTGCATTCAAGGATTTATTAGAACTGGAAGACAAACTATCTCTCAAAGATTACATTAAGATGTTAGATAATAAAAATGATGATGATGATTCAATAATCAATAAACTATCATCATTTAGCACACGTATAGTGTTAACAGCCCATCCTACTCAATTTTACCCTCCAGCAGTACTTGATATAATTGCTAAACTAAAAACACTCATTACTAATAATAGTATCGATGAAATTGATATTACGCTGAGACAGTTAGGTTTAACGTCTTTAATAAATTCAGAAAAACCTACTCCATTTGATGAAGCAAAGAATATAATATACTTCCTTCGTAATGTATACTATGACGCAGTAATTGATATTTATGCTGGTATTAAGAAGAATCTGAAAAGTAGCGATTTTAAAAATCATAAAATACTTCGATTTGGATTTTGGCCAGGAGGTGATAGAGACGGAAACCCATTTGTGACAGCTAACATAACAAAAGATGTTGCAGATGAACTTCGTATGAATTTAATGAAATGCTACTATAAAGACCTAAAAGCATTGGAGAAGAAACTAACCTTCAGGGGCATTAAAGAGATAATTTCTAGTCTAAGGTCAAGATTATATGTTACAATGTTTGATAAAAATAAAACAATTAAATATGATAATATATTAAATCCATTAATTGAGATCAAGGAACATTTAGCCTCAAACTTCAATGGTATTTATATCCAAGATGTTGAAAATCTAATTGATAAGGTTGAAATATTTAGAACCCATTTTGCGTCGCTTGACATAAGACAAAACCACACCGTTCACAAGCAAGTTGTTGAAGAAATACTTGTAAAGGAAGGATTTGTAAAGAACAATATTGATGAACTTGATAAGGAAGAGTTGAAGCATATACTTTTAAATGAGAACTTCAATATCGATGCAAATGACTTTTCAGATACCATTGTAAGTGATACAATCAGGACCATATCTCAAATCAAGGATATTCAAATAAAAAATGGAGAAGAGGGATGTAATAGATACATAATTAGCAATTCCGAAGATATCTTTGCAGTTTTATATGTGTTCAGCCTTCTAAGGTGGTGTTGTTGGAAGCAAGAGGATATTCCGATTGATATCATTCCCTTATTTGAGTCAATGGAGAGTATGAAAAACTCTGCAAATATTATGAAAGAACTGTTTGATACACCTGAGTACAAAAGTCATTTGCTCCAGCGTAATCGTATTCAAACCGTTATGCTTGGATTTTCTGATGGTACCAAAGATGGAGGTTACTTGCAAGCAAACTGGTCTATCTTCAAAACAAAAGAGAATTTGTCAAAGTTGTGTGAAGGATATGATATAAAACCAATATTCTTTGATGGTAGAGGTGGTCCACCAGCCAGAGGAGGAGGTAAAACACATAGTTTTTATGCTTCCCAAAGTAAAAATATTGCAAATCACGCTATAGAGCTTACGATACAGGGACAAACAATTTCAATCAATTATGGTACAAAAGAGCATTTTATTTATAACTGCGAGCAATTAATTACATCCGGTTTATACCAGAGTTTGTCTGATAGCGAAAATATTATTTCCGGTGAATCAAGAGAAATTATTGAGTCATTAGCACGATTAAGTTTTGTTAAATATAATGAACTTAAAAACCATAAAATGTTTATACCGTACCTGGAGAATAAAAGTACTCTGAAATTTTATGGTGATACAAATATAGGAAGTAGACCAACAAAAAGAGGTAAAAAAGATAAACTTGACCTTAAGGATTTAAGAGCTATACCTTTTGTTGGTTCGTGGAGTCAACTAAAGCAAAATGTTCCGGGTTACTTTGGCCTAGGAACAGCCTTAAAAGAAATGGTTAATGATGGATATTTGGATAAGTTACAAAAGCTTTTTAAGGAAGTCCCATTTTTTAGAACACTAATGTTAAATAGTATGATGTCATTGACCAAATGCTACTTTGACCTTACTAAGTACATAGCAAATGATAAGCAGTTCAAGGATTTCTGGAATATTTTACACGATGAATATTTGCTATCAAAAGAAATGACATTGCTAATATCTCAATATGAAATTCTTATGCAGGAAGAACCCGTGTCCAGAAAATCCATAGAGATAAGAGAAAACATAGTGCTTCCCCTTTTGGTAATACAGCAATATGCATTTCAAAAAACCGAACAAGGCTCTTCACATTCCTTAAATTATCAAAAAATAATAAGACGCTCCCTCTATGGAAATATTAACGCAAGTCGTAATTCAGCCTAAAGCCTGATGTTGATATGATCATTCGATTATACATCGAAACCATGATATTCTAATACGATTATTTTCCCTTCCCAATACCAAGGCCAGAAGTTTATGGTCTAGAAGTTTCATTGTCTGGTGCTGGAGATTATGTAATAAACACATATCAGACGAGATTACATTGATGATGTATCGGTGAGAGTATATCCAAATCCTACCTCAAACAGTCTTAATTTAGAGTTTAATATGATTGATGAGTCTACCGTTGATATTTACCTCCATGATAATACGGGCAATGTAGATGATCTTTATTTTATTGGAACAACTATATCTCCTAAGAATTCATACTAAATAAAGATGTATTAGAATTTAAAAATTATTATAATTTTACTGATGATGATTGTATGATAATGTTTTTTTAATTTGATATAATGGTACACGGCACGCACAATGCAAAAGTTGATAAAAGAAATGATGACATCTTTATTCATGTAAATGGTGAACTACTAAAAAGGAAGGATGCTAAAATATCTGTTTTTGACAGTGGATACCTTGTGGGTGATGGGGTATGGGAGGGTATGAGACTTAAGGAAGGAGTCCTCATTTCTCAAAGCTTACATTTTGATAGATTGTGGCAGGCCGCTTATACCATAGGAATCAAACTTAATTTCAACCGCAAGGAACTTGAGGAGAAGATATGGAGTACTATTAATGCCAATGACATGCATGATAATGTTCACATCAGAATTATGGTTACACGCGGTATAAAAAAAACACCATCCCAGGATCCAAGGTTAACAATATCAGGACCAAATCTTGTAATCATAGCTGAATTTAAAGAAGCTTCTGGTGAAACAAAGGAACGTGGTATAACTTTATTTACGAGCACTTATAGAAGAGGATCACCAGACTATTTAGATCCACGATTGAATTGCCATAGTAAACTACATGAGGTTCAAGCATTAATTCAGGCCATTGAAGCAGGTGCGGATGAAGCTCTTATGCTTGATGTAAATGGGTTTGTTTCAACATGTAACGCCACAAACTTTTTCATAATTAAAAATGAAGAAGTATGGACATCAACTGGTCAGTATTGCATGAATGGGATAACTCGAGGAAAGGTAATTGCATTATGCAATGAGAATAACATAGTTTGTTTGGAAAAGAATTTTTCATTATTTGATGTTTATGGCGCTGATGAAGCATTCGTAACAGGAACTTTTGGTGGTTTAACACCCGTAACTAAAATTGATGGTAAAATAATAGGAAAAGGTAATTATGGCTCCTTTACAAGAAAACTGAGTAATATGTATGATAAGGCCATTGCTGAGGAAGTTAAAAGAAATGTTAATAAATGAATGAAGATAACATAAAACGAATATGTCTTTGGTCTGGTCCAAGAAACATTTCCACTGCATTAATGTATTCATTTGCGCAACGTGAAGATACACAGGTATTTGATGAGCCTCTATATGCCTATTATTTGAATAATAGTAAAGCCTCAAAATACCACCCAGATTCACAAAAGATAATTTCTTCAATGGAAACAAATGGTAGTAAAGTTATTGATATGATGATGGGTAGTCATGATAAGCAAGTTGTTTTTTTTAAAAATATGACTCATCATCTAATGAATTTAGATCGATCTTTTTTAAATAATACAGTGAATGTTATTTTAACAAGAAACCCCGTTGAAATGTTACCATCGTATGCAAAAGTTATCAATAACCCATCCATGGACGATGTTGGGTATGCTCTTCAGGTTGATTTATTAAACTATTTAAATGAAAGAGATTTAAATCCATTAGTCATTGACTCAACCAAAGTATTATTAAATCCAGAGAAGGAATTGATGTATTTGTGTAAAAGAATTAATATTCCATTTAATGACAAGATGTTATTATGGAAACCACAACCCATAAAAGAGGATGGTGTATGGGCTAAACACTGGTATAAAAATATTCATAAATCTGAAGGATTTAATAAGTATAAACCAAAAACGGAACCATTTCCCATGGATCTTAATGCTTTGTTGGAATCATGTATTCCCTGCTATGATGAGCTTATGAGGTTTTCGAATTAATTATCCAGTAAATTATTTGAAGCTTGACGATAGTTTCATTAAAATAAAAAAAGCTCATCCAAAGTAAGGATGAGCTTTTTACCTTAATTGCTAAGGTTATAATATTAAACTTTATTAATTACTTTCTCTACTATTGAGGAAGAAAAGTAAAGCTAATACGGCTGTTATTATAGCATTACCGTAAGCTGTAGCACCTCCGGCAGCGCCGTCAAAAATATGATAACCAATGATTAATAACCACATTAACTCTCCAAGAGCCCATAACATTCCAAATCCTTTTAATGAGTCACCTGCAATATCTGGGGTTTTCCACAATAAGATTCCTAGAAAAAGGAATGTTACACCCATAAATTGACCTATTGTTGTCGTTTCTCCATTAATAATCTCAAAATTGGCCATTTCGAAGAACATATCTGTGAAAAATAAGCCCATTATTCCATTCAATAAAAAAATGATGGAATTAATTCTGAAAACTAGTTTTAAATTCATAGTATATTTAGTTATTAGTTAGATACCTCAAAACTACAAATTAAAATCTATGTTTCAAATTAATGAAATCTTATGTGAGATTACATAAGAACAAGGCCATAAGCTATTATGGGGTGGTAAACTTAACATAAGTACAGAGATTAATATATCTAGAACCTTTATGAAATAAAATAATGCTTCGCTTAAATATGAAGATATAGCGAAAATAATGAGTTATTATTTTTAAGTTCAAAGTATAAATACAAAAAAAAGGCGCGATTTTAACAAATCGCGCCTTAGTTAATAAATACTTTTCTAATAAATTATGAAGCCCTAAAAGGTAAAAATGGACTTTGTATCCATTTAACTAAACTGCTTATTATTCCATAGAAGAAATAATAGATCGCTAACGAAACATATAACTTAGCTAGAATAGCAACTACTCCAACATATTGCCATAATACAGCATAGAAACCATTAACACTCCAAGCTTCTCCAGAGGATACCATTGGATTCCAAGCGTACCAATCAGCAAAGACATTGCTAATAAACTGAAGATGAAGTAGCTCTGCTAATGCAGCTACAGCTAACATTGGAAGACCAAATGCGTAATCAATCTTTGCGGTCCAGGCTGTGGAAAACTCCCCTGAAACATCAAGACTAGTAACCCAAGTGATTGTCATGCATATTGCACCAAACAATGCAACTAATGCAGAAACATATCCAAATAACTTAATATTTGCTATGGCGAAGTCTCTAAATACAAAATCTACTATTCCGCTTTTGGACTCAGATAAGCTATCTCCTGCAGACCTTACGACCTGTGCAATAGGAAATGCGGCATAAACCCAAATAATCATAGCAATCACAACGCTTAATATACCAATTCCTTCACCCATGCCACCACTCCATATAGGAGAAAGCACCCATATTATTGAGCTGATTAAGATAACAAATGCAGCAACGGTGTAGATAGTTCCTACCCACTTTGCAATTTTGTGCTCCGAATCTTCTACCATTGAATTAAAATTATTCATTGGAAGATTACTGTTGATAGTTTTTGGAAGATCAAAAAACTTTTTTACATTTTTTTCCATAAAATTTAATTATTAGTTAGATATCTCAAAACTACAAATAAAAATCTATGGTTCAAATTCATAACCTCTTAATCCATAGTGAATAACTGAAATAACACCCATATTAACTTACTTTCATTTTGTGTCCAATGTACTGTTTTTAATGATTATCCTACAAATAGAGCAATTTTTATAATGGTTGTTAATAAGTAATTGAAATAGACCATAAAATGAGCATATTTATGGGGGAATTTTTTAATTTATACTATTAATAGTATGATGAATCGACTACTAAATTATTTCAGTATTTATTAAAAAATTGATTAGTAGATCAATAGAAAAATTAATTATATTTACTTAAAATTAATAAACAAATTTGTTATGAAAAAATTATTAATGCCACTCATGGTGGCGATTATTGTTATGGTTTCGAGTTGCGATATGCAAACTAAAAAAACCAAGGTGGTTAGTGTTGATGATAAAGCAGTTGCTTTAGCCAAGGATTTTTCCAAAAAATTTGAAACTAACTATAATGAAGGTAACTCTGAAGGAGTTGCGCTACTCTTTACTAATAATGCCATAAGAGTTATTGGCACAAGTCAGAAAGCTATAGTTGGTTTTGAGTCAATCAAAAATTCTTTTGAGTCAGAAATCGGTAATAATGGTATTTTGGAAGGGGCAACCATAGCCATTACCACAAAAACAGCTCGTTTTTTAACAGATGAATTTCTTATTGGTTGTGGAACATGGGCTATCATGAATAAGGATAATCAATCAGTAATAAGTGGAAAATGGGGTAATACCTTTAAACTGATTAATGGCGAGTTAAGAATTTTTATGGAGTCTGCTTATCCAAATACATTGGATGGTATGGATTCAGTTAGTAGGTTAATTCCAATTGAGGCACATCATGTTTTTGCTTTAACTACCAAAAAGAATTATCGTAAGATAGAAGCTTCTATTAATGATTTTACAAATCTATTTAATACCAAGGAATTTAACGCTCTTTCCAAAGAGTTTACTGAAGATGGAATAAGATCTGTAAGTGGTATTAAAGATATTATTAAAGGTAGAAAAGCAATTGCAGGATCATTTATAAATGAAACTGAAGGTATACTAAACGCATCCGTATCAGGATTTAAAAATGTTGGAAATTCATTTATTGTTGCTTATGGACAATGGAATTTGACTGATATTGACGGTAATTTGATTGAATATGGTCAGTGGGGAAATGTTTTAGAAGTGATAGATGGACGTGCAATTATTGTGATGGAATCTGCAGGTACATTTTATAGCAGATAGCATGCTATACATATTAAGTTTAATTATGTATTGTTATAGATCTAGGAACAATTTAATATAAATTACTGGTTGGCTTTTTAACGAGGCCAACCAGTTTCCATGCTTATGGTATAAAAAGTTCTAAAATTAATAACTGACACGAGTAATTACTTAATAGTAACTTAGTTGTAAAAACAATTTTTTTAATTTTAATAATGAGTATAGAAAATAAAACTAATCCACTAGACGGATTAATTGGAACATGGGAAGGTGATAGAGGAACTGATATAGCTCCGAAACCCATTATAGATGAAAACAATCCGTATTACGAGACCTTGGAATTTGAAGTTGTTGATATTGACATAGAGAATGCAGAAGAACAGCAACTATTAGCAATTAAATATTATCAATTAGTTAGAGAAAAAAAGGATGATAAAGTTTCTCATAGTGAAACGGGTTATTGGATATGGAATAAAGATGATGATACCATTATGTGTGCATTTGCAATTCCACGTGGTGTAAGTGTACTCGCTGGGGGATCATATGAAAGAATCTCTGATGAGGAAATTATATTTACGGTAACTTCTCATAAGGATGATCCAAATTATGGAATTGTACAATCACCATTCATGGAAAAAAAGGCTAAAACAATTGAGTTTAAGCGTGAGATAAGAATTAATGGAAATAAAATTTCATATCATCAAGAAACCATTGTAGATATATATGGTAAAATATTTAATCATACGGATGATAATTCCTTGGGCAAGCGTAAAGCATAATGTCGCTAAAAACCCAACATATTATGAAACATGCGCCTATTTCAAGACTGCTTAGGCTTTTATTGATTTCATTTTTTGTAGCAAACATATTGTCATGTTACAATTACAAACACAATAAGGTATTAATTATTGGAATTGATGGTTGTAAACCTGACGCTCTCCTAAAGGCAAAAACACCAAACATTGATAAATTGTGGAAGAATGGTTCCTATTCATTTTCAGCTACTACAGATGAACTAACGATTAGCGGTCCGTGTTGGACAAGTATGCTAACAGGTGTATGGCACGATAAACACAAAGTTATAACAAATAAATATCTAGGCCCCAATATTAAGCAGTATCCACACTTATTCAAAAGAGTAAAGCAGTTCAACCCAGATTTGAAAACATACTCAATAGTAAATTGGGAGCCAGTAAATAACATCCTTAATAGGGGAGATGCTGATTTTGTCCAAACTTTTGAAACTGATGAAGAAGTTGTTAAAAAGACGGTGGATGTTATTAAAAGTGATAATCCCGATATTATATTCGTACAGCTAGATGAAGTAGACATTGCAGGTCATACTCATTCATTTGACACTATAAGTAATGAATACCTTAAGGCCATTAGTGATGTTGATGAAATGGTAGGGCAAATAGTTAATGCTATGAAGAGCCGTGCTAGCTATGAAAAAGAAAATTGGTTGATCATTTTAAGTACCGATCATGGTGGTAGTGGTAATAATCATGGAGAAAATATAAAAGAACATAAAACCATATTTTATATAGTCTCTGGAAAGCGAGCTAACCAGGGATTGATAAAACAAGATGTATATGTTACGGATGTATCTATAACCGCATTGCATCACATGGGTATTCCAATAATGGCGGAATGGGATATAGATGGCAGAGTAATTGGTTTAGACCTATATTAAACTAGTATTAAAAATTTCTGTTGTATTTATTTATTATAAGTCAAAATACATTAAAAAAGGAGCAAGAATATTCCCATAATAAATTAAAAGGAATATGTTCTCACACCTGATCTAATTATCCAAAAGTTAATCAAAGCTTATTTTAATACAAGATTTATATCCAAGGTGAAGTCATTATAGATTGCTTTGTCTCCAAGATTATCAAAAAATGAATTAGAGCCGTATCTGATACCAAACTTAGTTCTATCTATTTTTAGAGTAGATAAGTAATCAGTGTCTTTCTTGATTATTTCAAATGATATAGTTTCTGTTATCCCCTTGATGGTTAATTCACCTGTGATAGAAGCCTTCCCATCAACAAATTTTGAACCCTTTGTAATAACAAATTCGGCAGTTGGATACTTTTCAACTCCAAAAAAGTCATCATCTTTCAAGTGGGCCACAAGCTTTTGGCTATAATCTTCATTTTCGATATCCGTATTCGTTATGGAATTCATATTAATAACA
Source organism: Lentimicrobiaceae bacterium (assembly GCA_018661505.1). Classification (GTDB taxonomy): domain Bacteria; phylum Bacteroidota; class Bacteroidia; order Bacteroidales; family F082. Next base: position 43,979 of record JABJIE010000080.1, read on the forward strand.
ACCTTTCCTCCAGATACCATATCCTTTTTTACATCAAGAAAACCACTCTCTATGCTTATGGTTCCCATATGTTTGCCAGTAATCTTTTCACCGGTCCATTCTATTGTGGATTTTTCTGTATTAATATCTAATTTTTTGGCAAATAAAACATTGCCGGAAAATAAAATAATTGTTGCTAACGCAAGTTTAATTGATTTCATATTTAATAAGTGTTAATGATTATTTGTGATTAATTTTATATTCTTAAAATTATATTTGTTTTAATTTCTTATTTTTTTTAAAAGCTCTCTTAGCTTAGAAGCTTCATCATCGGAAATTTTATTCTTGAAGAAATTCCCCAATGACTCCTTGGCAGCAATATTTGCCTTTTTAAATAGTATTTCACCATCTTTTGTTAGGGATATGTCAACCTTTCTTCGATTCATGGGACAGGTTTTTCTATTTACACAACCTTTTTTTACTAATCTATCCAATAACCGAGTTACATCTGGACTGGATACTAATATTCCTTTTTTAACGGATGAAGCAGAAACAGGGTTTGGATGACTATCCATTAGTATGTGCAAAGCGTTTAGTTGGGCATGAGTTAACCCTAGTGGTTTTAGTGCATCTTTAACATTTATCTCAATCCAACCGGCAGTCTTTAATAAATTGAAGTATGCCAATGCATGAATGCTTTCAGAATCTTCCATATTATTCAGATTAAACGTTATATTAGTTATAAACAACTTTTGTTATAAACGTCAAATATATAATTAATTCATTTTACGAATCAATTAATGGTGTTTTTTTTTAAAAAAACTAAACTTATTTATTGATTAAAAATTAATGTTGTACATTGTTTCGACGTTAGTCAAGCCACTCCTCAATGGACACTACCTAAACCCAACTTCACAAACTGTGACCCTAATTAACATTTATAGCAGAGCAAACTAAATATAATCTATTCAGTCTCCTTTACTTCGTATTGATAACTTCACATGTATTACTTAATCTTTAATCAATTATTTTTACCTTCACAATCTCAAATAAATATTATCAAGTATCAAAAGGTATTTAAACCAATCCATATTAATATTACTCATATTTACTTCATGTGTTCCTACCATTGAAGAAAATAGAAACAAGCATAAATCAAATATTGGTTCTGATGTAATTATCATCTCTCGAGATACATATAAAGACCAACTCTATGGTTTTTGGCTTGGGCAATCTATTGCCAACTGGACAGGGCTTGTAACGGAGATGGATAAAATTGGCAATATAGGAGAGATTAAAACTGGTGATTTTTATGTAAGAAATGACTGGGGGAAACCAGATGAACCTAATATCTGGTCAGATACTATACCTAGTGAGTTATCACACAATATCGACTTTGTTTTTAAGGATACTAACGAGATATGGGGTTCCGATGATGATACTGATATTGAATATATCTATCAGTATCTTATGTATAATCAAAATACTGCAATTTTAACAGCAAAACAGATAAGAGAAGGATGGTTAAATCACATAATTCTTGAGGAAGAAAACTATCTGTGGGTTTCCAATCAAAAAGCATTTGACCTAATGTTACAGGGGTATGAGCCTCCAGAAACTAGCGATACATTTTTGAATGAGCATACTGAAATGATTGATGCTCAGCTTACAACGGAAATATTTGGCCTATTTGCTCCTGCTAGGCCCGATGTTGCAATAAGGCTAGCTCACCTTCCAATAAGAACAACAGCTAATCTTGAGGCAGCTAAAATTGCCGAGTTTTATGTTATTATGTATTCTCTTGCATCAATTACAGATACTCTTGCATCAATGGAAAGCAGGATTCAATGTATGGCTGAGAATGCAAGAATGTTTCTTCCCAATAATTCTTATCCAGCTCATATGTACGACTACGTTAAGGAAAAGTTTAATTCTGGAATTACCTGGGAGCAAGCCCGAGACTCAATATATTATAGGTATCAAGTATCTGGAAAAGATGGATATGATATTACATCACGAGAACTATACTGCAATGGTTGTTTTGCAGCAGGTATTAATTTCGCAGCCAGCCTAATAAGTCTTTTTTATGGAAAAGGAAATATCTCTGAGACAATAAAAATTGGCACTTTGGTTGGTTGGGACTCAGATAACCCAACAGCTACTTGGGGAGGTCTTCTTGGCTTTATGATGGGTAAAAAAGAAATCGAAAAAACCTTCAAAAGAAAATTCTCCAATAGGTTTAATATTCATAGAACAAGAAAGAATTTTCCAAATAATGGAATAGATACTTTTGAAAATATGGCAGATATGGGCATTAAAATTACTGATAACGTAATCTTAAATGAGATGAATGGAAAAATATCTGAAAAGGATAATAGTTGGTTAATACCAGTAAATGCATCTGATAAGTGCACTAGTATTAACATAAATAAAGTAGGGAAGTAGTTATAAACTAAAAGTATAAATGATTAGTGTAAAATCACGATCAATATTTATAAGACACTTATGAAAAGAAGACAATTCATTAAAAACACCATGTTGGCAATGCCTTCAATTACTCTTATGATGTCAGCATTAGCATGTAATGATGACGATATTATCAATACAGATAAAACTGTATTAGTTATAGGAGCTGGAGTCTCAGGGCTTGCCGCTGCAAAATATCTTAGCAGTAGGAATGTAACCGTTAATGTAATTGAAGCTCAATCCAAAGTAGGAGGTAGACTTAAAACTAACCGAAGCTTAGATATAGCTTTTGACGAAGGTGCTAGCTGGATCCATGGTCCCGATGGAAATCCAATTACCGAACTAATTAGTCCATCAGGAGTAAATACATTTCCAACCAATGATAATAACGTGGAGGTATATGATATAAATGGGTCGGTATATGATGAAAATGTATTGGATACATCGGAAAATGCATATAATAACATACTAAATAGTCTTGCTGGAAGCATAGATAAGAGTTTTGAAGAAGTTTTTTATGACAATTATCCTCAGTATAAGAATAACAGGTTATGGTCTTATATGTTGTCAGCATTTCTTGAATTTGATACCGGTGGAGATATTTCTGAACTTTCGTCATTAGATTACTATGATGATGAAGAGTTTAGCGGCGATGATATTATCGTAACAAATGGATATGATAGAATTGCGGATTATTTAGCTAAAGGCTTAAATATTGAGTTGAATAAGAAAGTGACTGGTATTGATTACTCTGCGTCTAAGGTTCTTGTTAGCACTACTGATCAAGAGTTTAGTGCGGATTATGTCATAGTTACTGTTCCACTCGGGGTTCTAAAGAATAATGTGGTAAACTTTACCCCATCATTGTCAGGTAATATCCAAAATTCCATAAATAATTTAAAAATGGGTTCAGTAAATAAGTTTCTATGCGTTTGGGATACTCCATTTTGGGATACTAATCTTCAATATATTGGATATACACCTGAGACCATGGGAAAGTTCAATTATTTTTTGAATCTAAATAAATTTTCAGAATCTAATGCACTGATGACATTTGCTTTTGGAGATTACTCCAAAACTACTGAGAACATGGCAGATAATGAGGTGATTGATGAAATTATGAATCATTTAAAATCAATTTATGGATCCGGAATTCCAGAGCCAACAAAATTTCTTAGAACTAAATGGGTATCGAATGAGTATACATTTGGCTCTTATTCATTTGCTACAAATGGAACTCGAACCTCAGACTTTTCAGTATTCGAAGAATCCATGAATAATAAATTATTTTTTGCAGGTGAACATACTTCAAAGGATTATAGAGGTACAGTTCATGGTGCCTATAATAGTGGTTTTAGAGCAGCGGAACAAATTACAAACCTACTCTAGAAATTATCTTATAACCCCGGATAGTAGCTATTGTTTGTTCCAAAATTGAAATAATTATATGCCTTTTAACTATTTTTTGTATTATTGAAAGTAAATTAATAAAGTAGATGTGCCTAATTAATAGAAACAACTGAATTTATTTTTATATATCACTACTTGTAATCAAACAACAATTTCCTAACCCTAAGACATTATTTAACTTGCTATTTTTTGTGGAATACAGAGACCTCATTATAAAACGTCGCGATATACAAAAAGCGTTATGAATAGGAAAACAAAATTAAACAACAAAAAGATGAAAATATTTAACTTATTAGTAATACTAACCATAACTTTATTTGTTTCAAGTTGCTCCAAAAACAGCTTAAACGAGGAAGAAGTCCAAGACTTTGATAATGTTATCAAAGAATATCAAGATAATTTAGTCAGTAATGATTCTATTGATGTAAGAATGGCTAAATACGAAAGTATATTATCAGAAGACCCTATATTATTAGTAAATTTCAAAAATTTTAGTGATGCCCCAACAGAAGTGGGGTATGTGCCACAGCCGCAAATACTTAGGGGGAAAACAGATATTTTAAATTTCCAAAAGGAAGCTTATGAAACAACTACATGGACGGCTCTATGGTATGAAATAGTTGACAGTAATATTGGAGATAATGAAGGTTATGCTGTGGTTAAAGGAACGCACATAGTTTTTAAAGCGGGTGAAGAGGATCCCGTTTATGTTCAGGCTCTAGAAATGTTTGGATTAGTTAAAGAAAATAATGAATGGAAATTAGGTACAGTTTCATTCATAGATTATTTATGGACCGAACCTAAAGATGGGGTAAGTACGGTTATAAAACTTCCTTAAGTTTAAATAAAAATAAATCCACCTATATGCATTGGTACATTAATGACCTCCAAATTAGAAGATATTAAATCATCGCTAACTATTTTGTGGAGTGCAGAAACCACAATAAAAAACGTCGCGATATCCGAAAAGCGTTATGACTAGGAAAAGAATATTTAATACCAAAAAAAATGAAAAGAATTCACTTGTTAGTAATTGTAACTTTAACTTTATTTGTTGCGAGTTGCACAAACAAAAGTTTAAATGAGAAAGAAGTAAAAGACTTCGTTAATGTTCACTTTGCAGAGAGAGTGAACGGAGCAGAAGCCGTAGAACCATTTATTAATGATTTTAACGACTCAATATATGTGATGTTTGCAAATTATCCTCCTCGATATTGGGACCCTAAAAGTATTGATAGCACAAGCTTTGTGGAAGATTCGGCTGTATCAGAAGTTTATTCGGTTGATATTTATGGTAATAATGCCAGTGTTTTTGGTAAGGCATCAATGTATTTAGATGGAGTTGAAATAGATGACTTTCAGTTTCATGCAATTATTTCAAAAATGAAGGATAAACTTTACTGGAAAAGATTTTACTGGGTTAACTCTAATTCAATGGCAGATAATTATATGTATCCATCTACATCATCTGGCGATGATTCAGAAGGCTACTGGAAAATGCGTGATGCAATGCTAAATATGCGAATTAATGAGGGGGTTAGATTATCCGATTCTCTAGTTGCTGCTGATCCTAATTGGGCATCAGCACATCTTGGTCAGTTACACGCTTTTATAGTAAATGAGAATGAAGATGGCTTAAATAATACTTTGAAAGTTATTGATAGTAAACTTGATGGTGCATCAACAGCAGAAAAACTCACAATATCTGCATATAACCCTTCTCTTACTAAGCAAGAAAGGCAAAATATACTCTCAAAGGCTCTTGCCTATGCAAATGATGATATGATGTTAATGTTTTGGTATGGATTTACCATTTCAGATTCTGATACTCAGATTGAATTTTATAATAAGGCTCTTAAAAGATATCCTATCAGTGGACCAATAAATAACATTATGGGATATGCTTATATGAATAATGGTGACATGGATTTAGCAGGAAAACATTTTGCAATCTATTTAGCTTTTCATAGTGATGAACCAAATGCTTATGATTCAATGGGCGATTACCTTGCAAAATTAGGTGACAAAGATGGTGCGAAAAACATGTACCTCATGGCAGCTAAAATGGATTCAGAGTTTGCAAAGATGTCCACAGCTAAAGCTGAAGCTCTTTAAATCATTTATAGTTTTTACTAAACTTTATACCTAGGCCGTATATGTTTACAAACCCTACTAATCCTTCTCATAGAAGTGTTAGTAGGGTTTTTTGTTGTAGTATAGTGACTTGTCAAATTGTTTAGAGGTTCTTCCTAATAAACTTTTTATATTTTTACATTGGATATGCTAAATTTTTACATATTTTGCATGCCTAACTGAGAATGATTTATGGAGAATATCAAAGTTTACATTGAATATGTATCAAATGTAGTTGAAGCAGTTGGTGTAATAACAATATTTATAGGTATTATTTATTCACTAATTAGGTATTTAATATCCTTGAATAAGCATGATTCAAACACCTTCATTAATCTACGACATAACATTGGGAAATCGATTTTATTAGGATTGGAAATATTAATTGCTGCTGATATTATGGGAACCGTTGTAACCGATCCTACATTAGACTCAGTATTTGTATTGGGGATCATAGTCATAATTAGAACAGTGCTTAGTTTATCCCTTCAGGTTGAGTTGGATGGTAAATTTCCATGGCAAAGAAGTTCCAAATAGTTGAAATTTATTTGACAATTGTATTTGCTAATTTTTATTTCCCTAAGTTATCCGGAGAATGATTAAATAAAGCGTATGTATAGGGTTGTATAACCACTATACGTATATTACATGTATATAAATCTTTTAAAATTTAAAACAGTGATATTCTTGAATATCACTGGTAATTGTAAAATTTTACATTTGCATTATCTATTAAGTAATTAAGTTATGCTCAAGGCAACAACGTATGTGTATATTATAGCTTTGCTAGTATTTTTAGTTGGGTGTAATGTTATTCATAACAATAAAGAAGGAGCAAGTTCACCCAACATTTTGCTAATTGTAGCTGATGACCTTGGTTATACAGACCTTGGATGCTTTGGAAGTGAAATTAGTACTCCTAACATAGATAAACTAGCCGAAGTGGGTGTAATTAACACTTCTTTCTACACATCCCCCACATGTGCACCCACAAGAGCTATGCTGCTTACTGGTGTAGATAATCATAGAAATGGTTTAGGAACGATGGGAAGGGCTGCAAACAATCAAAAAGGAGCTCCTGGTTATGAAGGATATTTAAACTTTGATGTTGCGACACTACCAGAAATTTTACTTGAAAACGGTTATCACACATCCATGGCAGGTAAATGGCATCTGAGTAGACCATCATTAGATACTACTAAATGGCCAGGTAATAGAGGTTTTCAAAGATATTTTAGTCTTATTCAGGCAGGAGCTAGTCACTTTTCAGATAAACAACCACTATTTTCAAGCAGGCAAACCACGTATGTTGAGGATGGACAAATCGTGGATAGACTACCTGAAAATTTTTATTCTAGTAATTATTACGCAGATAAGATCATAGAATATATTGACGAAAGTAGCAAACAAAATAAGCCATTCTTCTCGTATGTTGCCTTCACCGCTCCTCATTGGCCACTACATGTACCCGATCAACATATAAATACTTATAGGGGCTTTTATGATGATGGCTATGAAGTTTTGGCAAAAAAGAGAATACAATCTGCAAAGGACTTGAAAATCATAGATGACAATGTGGTCTTAAACCCACTAACACCTAATGTTATTCCATGGGAAGATCTAAACACATCAGAAAAGCAATTATCAGCACGGACAATGGAGGTATATGCTGCAATGGTTAACCTGATGGATTACAATATCGGAAGAATAATAAACCATCTTAAAGTCACAGGTCAATATGATAATACATTAATCATTTTCATGTCAGATAATGGAGCAGAGGGTAACTCAATACTTGGAATTGGAGATACTCGAGAATGGATCGCCGTTAATAATGATAATACCCTTGAAAACATTGGCCGTAAGAACTCTTATGTATCGACAGGGCCGTCTTGGGCTCAGGTAAGCTCACTGCCGTTTAGCTGGTATAAAAGTTTCTCCACAGAAGGTGGAGTTAGGTCACCTTCAGTTATTTCATATCCCAAATGGAAACATAATTTTAAAACCATTAACAATAATGTTTTAACGGTTATGGATATAACACCAACTATTTTAGATTTTGTGAACATTAAAAATCCAGGAGGATCTTTTAAGAATCGTAAAATTCACCCAATTGATGGTAAATCGTTACTTCCATGGCTCCAAGGAATTGAAAACATAACACATTCTGATGAAAAAGCTCATTGTTGGGAACTTTACGGTAGGCGAGGAGTAAGAAAGGGAAAATGGAAAGCTGAAAAGTATGATAAGCCCTATGGAACGGGTAATTGGGAACTTTATAATCTGGAAGATGATCCCGGAGAATTTACCAATCTTTCAAGTGATTACCCTAACAAGCTAAAGGAACTAGTAAATGATTGGGATATTTATGCCAAAGATTATTCCGTAATACTGCCCGAAGAAAAAGTTACCTATGGTACCGATGAAATTTGGAGGGTAAATTAATACTTAATGAATATTATTAAAACAATCAATATTAATATATAACATTACACCCATCCACATATTAGATAAAACAAAAATTACAAAATGAAGATAAATGCATACGCATCACATGAGCCCAAAGGCAAATTGAAAGAATATTCATTCGATAATGGAGACCTTGGTCCTGAAGAAGTTGATATAAAAGTAGCTTATTGTGGTATTTGCCACTCTGATCTTAGTATGATTAATAATGATTGGGGAATGACTCAGTTTCCGCTTGTTCCTGGCCATGAAATTGTTGGTGAAGTTGTTGCTGCTGGTGACACTGTAAAAAATATAAAAGTGGGAGATAAAGTTGGCCTCGGGTGGCTATCAGAATCATGTATGAGCTGTGAGCAATGCATGAAAGGTAATCATCATCTGTGTGCCAAGTCGCAAGCCACTATAGTTGGCAGAAAAGGGGGCTTTGCGGATTATGTTCGTGGACATTGGTCATGGGCAATACCATTACCAGAAAACATAGATATGAGTAAGGCAGGGCCTTTATTATGTGGTGGAATAACAGTATTTAATCCAATAATTGCATCGGGTGTAAAGCCTACGGATCGTGTTGGTGTTATTGGTATAGGAGGATTAGGACATATGGCAATTAATTTTCTTAAACACTGGGGATGCGAAGTAATTGCATTTAGTTCTAACCCAGATAAAAAGGATGCAATTCTTAATATGGGTGCACACAAAGTAGTTAATTCCAAATCACCTGAAGAATTAGAGAGTTTGTCCGGGCAACTAGATTTTATACTTAATACCACAAATGTAACTCTTGATTGGAATTCATATCTACTAGCATTGGCGCCGAAAGGAAGGTTTCATAATGTTGGCGCTGTTCTTGATCCAATGGCTATTCCAGCTTTTTCATTAATGGTGGGTGAAAAAACACTTGGAGCTAGCCCAATAGGAAGTCCTGCTCTAACTAAAACAATGCTGGATTTTTGTGTTAGACATAATATTTATCCCATAGTAGAAGAGTATCCGATGGATAATGTAAATGAAGCTATGGAGCACTTAGAGTCTGGTAAAGCAAGATTTAGAATAGTTCTCAAAAATTAGAATCTGTATCTTTTGTCTACAAGGCATTTTAGGGTATAGTTAAAATTGATGAAATAAGTTACTAGAATGAAAAAACACAAAATAATAGTATTAACACTTTTTCTTTTGAACATTTGGTTAAGTTCATTAACTGCTGCTACTGTTAATGTCAAGAATCGTCATATTATGGTTAATGATACAGTTTATGTTATCAAAGGTATCTGTTACAACCCCATACCCATTGGAACTAATCAAAGAAGTTTCGGTTCTCTGGCAGATGATATAGAACTAATGGTAGCTGCAGGAATAAATACAATAAGAGTATATGCACCAATTGATGATGTATCGATATTGGATATTATAAATGAAGCAGGCCTTAAGGTAATAATAAGCTTTGGTTATAATCAAGATGGATACTATGATATATTATCTGGATCATTTATTGATTATGTAAATAAATATAAAAATCATGAAGTGATATTATTTTGGGAATTAGGTAATGAGTTTAATTTCCACCCAGAATGGTTTGAAGGTGAATTAGAGAATTGGTATACAGCATTAAATAGTGCCGCAGATTTAATACATCAAACAGACTCATCTCACCCTGTAGCTACTGCTCATGGTGAATTACCAAATTCTCTTGCCATGAACATGTCAACAAACATTGATATCTGGGGTTTAAATGTTTATAGATGGGATAACCCTGAAGATATTTTCCATGAATATGCATTAATTAGTAATAAACCAATGTATTTATCTGAGGCTGGTGCCGATAGCTATATGGCAGAGAAATCGAACAATTATGAAATGGGTAAAAACGAAATAGCACAGGCAAATGCAACTGCTAACATACTAAATGATGTCTTTGATAACCTAGACGTTTGCTCAGGAGTAACCATTTTTGCATTTGTAGATGAATTGTGGAAGGCTGGTGATAACGACACACAGGATATAGGAGGTTGGGCACCTAAAAGTAGCGGTGTTCCTTATGATGGTACTGCAAATGAAGAGTACTGGGGAATTGTTGATATTAACAGAAAAACAAAATTAGCCTATGATGTTGTAAAGAATGCGTTTAAAAACAAAGGACATTAAATATCACTATATTTCATTTTATTAACACATTATTATAAAAGCCCTTAGAATTTATGAAGCCATTACTAAGTTTTCTGTTTACATTTTTTGTTCTAATAAATGGTATAATCTCTCAGCAAACCATAAATGGTGTACTTCAACATGAAGGGTTAACGAGGGAGTACATACTTTACATCCCTGCTAGTTATAATGCTGAAGAATCTACACCATTATTATTCTCTTTTCATGGCTATACCAGCAATGCACAAACAAATTTGTATTATACAAATTTTAAATCCATAGCAGATACAGCTGGTTTTATATTAATTCATCCCCAGGGAAGCCTTTTAAATGGTATTACGCACTGGAATGTTGGTGGTTGGACCATTGGAAGCACAGTAGATGATGTTTCATTTGTATCTGAGCTAATGGATACGATATCTAAGGCATATAATATTGATTCAGATAGAATGTATAGTACAGGAATGTCAAATGGAGGATATATGAGTTTTTTACTGGCCTGTAAATTAAGCGATAGAATCGCTGCTATCGCATCAGTAACTGGTTCAATGACCCCGCAGAGCTATAATACATGTCAACCATCACATCCAACACCCATAATGCAAATACATGGTACATCTGATGGCACAGTTCCCTACAATGGAAACTTCCTATGGACTAAGTCTATTGATGATGTTATTGAGTATTGGGTAGAATACAATAATACTTCTTCTGAACCAATCATTATTGAAATACCAGACATAAATACCTCAGATGGAAGTACAGTCGAACATTATATATATGGAGATGGCGATAATTCTACAGCCGTTGAGCATTTTAAGGTAATTGGTGGAGATCATGATTGGCCTGGAGTATGGGGTAATATGGACATAGATGCAAGTAAAGAGGTATGGAACTTTCTTTCTAAATACGATATAAATGGATTAATAGAAAGCCAACCGAATGCCATAACTGATAATAATAATTCATTTTACGATCAGGTTAGTATCTTTCCAAACCCTGCAACCACAACAATTAAAGTGTCAAATAATATCAATAAAAATATTGATTACCAGATATACACTCCACAAGGTCAGATGATTAAATCAGGTACTCTTGATTCAAATAATAGGGAAATTGACATTACAAATTTAAAACCTAATCTGTATTTTTTCAATGTAGGAAATAAAACTTTTAAGATCATCAAGGTAAATTATTAAAAAATGAGGATACTACTAACTGGTATACTTTCTTACCATTTCACGAGTTCATATTTCAAGGTATGATAGATAATATCGTTTATGAAGTTTGATATAGTATCTACTTCTATCCTCCATATGCCTTAAAGATTATATCCGTTTTTATATTAATACAACCTCGCATACAAATGAAATAACCACATTTAGGTATTGACAACAAATTCCATATTAAGGATTTTTATGCATTCTAAATACACATATTTTCCAATAATCTCTAATTGATTTTTAAAATATGTAATAAAAACTTAAATCATGATAAAGGTTTTAAATACATCAGATAACGGCAGGGTTTTTAGGTGTTCGTCATGCAACAAAATTCATATTGAATTTAAAAACCTAAATTTTAATTTTAATGATAAAGAATTTAAAAGTTTTTTTGATTATCTGATTAGTTTGGATGGTTTACACTGGGAAAACAAAAATAGAAACATTCAATACAAGCGTAAAATACTAATACCAACCAATCAAAACAATATGAATATTCTATTGAACAAGGATGAATTAAATGAATTAAGACGTTTGTTTATTCTACCAGTATTCAAAAACCTAGAATTTTGTAGAATTAAATATGATATCTGCAATAATTAGTGGTAATATTAAATACTTCATTTTGCTAAATATTTATATTTTTAATTTTAAATTTAACACTATTATACTTCAATAATATGAACAAAATTGTAATCATATATGGCACATTAACAGGAAATACAGAGGAGGCGGCCATAGAAATTAAAGAAAAACTTGGAAGTGAACTTACAACATTAATAGATGTTTATGATGCTTCAGCTAGTGATTTAGAGAATTATGACAACATAATCTTTGGAGCATCTACTTGGGGTATTGGTGATCTGCAAGAAGATTTTACAGATTTTCTTCCGGTAATTGAGGCCACAAATATGAAAAATAAGAAAGTAGCTATATTTGGTTTCGGAGACCAGGATTATTATCCTGACACATTTGTAGATGGTATGGGTGTAATTTATGAATGTTTAAATAAGAAAGGTTGCGACATAATCGGTTATGTTTCAACAGAAGGCTATGAGTATGAGGAATCACGAGCTGTAATTAATGGAAAATTTATTGGACTTCCCTTAGACTATGAAAATCAAGATAAGCTTACTAGCGATAGAATCTCTAATTGGTTAGATCAAATCAAACCTGAGTTTAACTAATAACATATATTAGCGGCTCTATTTTCGAATTATTATTGAATTCTAAATCAATTATTCATTTTGAAAATATAATCTCATAAAATATTTGCCAAACATTGTAAATGAACCTTTCACTATCCAAATATACAACTGAAGTACTGCTACTATTTACAGCTATTATTTGGGGTTTCGCTTTTGTAGCTCAAAAGGCAGGAATGCAAGATATTGGGCCCTTGGCATTTACTGGCATTAGATTTCTTTTGGGGGCTATTACACTAATACCAGTAATTTTTCTAACGAAAAAGCAGTATGATATTAAGGTGAATAATGGCTCAATCTGGGTTGCAGGTCTAATAAGTGGAATAGTTCTAACATTAGCAGCTGTATTACAACAATATGGAATAGTATACACAACAGCAGGAAATGCTGGCTTTATTACTAGCATGTATGTTATCCTTGTTCCCATTATTGGTATCTTTCTTAAGCATAGGGTAACTGTTCAAACATGGGTTGGTGCAGTTCTTGCAATTGTTGGCTTCTATCTATTATCAGAAAGTGAAGACTTAATGCTCGTAATGGGTGATTTACTAGTATTTATAAGTGCATTATTCTGGGCATTACAAGTAATACTTGCTGGTATATATTCACTTAAGTTTAATGTAATAAAGCTCGCAGCAATTCAATTTGGATTAACTGGTATTATATGTATCATTCTATCATTGTTCTTTGAAAGCTACGATTGGAACAATATAAGAAGTGCTATGATACCCATCTTATATGGAGGGATTATGTCAGTTGCTGTAGGATTTACATTACAATTGGTTGCTCAACGAAAAGCTAATCCAACTCATTCTGCTATAATCCTAAGTACGGAGGGTCTTTTTGCAGTAGTGGGAGGGTGGTTAATCCTCGATGAATACCTGACAACATTGCAAAGCATAGGTGGCATAATTATTCTTGTTGGAGTGGCAGTCTCACAATTGAGAAAAAGAAGCGGCTAATTCCAGAAAGTAACTCCAAGGTTAATATCTGAATCCTTAGGGTTCATGAAGTCTCCTACAATAAGAGGAGAGTTACCCACAGTAATTGTGGCAAATCCATCTTTACCAACCGTTATATTAATATTAGTACCTCGAAAAGTAGTTTCTGAAGAAACATTAAAATTAATCTTAATGGCACCCTTGTTATTTTTTGGCTCCTGAAATTTATAATTATTTATGGTACCATCAATGGTAATACCACCCAAACCATTATCAGAGAGGTACTGGTTAGTTTCTACTTGTATAATTACCCTGTCACCATTAACAGCTATGAAGTTTAATCTACGATTAAGATTGTATATTTTTCCATTTCTAGTATTCGTGAACCTACTAAATTGTACAATGTAGCTTTTCTCTTCAGCCAATTCCTGAAGCAGTTTCCATTCTTTTTCTTTTTGTTTCTTTTCAGCGAGTTTCTTTTCTTGGCGTGTCATTTTATGACCTGAGTTCATGTCAACTTGAGCGTGTGAACCCACAATTATTAGAGTTAATAGTCCAGAAAGCAGTAATCTAATAGTTTGTTTCATAATTAAATAAAGTATTTCTAATCTATAATAGGAAGCTTAAATCCGAACCCACTTTAAATTCTTTTGGCTTAGAACCAAACATAAATAATCTTGCATCTTTTGATCCTAGTAGCTTTATATTATCACCATCAACGTAAAGCATACTGGCTTCCCTTAGTCCAAGAACTTGAATAGTACGGTTAACAACCAAGAATTCCTCAATACGCTGTTCTCTTGTTTCACCACCATGGCCCTTCGGATTTGCATCAAGATAATGTGGATTTATCTGAAAAGGTATTAAACCCATGCAATTGAAACTTGGTGGTTCAATTATGGGCATATCATTTGTCGTCATCAATGATGGGCATGCTACATTGGAACCTGCACTCCAACCCATATATGGCATTCCATCAAGAGCTCTTTCCTTTATAGCATCCATAATGCCAGTTTTTTGCATTTCTGATACCAGATGAAATGTATTACCCCCACCAACAGCAATGGACTCAGATTCATTTACAAGTGCAACAGGATCACTAACCTGATGAACAGATGTAACTTCAAATCCAAGTTTAATGAATACCTCACTTACTCTCTTCGTGTATAAATCGTATGATGCTTTTAAACTTTCGGTACACAAACCAACTCCTGCATATGGGACGAAGGTTACTTTCTTTATATTTTCTGAATTTAAAAAGTCTTTAATATATTTTTGTGGCCAACCAAGATAATCCTCACCAGCCATTGTAGAGTTGCTTATCAATAATAACTTTCTTTTCATCTTATATTATTTTCATTGCTAAATTAGGTGATTTTGGTTTATTCTGACGGTTTGACAACTCTATTTTTTACATAAATAATCTTAAAATAATTCATTTTTACAAGATCGTCCGTATATAGTTGTAAAGTTTCATTTACAGGCAAATTCACCGCATTATCCCTAATTGCTAACAACTTTGCTAGTTTCATTATTGATGGCTTAATTTCCTTCATGTTTGCACCTTGATCATATGCTAACTTCATGTAATTAATGGCATTATCAAGATCATTATTGCTAATACTATATAACATAGCTTGTATTGTGAGTTGATATAAATCTTGATTCTTAATAAACGGCATTAAATCATTATGACTAACATCGGTTAATTCTGATTCATGATCATAATAATAACTATCCAATTCTTGATAAATATCTATGACCATTATATAATCCTTGTCTAACAATGCAATCAGCACATCATTGAATGTTTTTTGGTATTCAATGATATATTTATACTTTGAAATAAAATCATATAAAATGTTACTATCTAGTTTACATTCATTATTTTGATGAAGATATGCTGAGGCTTGTGAGACCAAGGTAGGAAGATCAGTAAAACTTTTGTTCCTAATATGTATTTCTGCTTTTCTAATGGCATCAATATAACCATTACCTATATCGATACAATCTCTATACATCATTTGTTCCTGAAGATTATCAATGGCTATGTTTATCCTATCATTATTACTTAAGAAATATTTCTGATTTAAAGTCATGGCCATATTCAACTTATGACTAGCAGAGTCAATATTATTTTTCCATGTATCGTATTTTGCGTTGTCAATATATCCAAGTATCATAGGTTCGGCAGCAAATTTTATAAGTTCATTTATCTCATAAATATCATCCCTATTGTTCTCACAAATTTCCTTTGCATCTAATAGAAACTCTAATGCTTTTGTAGGCTTTTTTACTGAGATTAACTTCTTACCCTCTGATATTAGAGTTGCGTATAAACTGTCAGATAACTGCTTGTAGTTTTCGCGTAGGTTATTGTCCTCACATTTATAACTATTGATACTATCAACTATTAAAGCTAACGATTTAGATGCATCTAAATATTGATTATTATCAATTAGTAATGACAAGTCCATTAGCATAGCATTTAAAATATCTGACTCTAACACACACCTAATGCTATCACCTTTTATGCAGTAATCATATGTTCTACCCAAACAAATTAGTGCAGAAAGATTACTTAATTCTATTGCATCATCAAATAGTTCCAACTCACTATAACTACCAATTGTCATATTTTGGACAACTAAAATTTCTTCCAACCTCTCATCGAACTCCTCCAAACCATAAATTGATTGTAAACTGTTATGTAAAAGTTCGTTTGATTTACTTATGTACTTGTTACCAAAATCAATGTTACCATTACTAAGAGCCATATTGCCAACACGTATAAAGGATAAAGCGAGACCCTCAGTAATTTCTATTTTAAGACTGTCGTAGGATTTTGGTAGAGTAATGTCGAACTGTTCCGATATTATAAATGCATTGTTAAGTAAAATCAGAGAATTATTAAAATTCTCCATGGATCTCCAGTAATAGGCCTTTTCTATAAACTCACCAATTATAAGTTTATATGTATCATCCGTACTTCTTCCATTTAACTTAGCATAGTAATCTGCTATCGCTTCCAAAGTAAACTGTGAATCAAAATCACCGTTTAAGTAGGCATTGCTAACAAATGCAAATGCTTCTTGCGGCTGCAACTTATCCGCAATCAGTAAATAATCATTGGATGTATTTGCAAACTGGGAGCAAAATTCATTTGGCTCAATTTCATAACTATCAGATGTTGACAAAAGGTTCAAAAAAAGTGTTTCATACCTTTTTAGATACCTGTTAAACTTTTCTAGCTCATCACTGAAGGCTATGGGGTCATTATCTTTTATGTTGAGGCTATAAGTATGATTTATCGAATCTAGGTTATAAGCAATTCTATCAAGTTCAATCTTATGCATGAAAACATCATGACTTGATAGAGTATTTTTCATGCTTATATCAGAATATTTTTCATTTATATAATTTAGAAAATATCCATAGGAATAATAGTTCTTAACTGCATTAATAAATTTATCTAAACGCAGGTAATCATCAGCATCATAGGCATAAGTCACATTAGCAACTTCAAGGGTTAAATCTCCTTTAAGGTTACTTAACATATTCAAATTATATTGCTCTTCATATGGTGAGCATGATACCTTAAGAGTGTCAATTTGGCCAAATTCATTACTCACTACTAGCATAAAATGTACTAGTGATGGTAAAATAATTGTATCTGCATCAAAACCCAATAAATCAAAATCAGGCTCAACATTAATTATGCTCGCTGATAACATAGCATTATAATTATCAGGCGGTTGTGATTTTATTTTGATAATTAGATTAAAACTAACATCTATTTTAATACTATCAGGATTTGACTGTTTTGTATTACCAATCAAATCAAAAATTTGAATTCCTATATCTTGATGTAAATTGTTTCTGGTAATAGTAGTATTTATATCAACTTTAACCTCTTTATGCTCTTGTGAGAATAAAAATATATTGGAAACTAACAGATAAAGAATAAAAACTTTTTTTAGCATTATTAAAATGTAGGATATACAAATTTAAAAAGCTTGACGTAATAAGTGTGATATTATATGTAAATAGATCTTATAAGCATGCCATTGAAGACATTTACCATTAATTAGAAATTTGGTTGTAGAGAATATTTTGAATAAAACTCTTCAATTACGCCAACAGCTTCATCAACAGTATCTACTAAATGGAATATATTCAAATCTCTCTCGCTTATACAGTTACCTTCTAAAAGTGAGTTTTTAATCCATTCTATCAACCCGGACCAATAATCCTTTTTAATTAATACAATCGGAAAATTCACGAGCTTATTTGTTTGTATCAAGGTAATAGCTTCGAATAATTCATCCAAAGTTCCAAAGCCACCTGGCAGTATAATATAACCTTGAGAATATCTCATGAACATGAGTTTTCTTGTAAAGAAATAATCAAACTGGATTAATTTATCAGAATCTATATATTTATTAGAATCTTGCTCAAAGGGTAGGTTTATATTTAATCCTACGGACTTACCACCACCATTATGAGCCCCCTTATTGGCTGCCTCCATTATACCAGGTCCACCACCAGTAATAATTCCAAACCCTTTTTTAGTTAGTTTATATGAAACTTCTTCCGCACTCTGGTAATCAGTATCACCAGGTTTGGTGCGGGCAGAGCCAAATATTGCAACACAAGGGCCTATTTTTGCTAATGTTTCATACCCATCAACCACTTCAGACATTATCTTAAATACAGACCATGAATCATTAGCTTTGATTTGCGACCATGATTTTGGCTTAAACTTCTTTTTCATACGAGCTATGTCAATTTTATTCATGGTATTTATATTTTAATTTGATTATAATTCATTTTTTATAAATGGGGCAGTACAGCTATTCGTATTTTTAATAATCTGCTCAGGTGTCCCGAAACAAATTAATTGACCACCTTTTTCACCACCTTCAGGCCCAAGGTCTATAATATGATCAGCAACTTTTACAACTTCCATGTTATGCTCAATAATAATTATTGTATTACCCTTATCAACAAGTTTATTAAGCACACCAAGTAATACTTTAACATCCTCAAAGTGCAAGCCTGTTGTAGGTTCATCCAATATATACAAAGTGTTCCCAGTATCTCTTTTTGATAATTCTGATGCAAGTTTAACACGCTGAGCTTCACCACCAGAGATTGTTGTGGAACTCTGTCCCAATGTTAAATATCCAAGTCCAACATCCTGAAGAGCTTTAAGTTTAGTTATTATAAAATGTATATTCTCGAAGAAATCAATGGCTTGATTGATTGTCATATCAAGAACATCATTTATTGATTTACCCTTGTATCTTACTTCCAGAGTTTCTCGATTATATCTTTTTCCAAAGCAATCATTACAATGAACATATACGTCAGGAAGAAAATTCATCTCAATTACTTGCATACCAGCTCCCTTGCATGTCTCACATCTGCCACCTTTTACGTTAAAAGAAAACCTACCTGGCTTGTATCCACGTATCTTAGATTCGGATAAACTTCCATATAGTTTTCTTATCTCATCAAAAACTTTAGTATACGTAGCGGGGTTAGATCTTGGAGTTCTACCAATAGGGGATTGGTCTATTTCAATAACCTTATCAATGTTTTCAACACCATCAATTGATTCATATGGTAGATGATTACGAGAAGATTTGTAAAAATGATTACTTAGAATGGGGTATAGTGTGTTATTTATTAAGGATGATTTTCCACTACCAGAAACTCCAGTTATGCATATTAACTTTCCAAGAGGGAAAGTTGCGTCTACATTTTTAAGGTTATTACCACTAGCACCTTTAAGGGTAAGGTTCTTTGAATTACCTTCTCGTCTTTTCTTTGGCACTTCTATTTTTTTACTGCCACTAAGGTACTCAGCAGTGATTGTACCATTATTTTTGATTTTTACCGGATCTCCCTGAGCAACTATCTCGCCACCATGCATTCCAGCTCCTGGGCCTATATCTATAACATGGTCTGCAGATAGAATTGTATCCTTATCATGTTCAACAACAATAACTGAATTTCCAATGTCTCTAAGGTTCTTTAAAGCACTAATTAGCTTTAAATTATCACGTTGATGCAAACCAATACTTGGCTCGTCTAATATGTACAAAACACCCGTCAGCTGAGACCCTATTTGCGTAGCTAGCCTTATTCTCTGTGATTCACCACCTGAAAGGCTTCTAGCAGATCTAAACAAGTTTAAGTATCCTATTCCCACATCAAGTAAAAATTCTAATCGTGTTTTAATCTCACGTAATATTTCATGAGAAATACGAACCTGTCGTTCATCCATATTAGTCTCAGCATCATCAAGCCATTTACGCAGATTTGAAATATCCATTAGGCTCAATTCTGAAATGTTCTTTTCATTAATAAGAAAGTGTAGCGATTCTTTTTTTAAACGTTCACCATTACACTCACTGCAAGTATCTCTGTTCATATAAGAATCAGCCCATTTTTTAGAAACTTGAGATGAGTTCTCCTTACTATAGTTCTCAATATACTTAATTAGACCTTCGAAAGACAATGTGTATGAGGACGTTATACCTAAATATTCCTTTTTTACTTCAAATGTTTGATTGGACCCGTGAAGAATAGTTTTAAGGGCATTATCAGAAAGTTCGCCAACAGGAGTTGTTAGTTCATAACCATATTTTAGTCCAATTGCTTCAATTTGATTAAAAACCCAATTGTTCTTATGCTCTCCAAGTGGGGCTATTCCTCCGCGTTTAATACTTAGTTTTGGATCAGGAAATACTTTTTTCATATCTACTTCCTTTACATATCCTAATCCATTGCATGATGGACATGCACCATATGGCGAATTAAACGAGAAAGTATTTGGCTCAGGCTCATCATAAGACATTCCTGTGGTAGGACACATAAGTTTACTACTATAATGCCTTACTTCATCATTATCATCCAGAATCACCATGAGGGATCCCTTTCCGAGCTTCATTGCAGAATTTATAGTTCTTTTTATCCTATCCTTATCCTTATCTTTTACAATAAGTCTGTCAACAACAACTTCAATATCATGTACTTTATATCTGTCAAGCTGCAGACCAAAAGATATTTCCCTTATTTCTGAGTCTACTCTAACTTTTAGGTAGCCTTGTTGTCTTATATTTTCAAATAGTTCTCTATAATGTCCTTTCCTTCCTTTTACCAATGGCGATAATACGGTTATCTTTTTACCATCGTTTGCCTTCATAATCAATTCAACAATCTGGTCCTCTGTATACTGCACCATTTGCTCTCCTGTCTCGTATGAATAGGCCTTTGATGCTCTTGCATATAACAATCTTAAAAAGTCATAAACCTCTGTGATGGTTCCTACAGTTGATCTTGGATTTCTATTTACGGATTTTTGTTCTATTGATATTACAGGGCTTAAACCAGATATTTTATCAACATCTGGGCGTTCCATGTTGCCAATAAACTGTCTTGCATACGCTGAGAATGTTTCCATATATCTTCTCTGGCCTTCAGCATATATCGTATCGAAGGCGAGTGATGACTTTCCACTACCACTTAACCCTGTAATTACAACGAATTTATTTCTAGGTATGGTTACATCTATATTCTTTAAATTATGAACTCTTGCACCAAGAACCTCAAGATTATCTTCGGTTATTTTAGGGTTTTTATTCATCTAAATCTATTGAGCATTACTAATTCCGTTGTTATTTAATATAATCGATTCATGAGTATGATCGAAGGGAGGGTTTGGTATCATTATCTTATAAGTCTTCTTTTTTCTGTTTTTCAAATAGTTTTGTCTCAGCCATGGGTTAAAATACTTTAGTAACTTGTAACTTACACCATTATCTTTGGCAAAATCAGCAAAGTCTTCAATTTTATCATCCACAATTATGTAACGAGTTGATATTTTAGGATATACATCTTCATTATCTATATAGAAACCGTAAATTTGAGGGTTTTCGAATATAATTTTCATTGCAGCAATCCTGTATATGTACCTTGTTGTTTCATCGGATAGTAAAAGATCATAAAATGACTCTGATTTTTGTCTCTCAATTTGACGTGAAACACCTCTATTACCAGCATTATAGGCTGCTGCAACCAAGGTCCAGTTTCCAAATTTCTCAAAACTTTTATTGAAATATCTACATGCAGCCTCCGTAGATTTTATTACATTATACCTTTCATCAACTTCCTTGTTAACCTCAAGGCCATTTTCCTTTGCAGTTCCTTTTAAAAATTGCCAATAACCCACAGCACCAGCGGGAGAGGTAACATTTGAAAGAGCACTTTCAATTACAGCAAGATATTTAAAATCCTGGGGTATATCATTTGCATTCAAAACGGAGTCAAATATTGGAAACCACCTTTGTGACTTTTTAATTATTTGCAAAGTAGCTGAATGCCAGTAAGTATTTACGCTTAACTCTCTGTCTAATGCTTCTCGTACATAAAAGATATCTAATGGTAATGGCTCACCAGCGAAAGACATGGTTTCAGGTATCGGAACAGCAACTATTTTATAATACTGTTCATTGGTGCCAGGAAGCTCTGATTTCTTATGGATAACAAATCGATCCAAGCCCACTATTAAAAGTAAAATAATAATTGCAAGTAATATATATGTTACTGTTTTATTCATTTAGCTATGTAATATTAGCTTTAGAAAGCATTAAACATAAGAAGAATGATGCCTCAATATTTTGGTTTTAATTAAATTTAAAAAGGGGTTTTGAAATCCCTGAATAAAGGTCCACTTTTATCTTTATCACTTAGAATTGGGTTATCTATTTTCCAATCTATATTCAAATCAGGATCATTCCATTGAATACTATCTTCAGATTCTTTGTTATAAATATTTGTGCATTTGTAAAAGAATACCGTATTATCCTCAAGGGTCACAAACCCGTGAGCAAAACCTGGAGGTATCCAATACATCCACTTATTGTTATGGTTAAGTTCAACTGACTCCCATTGGCCATATGTTGGAGAGTTCTTGCGAAGATCAACAGCAACATCTAGCACAGCACCATGCATGACACGGACAAGCTTACCTTGAGTAAAAGGTGGCTTTTGAAAATGTAAGCCTCTCAATACACCCTTATTCGATTTTGATTCATTATCCTGAACAAAGTTGTCATCCAATCCTATTTTTAGAAATGCATCCTGATTATAGGATTCAAAAAAGTAACCACGACTATCATTATAAACTTTTGGTTTTATTATAACTAAATCGGGAATTCTTGTCTTTACAATTTCCATTTACGTTTCTTTTTTGCAAACATAAAATTAATAATTATTGTTGAAATGTAAAATGAGGTATTTGTTAAGAAGTTTGTAATTTTATGCCGTAATTTTCGTTTATATCATCAATGAGAAAATATATACTTATTTTAATATTATTTGCAACCC
>JABJIE010000003.1 GCA_018661505.1 Lentimicrobiaceae bacterium
TCAGGTTATGGAAGTTTATCCTAACCCAGCTTCAAGTGTATTAAATATTAAGAACCATACTGATTTAGAAAGCCTTCATATTTATTCTGTAACAGGAAAAATGGTATTGCAATCAAATGATATTGATGGAACAATCGATATTAGCGATTTTGCAACAGGCTTATATGCAATTAGTGCATTGGATAAGAATGGTAAAAAATATCAAACTAAATTTATTAAAAATTAGTAATTACCTATAAAATATTTAAGAGCCGTTTTGTTATCAATAAAACGGCTCTTTTTATATAAATTTGTTACTAAAGTATTAGCGCAATGAATAATTACTACCTATTGGTTCTTATTTTTATAATTTCAAGCTGCAAACCAAATATCTCAGAAAAAACCTCTCATCTAAACCCTCCTGATTGGTCAAGTAATCAAATATGGTATCAGATTTTTGTTGAAAGATTTTACAACGGAGATACCACAAATGATCCAACTACTAAAAATATTTATGCTTCAAGTAATTTTCAGTCCGCACCAAATAATTGGTCATTGACACCATGGACATCAAACTGGTATCAAACAGATCAATGGGCAGATGAAATTGATGGAAATTTTCATTCAAAAATACAACTTAGAAGATATGGAGGAGATCTTCAGGGAGTGCTAAACAAACTTGATTACCTGCAAGAACTTGGTATTACGGCAATCTATTTTAACCCTATAAATGATGCTCCATCATTACATAAATTTGATGTTAGAAACTGGAGACATATTGATGTTAATTTTGGTCCTGATCCAACCGGAGATAATAGAATTATAGAGTCTGAAAATCCAGAAGATCCATCTACCTGGCAATGGACATCTGCCGATAAGCTTTTTTTAAAGCTTGTTAATGAAATGCATGAGAAAGGAATGCGTGTAATACTTGATTTTTCATGGAATCATACAGGCGTTGAGTTTTGGGCATTTAAGGATGTTTTAAAGAATCAAAATAACTCAAAGTATGTTGATTGGTATGATATTGAAACATTTGATAATCCTAAAACATCTACGAATGAATTCGAATATGTAGGTTGGGCAAACCTTCAGAGCCTACCCGAGATTAAAAAAGTTGAAGTTACTACCCCAAGACATCATGGATATCCTTACAATGGAGATATTAATGAAGGGGCCAAAAATCACATATATAATGTAACAAAAAGATGGCTTGCTCCCGATGGAGATACTGCAAATGGTATAGATGGTTACAGACTTGATGTAGCTGATCATATTGGAATGGATTTCTGGCGTGATTACCGTACTCACGTAAAATCCATAAAACCTGATGCTTATCTTATTGGTGAAATATGGTGGACTGCATGGCCGGATGTGCTCATGGATCCTGAACCATATTTAAAGGGTGATATTTTTGATGCTGTTATGTTTTATCAGGTATACAGACCAGCGAGATACTTCTTTGCAGATACAGATATAAAACTGAATGCCGCACAATTAAAAGATTCAATTCAACATTACTGGGGAAAGATGAGCAAGCCTATGCGTCACTCTCAAATGCTAACCGCTGCTACTCACGATTCACCAAGGCTTTCAACATCCTTTGATAATAAAGGAGGTTACAAGATGGGCGCATATCCTAATGACTACAACACATACCAAACGGGCAAACCAAGAAAAGAAACATATGACCGGGTTAGGTTATACCTTATGCATCAATTTACAATTCCTGGCTCACCACAAATCTGGAATGGCGATGAAATGGGTATGTGGGGTGCTGATGATCCAGATTGCCGCAAGCCTCTCTGGTGGCCTGAATATGACTTCGAAGATGAATACAGAAATAATTTCCAGCCAGGCGAGAAAGTTTATGATGAGGTTGGATTCAACATTGACATGTTTAATTTCTATAGAGAAATTATAAGCATTAGAAATGATAACCCTGTTCTTGCTCATGGTGATATTGAATTTATGATGGCAGAAGGAAATAAGCTCATGTATAAACGATTTGACGATAAGGATGAAATTATTGCAATCTTCAATATGGAAGATGAAGCACATGCATTTAAAATCCCAAACAAAAACTATAAAAACCTACTCGGTGATAATACTTTTGTTGGAATGATAACAGTTCCAGCCAAATCAGGTTTGCTTCTGAAGAAGATGTAGAGTTTAATTATCATTGAATATTTTTATATTAAATAGGCTAACAACGATTAATGATTATTCGTTTAAAGTGCCTGTAGTAGAAACTAAAAAAAAAGCCCTCCCGATAATTCGAGAGGGCTTTTTAAAGTACTTAAAAAATTCCTAGTTTTCAAAAATTCGGTATGAAGGAATTTCAGTTGTAAAATCAAGAATAAAGGTTATTGTACCTCCATCAGGTATTGGAATATCAGCACCACCTTGTACAAGGAATCCATCGTCAGGATCATTGGCTCCTAAGTTGACTACCCAATCATCGTTAGCTCTGTACTTAAACCTCTGATTATCTTGTGCTGGAATGTTTTCAACTGTTACATGAAGATATTGCTCAATGGGATCAAATTCCATATCAATGTCTACACTCCAATCAAGCCACTCACCAATCACACCCCAGTTTTCAGTTCCATCATAGCTCCATGTCAAAGCATTAATATCTATTTCCAGCCAATATCCACCAGGGCCTGGTACGCTTAGGTTACCTGCACTTGGATCAGTATCCAGTTCAAATTCAGAGGCCCCTAACCCATAATTAGTATGTTCCCAATCTGGATCAGATGTGAACTTAAACTCAAATGTACCACCTTCAGGGAAGTAAATATAACCCCTGTATATGCCATCATTGTTATAATCAAATACATTTGGTGCTTCACCTGGATTCCATCCCTGGTAATCACCAGGCACATATAATATTGGCACATCTGATGGTGGTGGTTCAGCAGGAGTAAATGTTGTAAACTTCGTTGAAATAACTTCTGAAACAGATTCTGTTCCCACAGTTCCACTCATTACACTTGAAACTCTAAATTCAACATCCACAGTAGTATCTCCTGGTAATCCCATCTGTAATAACATATTATTCATGTTATAATAGATAATATCGAATGACAGAACCTGTGTGTTCACGAGCTCTTTACCTCCAACAAAGTTACTGTCGGCAAGACCCATTTCTAATGAGTATGTTGATGCTGGCAACACAGCGCCATTGGTAATACTATATCCAGTTGCAGACCATGCAAACTGAATCACTTGAGCCGAATCTGCTATACTAAGTATAAATTCTGCCTCGGCCTCAGGTTGTGCAATGCTAGGAGCAGAAATTGCTGAAAGATTTAATACTGGATCTTTTTCTTCCTTTTGGCATGAACCCATTATCACAGCCAACCCGATTAATAATGTTATTATTGATATTTTTTTCATGATTAAACCAATTAAATGTTAATAATTAGGATTCTGTACAAGGTTTGGATTGGCATTGACGTCGGAAGCAGGAAGCGGAAACTGATTATATTTAGAATCAGTTGATCTTCCATCCTTTGTATTACCTTTCCATGCCCATAGATATTGATCACCAGTGAACTGATTATAACGAACTAAATCAGTACGACGATGACACTCCCAATAAAGTTCTCGTGCACGCTCATCAAGAATAAATTCTAAATCAATATCTCCTGCATTAACAACCCCTGAATTTGTACGAGTACGTAGCTCATTGATAAAAGTTGATGCCGTACCCATATCTCCACCAGAACCACCTCTTAATAAAGCTTCAGCATACATTAAATACACATCTGCCAGACGGAACATTGGAAAGTCAGTATCTGGAAAAGTAAGGCTAAACCCTGTCTTAAGTTCACCATTTTCTTCATAGGTATTTCTGAATTTAGTTACAGCATATCCATTATAAAAGTCTCCCATATTATCTATTTCAATACTATGGCCTTCTGACCAGAACATGGCTCTAGAATCACTGCCTTGAAATTTCTCCACAAATTGTTTAGTAGTTCTGGTACCTCCCCAGCCGCCATCTATTCCATAGGTTGCGGGGTCCATGTCGCCACCAACAGCTGCATGTATAATAAATGTAGTACCTCCCCAAGTTTGAGTATGTTCACCACTATACCTAATTGGAAAAATAATTTCCTGCATGGTCTGTGGGTCCATATCGTTATTGGCCCAAAAAAGTTGTTGGAATGTTGGTGAAAGTGAATAACCTGCATTTATTAGCTTGCTGCAATTTGTTAAGCACTCAGTATACTTAGCCTCTCCAATATAAACCTCAGCATTTAGATATAGCTTAGCAAGCAGCATCCATGCACCAGCTTTGTCAGCACGACCATATTCATTTGCACGTGGTTCTGACATATCAGCTTCCATACTCTCCAGCTCTTCTATGAGCCATGCAAAAAGTTCGTTTGATGATACCTGGCTTGGAAAGAAATCTCCAATGGGATCAGTTTCAACTGCAAATGGTACCGAGCCAAATAAGTCCAGAGCATGCCAATAGCTTAATGCTCTAAGCCATCTTGCTTCAGCGCGATATACTTTAACTTTATCTTTCCAATCCTGTGAGGTCCCTCTTGTATCAAGTTTATCATCTGTTGTTTGTCGCAAAAACTCATTTGTAAGAGATATTTGATAAAAGATACGATAGTAGAATGCTGCAATAAAGCCATCTCCATCACCCCATTGCTGGTAGTGGAAGTCTTTTATTGTTGCATCATCCCAGCCAATTACAGCTTCATCAGTGGTTAATTCCTGGTGATACCAATAACCACGCAAATATTGCCCAAATCCTTCATCAATTCCGCTTATATCTCCCTGCCCTGCTGGACCTTGTTGCCCTGAAACTGCAAGCCCAGCATAACATTTTGCAAGAAATTGTGTGTACGCCTCCGGGTCTTCAAACGCCTTATCAGCTGTTATAATATCCGGATCAATAGGTTTCATCTCCATGTTTTTTATACAAGAACTTGTAGTAAATATCAAGCCTGTAAAAACCATTGTTATATATAGTATTTTTTTCATTGTCTTATTGTCGTTTAAATTAGAACATCAGATTTACACCAAAAACCCAAACTCTGGTACGTGGATAAACACCATTGTCTATACCACCATTTACCTCTGGGTCAATTCCCGAATAGTTTGTGATAATAAATGCATTGTTTACTGTAGCTGATAACCTTATGTCAAGAGTGTTTTTGGCCAAATCTTTGAATAAGTAGCTAAGTGAAATATTATCCATTCTAAAGAATGCTGCATCTTGAATATAATAGTCTGAGAAATAGTGAGCATTCTGAAATCCAGTTTCACTAATTCCTGTGGTAATGTTACTTATATATGGCCCTTCAGCTCTATACAAACGTCCGTACCACCCATTATCACTTTGAACATTGTTATACATGTAATTGCCAAAATTAGCTCGTCCAGAAAATGCAAACGACCAGCTTTTGTAACTGAAGTTTGATGAAATTCCAAAAAATTTATCAGGATTAGCACTATTATGAAAGTATTTATCATCAGTTGTTATCTGACCATCGCCATTGCGATCCACATAAAGTCCTTCGATTGGCATTCCACTTTCATCGTATACCTGCTCATAAACATAAAAGGTATTTCGTGGCTGTCCAACGGCTTGAACTTGAATATTATTACCAACACCACCAGCAATACCTCCTGTCTCAATCATAGCGCCATCATATAAATTAGTAATTTCATTTTTATTGAAAGTAGCATTGAAACCAAGTTCCCAATACATGTCAGGTTTTGAGATAACCTTTCCGTTAATTGAGAACTCAACACCTCTGTTCTCAAGATCACCTATATTTTTGGTAATATAGTTGCTTAGATTTGATCCTGCTGGAACCGGAACATAGCTAAGCAAATTTGTAGTTTGGCGAACGTAGTAATCCACTGAACCATAAATTCTGTTATTGAGGAATGCATAATCTAAACCTGCATTCCAGGTAGTTGTTTGTTCCCATTTTAGATCCTCATTATACCCATCAGGTCTTAATGTAATGTAGTAAGTGTTTCCAAATGGGTATGAGGCAAATTCATTTCCAAAAGTATATCTGCCCAAATAATCATAAGCACCTTGTACTGCTTGCTGACCGGTAACTCCCCATCCTAGGCGTAATTTCAGCTGTGTGATAACCTTGGAATCACGTAAGAAGGCCTCTTCATTAATCTTCCATCCCAAAGCAACAGCAGGAAATACTGCATTCCTGTTTTTTGGAGCGAACCTTGTTGATCCATCCTGGCGCACAGAAGCTGTAAGAAGATACTTATTATTAAGAATGTAGTTAAGTCTTCCAAATACTGACTCAAGGTAATACTCGGAGCCAGATTCAAATTTTTCAGTTATAAACTCCTGACCCGTTGAATCTCCAGTTACAGGATCAATTATTACAGGAATATTACTGTTATCACTTGTTGAATAGTCATAAAAGTACTGAATTGAATATCCCGCTGTTACATCAAAATTAGATTTAATGGATTCAACATCTTTTGCATAACTGAAATAAAAGTCACCCAGCATATTTTTGTGTTCATTGTTGTAATGATTATCTGAGCCACCTCCCTGTGATTTATTATAGCTCCATGGAGCATAATTGGGAACATTGTAATGACCTTTGTTTTTACTATAATCCATACTTAGGTTCAGATTAGCTTTTAACTCTGGTAAAAAAGGCATTCTATAGTCAAGCTGTAAGTTTCCAAATACTCTGTTGGCATCTGACTTATTATCTGTAAGATCTAACAGTGCCATGGGGTTTTTTGTTCCCTGAACAACAGGGTCTCCATTGCTTTGTAACCATGCCCAATATCCTCCATATGAATTATCTGAACTTTTAACTGGTTTGGTTGGATCCATTTGAAGTGCAGAATTAATTGCACCACCATTACTAAATTGATTTTTAATAAATGAAGCGTTAATATTGAAATTAACATTTAAGTTATCGTTCAATAAAGTTGGGTTCAAAGAGGCTGCTATAGTTGTTCTTTGAAATTTTGAAGTTTTAAGAATACCTGGCTGATCTGTGTATCCAACACTAAATCGATACGGCATGTTTTGCCAAGCGCCAGTGGCAGTAATATTATGATCCATTGCCATTGTGTTCTCATAAATTTCATCCTGCCAGTTAGTTTTATGGATTGTTTGATTGTAACCAGTCCTATCATCAGGAAGGTCATTATAAACGATAGGATTTCCATTGGGATCAGTCCAAGTACCTAACATGTCAACATAAGATGGTTCTTTATCATTTATCAATGAAACAAACTCATCGGGTGTGTTGATGCTTAATGTATTCGGAATTTGATAAAACGAAAATTTACCTTGGTATTCCAGTTGCAATGGACGACCAATTTTTCCGCGTTTGGTGGTAATAATAATAACCCCATTTGATGCTCTCGAGCCATAAATGGCAGTTGCTGATGCATCCTTCAGAACGGTAAAACTTGCTATGTCATTAGGATTAATGCTATTAAGTGGGCTTCTTGTTCCACCACCAGCATCATTAGAGATAGGTATACCATCAATAACGTACAACGGTTCATTACTTGCACTTAATGAAGACCCTCCACGAATTATAATACTTGATGATGTACCAGGTGCACCTCCATTGGAAGTAATTTGAACACCAGCAACTTTTCCAGCAATAAGGCTTGCAGGATTAGTAATTGCACCGCTGTTGAAGCTTTCAGATTCGATTGCTGTGACTGAGCCAGTGACATCCTTTTTCTTTGCTACACCATAGCCAATCACCACAACACCATCCAAAGAAAGTGCAGATGATTTTAATGAAACGTTAACGGAACTAGCCACATCAACCTTTCGTTCTTCCATTGCGTAGCCAACGTAAGAAAACACCAGAACCTGTCCAGTCTCAACGCTAATGGTATAAATACCATTGATATCAGAAACGGTTCCTTGAGTAGTACCTTTAACAACAATTGTTGCTCCTGGTAGTGGTGTTCCATCTCCAGCATCAGTTACAATACCAGTGACGGCAACGCCCTGAGCAAGCATAGTTGTACTACTTATCAAAATCACTATGAACATAAGCAATCTTGAGAATAATTTTTTTAACATAATATTTCTTTTAGTTATTGTGAATTATAAATGGCAAGTAATTGCACATTCATTACCTTCAAAATTAGCAATAATTACCTAAATTTTAGTAAATACGTCATAATTACGGCATTAGAAAGATATTTAATAAATGTGTAAATTATTAAATTCTAGAAAGATTATTAGGTTACTTATACTTATATCAAAATGACAAACAACTCTTATTTGCCTGATTATCTGTCTTTTTAACCATTTTTGTCAAGCGTTTTGTTATGTTAATGTGTATAAAATCATCAAAAAATGCAATCGTTTGCAAAACATATGTTAACATCATGAGTCTATTTTTTTTTTGAGTATTGCTAGTAATAACGTTTTTAAGGTTCTATTCACTACAATAAAAAATGTTTTGCATGTGAAAGGTCTGTTAATATTGATTTTAGTGAACCTATGAATATTTTGTATCGATATTATATTACTCCTTTATCAATAACTAATAAAATAAGGTCTAGTAAACCTAATCCCAATTCTTATTGGCGCACACGATTGCGATAATGTAATGGTCTCCTTCCAATCACTCAAGTTATTGCAATTATGATATTTTAACTAGATCAACTATCATGTCTGCAACCAAATCTATTACTTTTGTTTCTATATATAAAGTTAATGTATGACAAGACTAACTCTGGCAATTTTTTTTACTCTAGTATTTTCAGCATTTGCCCAAGGACAACTTATAACTTCTGACCCTCCTTTTCCAACAAAAAATGATGAAGTCGTTATTACATTCAACTCATCATTGGGTAGCGGAGGTTTATCGGGTTTCGAAGGAGATATGTATGCTCATACGGGCCTTATAACATCAAACAGCTCCTCTGGAACAGACTGGAAATATGTTAAAGCAGGATGGACTGAGAATAGACCTGATTGTAAAATGATAAACATTGGTGATAACCTTTGGGAATTAACAATAAGCCCTTCAATTCAAGAATTTTATAATGTACCTGATAACGAAACCATTTTAAAGCTAGCATTTGTTTTTAGGAGTGATGATGGCTCTCAAACAGGAAAGACAGATGATGAAGGTGATATATTTTATGATGTATATGAGTCAGGATCAAACATAATTATAACAATTCCAGATATTAGTCCTTATATAGTTAGCATGGGTGATAACATTGCTATAGAAGGTAGCAGTGCCTCAATTGATTCTACTTTTATTTATGATAACGGCGATTTAATTTATGCTGATACTGGTAGTTCATTCAGCACAAGTGTAACAGCAACATCTTCTGGAAAACATTGGGTTATTGCCATTGGTGAGTCTGAAAACGAAATTGTAAAAGACTCTATTTATTATTATGTCAGGAATGGACAGAATACCCAGGAGCTCCCCTCAGGTATAAGGGATGGTATTAATTATGTGGATGAAAACACAGTAATCCTATGTTTACTTGCACCAGAAAAAGAACATGTTTTTGTTATAGGGGACTTTAATGACTGGGAGATCAATGCTAACAGTGAAATGAAAATCACACCAGATAACCTACGATTTTGGATTGAACTGAATGATCTTGAAGATGGCAAAGAGTATATCTTTCAATATTTGATAGATGGTAATATAAGAGTTGGTGATCCATATTGCGAAAAAGTTAGCGATCCATGGAATGATAAATGGATTAATAGCACAACATATCCAAATTTGATAGATTATCCAACGAATAGAACCACTGGTATTGCATCGGTAATGCAAACTAATCAGCAAGAATATATTTGGCAAACTGATGATTTTGATGTTCCGGAGGATGAAAAGCTCGTGATATATGAGCTTTTGATAAGAGACTTCATAATTAAGCATGATTTTAACACCATGCTTGACACACTTGATTACCTTGATAGACTTGGAGTTAATGCTATTGAATTAATGCCAAATAGTGAATTTGAAGGAAACTCCAGCTGGGGATACAACCCAAACTACTATTTTGCGCCAGATAAGTATTATGGGCCCAAGAACACTTTTAAAGCTTTCGTGGATGCATGTCATTCAAGAGGTATAGCAGTATTCATGGATATGGTTTTAAATCATTCTTACGGTACAAGCCCCATGGTAAAAATGTATTGGAATGCTGAGCAAAATAGACCCGCACCTAATAATCCCTGGTATAATGAACAATCAAATTTTACAAATCCCGATGCACAATGGGGTAACGATTTTAACCACGAAAGCATATATACCCAGCAGCTTATTGATAGTATAAATAGCTATTGGATGACAGAGTATAGAGTGGATGGCTTTCGTTTTGATTTCACAAAAGGTTTTGGAAATAATATAAAAGGCAATAATGATCCATGGGGAAGTAATTATGATTCTGATCGAATTGCATTATTAAAAAGAATGGCTGATAAAATTTGGGAAGTAAAGGATGATGCAGCTATAATATTTGAACATCTGGCTGTGAATAGTGAAGAAAGAGAACTTGCTAATTATGGTATTAAACTATGGGGAAATCAAAACTACAATTATAATGAGGCTACAATGGGTTACCATGACAATGGACAATCAAACTTTGATTGGATATCGTACAAGAAAAGAGGCTGGAATGACCCACACGTTGTTGGATACATGGAAAGTCATGATGAAGAAAGGCTGATGGTAAAGAATCTTGAGTTTGGTAATTCACAAGGAAATTATAATATTAAGGATCTAACAATAGCCCTTGGGCGTCAAGAATTAGCAGCGAATTTCTTTTTCACAATTCCTGGTCCAAAAATGATTTGGCAGTTTGGTGAAAGGGGCTATGATGTATCCATAGATTACAATGGAAGACTGGGAGAAAAGCCTCCTAGATGGGAATATATGGATGATTGGAGAAGAGAAAAGCTATATCATGTGTATGCTCAATTAATAAACCTGAAGAAAACAGAGGAAGCATTTGCGACAAGTAATTTTTCATTGGATTTGAATAATGCTATGAAAAAAATTAAATTAACACATGAAGATATGAATGTGGTAATCCTAGGTAACTTTGGGGTATCAGAAGGAAGTATTAACCCTTCATTTCATAGTACAGGAACATGGTATGAATTTTGGACAGGTGACTCAATTGTTGTAACAAACACTAATTCAAGCATAGTAATGGATGCTGGAGAGTACCTTATTTTCACCACAAAAAAGCTAACTAAACCTGATTATGTTGGACTATCTGAAGGTGAGGTTAAAGAAATTGATTTAAGGTTATTTCCAAACCCTGCTGATGTAATGTTAAATATATTATCTGAAAAGAAGATTAATAGAATTGAAATCCATAACATAAACGGAAGTATTGTTTATAATAAAGAAAACATTTATAAAACACACCTTAATATAGTTACCTCTGATTTTAAACCAGGTATCTATTTTGCTAAAATTGTTTTGATTAATGGCACAACCAATACTCGTAAAATTCTGATAAAGTAGAATATTGCATCAAATATTTATCAAACAACCTAAAGTATGGCACAAACGCTGATTGAAAAAATAGTCCAAAATCACGCAGTGGGATTAGAAAAAGGTTATTTAGTTAAGTCCGGCGACTTTATTTCTATACAACCAGCCCATGTAATGACTCATGATAACACAGGTGCCGTGATGGGTAAATTTGAAGCCATTGGCGCGAATAAAATGGCAAATCCAAGGCAACCAGTTTTTACTCTTGATCATAATGTTCAAGATAAATCTGAAAGTAATAAAAAGAAATATCAAAGGATAGAAGCTTTTGGTAAAAAAATGGGAGTTGATTTTTATCCTGCGGGTAGAGGTATTGGTCATCAAATTATGTGTGAAGAAGGGTATGCATGGCCTGGCACTATGGCTGTTGCTTCTGACAGTCACTCCAATATGTATGGTGGTTTAGGATGCTTAGGAACACCTGTAGTTCGTACTGATGCAGCTGCTTTATGGGCCACAAGCAGAACTTGGTGGCAAGTGCCTCCAATTGTAAATGTTATATTAAAAGGTAATTTACAGAAAGGGGTCACAGGTAAAGATATTATAATTACTCTTTGTGGGTTATTTAATAAAGATGAAGTTCTAAATCATGTTCTAGAGTTTACCGGAGATGGAGTTACCCACCTTGGCATAGATGAAAGGCTTTCAATTGCAAACATGACTACTGAATGGGGTGCTTTGGCAGGTGTTTTTCCAATAGATAATACTCTTATAAACTGGCTTAAAAAAAGAGATGATTTTATAACATCAAGAGGTTTGGAAGGAGTTATTTCGGATGAGGATGCTCAGGATGGAGTTCACCCAAGAATTAATCATAAAACTATTGAAGAATTAATTCGAAATCACCCCACGGCTGACAGTGATGCGTATTATGCTAAAGAAGTTATTCTGGATTTAGATAGCATATGTCCTCATATTAGTGGTCCTAATAACGTAAAAACCATGACAAATGTAAATGATGCATTTGATAAGGATATTAAGATAAATAAAGCATATTTAGTAAGCTGTGTAAATAGCAGAGTTGAAGATTTGGCAGAAGCTGCCAAAACTATAAAGAATAAAACTATTGCTCCTGGAGTGGAATTTTATATAGCCGCAGCTTCAAGTGAAGTACAAGCAGAAAGCGAAGCAAGAGGTGATTGGCAAGATTTAATTAATGCAGGAGCTACTCCACTTCCTCCGGGATGCGGCCCATGCATTGGCTTGGGTGCAGGACTACTAGGACCAAATGAAATCGGCATTTCAGCAACTAATAGAAATTTTAAGGGAAGAATGGGAGATCCATCAGCAGAGGCATACCTTGCATCACCTGCAGTGGTGGCAGCCTCAGCTGTTGCAGGAAAAATTGCTCCTCCTTTTGAATTCAAAAACATTAAACCAAATGGAACAATTGTAGAGAAGGAAAAAAATAAATCTGAAAAAATAAATATTTCACTTTTAAGTGGGTTTCCTGAAAAGTTAACGGGAAAAATTATTCTATGCTACCAAGATAACCTTAATACGGATGGAATATATCCAGGCAAGTATACATATGTAGATGATTTTACCCCCGAGCAGATGGCTGAAGTTGTAATGGAAAATTATGACATGGAATTTACTAATCTGGTTGAGAAAGGAAATATTATAGTTGGCGGATACAATTTTGGCACTGGGTCATCAAGAGAACAAGCCGCAACCGCATTAATGTATAGGGGTATCCAGATGGTTATTGCTGGTTCTTTCAGTCAAACTTACAAACGAAATGCAATAAATAACGGGTTTTTGGTTCTGGAATCACCAGAACTATTAGAAGATTTAAAAAATAATTTTGGCACTAAGTCATTAACAGTAAAAACTGAACTAGACTTGTTGGTTGATTTTAAAAAATCATGTCTTACAGTAAATGATAAAGACTATCAAATAAGTCCTGTAGGTGCTGCAGCTCAAGAGCTTATAATAACAAAAGGTTTAGAAAATTGGGTTAAAGAAAATATTGATTAACATTTAAAATACATTAATTATATTTTTTTAAGGTCTATTATTTGATCTAATTAAAAGACTTGGGCTCAGTGTTATTCAAGATGATTTCAAACAAATCTCAATGGTTTTTGACCTATTTACTTTGCCAGTTTTAGTTCTTACAAAATTATTGCCCTTATATATATTCTTAGGTAATTCATATTTGGACAATCGATTCTTCAATTTATTAGTAATTAAACTAACCAAATCATCTGAAATATCATCTTCAATAAAGAGAGATACTTTTTTTCCAAGTATGTCATCTTCAACACCAGCGATAAAATAATCACTAGTGATAAGATCGGAAATAAGACCCTCTACCTTCTCCGGAATCACCTTTATGCCACCAGTTATTATTATGTTATCCTTTCTACCTATAATATCAAATGAGCCATCATTAAATATATTCACAAGATCATTGGTTATAAGCATCTCAACTCCACGAGAAGGAGCACCAATTATTAGCTGGTTATCATTGTTACTTTTTATTACAATTCCAGCCATGGGATAAAATCTACCTTGTTTATCATTACTTCCAATTCTATGCAAAGCTATGTGAGTAATGGTCTCTGTCATCCCATAGGAATGCCAAGCATTTATTCCTTCTATGCTATTTATTCGATCCTCCAGTGACTTAGAAATTGAAGACCCTCCTATCAACAAAACTCCTGCATTTTTTAATTTATCAATTCCTTGCTCAGAGTTTAATAGGCGATTTACTTGATTTTGAACCATTGCTGTAATACTAATCGGTGAAGATTTAGGTTGTATCAAATCTTCTGAGGGTTTACTATAAACAAGATTCATTTTACCTACTATTGCTCTTACTACAACCATCTTAGCTGCAATATATTTTATTGGTAGACACAACCATATTGATGAATCAGGCTCTAATCCAAAAAAATCAATCGTTGCTTTTGCACTTTCAATCATATGAACCTTCTTGAGCTCAATTATTTTAGGATCACCTGTGGAACCTGATGTTTGAACTAAAACTGATTCATTTGGGGAAAACCATTCTAATATGAAATCATAAATTTCTTTTTCCCATAGGTTCATTGAATTATCTTCATCAACAACATTTTTTAGATGAGATAAAAGCTTTCTGTCGAAAACAGAGCCATTTACTTTTATGGTTTCAGGATAAATCATTTGTTATGAGGTTAAAATTCCAATTTCTTTTATTATCATATTTAAGATTCGCATTTTCTATTATCAACGGAGAGTCAATATTATTTTTGAATAGCTGACCTGTTCCTAATCCCTGAGGCAATGAATTATTTAAAGTGTAAGTCCATTGCGCAATAGCATTAAGTCCAATATTTCCTTCAAGTGCAGAAGTTACCCACCATCCAATATTTCTATTATCAGCCTCTCGTATAAACGAATTAGATTTACTCAACCCACCAATGAGCGATGGTTTTAGAATAATGTATTGAGGATTTAATTCATCAAGCATTTTAGATAATTCCATGTGGTCATCGATTCCAATCAACTCTTCATCTAAAGCAATAGGAATGGATGGATTATCGCAAATTTCTGCCATGGCCAACCATTGCCTTGCTTTAATGGGTTGCTCTATACTATGAATGTCATAATCTGATAGTATCTGAAGCTTTTCACGTGCCTCTTTTGGCTTAAAAGCACCATTTGCATCAAGCCTTAATTCAAGATCTTCAGAGGTAAAATCTGCTCTGATTTGCTTTAAAAGTTTTATCTCATCTTCAAAATTAATTGCACCAATTTTTAATTTAATACAGCGATAGCCAGATTCTATCTTTTCTATTATGCGGTTTTTCATTTCAATATAATCACCCATCCAGATCAATCCATTTATTGGTATTGAATCAATGCCGTTGGTGAAATCCGATTTGAATAGTAATCTTGAGCCACCTTCAACAAAATCTTTAATGGCCGTTTCAAGTCCAAATCTTATGGATGGAAATTCCTTTAATCCTTCCTCAAGCAGATATTGCCAATTATTAATATTAATACAAACATGATTCATCATTTCATCAAAATCAGACCTGTCATCAATACTTAAGCCTTTTATAATACTGCACTCTCCTATTCCCCGAACAGATGGATCATCTGTAGAGTAAATAAACAAAAACCACGAATCCTTTCGGGTAAGAATACCACGGGATGTTCCTCCTGGATGTTTAAAGTTTAGGGTATGTTTTTTGTAAGCTGCTTGCAGCATTGTAACGTTTTTGTAAAGATACTAAATGCAGCTTTATCAATTAGTGTAGTAACTCAATGGGTATAATACAACATCAAAAATATAATATTGTAATAACACAAAATCTTCTCCATCATTAACAG
Organism: Lentimicrobiaceae bacterium; assembly: GCA_018661505.1. Taxonomy (GTDB): domain Bacteria; phylum Bacteroidota; class Bacteroidia; order Bacteroidales; family F082. The sequence continues at coordinate 15,846 of JABJIE010000003.1, forward strand.
ATGCATAGAAACGATCGTTATCATAGGGAATCAGCTCAAAATATGCTGCCTGACGGGTTTCTTCGGATAGAGCTTTCTTATAAAAACCCTTAAGATATGTTGTATCCTTATTTTCGTCAACTAATGTTATTTCATATATGGGTGATGAGTTAACAATTGAATCCAGTTTAATTGTTGGCATAATATTATTCAGCCTAGTCTCATATCTTAAATCACTGAAGGATGTTAAAAAATTAAGAAGTTTTAAAGTATCATAGTTTACAACTCTTTGCTTAGTTGAAAGGTTTATAAGGTTGTAATTACCTGTTTTATCATCAATGTCAACTTTAAAACTTTCCTCTGATAATTGACCAAATTGCACGGCAACACTTTTAATATCTGTTAAATTATAGTCAAATAGTATATGACTCTTCCAGTCATCAGGTTTCGGTGAATAACGAGTGGATAAAAACCCTCGAAATCCTGGTATATGAGTTATATATGGATGTTCAGCTCCTTCAAGAAGCATATAAGTACCCAAATTGTCTTGTGTCGCATCACCTACATAGTAAACTTTTGCAAGTTTCTCATAGGGGAAAAATCGTAATTTCTCACTGATATTAATCCGATATGATGTTTCATATACTTCCACTTTTACGCCTATACTTGCAAGTCGTTTAATAACATTATCCCTAGCCACAATCGGTACGGGTGCTTTAACTTTTAATCTCTGCATACTTCCAAGTAACCCTTCAACAAGCTTAGGGTTTGAATCAAATTTGTTATTTATAACCCAACCTTTGTTGGTTCTCTTTAAAGTAACCTGGTTTGATTTCTTATCGGCAATAAATATTTTTGTAATCGTCGAGGTATCTGATACCGCAAAGCCCGTTTCTTTCTCAGTTAGAGTACTACTATCGCTTCTTAATAAAAACCATAATGCTATGGGTATCACAAGAAGTATAGATATTATATATTTAATGTTTTTATTCATTTTAATCTAATTAGTTGTAGCGTTTAACTGGAATATTTACGTTTGCGTGCCCATATTAACAATAAACCTGCAAAAACTACAATAATAACAGGTAAAATAAGATTTACTAACTCCCATAGTGTTCTGTTAGAATTAATTTTTGTTTTGTCCAGAAGCCTTAGCTTCATTTCTCTTGATCTCAGAGATATGAGACCAGGTCCATCTGTTAAGTAATTTAAAGCATTCAAGACAAACTCTTTATTGCCAAAAGTTTCACCGGTAAATTGGTCAAAGCCAAGTGGCAAGGGATATCCTTGAGGAATATGAAATTGATTCTTGATGATATCGCCATCTGATACAATTATCATGCTTGTTGGAACACTAATTTCCTTAAATCCAATTTCTTTGCTACTGATAATTGATTGGGGTAAACGATTTCTAAAATCTGATCTAAATTCACCCTCCAATAATATTGCTACAGGCATTGAAGGGCCTGGATATTTCATTGGCTCTGGCTCTTCTGTTAATAATTGAAGGCTTATTATACCTGGTACGGGATCTGATCTAGAATAATCTGACGTGCGCAGTAGTATGGTTTTTTTTATTCCCTTTGCGGCGGTTGTGTCCATACTAGACACAAATTGTGTCTTTATGGTATTTAGATTTTTCACAATCGGATGATCCGCAGTGGGAGTTATTAAAGGGAAAAAATACCATGGAAAGAAATCAATTTGTGCCTGACCACCAACCTGCCCGGTACGAATGGGTATAGGCATTGCATTCAGGTCAAGTATCAGATCATTATTAAGTTTAACACCATATGTGAATAACTGAGATTGTAAGTCGATACTATTTTCAACAGCTACTGTTTGTTCCTGCAGTTGAATACTGTCCATACTGGCAATTACAGGATCTATTAGCCATAAGACTTTTCCACCATACATTATAAATTGATCTATTATGAATTTATCCTTTGCAGAAAAAACAGAATCTGGTTTAGCAATAATAATGGCGGAATATGCTGGTGATATTCTATACTCATTATTCAAGGAGTCCACAAGAATGCGTTTTATTAAGGAATTCAACTGGCCATCAATGGTAACACGATCAACAATATAGTTCTCTTGTAATGACAATGTAATATCATACGTTTCCTGGTCATCCAGTTCTCCATGCCCAGCTATGAATGCAACCTTAGGTTTTACATTTTTTATCAGGTTATTTATTACTTCGGCAAACCTAAATTCGAGATTTTGTATTGAATTATTTAATGCAGCTTCAGGTGGAACATTTATTTGTGCATCCAATAATTCTATGGGAAGTTCATTGTTTCTATAGCTCACCAAAGCACCAGGAAAGATAACCTGGGAATCCATACCTCCCTTTGTTTTTACTTGAAGGTTTGTTGGACTTAACCCTTGCTCCATCAATAATTGATATGTGGCATTCCTTTCATTAGGATCATCACTAATCGATGGGTTTATAAACTCGTATTCAATATTTTTATTATAAGCCCTGAATTCATCAAGAAGTTCTTTGGTTTCCTTTTTTAGCCTTTTGAAACCAGCTGGGAATTCACCATCAAGAAAAACCCTAAAGTAAACAATATCATCAACTTTCTTTAATAATTCCTGCGTTGGAAATGAAAGTGTATATCTTTTTTCAGTGGTTAGATCAAATCGTGTGTATATATATGAGCTAATTATATTTATCCCAATTAACACAATAATCACAGCTATTAATTGTAATATGTAGCTAGTTCTTACTTGATTATTTGAGCCATTCTTTTTCATAAAAGTATCACCATTTTCTTTTTGATAATGAAAAGTTTGTCAAGTATAAGAATAGTAAAATAACACTTAAGAAATATATCACATCCCTTGTATCCATAACACCTCTGCTTATTGAACTATAGTGGGAGCTTATACCTAAAGATCTAATGAATAAATCAAGGTTACCGAATATGTTTATGGAATACAAAAATTCGAAGCCCAAATAAGAAAATGCGCTTAAAACAATAGCTATGATAAATGATATGACCTGATTATCTGATAAGGATGAAGCAAAAACGCCAATTGACGCAAAGGTAGCTCCAAGAAAGAGTAATCCAATATAGGACCCCCATATGCTACCATAATCTAAATTACCAGGAGGGAAACCAAGTTTACTTATGGAAAATACATATACCAATGTCGGTACTAGAGCAAATACTATCAAAGTTACAGCAGCAAGAAATTTTGCAGTCACTATCTGAATATCTGACAAGGGTCGTGTGAGAAGTAATTCTATGGTACCAGATTTCTTTTCTTCGGAAAACATTCTCATGGTAACAGCAGGAACCAAAAACAAAAATACAATTGGTGCCACTACAAATAAACCATCCAAATTAGCATACCCATAATCAAGGACATTAAATTCATTGGGGAAAAACCATAAAAAGAGACCTATTGTTACTAAAAATACTGTTATTACAACATAGCCTGTTATAGAACTCAGAAATGATCTTAATTCTTTAAGATATAACGCAAACATATTGATGCTTTAGAGGGAACGCAAAAATAACACTTTTTTTATCCTAATGTTAATATCTCAAAAAAGCTCGTTATATACTCCTAACATACTGTCTATCAGTATTTATAGGTCTGGCCCTATTACTGGACGCCATTCTTGTTTTTCTTGGACTATATTTCATGGACTTTATGGTGCCTGCATTTGGTGGTATTTAAAACGGAATAGCTTAAAATAACCGGTTCCACAGCCCCTTCCAAATGGTGAGTTTCTCTCATTAAACTTTGGTGGGTTTCAAAAAATGTATCCATTCTTTCATTGTCCTCGTTGGGAACTTTAAAAATGATATTAAATCCGTAGCATCCTTTTTTTATTGATATAATACGTTACTTTTAAGTTAATTACTTATATATCCATTAAATTAATAAAATAACTGAAAATACATTTATTTTATAGGGGGCGGTGTGTTACGACTATTAATAAATTGTGTAAAGTTTTCCAGGAAGGCTTTGCACAAGACCCTCAAATTCAAGGGATAAAAGTACAGATGAAACTTTTGATGGCGGAAGATCCACATTTGCGATAATTTTATCTATGCCAATGGGTACGTCGACATTGAGTGTATCAAAAATTAATTTTTCCTCATTGCTAAATTTAAAAAACATATCTCTCTGTTTCACTGTAACTTTATTTTCTATGTCATCCCAACCCATTATGTAGGAAATATCCTTAGCAGATTCCGCCAATGCCGCTTTATTTGTTTTTATTAGCACATTACATCCCTTTGAATACTTATCAGTTATCCTACCTGGAAGTGCAAATACATCACGATTATAAGAATTTGCTATGTCGGCAGTTATCAGTGCTCCTCCCCTTTCTCCGGATTCTATAACAACAATAGCATCACTCATACCAGCAACAATTCTATTACGCTTTGGAAAGTTTTGTTTGTCTGGATTTGTACCAGACATAAACTCTGTTAATAAACCTCCATTTTCAATAATTCGATTTGCAAGTTCTCTATTTTGATATGGATAAATTCTATCTAGCCCATGGCCAAGAACTGCAACGGTGTCAATCTTTTCTTTTACTGCATGCCGATGAGCAATACTATCGATACCATATGCTAAACCACTGACTATAACAACATTTTTAGTTTTTAAATCATCAATAAACTTCTCACAGTTTATTTTACCACGCTGCGTCGATTTTCTAGTACCCACAAATGATATAATTCTATTTCTGTTCAAATCACAATTACCCTTATAATACAACATTATGGGGGAATCATCACAATTTAATAGCCGTACTGGGTAATCAGCATCCTTATAAAAAAGTGTTCTAACATTGTTTTTAATGATAAAATCTATTTCTTGTTCAGCTCTTCTCAATACATTCTGTTCAAGAATATTATTTACTGTGGTTATTCCAATTCCAGGAATTTTTAAAAGTGCTCGCCTGGATTGTTTAAACACGGCTTCGACACCTCCACAATATGAAATTAGCTTTTTACCAACAATATCTCCAATTCCAGAAATCAATGTAATGGCAATTTGGTATCTTAGATTTTCTTTGGGCATTATTCAAATATAAGAAAATAACTTTGGAGACTAGAATACCGAGTATTATATTCTAATTATTACTTTTGTTATGATGCCAAAGCCAAAAAAAAATATTTTAATTTGTCCCCTTGACTGGGGTTTGGGTCATGCAACTAGAATGGTACCCGTTATTAAAGAAATTAAAGAGCAGGGGGCTAATGTAATATTAGCAGCTGATAATGGACCTCTGGATTTTCTTCTAAGATATTTCCCAAATGAGAAAATTCTTAAACTGAGAGGTTTTAGCCCCAACTATCCTCTAAAGGGTTCCATGTCATGGAAAATTGTAAGGTCTATTCCTCAAATAATCCATAAATCACGCATAGCCAGAAAATCAATTAGAAAAATTATACGTGAATACAAAATTGATGCAATTATCTCTGACAACCGCTATGAATTGTCTGGTATGGGTGTACCAACAGTTTTTGTAACTCATCAGTTAAATATTCAAACCTCTGGATTGCAAAAACTAATAAAACCTCTGATTAATGTAATAATAAATAACATGATTGATGCTTTTGATGAAGTTTGGGTCCCTGACTCAAGTGATCACAGGCTTTCTGGGAATCTCTCAAAAACAAATAAATTTATTACCAAATTACATTTTATTGATATTTTAAGTAGATTCAGTTCGGTGAATGTAAAATCAAAAACAGATTTGCCAATACTTGTTCTTTTATCCGGTCCTGAACCTCAGCGAACAATTCTTGAGAATAAGTTAATTGAACAAGCATTGGAATGTGGTATTGAAACGGTCATTCTTCAGGGCTTACCTGGTAAAACATCTCGTAAAAAAATAAAAAATATTACACTAATATCACACGCAGATGATGATGAACTTGCAGAATATATCTGTTCCGCGAAACATATTATCTGCAGACCAGGATATTCAACATTAATGGATCTGGCTGCTCTTAATAAATCGGGAATATTTATTCCCACACCAGGTCAAACAGAGCAAGAATATCTATCAAGAAGGTTTCTACAGGAGAATATTGCATTTTCAGAGTCTCAGGATAAATTTAATCTGATTAATGCAATTAATAAGGGAATAAATTACAAAGGTATTTATATGAGTCACAACAATTTGAAACTAAAAGAGAGAATTAATGTCTTGTTAAATAACTGCTAAAACAATTCGGCAAATATTTGATTAAAACTTAATTAAACTATTTTTGTTTTCTAAAATTATTAAGATTGCTTTCAAAAAGATTAAATAACCTTTTTTCAAACATAAGTAAACCCATTTGGTCTGTTTTGGGAAGTTTATTTGTTGGTATCGGTATTTTAGGAATTTTTCTACCCTTATTACCCACAACACCATTTTTACTTCTTGCTGCCTATTGTTTTAATCGTGGAAATGAGAAAATGCGAAAATGGTTTGAAAAAAATAAAATTGTAAGTACATATATTAGAAACTATCGAGAGAAAAAAGGCATGACGCTAAGGGCAAAAATGAATTCCATATTTGTCCTGTGGTTATCAATCGGAATTTCATTCTATCTAGTTGATAATTTATATATCAGAATAATACTATGCTTAGTTTTAATTCCAGTTACCATTCACTTGATATCATTACCGCAACTTAAGGAATAACTTTTATATTAATTTATTATGATACTTGAAAAAGAAATGAAGCTGTCCGAAGTAATCTTACATGATTACAATTTGGTTCCAATAATTAATAGATTTGGTATTCAGCTTGGCTTCGGGGATTCAACCATTGAAAGTGTTTGTAAAAACAAGGATATTGATCTAGATTTCTTTATGACTATTCTAAATAGTTTTCATGATCCACAATATATGGATAAGGAATATTTAAGAAGCTTTCCCGTTGAACTACTAATAAATTATTTAAAGGAAACCCATAAATATTATTTATCTGATAAGATACCAGAAATCGAGGTTATAATTGATGATATGGTTGTAGAAGCAAGGGATGATAAAGGGCCATATCTATTACTACAAAAGTTTTTTAAAGATTATGTTTATGAATTAAAAAAACACATTGATAGAGAGGAGGCCCTTGTTTATCCTTATGTAATAAAACTAAGTTCTTCATTAAAGACTGCTTCTATTCCAGATTCTGTTATATCAATGGTCAAAGAATATTCCATAACATTGTATGAAAAAGAACACGACGATGTAGAAGAAAAGTTAAATGACCTAAAAAATATTATCATAAAATACTTACCCACCGTAAAAGATCAAAAAAATAGATTTTTATTACTTAAAGAACTAAGTGCTCTTGAAAATGACTTGGCTGATCATGCTAGAATAGAGGATCTTATTTTGATACCCAAAGTGGAGATTCTTGAGAAAAAAGCTTTACTAGGATAATTGGCGAATGAGTTCAACAAAAAAAATAATAGTAATTACAAACTCCTTCTTACTTGCTGCTGGTGTTGAAAGCCTAGCACTTGAAATTCGAGGACTATTAGTAGATGAGGTATTTTCTGGTTCCGAAAAGAAGCTCTGTGAAAAAGTTCTATTGAAAAAGCCCGATTTAATTATTATTGACCCTGTGTCATTGGGTGAACACCTCATACCTACATTAAGAACTCTCCGTGAAGAACCAGAAACACTAATAGCTGGCCTTGTATCAGAATCAATGAAGGAAAATGTAAAAAGTAAATTTTCGCACCAGCTTGTAAAAGATGCTCCCAAGTATCAGCTAATAGAAGAACTTCAATCAATTATTGGTAAATCCATTCAAGAAGAAAACAATAAAACTCTAAGTAAGCGCGAAGTAGAGATTCTAAAAAATGTTGTGCTAGGGTTATCCAATAAAGATATTGCTGATAAATTATTTCTAAGTGTTCACACCGTGATGACACATAGAAAGAAAATAGCACGAAAACTTGGAATTAAAACCGTATCAGGTTTAACTGTTTATGCTCTCATGAATAAAATTGTTGATATGAGAGAAGTTGAAAGGCGCACATAGACATAAACAACAATTTTTCTACTTTTGCACCTCATTTTTTAATTCATGTCAAATCAAAAAGAAATAAATCGAAGAAGGACTTTTGCCATTATCAGTCATCCTGATGCTGGAAAGACAACCTTAACGGAAAAACTACTATTATTTGGAGGAGCAATCCAGGTAGCAGGAGCTGTTAAATCAAATAAGATTAAGAAAACAGCTACATCTGATTGGATGGAGATAGAAAGACAAAGGGGTATTAGTGTGGCTACTTCGGTAATGGGGTTTGAATATAATGATGTAAAGATCAATATTCTTGATACTCCTGGACATCAGGATTTTCAGGAAGATACATTCAGAACATTAACTGCTGCAGACAGTGTTGTGGTGGTAATTGATGTGGCTAAAGGTGTTGAGCCTCAAACTGAGAAGCTTGTTAAGGTATGTAGAATGCGTAATATCCCGATTATTGTATTCATAAATAAATTAGATAGACCCGGTAAAGATGCTTTTGACCTTTTAGATGAAGTTGAACAAAAGCTTCATTTAACAGTAACACCATTGAGTTGGCCAATTAACATGGGCCCATCTTTCAAGGGAGTTTATAATATATTCTCACACTCCTTAAACTTATTTTCACCCGGGAAACAAATTATAGAAGAAGGTATAGCCATAAATAATTTGGAAGATAAAAAAGTTGATGATTACCTTAAAGAGGATGCTGACCAATTACGAGAAGATGTTGAGTTAATTGAGAATGTATATCCTAAATTTGAAATTGACTCCTACCTTGGAGGAAAATTAAGTCCTGTGTTTTTCGGGAGTGCTTTAAATAACTTCGGTGTTAAAGAGTTATTGGATAACTTCATACAAATAGCGCCTTCACCCATAGGCCGTGAAAGTGACATTAGAAAGGTACTACCAGAAGAAAAATCATTTACCGGATTTGTATTCAAAATACATGCAAATATGGATCCAAAGCATAGAGACAGAATTGCATTTGTTAGAATAGTTTCTGGAGTTTTTAAGCGTAATACCTATTATCAGCATGTTAGACTCAATAGAAAACTAAAGTTTTCAAGTCCAACCTCCTTCATGGCACAAAAGAAATCAATTGTAGATGAAATGTATCCAGGAGACATTGTTGGATTACATGACACCGGAAACTTCAAAATTGGGGATACTATAACCGATGGCGAGACTCTTAATTATAAAGGAATCCCAAGTTTTTCTCCTGAATTATTTAAATATATTGAGAATGCAAGCCCCATGAAAGCAAAACAATTGGCAAAGGGTATTGATCAGCTAATGGATGAAGGAGTAGCACAACTATTTACAGGTAAGCATACTGGCAGAAAGATCATTGGCACTGTGGGTGCTTTGCAATTTGAAGTTATTCAATATCGCCTTGAACATGAATATGGTGCAAAATGTAGATTTGAACATATTACTCTCTACAAAACTGTTTGGTATAAAAGTTCAGACCAGGATCAGCTTAAAGATTTCAGAGCAAGAAAAGCTACCCAAATAGCACTTGACAAGGATGGTCGTGAAGTATTTCTCGCTGATTCACAATTTTCCCTTCAAATGGCTCAACAGAAATATAACAACATAGAATTCTTTTTCACATCTGAATTCTAAGATAAAATGTTACTTAACAATAATCTTTTTTGTTACAGCATTGTTACCTATTTCTATTAAACAAAAAAGGGCCACCAGAAAACTGGCAGCCCTTTTTATATTATTATAAAAAATGCTTATTTAACAAGCATCTTTTTTGTTACAGCTTTATTACCTATTTCTATTGTATAGAAGTAGATGCCTGAATCGAAATTGCTAACATCAAAGTTAAATGTATGTGCAAGAGCACTGTTATTTACGCTTTGTGTATGAACAACTTGTCCAAGAACATTACTGATTCTAAGATTAATAACTCCAGGAGTTTCTGATGTTACAAGAACACTTGTGTTATTAAACGCAGGGTTTGGAGAGTTTTGAGCAACTGAAAAATCTATAACACCCTCAACATTGTCAACACCTACAGGAATATCCATTGTATATCCATCTACATAATAAAAATTCATCTCTGAAGCTGGATCACCAGGAACTGTGTATTCAGTGAATATAAACGGAATTTCACATTCATACATACCGCTTACTAGATCAGAGAATACATATTGTGAAGCTGATCCATAAAATGCACTGAACCAGTAAAGGCTAAGCTCAGTTACGTTTTCAACTTCTGTGTAGGAATGATGGGCATCGTCATAGCCTACCATAAAAATATTTGGATTGGTATTACCTTCTGCACCATCAAGATCCGTATCAATCCATGAAAAGAATAATAAATGTCCATCATAAGTAGAGGAAGCATATGGTCTATTCCACATGCCTAGTCCGCCTATATCTCCTTCCAAGAAAATATTATCATATAAAGCGGTAGCATCCCAGTTGTCCCCACCATCTTTTGAGTACACATGCCATGTGGCCATGGTTCCTTCTCCAGGATACCAATTTCCCTCATCAGTAGCGATGGCTATAATACCCACAAGATGCGGATTACCTTCATCACAAACTACCACGTCAACGGAATATCCCATATTATAATAAACTTCATCACGATTGAACCCTGGACCATAGGTATCAATTGATTCCAGGACTTCGTCCGACCAGTAGTATTTTAGTGATTCAATACCGTCAACACCACCAAATTGAACATGAATCGGATCACTCCAAGATTCACCACCATCAATAGTTTTAAGAAGTACGGGATGATAATTTGTATATGGTACAGGTTCACTATCAGCACCTGTCATAAAAACCATATATCCAGTTAACCCATCTGGTGCAAAGGCTACCTTGGAGTCATTAAATGCATCAAGTGGAGCAAGGAATTCATAAAGAGATTCTTCATACGCAATCTCACCATCGACTATTTCACCGCGCCCAATTATTATTTCACCTGTATATTCAGAGCTTCCAGAAGTATAATCAGTGCTTGGTTCAGTATACCACACTGTACCACTCTGAGTAACTGTCATAGCATCAGGTATTAATCTCCAATAGTCATCTTCAGATTCTAAAAGTGTTTGTGTTGGGTTTGGAGGATTAGTTTCGGTAAGTGGATTTGAACCAAAAACATAGCCTCCCCAAATACCATTTGTATTTATTATAGATGCCGCCAAATAAGAATAAAATGCATTGGCAGGATCAGTATTACCCTCTGGATTTACTATTAATCCCTGAGGATATCTACCTGCGGCATAGGGATAAGTTGGACCAGGTTCTGTAGGTTGATATACTTTTACATTTGTTTCCCATGTGGACCCACCATCTGTACTGACATCATACGAAAGCCTGCTATTACCATCAACCTCTGTTCCACCGACCATACGATGTGTGAATACAATACTATTAAGTGCTGGATCTGCCCATAAATATGTACGTGAATTGCTGTAAAGGCCGTATGCGTTACCTGCTTGACCTATTGGTATAAAGTCAATAGAACGCCCCTTAATATCCCCAGAAATAGTTTCAGGCTGACTGAATGTATAAGCTGTTGAGGTAGGCTTTGGGGCTAATTCCAATTGCA
>JABJIE010000081.1 GCA_018661505.1 Lentimicrobiaceae bacterium
ATTTTTAATTTTTTTGTGAATATAATAAAAAAATTTTCTGTTTTTTCCCAATCGTTTTATTGATTCGTATAATTCTTAGCTGTCAGCACATGCAGCAGATTCAATAGTCTTAATTTTCAGAAAGAAATTTGATTTTTCAACAATTTGAAAAAAAGGGGATGATAATTTCGAACTATCCTACCAATTATAAGCCTCTACAGAAAATCTTTATTTCTTATTCTTATAAACCGACACAAACCAGAGAACACCTATTCCCACAAAGAATATTCCTAATCCACCTAAGATGTAAAACAAAATTTGGATTGCGATTAATACATTTTCCATTTCAATTAATTTTTACTCATTTACTTTAGTTTTTTTGAAAAATCTTTAATTAATTCTAAAACTGAATTTGATGGATCATTTTCCTCAACCCAAGTATGAAGATGTCCAAAATAATACATCCCAAGATATTCAGCACTTTTTTCAAAAGGAATGAAGAAGCCGTCATTATCAAAACTGTCAGAACCACAGCTTATTGCCGCCATATTTTTTCCATGAAGTTTACGACCTATTTCCTTGTCTATATTTAAGCAATCAGTTATTCTATCAAAAAATGTTTTCATGATACCGCTCATTGAATACCAATAAACTGGCGTAGCAAATATTATTAAATCATACTCTACAATTTTTTCAATTGTTGTCAAAAAATCGTCATTCTGATTTCTGTTCTTATAGTCATACTGACGAATATCACACTCACTTAAATCGATAAAATCACATTCTAAGTGGCTTTGTAAAAATTGAACAATTTTATTTGTATTACCATTACTTCTCGAGCTACCTTGAACTATTATTCTTTTCATTTTTTAGTATTGTACTCATTAGTTAATGCGTTCCTGTTTTTTAGCCTACAACGGTTAATGTAAAAAGTCGTTCTAATACTATTTACATAGTGTTAGCATCTTTTATTTTCCTAAAATTACCGCCAACGGAAAAACCTTAATCTTCACTGTCTTGATGTGCTGGTTTTATTTCCGATTTTTGCCATTGCCCTCTCCGCAATTGCTGTTATAGTCAATGATGGGTTTACGCCCGGGTTTGATGAAATTACCGACCCATCAGCAATATACATGTTTTGATAGCCAAAAACGGCATTATTTTTATCTATTACACCTGTTGAAATATCTTTACCCATAACAGCACCACCAAGTATATGTGCTGTAGAAGGAATACCCGCAAGCGTTTCCAAGGCAAAAGAAGTTTTTTTACCATTAATAATTTGTCCATATTTCTTTGCCAAAGCAATTGATTCTGGAATAAAAGGGCTAGGCTTTCCCCCATTATTAACACTAGAAACCATGGCCCCAAAGAAATTTCGCCTAAATTTTAGTGTACTATCCAGGGTTTGCATAAACAATAACACAACAGTGCTTTTTGCCCAATTATTTACACAGTAAACTTTAAAATAGCTTAGCGGGGACTTAATTAGGGCCACAAACATTTTAAAAATTCTAACCATTGGATTGTTTCCCGACGCATAGGGGAGGTGAAGTAACTTCCAAAATCCAGATCCTTCGGAATATCTCACCACCTCCAGATGACTATTATCATCTGTGTGTAATATACTACCTATGGCAACTCCCTTGGCAACGTTTTTATTTTTATCCAAACTAGAAATGCTAATAAGCGTTTCATTATTAGTTCTAATATCCATCCCTAATCTATTGGAGAGATTAGGTAACGAATGAAGTTTTAATTTTAACAGCAATTTTATTGTTCCAAGTACACCACCAGAAAAAACAACCCCTTTGGTCCTAAATACTGTCTTTTTCTTAAATAACTTCGTGCTTGATTTTATGGAAACAACATATCCTTCAGCTCCATCGCCGCTTTTTATGGGAACAACATTAAAAACCTCATTTTCTGCCATTATTTTAGCCCCATTCTTTTGAGCCAAATAAAGATAATTTTTATCCAGGGAATTTTTAGAATTATTACGGCATCCAGTCATACATCCACCGCAATAATTACACCCAGTTCTATCAGGGCCGAGACCATTAAAGTATGGATCTTTTGTGGGGATCTTTTGATCACCAAAGTATACAGCTACATTGGTATGCTCAAACTTATGTTTTATACCTAACTCATCTGATAGAGTTCGGAGCTCCAAATCCCCATCAAATAGTTTTTCATTTCGTGTTGCCCCCAACATTTTTAGAGCAATTTTATAGTATGGAGCCAGTTCTTGTTCCCAGTTACCCAAACTACTCCAGCTCCCAGTGTTGAAGAAATAAGATAGGGGTATTGGTAGTGTGTTAGCATAAACCAAAGAGCCCCCACCAACACCAGTACCGCTAACAATAGCAACATGGCGAAAAATTGTAATCTTCATTATACCGAACCATCTTAAGAAAGGTATCCAAAGCCACTTTCTCAAATTCCAATTGGTTTTTGGGAAATCTTGTGCTCCAAACCACCGACCCTTTTCTACTACCAATACCTTATACCCTTTTTCCGATAAACGTAAAGCACTTACTGAACCACCAAAACCACTTCCTACTATTATGTAGTCAAAGTCCATATATAAGTATGATTACATGAATTTTTGTAGAGATACAATCCCTAACATTAAAATACTAATGTCTAAAGCCCCCACCCTCATCTTCGGTAAGTTGTGTTTTTGCTTCATGCTTTTTGAAATGCTCAAGGCTTCTTTTCACATCAGCAACAAAAAGGTCTCCAAGGTCGCGGCTAATTCCATGCCTAACCAATACTCTCATTACCACCACATCTTTAAGATTTGAAGGTAGAGAATATGCCGCCGCCTGCCAACCCCTGGTTCTTAGTCTGTCCGAAAGGTCAAAAAGGTTAAACTGTTTATCATATCCCTTTTTCATTTGCCATACCACGGCAGGGATCCCTCCTTTTCCGTTGTAGATTATCTCGAAAGGCCCCAGTTTATCAATTTGATCTCCTATGTAAGCAGCTGTATCATAGCAAGCATCATGAATTTTCTTATAGCCCTCTTTACCAAGCCTAAGGAAATTATAGTACTGAGAAATTACTTGACCACCCGGTCTTGAAAAATTAAGAGCAAACACCTCCATTTTACCTCCTAGATAGTTTACTGAAAAAATCAAATCCTCTGGTAGATCTTCTCTACTTCTCCAAACTGCCCATCCCACACCAAGAGGTGATAATCCAAACTTATGCCCAGATGCATTTATTGACTTTACCCTCGGAAGTCTAAAATCCCATTCCAGTTCGGGCTCAGTAAATGGGGCTAAAAATCCTCCACTAGCTCCATCAACATGTATTGGTATATCAAGTCCCGTATCTTTTTGTAGTTTGTCCAGGGCATCTGATATTTCTTTAACTGGCTCATACTGTCCTGTGAAGGTAACACCAAGTGTTGGCACAACTGCAATTGTGTTTTCATCACATCTACTGATAACCTCTTGTGCATTTAAAATAATCCTATCCTTTTCCATGGGCACCTCTCTAAGCTCAATATCCCAATATCGAGCAAATTTATGCCAACATATTTGTACAGGACCACAAATCATATTTGGTTTATCACAAGATTTACCTTGGAGTTTCATTTTCTCCCGCCATTTCCATTTCAAAGCCATACCACAAAGCATTGCTGCTTCACTGGAACCTATTGTGGAGCAGCCAATGGTGGTGGTTGCATCCGGAGCGTTCCATAGATCAGCCAGCATATGAACACATCTTTCTTCTATTGCTGCTGTTTGAGGATACTCATCCCTGTCTATCATGTTTTTATCAATAGATTCATCCATTAATTTATGAATTTCCTCATCAAGCCAGGTTGAACAAAATGTTGCAAGGTTTTGTCGTGCATTTCCATCTAGCATTATTTCATCATGTACTAATTGGTAGGCACCAATGGCTTCTTGTTCTTCTTGTGGGAATTTGGTTTTTGATAACCCTTTTTTTAATTCACTAGACGCATAAACATCATCTAATAAATTATTTTTTTCGTGTAATGGCATAGTAAATATATTTTTTCATGGTTTAAATATTAAAATAATTCAGATGGTATTTTTACAACAAAACACCATAAAGTCAAATAGTATTAATTATTTTTCGGTTTCTTTTTTCCACCCTGGTTTTTTCATCATGTTTATTATAATCGGAGTTATCACAAATACAATCACCCCGCAAATCAAAAATGTAACATAAAATACCGGGCTTCCAACGGCCAGTTCTTCGGGCGGAAAAAACCCGATAAAAAAAGCAAAAATAACTGCCATAAGACCTATTCCTGAAACTAGCCACATGCCAAAATTTCCCCAAGGCAGCTTAAATGCTCTTGGCACATCGGGATGTGAATAACGAAGCTTAATTGCTGAAATAAAAAGGAGAAAGTACATAATAAGATATGGAGCAACAGTAAGAATTGATAAAATAAAAAAGGCACTACTTACCGATGGCATAATTAAAAATATAAATGAAGTCAAAGTTACTATCAATCCTTGTATGATAAGTATGTTTTGCTGAACACCATTTTTATTAATTTTAGCCATTAAAGGTGGAAGATCGCCATCATTAGCAGTTGCTAATAAACCCTTACTTGGCCCAACAATCCATGCAAGCACTCCGCCTACTGATCCAAAGGCTATTAATAAACCCATAACAGGTAATAACCAACCAACACTAAACTTACTCAATAAATAACCAAGGCCTTGCATTATTCCTTCGTTTAGGTTTATTTCTTCTGCTGGCATCACAGAGGCAATTGACAAAGAGCCCAATGAGAATACAATTATGATAATAAACATTGCTGTAAAAATTGCTGAAGGAAACTCCCTTGATGGTTTTTTTAGTTCTGTTACATGTACAGCGCCAACCTCCATCCCTGCAAATAATAATACAATACCCGCAAGAAAAGCAAGACTGTTAAAGGTTGAAAAATCAGGCAATATGTTTATTGATTGTCCAACCTTCAAAAACTCAACACTATTCCCCGTTGAAACCCATAGGATTCCTAATATTATAATTAAAAGCCCCGGTAGGAGAGTGCCAAAAATAACGCCATAAGCCGCTATTTTACCTGCAATTTTAAGACCCTTAAAACTTGCCAGGGTAGCTCCCCAGTACACCACAAGGATTACAATAAAGTTAAAATACTTATTGGTTGCCAATGTCTCATCAATAAAAAGATATGATAAGGCTCCGGCAGCAAACGAAAGTACAGTTGGATACCAAATCACGTTTTGTAGCCATTGTAGCCATATGGCTACAAATCCGGCTCTTGTTCCCAGGGCTTCTTTTACCCACCTATAAACACCACCAGATTTTGGCCATCCAGTGGCTAGTTCAGCTGACACAAGAGAAACTGGTAGTAAAAACAGAACAGAGGAAAATAATATGTAAAAGATCATAGAAAGACCTTCTTTTGCTATCATGGGCAAACCCCTTAAGCTCATAACGGTCGCTACATTTAGCATGACCAACCCAAATACACTAATAAAGTGCTTTTTGTTAATATTACCTTTCATATTTTTTGACTTTATTAATAAATCAGATGTTTATAAACAGTTCAAAAACCTTTTGGAATACTTATTATTTGTAAACAAACCAGCTATAGTTTAATCAAAGCTAAAAGTAGTTAAAAAATAATACTTGATAACTACCACTCAATCAGCAGACAATGACTATACCGCTATTATTAACAACCGTTATTTTATGTTATAAGGTATAAAGTGCGTCCGGCATCATTAATGCTTGAGTTTATTGCACCAATTGTCCTTACGGAGAGTCTTTAGTGCCCATGGTTTCTTTTAAGAAAAACAAACATACAAGAGATACAGCTGCTGCTACAACCAGATACCAAGCTGGAGCCATTGGGTTGTTGGTTATTTGAATTAGGTATGTAGCAACAAGGGGTGTTGTTCCTCCAAATACAGCAAGAGCAGCGTTATATGAAAATGACAAAGCGCTAACGCGTATGTTGGAATCAAAACTTTCACTCAAAAATGCTGGTATAGACCCTTGTAAAAATGATGTAATAAAAGCCATGGCTGCAACGGCAATAAACACCGAAAAGATATTACCTGATGTTATTAGTAAAAACATAGGATATGAAAATAATAAGTAGCCAATAATACCTATGGCAAGAACTTTTTTGCGGCCTATTTTGTCCGTAAGGTTACCAGTAATTAATATAAGTCCGAGAAGAAGTATCAAGGCAATTGTATTTATCTCAAGAGATTTTGATAACGCTATACCAACCTCAGTATTTTCATAAGTTGGTAAATAAATAAATGGCATATAAAAAGACACAGAGAACACCCATAATAGACCAAAAATCAACAACATTTTTTTATAGTGATACTTTAAAGCAATTAACATGGGATGTTTTGGAATATGACCCGATTCCTTATTTTTTATGAAGGCCTGGGACTCTGTTATTTTTTCTCTCAATTTATATATTCCCAGCCCCATAACAATAGAAAGAAGGAATGGAATGCGCCACCCCCACGCGCTAATTTGTTCAGGGGTAAAAACATTTTCAACAATTGCTCCAATTGCTGATCCAACTAAAATCCCACCAATTACACTTACGGTAGACCATGAGGTATAAAAACCTCTTCTATTAGATGGTGCCATTTCTGATACAAATGTTATGGAGGTTGTAAACTCCCCTCCGACAGAAATACCTTGTATAAGCCTCAATATGGTCAATAATATTGGGGCCATAATTCCTACGCTTGCATGTGTTGGCAGTAAGCCAAGCAAGCTAGTGGCTATAATCATTACTAAAACTGATAACAATAGAGCTTTTTTTCTTCCGAGCTTATCACCAATACGCCCAAATATAAGGGCTCCAATAGGCCTCATTACATAGCCTGCGGCGAAAACACCAAATACAGATATTAAAGCAGCAGTCTTGTCTTCAGTTGGGAAAAATAAGGGGGCAAGTACCTTAGCAAAATAGCCATAAACAGCAAAATCATACCACTCCATGGCATTACCTAATGATCCTGATAGCATAGACCTGAAATCCGAGAAAGTTTTTTTCATTTTCTGATTTTTTAGATATTGATAAATAAATAATTTATAATAATAATTTATTGGCAATAAGGATGTAAAAAGGGGTGTTCTTAATCATGGATAAATCAATTGTGATTTGATTTATAAAAATATCGAAATATTGAATACAAATAACAATTAACAAGAAAATTTACACACTAAATGATTAAAACATGGACTTTTGAATTAACACAAGTAACACTGAAAAACATCTTGATATTAATTAATATTCCCATTGGTTATACTCTATTAGTACCGGAAGGTGGTCAGAAACGCATAACCCATTATTTCTTTTGGCATTTATGTGCATATATAATTTAACACTAAGATTTTTCGAAAAAACATAATCTATACGCTTGATTGGGATTACTGTTGGATCAAAACCGTTGAAAGTGCCCTTAGGACCGTGTATGGGTTTATTTTTTGATTTTATTGGAAGGTCCAAATTATTAGCTAATATTTTAATTGGCTTTTCCTCAGGCAACGAATTAAAATCTCCCATTATAATTAGGCATGAGTCCGATATTCCAAGATTTTTAAATGTATTTAGTAAAAGTTTAGATGAATTTTTGCGCGATTTTTTACCAATATGATCATAATGAGTGTTAAACACATATATATTTTTGCCTGTATTATTGTCGATAAAATGTCCATATGTGCATATTCTTAGCATTTGAGCATCCCATCCTATTGATATCTTGTCTGGTGTTTTTGACAACCAGAACGTGATTTCGTGCACAAGGGAAAACCTAGTTGAATCATAAAATATAGCTGTATACTCACCCTTCTGCCTTCCATCGTCTCTACCAACACCAATATATTGGTAACCCCGCATATTTTCATCAATATACTCTAGCTGGTTAATTAACCCTTCTTGTATTCCAAAAAAACTTGGTTTATAATTTTTTAAAACTGATACAACATCTGCTTTTCTCTCACTCCATTGATTTAGATTGTCGTTAGGGTTATCGAATCTAATATTAAATGACATGGCCGATAAATCCTGAGCAGATGTTTGCTGACAAATCATTAAAACCAACAAACCAAAGACATGTTTTTTCATAATAACATTAATATTATTTTTCTTCTTTTAAATATTATATTTGCCCCCGAAGACTTAAAAATCGCAAGAAATCGAAATCCTTTAATTATGAAGCAATCACAAATTTAACCAAATTGACTTTTGTGGATTAACGAAATTATAAAGAGCGATTTAATAACAATTATAAAAAACACGAAAAATTATGTATGAAATATTAAAACACGCACATTCAGGCATTATGTGGCTGGTATTAGTAATGATATCCCTAGGGATTATTGTTACTTTATTGAAATATGTTAAAAAGGAAGAATCAGCTTCACCAGGGTGGTATAAGTTTTATAAATATACCAAGCACCTAATGTACTTGCAATTATTGATCGGTATCGTTTTACTTTTCATAAGCCCCATGGTAAATTATGGTAAGGGAATGATGAAAAATGAGGCCTTAAGATTTTATGGTCTGGAACACCCTTTGATGATGTTGATAGCCGTTGCAATCGTATCCATAGGTTTATATAGAGGCAGGAAAAAAAGTACAGAGGTAAAGAAAAACTTAACCATATTCCTATACCTTGTGGCAGGCCTTGCTGTTATGCTTTCAATGATTCCATGGGATGTAGTAATTGCATAACACAATAGTTTATCTGAGTATTACAATTTTCTCTGATACCCCTAGTTCAGGTATGAATAATGTGTAAATACCGGCTGCCATCGCAGTTTCAATAATTATTTTATTCTGATTCGCCAGTAACATCTTCTTGGTTATTAATTTTCCTTTGGAGTCTAGTATGTGAAGCCACACATCTTTGGTCAAATGGGAAAATTCCAAATCAAACACTCCAGAGGATGGATTGGGAGTAATTTTAAAGAAGCTATGACCAGACTCGCCAATAAAATCATTTTCATACAACAGTTTTGCTGTGAACATATCAAATAATCCCCATCCCCATCCTGTTAATTCAATATCATCAAAGCTGGCAACATCTTCGAAGTCTCCACATAAATAAAGAGCGCCAACTTCAGGATTACCGGCGGTAATACCATATCCATAATCTTGATAAATACCACCCGCTCGTTTTGCCCACTCAACTTCACCTGCCCAATTATATTTTGCAATAAAAATATCTGATTCTCCTTGACTTTCTATGACATGATCTCCAAATACAGCAACCGAGCTAAAGAAACCTGTTGCGTATGAGTTTCCATCGTTGTCTGTAAATAAATCAAACCCTTGATCATTTCCATAGCCCCCGGCTTTATTTAGCCATTTAAATTCACCCTCTGAATCATACCTTACTATGTATGCGTCAAAGTCATATGGTCCTCCCGTTGCAGTAACCGTATTTTCTCCAAATGAAAAACTTCCTGAAAAGAAACCGTTACCACATACATAACCCTCATTATCCATGCTTAATCCAAACCCTCTTGAATAGTCGTTGGCGCCTCCCGTTCCATTTTTTACCCATATAAAATTGCCACCTGCATCCATTTTTGCTATGTAGGAACTAACAATGGAATTTGAAAAAATATCATGGTCTCCAAAAAAAGCTTTGCCATTGTACATACCAGTAAAATATATATCACCATTTGGCGCACTCACGATGTCATAAGCACGATCTTCTCCTTTTCCTCCTGCATTTATTGCCCAATGAAAGTTTCCGAGATTGGAGTAGTTTGCCACAAAAATATCTCGATTACCCTCGCTTGTTATTGAGGCTCCTCCTCCAAACTGAGCGGTGTATCTAAAACTACCAGAAACAAGCACATCATATTCAAAGTTTGTAGTTATTCTATTTCCATAATCATCACCTTCACCACCAGCACTTTTTGCCCATATTACTTCGCCATTATTATTATATCTCGCAACAAACATATCATAACTACCAGAGCTTTCCAGAACAATATCGCCAAAATGTATTGTCTCACTAAACCATCCGGTTATTATAGGAAACTCATCCCAATCCATACAAATACCTGCTGCACTATTGCTTCCTACACCCCCTGCGCTTGTTGCCCAAACTACTTCGCCATTGCTATTATATTTTGCCAAAAAAACATCTTTACCACCCTCACTGATTAATACGACATCTCCAAAGTTGGCAGTTTCTTCAAACCAGCCAGTCACATAGCTATTGCCATCGTTATCAGCAGTAATTGCATATGCCCTATCGGACCCATTACCTCCCGATGCCTTTGCCCAATCAAAAGCTTGTCCAAAAGTTAACATAGTAAATAGCAGGTTCATCATCAAAATAGAAGTTAGTGTTTTCATAACACATAAATTAATTATTAGTCGCGTAAAGTTAATAAAATTGCAGCGGTATAAATATTATAGCCCTAAACGGCAACAAATTTTATCTTTGCCAATTATTTTAAATAACGGCATTATTGAAACTAATGAAGAAAACTTGTTAAAAGAAAAAGTACTCCAAGCGTTTATCAGCGGAGAATATATACTTTCACACATAAAACAACAACGATGAAATTAGGGCTTATAGCAGTTACAGCAATTATTAAAGAACCACTTATAATAGATGATGCAATAGTCTTTGGGCTATTGATGAGTTGCTTAGGTATAGTTTTTTATACCTCACAATTAAAAAGTCTAGCATGGTTTTATAAAATTATTCCAGCACTGCTGATGTGCTATTTACTCCCTGCCTTACTAAGTACTTTTAATATTATATCACCCAAATTTTCAGGCCTTTGGCCCATCGCTAAAAATTATTTTTTACCCGCCTCCCTTATATTAATGACTTTGAGCACAGATTTAAAAGGCATAATTCGATTAGGACCAAAAGCATTAATTATGTTTTTTACTGCTACGATAGGCATCGTTTTAGGTGGCCCTATTGCTATTTTAATTACGTCGGTAATTTCTCCCGACACATTGGGAGGAGCTGGACCTGATGCCGTGTGGAGAGGATTGGCGACATTGGCAGGTAGCTGGATAGGTGGTGGCGCTAACCAAACAGCCATGCTTGAATTGTATCAATTTAATGTTGATAAATACGGAGCCATGCTTGCGGTAGATGTTGTTGTTGCCAATATTTGGATGGCCTTTATTTTATTTGGCGCAGGAAAATCTGATAAAATAGATCGATGGCTCAGGGCTGATGCCTCTTCTATAGAATCGCTGAAAACCAATATGGCGAACTACACAGCTAGCGTACAACGCAACTCTACCCTTACCGATTTAATGAAAATATTTGCCATTGCTTTTGGAGGTGTAGGCTTGGCTCACCTGTTGGCTAATTTTTTTGGTGATTGGGCAGAAAACACAGGCATGGCTGACTCGATTTTGGCCAGTCAATTTTTCTGGATAGTCGTAATTGCAACCACATTTGGATTAACACTTTCATTTACCAAAATGAGGCGTTTAGAGGGAGCGGGCGCTTCAAAAATGGGGAGCGTTTTTATTTACATATTGGTAGCAATAATAGGAATGAAAATAGATCTTTCGCAATTGGTTCAATATTGGGATTTTATCATCATAGGATTAATCTGGATGGCATTTCATGTTGGCTTATTGTTTTTGGTGGCCAAATTGATTAAGGCTCCTTTTTTCTTTTTAGCGGTAGGTAGTAAGGCTAATGTTGGTGGTGCTGCTTCAGCACCAGTAGTGGCATCAGCTTTTCATCCTAGTTTAGCGCCAGTTGGCGTTCTTCTTGCTGTATTGGGGTATGCATTAGGAACTTATGGAGCAATATTTTGCGCTACTTTAATGGAATTCGTGTCACCATAAAACCGGCAATAAAAAAATCACCTTTTTCATTTAAGTAATACAAAAGGCTTACTCAAAGCATATATTGCTAGAACAGTTAAAGATGCGGAGTTTCAAGAAAAAAGTAATTAATTAGGTGTTGTAAATTTTTTGATTTGTGTAATGGTATTTTTATTTAGTCCTCCAAAGCTAAATAATGAAATCCCATCAGCACCACCTCTCATCGCTGCGTTTATAGCCTTTCCCAAGTCATTTCCTTTCTGTAGAGATGGTAAATAAAGACCACAAAAGATATTTGTATATTCTCCAATAGCCACACGGTCTTCTCTAATTACTTTCTCTATCCAGTTAATATTTTCATTATAAAAATTATGATATACCATGGGGAAATAACAATCTAAATTCCAGTTTTGCCAGTTTTGCCTTACCATTTCTGATGACATCTTTGGTGTTGGAAACACCGCCGCTGTTATTATGAGGTCATTAACGGTTACATGATTTTTAATGTGTGCAACGGTACTATTTAATTCATCAAGCCTAAACTGGATCCAGGTATCATTATTCCCTGGATCTTTTAATTCCAAGGGGTCAACACCATATTTCTCTTCAAATAAATTTCTCATGTATGGGTGATAACCGTAGTCATATTTGGGCATAATATAATCTTGCACGAGATTGTATTTAGGCTGCAAACCTATGGGAAGAATTACATCCACATACCTTATATAATCCATATGAATCCCTTCCAGTCCATCCACGGAAATAAGCTCATCCATTTTAGATAAAATAAATTTTTTTGTATCGGGAAGAGATGGGCACATGAACTTGTAATAGTTAACATATGCTTTTTCTTTTGCGAGCGATTGCCCAAGTTGATTATAACTCAGCAATGATGTATCTGCATCTCCACGATTCATGGTCCAAAACCAAGCATGAACTTTTATGTCATACTGCTTAGCTAATGGAATCATCTTTGCCAGGATATCCACATTACCTCCAAAAAGAAGACCCCTTATTCCTGCATCATCCAATAATCTAAAAACCGTTTCCCAGTCATGTATAGTTTTAAATGAACCTCCACCCATCCAGATCCAAAATTTTGGGTAATCATCTTTAGTCCATTGCAGATTATATGTTCTATCAAAGTCATTAATAAACGTTAGAGTTCCCCACTTTTCAGGCATATGCATATTAATAACACCCTGGGAAGACCAAACCCAGTTGTTTTCTTTCTCAACTTTTCCCGTTAGCGAATCTTTGGCTTTCAGGTATTTACCGTTTGAAAACTCAGTTTCCCACTGAACTCTTGAAAAATTTACTCGCCAGACATCTCCATTTTTTGGCGGGGAGACGCTGTTCTTTTCTTTGGTGTAAATGTTCCATGGGATGGCTAATTCAACGGTCCACTTTATATCCTCAATACTATCATCATTTATGTGGCCATAAATTTTTATCGCTTTTTTTATGCCACTGGCATTCCATTTAAGATCTGCACTTCCTCCACGATTATATGGCTTTTTCATAAACAGATCTAACACTGTTCCAAGCGCATTAATTTCTATTTCATAATAGTTTAATCCATCGCCATCAGGATCCAGGAATACTTCAAAATCATTATCACGATATATTATATCATCATGATTTTCAAGATAACTCCATATATTAGAATCTTCCATCTCTGCCGCCACATATAGATAGCTTTCATCCCATAACATTTTCATCCTAGTTTGGTAATAGGGGAGTAAAAGTGTATCGCCAGTTATATCAACAAAAAAGTCAGACCATGGGGTTTCTTTCCATACATCCTCATAGACATTGCCATCAATTATGACTTTTGTTGTGGCCCGGTAACAGTTGTAATTTTTTGGAATTTGTCCGAAAGAAACCAAAGAAAGTAATAATAGAACGGTGGGTAAAATGCATTTTTTCATAAATGATCTAATCATAATCAAAAATATTGAAAAGAAACGAATCTTTACATCCAAATCATGGTAATATCAATTATCATAAATACTTATTCCCGGGTAAAATCAAATTACATACCTTTGTTTTTAAAATGTTAACATGTCGAAAAAGCTATCAAGAATAACAGATTATTTTGATGGGTTTCACCTTTATTCAATTGTAAGCCACCTCAAAGATTATTCGTTATGTTTTCATATTAATAATGAGCTTGGCTTTGACTTGATTAATTATGAGGATATAATTTTTGATCTTGCGGGTGATCCCGAGAAGGGCTTTTCTTGGTATTTTTATAAAGACCACAAAACACACACAAATTTTTACTTGATAGGAAACAAATCCGAAGGAAACATATTATTGCCGTCTCAAAAAACAGTAGACTTTTTTTTATTAATAAAAGATGCCATTGACGATAATTATGCAGGCAAAACCTCGGCTGCCATTCGTAAAATAGTAAATGTTTCAGCTGTATTTCAGGCCGAGATGACTAAAATTAAAGACATGGACTTATTAATGGAAACAATAGAACTTCATGAATTAAAATATGTAAAACCTAAATAAGGTTATTTTTAAATCAGGAATTCATTGGTAACAAAACATATTTTTAAGCGTTTATATAGGTAGATGAGATTATTTGATAACATACATCAATACATAAAACATTACGACGAATCAGAGCTTAAATCATTTCTGAGATCATACGGAAAAAAATTAGGTAACACGGTTATGTTATATGCACTGATTGTATTAACACTAATAGGTGATTATAGGGTTCCATTAAAATTAAGGATTCTATTAACAGCCTCTGTAGGATACCTTATATTACCCACAGACCTGATTAGTGACTTCTTGCCAGTTATAGGTTTCACTGACGACATAGCGTTTTTAACCTACGTTATAACAAGCGCCAATGATTATATCACTCCCGAGGTTAAAGAAGAGGCAAAAGGTAAAATGAGCCGGTGGTTAAAAATAGACTATGATGACGTTGAAATAATAGATGATCAGGTGGGATGATTAAATTGTTGATTTAAATTGATTTATAAACCTCACATCATTTTCGAAAAACAATCGCAAGTCATTAATCTGATATTTGAGCATTGCTATTCTTTCAACACCCATTCCAAAAGCAAACCCGGTATATTTTTCACTATCAATTCCACATAAATCCAAAACATTTGGATCCACCATACCGCAACCCAATATCTCTACCCATCCAGAATACTTACAGATATTACATCCTTTACCACCACATATATTACATGATATATCCATTTCGGCAGAAGGCTCAGTAAAAGGAAAGTATGATGGTCTAAACCTTGTTTTGGTATCTTCTCCGAAGAGTTCTTTTGCAAAATAGAAAAGGGTTTGTTTAAGGTCAGCGAAACTCACATTGGTATCAACATATAACCCTTCTACCTGATGAAATATGCAATGAGCACGTGCAGATATAGCCTCATTTCTAAAAACTCTACCAGGAGAGATGGTTCTAATTGGCGGTTGTGAATTTTCCATCACGCGCACCTGAACAGATGATGTGTGTGTTCTGAGGGCAATATCAGGGTTTTTGTTGATGAAAAAAGTGTCCTGCATGTCTCTTGCAGGGTGATTAGCAGGGAAATTTAACGCAGAAAAATTATGAAAATCATCTTCAATTTCTGGACCTTCGCTAACATTAAATCCAATTCTTGAAAAAATATCAATTATGTCATTTCTCACAATGGCAAGGGGGTGTCTGCTTCCCAATGGTGCTTCAGCCGGAAGTGTAAGATCGTGCTTATTAATTTTATCCTGGCTTTTATCCAGCCCTTCCTTTAGGGACACTATTTTATCCTGAACAGTATTCTTTAACCTATTCATTAATTGTCCCATTTCTTTTCTTTGCTCTGGAGCAACGTTTTTAAACTCAGTAAATAGCCCGGTTACAATACCCTTCTTGCTTAGGTACTTTATCCTAAATGCCTCGAGCTGATCCAGATTTTCTGCACTAAACCCTTTAACTTCTTCGAGTATACCGGCTATTTTATCTTTCATTATATATTATTTTTTAACGGAAAAGTTAGTCAACTAATTCAACTGTCATGGTAATCTCCTCCAAAGGCACATCTCCACGCCCAGTTTTAACAGCTGCGATTTTGTCCACAACATCCAATCCCATTACTACTTCTCCAAAAATAGTATAGCCACCATCTAGGTGGGGTGTGCCTCCTAGGGTAGTATATGTTCTTTTCATCTCTTCCGTATATTCAAATCCGGTTGAAGAAGATGCTCTTTCAAGGTATGTTAGCGGAACAAGTTGTCCCTGAACAATGTAAAATTGTGATCCTGAAGATTGTTTTTCAGGATTAACAGCATCACCCATTCTTGCTGCCGCAAGAACACCCTTTTTATGGTAATGATTTGGGAGTATTTCAGCATCAATTCGATATCCGGGATCCACACGACCATCACCGTTTTTTCCTGAGTGTCCCGCCTGAATCATAAAGCCATTAATAACCCTGTGAAATGGGGATCCATCATACCAGCCCTCATTAACGAGCTTAATAAAATTATCCCTGTGTAAGGGGGTGTCATTATATAGTTTTACTGTAATATCACCATATGATGTTTTAATAACAGCAAGAGCTTCTGGTTTATTAGTCTGGGAAATAAGCTGAAAGCTTAAAAATAATCCTAAAATAAGTAGCAAATTTTTCATCCATTGGAATTTAAAAATAAAAGGCAAAATTAAGAAAAATGAAGTAATTAATCTTTTGTTTCTGATCTATTACAAAAAATATATCTAGTCACTACTTACGGCTGTTTTGAAGCATGCTCTACACAGCGGTTCGTATGAATCGGTTTCTCCCAACACAACTAATTTATCATCCTTAATTGTTCGATGGGAATAACTGGCAAGACTTCCGCACTTCATACATATTGCATGAACTTTGGTAACATATTCGGCCGATGCCATAAGCGCAGGAATGGGGCCAAAGGGTTTTCCTAAGTAATCCATATCCAATCCGGCAACAATAACCCTTTTTCCTTTGGCAGCTAATTTATTACAGACATCAACCAGGTCATTTCCAAAAAATTGTGCCTCATCAATTGCTACCACATCAAACTCATCGGCATAAAAAAGAATCTGGGAAGCATTTTCTACGGCTGTTGACGAAACGGTGTTGGAATCATGTGAAACAACATCATCATCATCATATCTTGTATCTATGGCGGGTTTAAAAATTTCTACCTTTTGCTTTGCAATGCGGGCTCGGTTAAGTCTTCTTATTAGCTCTTCTGTTTTCCCAGAAAACATTGAACCACAAACAACCTCAATCCATCCGTATTTTACTGATTTAATATGGTCTTTTTCGAGAAACATCAGATACTATATGATATTCTTTGTTTACTTTTGAATAATTTACCAAAACAAAACCTGAAAAGGAAAAATTTGCTAAACAGCAATTGAATTTGGGATTACAAAAATAAGAACTTTTTAATCAATGGATAAAGAAAAAACATTACTCAGATTAAGTACTCAGGTTGATACCTTAAAAGCACACATAAACAGATTAAAAAAAGAAGGCTATGAAATACACTCCATGGACATGGATGTGCTTCGTAAGAATATACTTCAATTGTACGAAATGTTAGTTGAATTGAGTGATATTTCAAAAAGTAGAGATGAACATGAAATCATAAAGGAAACGGATCACAATACAACCAACAACTTACCCGCTGAAAATGAACCCAATGATATCGGTAGTGTAGATTTGATAAACGATAAACAAGAGGGCATTGTTGCGAGTGATACTGTGGAAAATGAGGGAGAAGAATTATCACATTCGGCTGTTGAAGAATCAGATCAAATTATTGAAGAAAAAGTAGAAGAACCAAGTGTTGACAAGTCATCAGCCGATGATACTCCTATCCAAGACGAATTAAAAAATGAAGAACCAGCTGCCCAGACAGCATATGATCTTTTTTCTACAACAAGTGATAATGCCATTGCCAAACAGTTTACTTCAGATGAAGACCAGAGTGTGGGAGAAAAAATGCAGAAAACTCAGGTTGAAAACATTAGAGAGGCCATAGGGATTAATGAAAAATTTCTTTTTATTAATGAGCTTTTCAATGGCGACATGACTAGGTATAATAAGATTCTGGATGAGATAAATGAATTTACTACCTCTAAGGGTGTTGAAACGTATATACTAGAACTTAAAGTTCAATCACAGTGGGGTGATGATAACGAAGCATACCACAAACTTAAGGAGCTTTGTGAAAGAAAACTTAACCAATAGTTCCGTAAAATGTCGAAGCTAACCATAGTTCCAACACCAATTGGTAATCTTGAGGACATGACCCTTAGAGCAATAAAAATTCTAAAGGATGTAGATTCAATATTAGCTGAGGATACCCGTAAAAGCGGCAAACTATTAAAACATTTCGATATTGAAACTAAAATGACACCCTATCATCAGCATAATGAACACAAGGTTTTAGAATCCATTGCCGAAAGAATTGAAAACGGTGAACATATGGCACTGATAACAGATGCTGGTACTCCTGCTATTTCAGATCCTGGTTTCCTGATAATAAGGGAGTGTATATCTCGTAATATTGAAGTTGAATGCCTTCCGGGCCCAACTGCATTTGTTCCGGCATTAGTAAACTCAGGCCTGCCTGCAGATAGGTTTTTCTTTGAAGGGTTTTTACCACAAAAAAAAGGAAGGCAAACTAGATTAAAATACCTCGCCCAATTACCAACCACAATTATTCTCTATGAATCTCCTCATCGATTGATAAAAACACTAAATCAGATTTCAGAATTCTTTGGCAACGATACAAGTGTATCGGTTTCCCGTGAAATCACTAAGATTTATGAGGAAACAATAAGGGGGTCTGTAATGGAGGTATTAAATTTCTATACTGATAACCCTCCGAAAGGAGAGATAGTAATAATTATAGGCCACAATAAAATTAAATGACAATCATTTTTTAACGATAATTTAAATAGACATAAACATGAAAAAATTAACCATTTTACTTCTCATATTAACATTAGGGTTTTTATCTGCTGAGGCAAAAAAGGAAAAAGAAGATGATAAAAAACAAATTTTAAATCCATCTTTATTTAATGGTTTAACTTGGCGAAGCATAGGGCCCGCATTTGTTTCTGGAAGGATTGCGGATTTTGCTGTAAACCCTGAAAATCACAGTATATATTATGTTGCTGTCGCATCAGGACACATATGGAAAACAACAAATAACGGTATAACTTTTAGTCCTGTATTTGATAATTATGGTGTTTATTCCATAGGTTCATTAGCCATGGACCCAAACAATAATAATGTTGTATGGGCTGGAACAGGCGAAAACAATCACCAAAGGGCTTTGGGATATGGAAATGGAGTATACAAAACCATAGATGGAGGAAAGTCATGGAAAAACATGGGATTAAAGGAATCTCGACATATTGGTGAAATATTAATTGATCCAAGAAATTCAAATGTTGTTTACATTGCTGCTGAGGGTTCTGCATGGGGCCCAAACGAAGAGAGGGGTGTTTTTAAAACTACTGATGGTGGAAAAACCTGGGATAATGTGCTATTTATAAGTGAAAATACAGGAGTAGCTAATCTTAGCTTTGACCCTTCTAACCCTGATGTTATATATGCTGGAGCAGAGCAAAGAAGAAGACGTCAGTTTGGTAAAATTGGTGGTGGTCCCGAATCAGCATTTTATAAATCAACAGATGCAGGCAAAACATGGAATAAGCTTGAAAAGGGAATTCCAAAGGTTGACAAGGGAGGAATGGAAATCGTGGTTTCAGCAAATGATCCAAATATAGTTTATGTAATGTTTGAAGCATCAAATGAAAAGGGGGGTATTTTCCGCTCTACAGATAGGGGTGCATCGTTTAAAAAACAAAATAGCTACAACAGTAGTGGTCAATATTATAGTGAGCTCATTGTTGATCCCGTGGATTCACAAAAACTATATTCAATGGACACACGCAGTAAGGTAAGTACTGATGGAGGAAAAACATGGAAAAACATTGGTTTAAAAAGCAGGCATGTTGATGACCATGCTTTATGGGTTGATCCATTAAACACAGATCATTTTATGATAGGGGGAGATGGTGGTATTTATGAGTCCTGGGATGATGGTAAAACATATATTCATAAAACCACACTACCTGTAACTCAATATTATCGTGTTAATGTTGATAATACGGAGCCTTTTTATTGGGTTTATGGTGGAACTCAAGACAACGCCTCAATGGGTGGTCCATCTCAAAACACTAAATCTGGTGGTGTTGCTTCAGACGAATGGGTTGTAACCCTAGGTGGAGATGGCTTTTGGCAGGCAATAGAACCAGACAACCCAAACATTGTTTACTCTGCATATCAATATGGAAACATATATAGGTTTGACAAGAAGTCGGGCGAGAGAATTAAAATTAAACCAACTCCAGGTAAAGGTGAAGATACATATAGGTGGAATTGGGATACGCCTTTTATTTTGAGTTCATATTCTGGTACCACACTGTATATTGCTTCAAATAAGGTTTTTAAAAGTACAGATAGAGGCAATAGCTGGACTGTTATTAGTGATGATATTACAAGAAAAGAAGATAGAAATCAATTTCCTGTTATGGGTAAATATTGGCCATCAAGTGCTGTTGCA
The DNA here is from genome assembly GCA_018661505.1 of Lentimicrobiaceae bacterium. Classification (GTDB taxonomy): domain Bacteria; phylum Bacteroidota; class Bacteroidia; order Bacteroidales; family F082. Next base: position 20,445 of record JABJIE010000081.1, read on the forward strand.
AAAGATGTTTCTACTTCACAATGGGGAACAGCAGTGGCATTAGCAGAGTCTCCGGTTAAAAAAGGGCTTATTTATGTTGGTACTGATGATGGGTTGATTCAGATTACAAATGACGATGGAGAAACATGGGTGAAAGTCTCAGAGTTCCCAGAAGTGCCAGAGTATACTTATGTTAGCGACATACTTCCTTCACAGTATGATGAAAATGTTGTGTATGCGACCTTTAACAATATAAAAAGTGATGATTTTACCCCCTATGTTTTAAGGAGTGATGATCAGGGTAAAACATGGGTTTCAATAGCTTCAGATTTACCCAAGAATGAAGCTGTTCACACTATAGCGCAAGATCCAGTTGAACAAAACCTCTTGTTTGTTGGCACAGAAATGGGATTTTATTTTACAGTTAATGGTGGTGTTCAGTGGATAAAACTAGGATCAGGGTTGCCAGATATTGCAGTAAGAGATATTGCCATTCAAGAAAGGGAGAAGGACTTGGTAATTGCCACATTTGGCAGGGGTTTTTATATACTTGATGATTATTCTTCCTTGAGAGATGTTACGGAAGAGGTTATTGAAAATTCAAACGCAATAATATTTCCCATAAAGAATGCAAAAATGTTCATTAAAAGTGGTAATGGCAGATATGGAACAGGTTCTGGATATTACCAAGCTCAAAATCCTGATTTTGGAGCTGTGTTTACATATTACTTAAAGGACGTACCAAAGTCATTAAAATCACAAAGATTAAAAAAAGAAAAAAAGCTTTTTAAAGATGGCGAGCCTATACCCCAGCCATCCAAGAAAATAATGGATGCTGAAAATAATGAAAAGGGTCCATATTTGATTTTTACCATTAGAGACAATAATGGAGATATAATTAAGAAAATCCACAAAAAAGCTTCCAAAGGAATAAGCAGGTTTACATGGGATATGAGGTATAACTCCGTTAGTCCCGTAAGGCTAAAGAATAATAAGTTTGACCCCATGAATACGGGGTCAAAAAGCTTGAGAGCATTGCCTGGCAAATACACTGTGAGCATGGAAATGTATCATAATGGTCAGGTAGAAGAATTAGCAGGGCCCGTTGAGTTCAATACTGTAGTGTTAGAAAACACTTCCCTTCCAGACCCAGATCCAATTGCATCTCAAGAGTTCTACAAGCGAGTATCTGAATTACGAAGGGTTATGACTGCAACGATGAAATATCGCGAAGAGCTATCAACAAAAACAGCATATATCCAGCAGGCACTTCAAAATATGGTCGAACCTCCTGCAGAGATGCAAGGTGAGATGTATGAAATATCATCAGAATTAGATAGTATTGCTTTCTTATTTGTAGGAACTCCTTCCAAAGCAAGCTGGGAAGAGGTTCCCCCAGAAACAATGCCGTTAAGCAATCGATTGGGGGCAATTGTATGGGTCTCCTGGGGTTCTACATCAGCACCCACAGAAAGCCAGAATATTAACTATAATATACTAATGGAAGAACTTCCTGCTATTTTGGAGGAGTTGAAGTCCATTCACAATAAACTGGGGCTTGCAGAACAGGAGCTTGATAAAATGAAAGCTCCACATACTCCAGGCAGAGTCCCCAAATTCTAATGAGCAAAAAATTAGGATTAATTATATTAAAGGCAAGCCCAACAGGCTTGCCTTTTGTATACTTAGAATGTAGCACCTGTTATATGCCAATAACCAATAACAAGTAAACACCCTTCGATTATAATAGCCAATATCATCAAAGGAACTGCTTCGGGCCGGTGGCTATAATATCTCCTGAGTAAAAAGGCGCCTAAAATTAGTGATACAAGGACTGGAGTTAGTACAATTAGTGTTATCATACCATAATTATTCCCGAACTTAACCATCATTCTGGCTCTGCGAGTAAACAGTTTCTTATTTTGACGTTTAATTTTTCTTCTGGCATTATACTTTTGATAATATTCTATAAACCCTTTTGGTAAAACCTTTTTTAATTTGGGATTTATATGCTTGGTGGAAATGATTATGATTTTACTAAAATGATAGTAAATGAGAAACCCCATGATTCCACCACTTATCATGGTAATAAGGGTGGTCCAAAAATCAAGACCTATAATATGTGCATAAATGGGCGTATAAAAGTACTTTATGGTGGATAAAAAAAGTACGTTTATTATCTTTAAAAAGTATGCCATAGCAAGAAAAGGCAAAAATAGAACATTATTTATATTCATCAGATTGCAGTAATCAGTTATTTTTATGTTGTATATGAATGGAGTCTAGAACGTGTGTTTCTTTTAGCTTTTATTAATTATACTAATAGATATTAGGATTTCGTTTTATTTAAAACCGCACCATGAAAAGGGTATTAAAATTTCTGTTCAAAGCATCCTTAATAATATTATTAACCGGAGCAATTGCATTTAGTATTTTATTTGGGGCTGTTTATATTGGTGTTTTTGGTGCCTTACCAACCACAGAAGAGTTATCTACAATTGATAATGAGGAAGCATCATTGGTAATGGCATCCAATGGATCCATAATTGGAAAATATTTTGCGGAAAACCGAACTAATGTTAGTTGGGATGATATTCCAGAACAGCTTATCAATGCTCTTGTAGCTACAGAAGACAAAAGATTTTACCTACACGAAGGCTATGACAGCCGGAGCTATTTGAGGGTTTTTTTTAAAACAATTCTACTTGGTGATAAGAATTCTGGGGGCGGTAGCACTTTAACCCAGCAGTTGATAAAAAACTTATATGGTAGAAATCACCATAGTTACCTATCCATGCCTGTAAACAAAATCAAAGAAGCTATTATTGCCACGAGAATGGAAGATGTGCTTACAAAGCAACAGATTCTTTTATTATATCTAAATTCTGTCCCTTTTGGTGAAAATGTATATGGTGTAGAGGCCGCATCCATGAGGTTTTACGGCAAACACTGTAAGCAATTGAACACCCAAGAGGCTGCTGTATTGGTTGGTATACTAAAGGCAAATACATATTACAACCCTCGATTATATCCTAAAAATGCACTAAAAAGAAGAAATCACGTGCTTGTTTTAATGCATAATGAGGGATACCTTTCGGAAAATGAGCTTACTCGATTAAAAAATATACCCTTGAATATCAGCTACTCTAATTATCAAAAGGAGCCACCTGCGGGATATTTTGTTTATCAGCTTAAAAATCGTGTAAAGAAAATACTGGAAGAGCTTGCCCCGGAGGGTTACTCAGATTATGATATTGAAAAGGATGGTTTAAAAATTTATACAACCCTGGATATAAACTTGCAAAAAGATGCTCAGAAAGCAGCTAAAAAACAGCTTTCTAAAATGCAAATAAAACTTGATAATGAATTAAAAAACAGCTCGTTAAAAAAAGTCTATTACAAGGAAATGACATCTAAAAATCATTTATCTAACGAGAAAATAAGTAGAGATGTTTTTACTTGGGATAATAAATCTAGTAACATGACCATCACGGATAGTCTTTGGCATTATTACAGCATGCTAAATGCTGCAGTGTTAGCTACTGAACCCGAATCGGGCAAGGTGTTAGCATGGGTGGGAGGGAACAACTACAGATATTTACCTTTTGATCTGATTCTTACAAAAAGACAAATAGCCTCTACAATAAAACCATTGATTTATGCGGCGGCTTTAAATGATAATATGACACCTTGTGATTATTTAGGGAATGAACTTGTGGAATATAAAGAATACGGAGGGTGGACCCCTCAAAATTATGATAATAGTAGTAGCAACGATACGCTCATATCCCTGTGGTATTCTTTGGCAAACTCATTGAATCTCCCAACAATGGACCTGTATTTTAAAACTGGTTATGACGAAATAAGCGATATGCTGGAGCGGTTTGATATTAATACACCCCTCATAGAAACACCATCAATTGCTCTGGGTTCAATTGACGTTTCATTATACGAGATAGTAAAAGCGTATGGTGTATTTGCAAACAACGGTAATTTAAGCAGTGATTTAATAATGGTTGAAAAAATAACAGATTCCAAGGGCGATATCATATACGAAAACAAGAACTACACTAGTAAAAAAATTATTAACGAAAACCTTAGTGATCAAATAACACACATTTTAAAGCATGCTGTTAATGAAGGAACAGGAAAAACCATAAGAACAAGGTTTGGCATTGATGCTGAGCTTGCTGGTAAAACCGGCACGGCTCAAAATTATAGCAACGCATGGTTTGTATCATATACTCCAGAAATTGTTCTGGGCATATGGGTTGGAGCAATGACACCAGAGGTTCATTTTAGGGGAGGTTTGGGGAGCGGATCAGTTTTGGCGCTGCCGATTGCTGGTAATATTTTTGCAGATATACAGAGTAATGCAGCCATGTCAAGAACATATTTTAAGGGATTTGATCATATCTATACCAAGGAGGAAATAATTAGTTGTGATCCATTTTTTGAAAAGGGCTTGTCGGGGGTTATTAATCGCTTTACTAACAATTTAAAAGAAGAAAACACCCCAATAGACAGAGGTAAAAAGGACGACGGCGATAAAAACAAAAGTAGATTTAGAAAATTTTTTGACAACCTTTTTAAGGATAAGGATAAATAGATCACCAATTTTTATAAGGGTTTTTCACCAGTATTGAGTTATAATATCTAGCATCCCCAGTTACCTCTTTTCCCAACCAATCTGGTGCCTTGAACACATAATCTTCAGAAGGCAGTTCAATTTCTGCAATAACTAACCCTTCATTATCTCCATAAAATTCATCTATCTCAAAGGCTAAACCCGATGGTTCTGGAACTATAAAACGTGTTTTATCTATTAACCCTGGCTCACAGATTTCAATCAGTGCAGTTGCTTCTTCGACGGAGATTTCTTTTTCCCACTCAAAACGGCTAGTGCCGGACTTACTCGCGATACCCTTTACTGTTAAAAAACCATTATTACCCTTTATCCTTACCCTTACTGTACGTTCCGATGCTGATGATAAATAGGCTTGAATGATTCTAAAATGTTTTACAACACTAGGCTTATATTCACCCTTGACTAAAAATTTTCTTTCTATTTCCTGTGCCATTTATAATTAAGTAAAAATGTTTAAAATAAATTCAACATCAGCAAAAAAGCTTTTTATTACTTATTACTCTACATACTGATCTGGATTTAATGCATCTTTCATCTTTGATTTAGAGTAAATTCCATAACAAGAATGTAATCAGAATAAGGTGGGGTTGGAATACCCAAACCTGTTACTGCTGTGCCCATGTATATGCACCTCGCATATGTGCTTCACAAATTTATAAATTTATTAAAACTTTCCAAATATATTCCCTAAACACATTAATTAACAGATAGTTAACCTCTTTACAGTGAAAAGATAAAGCAGAAATCCTTAGGACAAGGTGCAAAATAACGGCTTAAGCTGATGCAAATTTACGCAGTAATTTATGAGTCGGTTAAAATTTATAATATTATTTTTGACCAACCCTTTTAAAGATTTAAATGTCATATATTTAATAGCTTAATTTAATTTGTGCTGGAAAAAATCACCATCTATTGATGTAAATTCTATTCTTGTAAAACGATAACTTAATTTGATATGAAAAACCCCTACTTATTAGTTTTTATAATGACATTTCTTATGTTTTTGTTGTTAACCAATACCATAAAAGGTCAGCTTTACCTAAATGAGTTTATGGCTAAAAATGATACCGCTCTTCCGGGGCCTGAAGGAGATTATCCAGACTGGATAGAAATTTATAATGCGGGTCCAGAAGCTGTTATGCTTGGTGGCTATTTTTTAACTGATGAGCCAATGGGCGGTGATATGCATCAGATATCTTCGGCATATCCTGATTCAGTAACGGTTTCTGCTGGAGGGTATATATTGTTTTATGCAAACAAAGGAGAGGAATCAAGTGTTTTGAATTTAAACTTTAAACTTAGCAGCGACGGAGAGGACTTAATTTTAATTGCTGCTGACACTACTTTTATTGATGGCTTAATTTTTGGAGCTCAAGAGGCAGATATTTCGCAGGGAAGATATCCAGATGGAACTGGAGAATGGTTGCTCATGAATGATTATACACCAGGAGCCCCTAACTCAAATCCTCTTGACATCAATGAACATCATATGACCTCAAGTATTTCTCAGAATTACCCAAATCCTTTCAGAACAAATACATACATTGAATTTTCATTGGTCAGAACAGACAACATTACGATTAGCATTTATGATATGTCAGGAAAACAGATAACTGTGATTGCTGATGGAAATTATCATGAAGGTACACATCAAATCGAGTGGAATGCATCTGATGTTATAGCGGGGCATTATTTTTATACCCTAAAAACAAGTTTTGGTGTAATCTCGCGTAAAGCATGTGTGATAAGATAATTACAAGTGCATATTAAACAGTAAAATAAACCTATAATTTTGATACTAACCCAATATTTTCATTACGTATTTACAACAAAATAAATAATGCGGGTGTAATTTAACCCAATACACCATCATTTTTTCATGGACATATAATGGAAAATTAAGCATCTATATTAATCTAATATCTGCTCATATTATTTTTCATAATGATATAGAATAACATGAGTACGTGATTTTTACTTAGCTTTGTTATCGCTAAAGTTTAATAGAATATCCAAAAAAACTATTTAACATCATGATCTTGCCAGAGGAAAAAAAGAATCCTAAAGACATGGTCAATTTTTTGAAATCAAAGTCTAAGACAGCCAATGACCTATTTTTTATTATGCTAGGTGAGGAATTAGACTGGGATATCGATTTATTTATTGACCTCTGTAATAGGGAAGAAATAACCATAGTTGGAGGAATATTTCCTGCTGTAATTAAGGGGAATAATTTATACAAAGATGATATGATTATTAAAAAGATGTCAGCGACCTCAGCACCCACTTTGGTGAGAAACATACAGTATTCTCCCGAGGTATTTTATCCTATTATTGATAAGGTTGATATGGATAATAAGCAAACCGCCATTGTTTTAATTGACGGATTGGCTAAAGGCGTTGATATTTATTTGAGTGACCTATACAAACAAGTTGGGGATACTGTAAATTATATTGGAGGAGGAGCTGGAACAATGAGCTTAAAGCAAAAACCCTGTGTGTTTTGTAATGAAGGCTTGTTCATGGATGCGGCAGTTGTTTGTTTTGTTGATAGTCAGGTTAATTTAGGGGTTAAGCATGGTTGGAAAAACCTACTAGGACCATTAATTGCGACAAAAACAAACTTTAACACATTAGAAGAATTAAATTGGTCTTCTCCCTTTGATTTATATGCGAAAATAATAAAAGAGGATAGTGGGCAAGATATTAATAGAGATAATTTTCTGGAGATTTCAAAAGTTTATCCATTTGGAATAGCAAAAGAAAATGATGAATATGTAGTAAGGGACCCCATAAATTTAAATGAAAAAGGTGAGATAACTTTCTTTGGTGAAGTACATGAGAATGTAATTTTAGATGTGTTAAAAGGAAGCAAGGAAGATATTGTTGAGGCAGCACAAGAGGCAGCAGAAGAAGCCGGCAACAGTGTTAGTGCCGTAAGTGACAACCTTATGTTCGACTGCATCTCCAGGCCATTATTTCTTAAGGAGGATTATTCAAAAACCCTAGAATTGATAATCGATACCCTTAAAAAAAATGGCAACAAAGAAACTCTTGAAGGGGCATTATCCTTAGGTGAAATATCTTCTCACAGACAGTCATATCTAGAATTTTTTAATAGAACCATTTTACTTGGTGTTTTTTATGACTAAAAAATCCACAAATAATACAATACGTGATATTTTATTTCTTTACGAGATATCATTGTCAATTGGGGGAAGTCTTGACCTTGTTAATACCATGTCAGATTTTGTTAGTATTCTAATGCCTCGTAAGAGGTTCAATTATATGTCTATTTGGCTTGATAAATCTGAAGCATTTGTTAGCTCAGTGTCAAAAAAAAGCTTTAAACTATATTACTCAAACCCCATTAGCTACGACAATGTAAAGGAAATTAAACATGATCACATAATAATAAAGTCACTCACAAAACAAACATCACTACAGGTATCATCCAAGAATAAAAATTTCAAGAAATTTATCTGCGAAAAGCACATTAAAGGGGGGTGCTTTGTCATCTATAAACTTGGAAATTTTGGCTTTGTAAAATTATATGATTCAAAGGTAGAGTCGTATGATGAAACAGAAATAGCCAAACTAACAGGTATAATGGAAAAGTTTGCAAATGCTATATTGGCATGTCTCTATCATGAAAGAGCCCTCGACTTATCCAATGAGCGAAAGAAGCTTTTATCAAATATTCAAACGAGAGAAGATTATCTTCTGTCAATGGTTAGAAATTACCCAGGACTATTTTGGCTGAAAGACAGCAATGGAGTATACAAATATCTCAATACGGAAAACACGAAAATTATTTATGATTTCTTCCAATCAAACGGAAGGGATGTTTTAGGTAAAAAAGATTTTCAGATTTTTAATAGTGATATTGCACAGTATATCATCGAAGAAGATGGAGATATTAAAAAAACAAAAAAAACAATTCATACCACCAAAATAATAGAAAACGATGAAACAAAGGCTTGGTATGAAACCACAAAATTTCCGATACTTCAAAACGAGACGGTTATTGGGGTTGCGGGATATGCTCATGATATAACTGAACGAAAAAACAATGAGCTTACAATGAATTTACAGAGTGTTGCAATGAATGCCGTATCTCATGCAATACTAATAACCAATAAAGAAGGGGTTATTGAATATATAAACCCTGCATTTACAGATTTAACGGGATACCTACCCGAAGAAATTTTGGGTAAAAACCCTTCAATTATGAAATCAGGATTACAAGATAAATCTTTCTACAATAATTTGTGGGCAACCATATTGCGAGGAGAGATATTCAATGATAAAATGGTGAATGTAGATTTTAAGGGAAAAAATTTTTATGTTGAGCAATCAATTACTCCAGTAAAGGATAAAGAAGATGAGATAACACACTTTATATCTGTGATAAAAAACATAACTGAAGAAAAGGCAATAAAGGAAGCGTTATTTCTCAGTGAGCAAAGATGGCAGTTTGCTTTGGATGGCTCTGGTGAAGGGGTTTGGGATTGGAATCCCACTACAGATGAAGTATACTACTCCACACAATGGAAGAAGATGTTGGGATATAAGGAAAATGAAATTGGAACCGATCTTGATGAGTGGAAGAAAAGAGTTCATCCCGATGATATTGAAGAATGTTATAAGAATTTGAATATGCATCTAAACGGAGATACAGAAGTATATTTTGATGAGCATAGAATGTTGCATAAAAAAGGCCATTATATATGGATATTAGATCGAGGAAAGGCCATTAAAAGAGATAAAAACGGAAAACCAACTAGGGTGATTGGAACCCATACCGATATAACTAAATTAAAGGAAACAGAGGAAAGGCTAAGAATCGGAATTGATAAAGAAAAGGAATTAAGCGTTTTGAAATCAAAATTTATTTCTGTTGCTTCTCACGAATTTAGAACCCCTCTTGCAACAATGATGGTTGCTGCTGAAGCCCTTACTGATTACAGAGACAGAATGACACCAAAACAACTTGATGATAGGCTTTCTAAAATTAAAAGACAGATCCGCTACTTGAATAATATTGTTGATGATGTGCTTCAGCTGGAAAAATTTAGAATGGATAATGAATTATTATTATTTGTAGAGGGTGATATAATTGAATACCTTAAGAGTATAATTGATGAAATTGATGTAAGCTTGTCATCGGGTCGTATACAGAAAAAATATACCATAAAAACCTTAAGGATGATTTTTGATAAAAAGCTTATTTATCAGATAATTACAAATCTTATAAGTAATTCAATCAAATTTTCTAAGAAATCAGACGATATAATTTTTAAAGTTGAAGAATCAAATAAACATCTAGTTATTACCATTTCTGATAACGGAATGGGAATCGACGAATCAGATCAACATAATATTTTTGACCCATTTTATCGCAGTGATAATACTAGCTCAATAACTGGTTCTGGCCTTGGTCTAAGCATAGTAAAAGAAGCAGTTGAAAAACTAAAAGGAGAAATTAAACTAAAATCAAAACTAAATGAAGGAACAACATTTACAATAGCGCTACCCATCAAAACAAAATAACCCAAAATAACCCAAAATAACCCAAAATATCAATAAATGTCAATAAAAACTATCCTGCTAATAGAAGACGAGGTCGACTTACGAGTCGAGGTAATCGAAATGTTAACCTTTGAGGGGTATAACATGATTGGAGCCAAAAATGGCAGAGAGGGAATCAAATTAGCCCGTAAATATATGCCAGATATAATAATATGCGACATAATGTTGCCTGAAAAAAATGGTATAGCTGTGTTGAAAAAATTATCGAAGTATCCTGAAACGGCTAGCACTCCTTTTATTTTTATTACAGCTCTTTCTGAAAGAGAAAATGTTAGAAAAGGAATGACTCAAGGAGCTGACGATTATATAATAAAACCATTTACAATAGGCGAATTATTGGATTCCATTAAGGCAAGAGAGAAGAAAGCATTTCAGGTGGAGAATAAAATTGCTAGCGCCTTGAAATCACTGGAGAATGAAACGGAAAATAGAATTCGTGAATTTAAAGATGCACTATATACAAAGTCCAAAGATTCAGTATTTCCCATAGACATTAATTCCAAAAACACCAACTATAGTCCAAAGCATGAGATTAACTCTGAGATATTACGGCTAATAGATGTAAGTAATACGCTTGAAAATCTTCATCATACCGTAAGTAAGATGCTTAAGGCGGGTAATTTATCATCAAAGGAGGAAGAAACATTCATCAAACTCCTAAATAAAATAAGGGAACCTAAAATAATTTCGGATACTAAAAGTTTATTTCTTATGAAGTTTAATAGATCAAAACCAGAATTTTTTGGTAGGCTATTGAAGAAACATTCAAATTTATCTCAGCAAGATCTTTTGTTGTGCAGTACCATGATACTTAATTTAAGCGGAAGACAAATTTCAGGTATTTTAGGAATAGAACCAGAAAGCGTTTACAAAAAAAAATATAGACTTAAGAAAAAGTTAGGGCTAGTTCAAAAAGATAATATTCTGATCTACCTTCACGAATTTGAGTGATGATACTTAAACCCCTGTTTATTAGGTAAGAATATTTAGAAACTCTTTCGGGCAATAAGTAATAATTATTACTTTAATGCATCATAATATTTTAGATGTATTCAATTACCATAGTGTAATAATACTTAGTGGGCAGTGTCATCCCACCTATCATCTATAATAGGAGCATCTTTAATCATTTTTATCAACCATACAATACCCACAACTAAGCCACCTGCAATTCCAAAATACAACACCATAATCCCCTCCTTTTTTATTAGTAAAACCAATAATAAATTTTCAATAACAAATTAGCAGAATAAAAATGGATTACCCGAGTAAATTATATGGACATTAATTAGACATTCAACCAAATGTGATTTATATCATAGTAATAATGAAAAAATAATAAGGGTAACTGTGCTAAAAATCACCATTAGCTATAATACATCCTGAAAATTTTATATGGAAACGGATTGTGATAAAACCATTTTATTAAGCATGATTTTTGGCTATGAAGAATATTAGTGAAACACCCACGATAACACTTATTACCACATTCATAAGCGCCACAGTATAATGCCCATGTTTTAGTAATACAAATGTTTCTAAACTAAAAGTTGAAAATGTACTAAAGCCACCGCAAAACCCTGTTATAATGAATAGCTTGAGAACCATATTTTCAGATGTTTTTCCAGTAAAATATACGACAGCAAAGGCTATAATGATACAGCTAAGCATGTTGGAGATAAAGGTCCCTAGCACCAGTGGAAAATTAGTTGCTGTTAGTTTGATCATAAGTTTTGATATTCCAAATCTGCAAAGGCTACCCAGCCCTCCTCCGATAAATATTGCTAAAACATTCATAATTATAATCCAGTTGGTTAATTAGAGATTGTAATTAACTTAATGATAAATTTGAAAAACATCAACCACAATCATTTTTTGATATTGACATTTAAAACTTTCAATATTGCCTAGCAAATATACCTTTTTAATAAACCATTAAGTTACACATGCCATTCTGATTAGTAAAAACGACGACTCAAAAAATAATAGGTAGTAATTATTAATAGGGTCAAAAAATCACACACAATGATTCTAAAGCGTCCATTTAGATGGGGGTTTAAACACGATGGGTTTTTAAACAAATATAAGTTTGTCCACATTTTGTCCATATTTTAATTTTAGAATACTTAAAACAATGCCTTATTTTTGGACACAGCTAAATAAACTCAAAATCAATTACTTTACTTTTTATTTGAAATTTTAGAACCAAATTATTTAGGGTTTGTTAGGCTAATTCTACAACAAAATAAAATACTAAAGGTATTTTATTTTGAATTTATTATTACCTTTGCAAAATATGAATAAGAATAACAACATACTTATTATCGAAGATGATAACGACCTGCGAGAGGAGGTTGTTGGTATGTTAAGTTTTGAAAACTATAATGTTTTAGAAGCACGTGATGGCATTAGTGCAATAGAATTAGCAAAAATAAATAAACCAGATCTAATCTTGTGCGATATAATGATGCAAGGCATAGATGGTTATGATACAATTGATAAAATCCGAGAAAATTTGAATTCGGTTACAACACCTGTTGTATTCATATCTGCATTGTCAGCTAGGGACGATGTTCGCAAGGGGATGAGCCATGGTGCAAATGATTATTTAACAAAACCATTTGCAAAGCGTGAATTATTGGGCGTGGTTGAAAATCAGTTAGCTAAACAAACAAACATTAACAATTATACTGAGGAGAAGAATGACGATTTGAGAAAGAATCTTCTTTTGAACTTACCGCATGAATTCCGCACGCCTCTTAATTCAATTGTTGGCTATGGTTCTATTTTAAAAATGAATGATTCTCAAATGGGTATTTCAGAGCTAAAGGAGATCGGTGATAATCTTCTCGAAAGCGGTAATAGACTCACTCAGGTTGTTGATCAATATTTGCAGTACGCGGAGCTTTTGGTTAAATCTCACAGCGAATTAGATTCAGAAATAATAAAGGACGCACATATTGTTCTTGCGGATTGTGCAACAATTATTGCATATAAGTATGATAGGGTAAATGACCTCATGCTTGTACTAGAACCCGTTGATTTGAATATTTCAGATCATTATTTCAAAATGTTAATTACTAACATCGTTGATAATAGTTTTAAATTTTCACATCCAGACAGCAAGGTTGATATTAAAGGCGAGGAAAGTGATGGTTTTTATAATATAATAGTAAAAGATAATGGAATAGGATTTCCTGATAATAAAGTTGATAATATTGGAGCCTTTGTTCAGTTTGATAGAGACAAAAATGAACAGCAGGGCATAGGACTTGGCTTAGCTATTGCCAAAATGATTGCGAAAGTTTATGGAGGAAAAATAGTTGTTGGTTCAACAAAAAAAGGGACCAGAGTATGTTTGAAAATTAAAGTAGGTTAGTAGTGGTTGTGCACCTCTGTCACGAAAGTGCAGAGGTGCTTTTTTACGCTAGGTAAAAAATGGTTCACAGTCACGATCGATTATAAACAAAATATCCCGGACTATTGTCCGGGATATTTTTATTTAAGCCCATTTATAATATTCCAATAAATAACACCATATATTTTATCTCCCGCATCTTGTCAAATTGCTAAACTGATTATAAGCCCATATCTTTTGTGTCTTTTTATTTTTATAAAATCAAATTAATTAAGATTAGCTAAATACTTAGTACGACAGAATGTATTTCTAAGTATTTTTGCAGTTTGATAAATAATTAATATACACATGGATTTTCCTGAAAATGAAAAGAAATCTCTTAACTTTATAGAATCCATAATAGAAGAAGATATAAAGGAAAATAAAAATCAGGGGAGAGTTCATCTGCGATTTCCTCCTGAACCTAACGGCTATCTTCATATTGGACACGCAAAATCCATTTGTTTAAACTTCGGATTAGCAAGTGAATACAATGGGCTTTGTAATTTAAGGTTTGATGATACTAATCCCGAGAAGGAAGATATCGAGTATGTTGAGTCCATAATGGAAGACATAAAATGGCTTGGTTTCAGCTGGGATGGTGAGCCTAAATTTGCATCAGATTACTTTCAACAACTATATGACTGGGCGGTACTTCTTATTAAAAATGGCAAGGCCTATGTTGATGAGCAACCCCAGGAACTCATAAGTTCTCAAAGGGGTGTGCCTACTCGTCCAGGTATAGAAAGTCCATATCGTGACAGGCCTATTGAAGAAAGCCTGGATCTGTTTGAACGAATGAAAAATGGAGAATTTGATACGGGTAAGATGATATTGAGAGCTAAAATAGATATGAGCTCTCCTAATATGCACATGCGAGATCCTATTATGTATCGCATACTTAATCAAGAGCATCACCGCACAGGAAACCAATGGTGTATATATCCGATGTACGACTGGGCTCATGGACAATCAGATTTTATCGAGGGGATTACACATTCAATATGTACTTTGGAATTTGAAATACACAGACCTCTTTATGATTGGTCATTGGACCAAATTGTTGAAGGGAATTATCGCCCTCAACAAATAGAATTTGCGAGACTTAACCTGAGCTATACAGTTATGAGTAAACGCAAGTTGCTAGAATTGGTGAAAGAGAATTATGTTAATGGATGGGATGATCCTAGAATGCCTACCATTTCTGGGTTTAGAAGACGTGGGTATACTCCAGAATCAATAAGAAAATTTGCTGACCGAATTGGTGTTGCAAAGCGTGATAATGTAATAGACGTAAGCTTACTTGAATTTAGTGTTCGTGAACACCTTAACCAGATTGCACCTCGTAGGCTGGGGGTTATTGATCCAGTTAAAGTTATAATTACAAATTATCCTGAAAATAAACTTGAGCAATTAGACCTTATAAATAATCCAAACGATGAAAACAGCGGACATAGAGATGTGCCGTTTACTCGTGAAATTTTCATTGAACGAAATGATTTTATGGAAGATCCACCAAAGAAATTTTTCAGACTTGGGCCAGATAGAGAGGTAAGGCTTATTGGTGCATATATAATTAAGTGCGAGGGTTTCAAGAAAGATGACGATGGTAAAATTGAAGAGATTTACTGTTCCTATGATCCTGACACTAAAAGTGGTGGGTCGGGTGCCCAACGTAAAGTTAAGGGAACCATACATTGGGTCAGCGCAGAAAAGGCAGTAACTGCTGAGATAAGATTATATGATAGATTATTTTTAGATGAGGATCCAGGTGGGCACAAGGAAGCCGACTTTAAACAATTTTTAAACCCAGATTCACTCAAGGTTATTACTAATGCAAAGCTTGAGCCATCAGTAGCAAACTTTAATATAGGAGATAAGATGCAATTTCAGCGTCTTGGCTATTTTTGTGTTGACCTTGATAGCTCCAATGAAAAAATGATAATTAACCGCACAGTTCCATTGCGAGATGGGTGGGCCAAAAAGAGATAAGAACACGAGGCTCGTAGACTAGTTTTTATTCAGTACTATCAGGAGCAACTGCCATCATTAGCCCTGTTGCATCACCAAAGTCTCCAGAATGAGTGATTTTTCCTTCATCATTAAAAACCAAGTAATGATACATAAGAATCTCAAAGTCTTTGCCGGAAGCAGTATTAGTTCCTGTCCAAACACCATAAGTTCTTACACTACCATCTAGTTGACCTGTTTCAGGGTTAACGCCAGGAAGATAGTTTTCTGGTGTATATGTAATGTTTTCCATAGCATCATGCCAACCTTTCATATAATCCATTGCTTGTGCTTTATCCATTAGAGGACCTCCATAAAAACAGCTTTGCCATTCAACAGTATCGGCCATTAATGCAGATACTCCTTCATAATCTTCAGATGTAAATGTTGCAAACCAGTTTTTGGCTAATTCAACATTTCCTTCATAACTTGGGTTTTGTTGTGTTTGACCACATGACATTAGAATACTAATGAAAGCAATCATGATAATTTTTCTCATTTTTTACAGATTTTGGTTATAAAAGACGTAAATATAACAAAAACACAAAAACGAGCTATTTTTTTCAAATCTTTATAATATAATTGAGGTGATTTTATTTAGTTGCCAGTTTAAATGAGATGGCACTTTTTATTTATTGCTATTTTCGTATTTTTAAACCCATACACCATTAGCTGATGGAATACAAAGATTATTATTCTATTCTAGGGGTTCGCAAAACGGCAACTAAAGACGAAATAAAAAAAGCCTATCGCAATCTTGCAAAAAAATATCATCCCGATAAAACCAAGGGTGATAAATCTCTTGAAGAAAAATTTAAGGGAATAGCGGAAGCTTATGAGGTGCTTGGTAATGAGAAAAATAGAAAAAAATACGATGAGCTTGGAGCCAATTGGAAAAACCAACAACAGCAAGGACCTGGTGGCTTCGATTATTCACAATATTATTCCAACTCTGCTAATAATGGTAGGCATCAAACATTTGAGGGTGATCCTGAAATGTTTTCAGACTTTTTCAATAATATTTTTGGCGGAGGATTTTCAAACAGGGCCTCTGGCCAAAGGCAATCATCAATAAAAGGTCAAAATTATTTGGCCGAAATGGATATAACCCTTGAAGAAGCTTTTCATGGAGGAACAAGAATAATAGATGTTAATGGCAAAAAACTTCGCATAAAAACAAAACCTGGAACTAGAGATAAGCAAAAAATTAAGCTTGCAGGTAAGGGGAGCCCTGGAATAAATGGTGGCCCAAATGGTGATTTATTGATAACTATAAATATAACTCCCAATGCTACTTTTAATCTAAAAGGCAATAACCTTTATGCAAATGTTAAGGTTGATCTATACAAGGCCGTGCTCGGAGGAAAAATTACAATTCCAACTTTAAATGGAAATGTTAACATGACCTTGCCCAAGGGTACCCAGGGTGATAGTACCTTAAGGTTAAAAGGAAAGGGGATGCCTGCTTATGGAAGCACGACTAAATTTGGCAACTTATTTATTAAAGTTAATATTGAGGTACCAACAAATTTAACCAGCAAGGAAGAGAAATTGTTCAATGAACTTAAAAAGTTAAAATCATGAGTACACTTATTCACTACGAACACATGGCAAATCATTTGCCCATACTAAATTTTGTAAAGGCAGTTGTTGACAATCAGCTAAAGCACTATGCATCAGATTTGTTTCCCGAACTACAGCTAAAAGATGAAGAGGTATTTAATATTTCGCTTATGCGTGCTCAACAAGTATGCGCTACATTGGACTTGCCCATTGAACATCACTTCAAAAAAATATATAGAACACACGGAAACCGAACCTACTGTGATTATAAATTGTCACATGCAGCTTATGTATTAATTGGAATAAACGGAGATGTAAACCATGTAAAAGTGGCAAATATTCAAATGGAGCTTGTGAATTTATTAGTGAAAGCCAGGAAATAACCCCTTCCTATTTCTTGTAATGTTTAGCTAGATTTAATCCTATTTTCAATCAGTGTTGTGGAGTACCCCTCAAGAAAATCAATTGTTTTAATGGCTCCTCCTTTTTGCATAACAATATCATAACCAACTATTTTTTCTGGCATATAATCACTACCCTTAACCAGAATATCTGGTTGAACCAATTTAATAAGATTGTATGGAGTGTCTTCATTGAAAAGAATCACTGCATCAACAAATTGTAATGCAGCAATGATTGTTGACCTTGAACTTTCATTATTAATTGGTCGTGAGCTTCCCTTTCCGAGTTTGCGAGCTGAATGATCAGAATTCACACCAACCAGAAGAATATCTCCTTCATCTTTTGCTTTGCTCAAATAATCAATATGGCCCAGGTGAACGATATCAAAAACGCCATTTGTGAATACAATTGATTTTTTAAGCTCGGCCCACTCATCGATTTTACTTCTTAATTCTGAGTCAGAAAGAACTTTATCTCGTATTTCATCAAGTTTATTCATTCAAAGGTTTTTCTCTGCTTGTGAGATATCCAATGTAAAAGTAAGATAAACTACCAACAATTATGTTTAAGATAGTTTGTCCAGCATGAGTAATTGCAGCAAAGGAGCCAGCTGCTGTGCCCTCTATACCATATATTTCAACTAAAATAGCCTTTACTATAAAATGATAAGCCCCAATACCTCCTGGAACAGGGGCAACAATTCCTAAGCTTCCTATTGCCAATATTGTGAGAGCATCAATAAATGTTAATCCACTTGTTTCGGGAAGCATAAACACCGGGAAGTATATCATTAATGCGTATAATAGCCAGATAAGAAATGTATAAAACATAAACATCCATTTATGTTTTAACTTGCCAATGGTTTTAATTCCCTCTAACAAACCCTCAATGAATCCCATTACTTTGTAATATAAGGGATGACTTTTGATTTTTTCTTTGACTAATTTTAGGGTTACCATTATTGCAATTACACACAATAGGGTGATTACAAAAAATGTTACCAGTCCCTGTAAATTGGAAAATATATTATTAATCAGTGGAGTAAAATTGGCTTCTAAAAACCCTCCAAGAGACTGAAGCTGAAATGCAATCACTAGGAATATAATGAAGAAAAGTGTTATCAAATCAAAGATTCTCTCCGAAATAACAGTCCCAAAAAGTGCATTAAAAGGAATTTTTTCCTTTTTTGAAAGGACGCCACAACGTGCAAATTCTCCAGCCCTAGGAACAGCAGTATTAGCCATGTATCCTACCATTACAGCGTAAAATGTAGTGGATAGCTTGGTTTTATAATCAAGAGAGTTGATAAGTAAATTCCACCTCATTGCCCTAAAAAGATGAGAGAAAATAGCAAACACAAGCGAAAGAAGCATCCAATAATAATTGGCTCCCATAATATCATCCCAAACCTCTTTCATGTTTAGCTTGCGAAAACTTAGCCAAAGTAAAAGAACTCCTATACCAAGAAAGAATAGATATTGGATTACAGTAAAAACTTTTCTTTTTCCAACTGTTGTCAAGGTGTTATTTTAAACGGTTATTTTCATCTGGAAATAAAATGGCTGGTTTAAATGTCTTGGCTTTTTCAAACTCAATACTTGCATACGAAACTATTATGACAAGATCATTAACAGCAACCTTTCTGGCAGCAGCACCATTCAAAGAAATGACCCCAGATTTACGCTTTCCCCTTATAACGTATGTGGAAAAGCGCTCTCCATTGGTTATATTATAAATACTAACTTTCTCATTTTCAATCAGATTTGCGGCATCCATTAAGTCTTCATCAATGGCTATGCTACCAATGTAGTTCAAGTCAGCTTCAGTTACAGTAGCCCTATGTATTTTTGATTTTAGTACTTGAATATTCATTATATGTATTGTAAATAGTAGCTTTTGCGTGCAAAATTATTAAATAATTCGAATATTATCGATTAATCTTACTTTACCCAATTTAACGGCGATAAACCCCAATGAACCAACTTCTTCATTCCATTGTTTTACTGGCTGCAGATTTGTATCATCTGCAATTTCAAAATATTCCACATTAAATTCAGTTTTGTCGATAAAATTTTCTAACACAAACGCCTTCATTTTTTTTGGGCACAAGGTATCTTTAGAACTTTTTGCCATTTTTAGAGTCTGATAAATAAATGGAGCAATCTCTCTTTCGTGATCTGTTAAGCGAACATTTCGTGAGCTCATGGCTAGCCCATCTGCTTCTCTTACGATTGCGCATGGAACAATATTTACACGAGTATTTTCAATATCTACCAGTTTTTTAATTATTGCTAATTGTTGAAAATCCTTTTCTCCAAAATAAGCGTTATGTGGGATACATATCTCAAAAAGCCTGCTAACAACAACACCGACCCCATTGAAATGCCCAGGTCGAGATGAACCTTCCATTACATGTTCTATGTCACCAAAATCATAGGATTTACTAATTTGGCCTTCTGGGTACATCTCCTTGGTATCAGGAGCAAATAATACATCACAACCAACACTTTTCAACAACTCTGCATCCCGATTCAAATTGCGTGGATACTTCTTTAGATCTTCTTTATTGTTGAATTGAATTGGATTCACAAAAATGCTTGCAACTAGAATATCATTTTCCTGTTTAGCTCTCCGCATTAATTCTAGATGCCCTTCATGCAAAGCCCCCATGGTAGGCACAAACCCTATTTTTAACCCATTTGTTTTTTGTTGATAAAGAAATGTTTGTGTATCTACTATCTTTGAAAATGTGATCATTACTCGTGTCTTATTGCTACCAGGTTATCTAATGATTTTCCATAGATCTTGCTCATGTGATTTTTTAGGCGATTCAATGATTCTGCCAACTTCTTTATCATCCTTGTAAATAATCATTGTAGGAACTCTTTCGATATTTAAATCATTAATGTCTACCAAAATAGCTTCTTTCCTTTTGTTCACTGCTATTACCTTAACTCTTTTATCGTTGTAGCCTGCTTCATTAAGAACCTTGTAAAAATGAGGCACTTCTTTTTTGCTATCAATACACCAAGTGCCCATAACAATGGTTATTTCGTACTCATCTATTTTATCTGATATTTTTGAAATATATGAATCGGACGGATTATAAATATCGTACTGGCTATCAAAATATGCACCATATACACCCTTTTCTAAGCCCTTTTTATCACAATAACCCATTAACATCTTTTCTCCCGTGTTAATATCAACCACAGTGCTATTCATCTGTCCAATAGCTTCATAACCAAGCAAAACTACCAGTATGAATAATAAATTTTTCACTTTCATAAATTGTGTATTAAAAATGCAAAATTAGAGCAAAATACCACATCTAAAAATTTAATCTACTATTATCAACCTAAATAATAGCTTTTGCTAAGAAAAGCTATTATTAGAACAATAAAAATCAATAATGTATGATTATTTATTTTTTACATTTGCATCCAATAATAATTAAATTGACCGATAACTTATATAAATATAACGAACCCCTTAAAAGTGAGTATGAAAGCCTGAGTAGAAATGATCTTGAGGCTAGACTACACACTTTTATTTCTAATTTACTTCAAAATGATTTCGAGAAACTCTGCAATATGATATACAGACATGATGTGGATGAAATAAAATTTAATTGTGCTCTGGAATTAAAAGATATAGATGAAAAAGCA
>JABJIE010000013.1 GCA_018661505.1 Lentimicrobiaceae bacterium
TCTGCTGATGTGAAAATTAGTGATGTTAGGTTTAATTCATTTGTTTACAAAAATGATGTTTTTCCCATTGAAGTCAGCCTAGCTGCAAAAAATCTAATTGATAAGAACATTACAATTAGACTATATGAGAATGGAAAAGAGATCTTAAGCCAGAAAGCGAAAATTAAGTCTAACAATTGGAATGAAGACCTTATATTTACTTTAAAGGCATCAGAGAAGGGCAAAAGAAGGTTTAGGGTTGTAATTGATAACCTTGATTCAGAATCAGTTTTACTAAATAATTCTCGTGATATTTTTATTGATGTTTTGGAAACAAGACTTAAAATTTTATTACTGAGTGCAGCTCCACATCCTGATGTAGGAGCCATAAAGGAGTGTCTTGAGCGTAATCCAAATTTTGATCTTGAACTTGAGTATGTAAAAAATAATAAACGGGATTACTTAAAATATGATGTCATAGTTTTATACCAATTACCTTCTGTAATCGGACAAACAAATAGGATTATTTCGGATATTGCAAAATCAAATGTGCCAATACTTTATTTCCTTGGTAACCAAAGTAGTTACATTGAATTTAACAGACTGAGTGATGGATTAAAAATTAAGTCATCAGGAATAACAGAAAATTCATTTGCAATCCTCAATAAAGGCTTTACTAAGTTTACATTCTCTGAGGAATACACATCGCAACTCCAAAGTTTACCACCATTAGTTGTTCCAATTTCTAATTATTCAATGAGTGATGGTTTGGATGTGTTTGCATGGCAAAATATTTCTGAAATAACAACAGATTTTCCATTGATTTCATATTATTCAGGAATTGAAAATAGAATGGCTTATTTTATTGGAGAAGGAATCTGGCTGTGGAGAATACAAAGTATGGTTATGTTTAACAATACCAATGCAATTGATGCGCTCCTAAGTAAAACAGTAATGTATTTGCAGGCTGATAATGATAAGAGGAGGTTTAAGGTAATTACTGATGATATTTATGATTCTAGAAAGGATGTTATACTAAGGGCTGAATACTATAACGAGGCAATGGAGCCTGATAATATGAGTGATATAAGTATGGAACTCATAAATGAGGAAGGAAAAAAATATAATTACGATTTCTCTCCCTATGAAAACAACTATATGGCTGACTTAAATAAACTTCCAACTGGAGTTTACAAGTATAGGGCATCAGTAAGTAATACTAGTTTATTTGATGTTGGCGAATTTATAGTTCGCAGCATCGACTATGAAAGTAGGAATACCATAGCTAATTATGGGTTGATGCAGCGATTGGTAACAAGTAACAATGGTAAAATATTTCACAAGGATCAGTTTGATGAACTCGGGGAGGAATTAACTAATCTTCCTACGGTAAAATCAAAAATACATTTTCACGATACATTTACTGGTCTAAATACAATTCTATTTGTAATGATAATTTTAATGTTATTGCTTACTATTGAGTGGTTTACAAGAAAGTACTTTGGAAGTTATTAAATTCATATTATGAATGTTGAAGTTATATTTTGGATCATTATTATTATTATAATTTTCGATTATTTGCTAGATCAGATTCTGGATTATCTTAATTATAAGAGTATCCAAGAAAAGGTGCCTCCCCAGTTACAAGGTATTTATGATGATGATAAATATGAGGAATCGCAGAGGTATAGCAAGGAAAATATGGTATTTTCATTTTTTACAAGTACATTCTCCTTTATTATAATTCTATTACTTCTATTCGGCTTTGGCTTTGCTTTTTTGGATGATTATGTAAGGTCCATAACCCCCAATGATTATTTAAGAACAATTTTATTCTTTGGTATATTTGGTTTAGCCATGGACATCATCAGTATACCCTTTCAGTTATACGGAACTTTTGTTTTAGAAAATAGATTTGGTTTCAATAAAACAACACCTTTAATCTTTGCAACAGATAAAGTAAAATCATGGTTCCTAAGCGCTATTATTGCTGGTGGGCTACTCTTGTTCGTTATGTGGGCATGGAAAGAGACAGGTCCATGGTTCTGGATAATTGTAATGGGCGGTATGTCTATCTTTATGATATTTATGACAATGTTTTATTCAAGGATAATTGTGCCAATTTTCAATAAGCAAACTCCCCTTGAGGATGGTAGTTTGAAAGTATCAATAAATGAATTCGCTAACAAAGCACAATTTAAAATCGATAATATATTTGTGATTGATGGGTCTAAAAGAAGCACAAAAGCCAATGCCTATTTCACAGGACTAGGTTCAAAAAAAAGAATCGTTCTCTATGACACATTAATAAATGACCTTTCAAACGAAGAAATTGTAGCTGTTCTTGCCCATGAGGTTGGTCATAATAAACTAAAACATGTTATAACTGGATTGATTATTTCCATGCTTCAGAGTGGCCTTATGCTTGTCTTACTATATTTTGCGCTTGGATCACCAGATTTGTCACTGGCCATGGGAGCAACTGATGCAAGCTTCTATATGGGAGTATTGGCCTTCGGGCTTCTATTTTCCCCGATTTCAAGAATTTTAGGGATATTCTCAAATATAATTAGCAGAAGAAATGAGTACCAGGCTGATAGATTTGCTTCAAAATACGGTCTTGCCAAACACTTAGTATCAGGCTTAATAAAACTGTCGGTTGCAAACCTAAGTAACCTAACTCCCCATTGGTTATATGTTGCCATTAACTATTCTCACCCTACTTTGCTTCAGAGAAAGAAAGCTTTGGAAGATCTGAAATAGTACCCTTGTGTAATAAAATTTATGTTGTGTGTTTGCACATCGGATTTATCCTATAATTACATGTTAAACTCTATCAAAAAAACTCCCTTTGTAATCATTAATATCATTATTTAACTTTTTGATAAGTAATTCATTAATATTAATATGTTATTGAAGCTAAACAATTCATTTTTTGTATTTTTGCGGCTTTATTAAAAAGCTGTATTTAACAAATTAACAAACGGCTTAATCTTTATAATTAATAATATGAAAGTAGGAAAAAACAAAGTTGTTACACTAACCTATACACTTAGGTTTGATAACAGTGATGGTGATGTAATTCAGGAAGTAAACGAGGAAAGACCATTTGTGCATTTATTTGGAAATGGTTCATTGCTGCCAAAATTTGAACAAAACTTAGATGGTTTGGAGCCAGAGGCAGAATTTGCATTTGATCTAACTCCAGAAGATGGTTATGGCGAATTTACCGATGAAGCAATCATAGAGCTGGAATTAAGCATCTTCGAAAAAGATGGAAAAGTTGATGATGAGCTTGTAAAAGTTGGTAATATGATAACAATGCAGGATCAAGAAGGCAGACCAATTGATGGTAGAGTTCTAGAAATCAAGGATGATAAGGTTATTATGGATTTTAATCATCCGTTGGCAGGAAAAGATCTTCATTTCTCTGGTAAGGTAATTGATGTAAGAGATGCATCAGAAGAGGAAAAAACTCATGGTCATGTTCACGGTCCTGGTGGACACCAACACTAAAATTTAACTTTTTTGTTAATAATAACCCTAGTTGCTTATCTATGGGGTTCACAAAATAAATTTAGTAATGAGAAAAAATATTGTTGCTGGAAATTGGAAAATGAATAAAAGCTTCGAGCAGGCTGAGGATCTTGTTGCTGATCTTACAGAATACTTTGAAGAAAATAAACCAAAGGGCGAAGTAATCGTATGTCCTCCGAATCTATATCTAGAGATGGCATCTGATTATGCTTCTGAATCATCAGTTTTAAATGTTTCTGCTCAAAACGTTAGTGAATATGATAACGGAGCATATACTGGTGAGATCTCTGCTGAAATGCTCAAAGGACTTGATATTAACCATTGTATTGTTGGCCATAGCGAACGACGCCAATATTTCAATGAAACTGATCAACAGCTTGCAAATAAAGTTGATAAACTTCTGGATTTCTCAATAATACCGATATTCTGCATTGGCGAATCGCTTGAAGAAAGAGAGAAGAATAATCATTTCAACGTAGTTAAGGCACAACTTGAAAATGGACTATTTCACTTAAATAGTGATGAGTTCTCAAATGTAATTATTGCCTATGAGCCTGTATGGGCAATTGGAACTGGAGTAGTTGCAACACCTGAACAAGCGCAAGAAATGCACGCTTATATAAGAGGGTTAATTGCTGAAAAGTATGGCAATAATATTGCAAATGACACAACCATCCTCTACGGAGGTAGCTGCAACCCAAAAAATGCAAAAATACTTTTTGCAAATAAGGATGTTGATGGTGGCTTGATTGGTGGTGCTTCTCTTAAAGCAGAAGATTTTATTAAAATAGCCGAAAGCTTCTAGGAGAATATATTTTATGAAGAAGTTGTCATATTACATTGGTAATTTGGCAACTTCTTTGTTTTAGGACGTTAGTAATTTGGTTAAACTAAAGAAATAAAAGATGAATTACTTCAGAGTAATTATACCAATACCAGGTCTTGCTGAAGATATCGAAATGCTTACAGCTATGATGTCCATGAAAGGTTACGATAGTTTTGAAGAAACTTCATCTGAATTTATTGCATACATACCAGAAAATGAATACGATGAGGATATATTAGACGACATTGAATACCTGAAAAAACACCGGTTGGATAATAGTATAAAAACCGAGTTTGTTCCGGATAAAAACTGGAATGAAGTATGGGAATCTAATTATCCGTCAGTTTATATCAATGAAAACTGTTTGGTAAGAGCTCCATTTCACGATGCGGATGAGAATGTTACCTACGATATTATCATAAAACCAAAAATGGCATTTGGAACAGCTCACCATGAAACAACATCAATGATGTTAGAGCTTATTTTAAATAATGATTTTGTTGGAAAGGAAGTTCTGGATATGGGCTGTGGATCTGGAGTTCTTTCAATTCTTGCTAGTATGAAAAAAGCAAGCAGAGTACTAGCTGTTGATATTGATATTTGGTCATATAAAAATACCCTTGAAAATATAGCAATAAATAAAATCACCAATATCGATGTGATACAAGGTGGAGCTGAGGTAATAAAAGAGAATAATCATTTTGATGTAATAGTTGCAAACATTAACAAAAATATATTGCTAAGAGATATTAAATGTTATTCAGATGCGTTAGTTGATGGAGGCTTTGTTTATTTTAGCGGTTTTTATACCAAGGATATCAAAGACATAACTGCAATGGCAATGTCAAATGGCTTAGAATATTTGCATAACCTGGAGAATAATGATTGGGTAGCATGTGTTTTTAGGAAACATAAGTTAGGATAAGCAACATAGCGGGGTAATACTCATAGAACCAATGCGCAAAACATTAACACTATCTATAGTTCTTGTAACACTAAACTTTGGTTTGATGTTTGGTCAAACCACCGACTCCTTGTCTGTAAATAGTGAAGTTTTCTTTCAGCAATTATCTGAGATTCTATTAAATACTCCATCAAAGACATACCAAAAGACCTCACAGTCGTTATTGGATAGATTTTATCTTCGTTGGAGTATTGGGAGGTTCAACAAAGATGAAAAGGACGAAATACGTTCCCTAATTGAGAAGATGCGAGCCAGGAAGGTGCGTACATATCCCTACCTATATGATTATATTTATGCTCTAACATTAATTTCCGAATCGCAACAGATACCCAAAAGTATCATCGCATGGCATGCATATGCCAATAGACTACTAGACCAAAAGAAAACTTCATCCTTTGATAAATTTTTAGAATTTACTATAGACTTATTTGAAAATCAGAGATTTCATAAGAAAAATTCACTCTCATGGTTTAATCGAAAGGGAAGGTTTAACTTTTTGCTTGACACAAATTTATTGGTCGTTTTTCAAAAAGGTGATTTGGTTTGTGCAACAAGAAAAGATAGCTCAATCATTAAAAAAACCTCCGGAACTTATAACTACGATGCAAAAAAGTGGTTCGGAGATTTGGGTGAAATTGATTGGGGCAGGTTTGGTGAAGAAGCAGCAAAAGACATATCAGTAATAATTGATCATAAATATATAATCGAAGTTGATCAACCTTCCTATTCCATAGACTCTGTTACACTTCATTATAATAGGTTTTTTTCTGCCCCAGTGCTAGGAAAAATATCGGAAAGAATCACCTCAAGCCCACCCAATAAAAGATCTTCATTTCCCAGGTTTGATGCCTATTTTGATAATTTTGAGTTATACAATATATATCCTGAAATAAGCTATTTTGGAGGTGCAATGCTAGAAGGCTTAGAGCTTTTTGGTATTGGAACAAAAAAAAGTAAGGCCATTGTAAAACTTACCAAAAGTGATAGCCTCTATGCCATGATAAGAGCAGAAAAGTTTAGAATAGAAGCTGACAAGTTTATTTCATCGGATGCTGAATTCGTTTTTTACTTTGATAAGGATTCTCTTTATCACCCATCTCTTAGAGTTAAATATTCAAATCCAGATAGAAAATTTGTAATGTATACCGAATCAAACGGAAAATCCATTACTCCTTTCTTTGATTCATATCATGAACTTGATATATATGTTCAAGCTGTTTTTTGGAAGATGAACGATCCAGAACTAGCTTTCAAACGAATAAGAACTATAAACAATAGAAACATTGCTCAGTTTGTATCAAGTAACTATTTTTCCGATAAGGATTTCTATAGAGTTCAGGGAATTGATGACATAAATCCTTTTTATGTAATTGATAATTACCTCAAGAAGTACGGCGAATCGGATTTAAAGTTAAATGCTCTTGCTGCATATATGAAAAAGTCTCCGGATCAGGTTAGTGCTTTATTAATAGACTTGTCAAAAAAAGGGTTTCTTGTTTATAATAGTAGAACGGGTAAGGCTGTTATCAAGGATAGGTTTTATTATTTCTTGGACTCCAAAGCTGGTAAAATCGATTATGATGTTATTACTCTTAGATCGAGCGTAAATAATCAACCAAATGCAACAATCAATCTTAATACACTGGATCTTGTTGTAAATGGTGTGCCAGAAGTGAGCATCAGCGACTCTCAAGAAGTATATATATATCCGTATGATAAGACCATTTCATTCAAAAAAAATCGTGACTTCTCATTTGAAGGCCATATTCACATGGGTTTACTTGATTTTTATACAAAAAATTCATTATTCGTATATGATAGCTTTATGCTTAAGATGAATTATGTGGATTCACTAGCATTTCAGGTATACTATCAGGATTCAGTGCTTAAAGTTGATTCCCTCATTAGAGTTAAAAATGTAATTGAGGATATGGTGGGAACCCTATACATCGATAAACCACAAAATAAATCGGGCTTAATAGCAAACCCCCAATATCCAATATTTGTTAGTAACGATGTTAGCTACGTTTATTTCAATGAAAAATCAATACAAGATAGTACATTGCTACCTGAAAACTTTTACTATGCGCTGGATCCATTTGTTTTTGATAGCATTGAGTCTTTCATTACGGATGGCCTTGAGTTTGAAGGTAACTTAACATCTGCTGGTATATTTCCTATGATAAAGGAACCTCTCACAATAATGCCAGATTATTCTTTGGGTTTTGATCATACAACCCCATCAAAGGGATATGAAATGTATGGAGGTATGGGTACTTATACTCACGATATTTCCTTAAGCAACGATGGTTTTTGGGGTAATGGAAGTCTTGAATACCTTTCATCATTCTCTTCTTCGGATTATTTTAAGTTCTATCCAGATTCTTTATCTGGCCTTAGCAATAACTTCACAGTGGAAAAAAATCCAGATAAATATAACTTCTCATCTGCCCATGGAGATACGGTTGCAATTAAATGGACAATTGATACAAATGTTATGACCATAGCTTCCAAATCGGGGCCAATTAATATATATGATAACTCATGGCTGGATGGCATATTGAGTTTAAATCCCCAATATATGAAAGGGGAGGGGAAATTTCTTTTTGATCAATCGGAAATTGTCTCAGATAATATAAATTTCAGATATGGTAACCTTACTGCAGATTCTGCAGATTTCTTGCTGAAAAATAAGAACGCTGATTCTATACTACTAGATGTAAGAGACTATTTTGCTAAAATAGATTTTGATAATCAGCAAGGTTGGTTTACAAGTCTAAATGATTATTCATTAATAAAATTTCCCATAAATAAATTCGTCTCCACCCTTGATGAGGTTGAGTGGGTTATGGATGAGGATAAACTATTGTTGAGTAGTAATTTAAAGGATGATTATATGGGATTAGATACTCTGGGTATGCTTGACCTTATGGATTATAATCTAAAGGGGCCGGAGTTTATTTCTCATGCAGACAGTTCAGATACATTGAGGTTTTTTGCAGGTAATGCCACATATAATTTATCAGATTTTACAATCGACGTTGAGAAGGTTAAACTTATAAAGGTTGCTGATATTGCAATCTTTCCCAACAATGAAACAGTTAAGATACTAAAGGGAGCAAAGATTAATACACTGAATGATGCTCTAATTGTTGCCGACACATTTAATGCTTTCCATAGCATTTATGATGCGGAGATAAATATTGCTGGTCGTAATCAATATAATGCAAAGGGATGGATTGATTATTCTGATAGGAATGATATGAAACAACCAATTTACCTTACAACCGTTGCTCCAAATGCAAATGGAATTACCACAGGTTTTGGCCAAATACCAGAGGAGGAAATTTTCTTCCTTAGTCCTGAATACTTTTTCCGTGGAGAAGTTAGTATGGTAGCTTCCAGAAAAAATCTAAGGTTTAATGGAGGCTATAAATTGAACGAGGAATGCGTAGCAAATCTTGATAATTGGGTTTCCTTCAATCAGATACTCGATGAAGATAATATAAGCTTCGATGTAACTCAGAATTCTACAAACTCCGAAGGAAAGCGGGTCTTCTTTGGACTTGGTTATTCCGATCAGTATCGAAGGTTTTATCCCATGATATTAGAACCACTTAAAAGCCCCAACGATAAACTATTTATCAATTCCACAGGTAAAATGATATTTGATACACTCAATAATCAATATTCGGTTGGGAATCCAAGTAGGTTCATTGATAATAACAAAAAGGAAAATTTTGTTTCCTTAGATAATAATAGATGCGTTCTAAGAGGTGATGGTAACCTAAACCTTGGCCTTGATTTAAATATGTTTAATATATTGGCAAGTGGTGAGTTTGAGCATGTAATATATGTTGACTCAACTTACATAAATAGTTCCATGCTGTTGGATTTCTATTTTGATGAAAAAGCAATCTCAATGATAACTGATAGCCTGAGGCTCACGAACAGCGAAGGTGCAAATATGTTCGATGGACTTTTTCCATTGTTCTTGAGAAAAAATCTACCACAGACAATGGCTGAGAAGTTGATAACGGAGATATCACTTTACGGTCAGATGAAAAAGATTCCAGAAAGCTTAAGTCATACTATAATATTTAATGATTTGAAGCTATATTGGGATTCCTATACCCGTTCCTACATAAGTATGGGTAAGTTAGGTGTTGGTTATATGGGAGGCAACGTAGTAAATAAGTACATTGATGGTTGGGTTCAAATAGAAAAAGGTAGAACCGGGAGTGAAATAACAATATACCTTAAACCAACTTCCTCAACATGGTACTATTTTAACTACAAAAATGGTATTATGCAGGTTATTTCATCTGATAACTTCCTAAACGAACATCTTGAATCCATCAATGATGATAAAAGAATATTGAATTCTGACAGTGATGATGAATACTATGAATATGTTATTTCAACACGTAGAAAGAGTATTGATTTTGTCAGAAAAATGGAAAACATAGAGCGCAACTAATCCCTTAAAACCTTTTAAGCCCCGTTAATCTGTATATTTTGTTACTTACTTTGTGAAAAAATGAACCATTTATTCATTTTGTAACTACTTTTTTTTTGTTACTTTTACTCACGAATGCTAAATTAAATAATGCAAAGATAATTTTCAAGACAGGTCATTATTTATCTGTAAGTTTAAAATAAAAAATAATTTATCTACCGATGAAGTTTATAATATCAAGTACGACCTTACTGCGAGGATTACAAAAAGTTAGTGGAGTTTTAGGTACGAATAATACTCTACCAATACTCGAAGATTTTCTGTTTGAACTCAACGAAGACAAATTAAAGATAACCGCCTCTGATCTTGAGACTACAATATCTGTAACACTTACCACCACAAAGGCAGACGGTCCTGTTGTAATAGCTATTCCAGCTAAGATGTTAATGGAAATTATGAAATCATTACCAGATACACCAGTAACTTTTACAGTTGATGGTACAAACATTGAGATTTTTGCAGGAGAAGGTAAATATAAACTCATTGGCCATCAGAGTGATGAATTTCCTCAGATACCAGTAATGGATAATACTACTTCTCTTGAATTGAACTCTGCACTTCTGGTAAATGCATTTAATAAAACCCTTTTTGCCACAGGAAATGATGAATTAAGACCAGTAATGTCAGGTGTTTTATTTGAAATCAAAAAGGATAACATAACATTCGTTGCTACCGATGCTCATAAATTGGTGAGATATAGACGAAATGATTTTAAATCCGAAACGGAGACATCATTAATAATACCCAAGAAACCATTGGCACATCTTAAAAATGTGATGCCAGAGGATGAGGATGTAGCTGTTAATGTTGAAATAAATGATACAAATATAAAATTAGAATTCGACGACATTGTGTTGATATGCAGACTTATAGAGGGCAAATACCCAAATTATGAAGCTGTTATCCCAATGCAAAATCCCTACAAACTTACAATTGAAAGGAAGAGCCTGTTGAATTCAATTAAGCGTGTTTCAATTTTCGGAAGTAAATCTACTCACCAAGTAAGGTTTAAAATAACAGGACAAGAGTTATTATTAACCGCAGAAGATCTTGATTATTCTAGCGAAGCTAAAGAAAGACTTACTTGTAGCTATCATGGTGATGATATTGAAATTGGGTTTAACTCAAGGTTTATGCAAGAAATGTTGAGCACACTAGAGCCTGAGAGAATAATTCTGGAACTTTCAGCTCCTAATAGGGCAGGAATAATCTTGTCAGAAAAATCTGATGATGATCCGGAAGATGTTTTAATGCTTATCATGCCTGTGATGTTAACGCAGTAACCAACACTCTTAATTTTCCTTAAATAGTTTCAATTATGTATGATTTTGATAAAATCGTAGAAAGAGAAAATACGTCCAGTATTAAATATGATATGCGAATGCAAATGTTTGATAATAAGGACGTAACACCATTATGGGTGGCTGATATGGATTTTGAAACACCACATTTTGTGCGTGAAGCCATAATAAAACGCGCTGAACATCCCATATATGGATATTCCTTGCGAGGGGAAACATATACCAACTCAATCATCGACTGGGTTGAAAGAAAGCATGACTGGAAAATAAATAAGGATTGGATAGTTTTTTCACCAGGTATTGTTCCTGCACTAAACTTTGCAACATTGACATTCACCAAACCTGGAGATGCAATTCTTGTGCAACCTCCAGTATATTTCCCTTTCTTTACAGCTGCAACTGATCATAATAGGATAATTAGTGAAAGCACCTTGATATATGAAGATGGTGGCTATACCATAGATTTTGATGATTTTAGAGTCAAGTCAAAGAATGCCAAATTATTTTTTTTATCAAGCCCTCATAATCCAACAGGACGTGTATGGACAAAAGATGAATTGATTCAATTGGCAGATATATGTATGGAAAATGATGTTATAATTGTTTCAGATGAAATCCATAATGATTTAATCTTACCCGATAATAAGCATACCCCAATTGCATCAATATCGGATGAAATAGCTGATATTACGATTACATGCATTGCGCCAAGTAAAACATTCAATCTTGCTGGAATGGCAACATCCTCACTAATAATAAGCAATCAAAAACTTCGTGATAAGATGCAGTCCATTATTAATTCACTGCATGTTTCATTGGGGAATATTTTTGGCGCTATTGCCTCTGAGGCTGCTTATACACATGGATATGAATGGGTTGCCGAGCTTATGGAATATGTTTCTGGTAATCTTACTGTTCTCAGAGATACTTTGAGCTCATCTAATTCATGTATAAAATTAGTGGAACCTGAAGCTACTTATATGGCATGGTTAGATTTTAATGAGACTGGTTATGATGATGATAAAATTAAAAATATCATTATTAATGAAGCCAAATTGGGATTATCTCATGGCCCAATATTTGGAGATGGAGGTTCAGGTTTTCAACGAATTAATCTTGCATCTCCAAGAACAATTGTCACTAATGCATCCGATAGATTATGCAAAGCATTTAAACGATAACACTTGTTTAACCAGTGTTTACAAACTAATCAATAGTATTATTAATAAGCAGTAACTAAGGCCTTAAAGAAAAATAATCGTAACTTGCTGACTAAATCCCTAGGCGTGAAAAAAATAGGTTTTCTATTTATTCTTTCTTTTATAATACTTACTTCCTCCTATGCGCAAGGTTATATGTATAACCGTGGTCTGGTATCCTTATCTGTTGGATTATCAATCCCATCCTATGGTTTTGGAAACAACGAAGGTATAAACCTATCAAGTTATGCAAAAGTAGGCGCATCGATATCTGGGGAGGTATCCTATTTTAGTAGTAAACATCTTGGCTTTGGCTTTATGTTAAACTACAATGTAAACCCCATAGATGATGATAAATTAGCAAATGCATATCGCATACAAAGTCCTGCTTTTAATGATATAGAAGTTACATCTAAACCATTTAGGGATATAGCCGGAGTTGCTGGATTTATTTTTGATATGCCCTTAAATGACTATGTTTCGTTCATGGTCAGAATGATGGGAGGTCTGCGAAGTGTATACAAACCAAATGTTATTGTTGAAACAAATACAATATATACATCCATTGATTATTATGAAACCAAAACAAATGATGTTGTATTTGCCTTTTTATTTGGCTTTGGGGTGAAGTATGCAATTAATGATATTATGAATGTTCACTTTAATTCTTCATACATGGGCTCTATGTTGGAACTAGACTATACGAGAAACAAAAGAGAAGTTAACCAAGAGGCACATTTAGGAGCACTCTCATTATTATTGGGTGCTTCTTATTCATTTTAAAACATATCCATTTATTGGGAATTTGCTCAATAATATTGTAATCTAGTTATTGCTAATTAACTCTATGAAATCGCTCTCGCTTAAAATTGGTATCCCAAATTTTTCTGCCTTCGCTTTTTTGGCAGGTCCCATATTTTCACCTGCAATCACATAACCAGTTTTGGAAGAAATTGAACTCGTATTTTTCCCACCATTATTCTCAACAAGTGCTTTTAACTCATCTCTTGAATGATTTTCAAATACACCACTTACAACAAATGTTTTTCCATCCAAGATATTTGAAATATTTTCAGAACTAACATCTATTTCATGGTTTAATCCAACGTTTTTTAGCTCAGATATAATTTGTTTATGCTCATCTTTACTAAACCATGCGATAACTGAGTTTGCAATTCTCTCACCTATTTCATCTACTTCTACCAATTCCTCATATGATGCAGACGAAATATTATCAATAGTTTTAAAACTTGTGGCTAGTTTTTTTGCAACCGTTTCACCCACATACCTTATGCCCAATGCAAAAATAACTCTAGCAAAAGGTATTTTCTTTGATTCATTAATTCCATTAATTATATTTGATGCTGTTTTTTCCTTAAAGCTAATTTTGCTCTCTTTTTTACCATCCTTTCCTGGAATTATTTTTTCGAGACCAATGATGTCTTCATATCTGATTTTATAGAAATCAGAAATATTATTTAAAAGACCGCTCTCATAAAGCATTTCAATCTTACCTTCTCCAAGGCTATCTATGTTCATGGCTTTTCTTGAAATAAAGTGTTCTAGTTTACCCTTTATTTGAGGAGGGCAATGATCTTCGTTTGGGCAGTAATGAGCCGCTTCATTTTCATTCTTGGTAAGTTCTGTACCGCATTCGGGACAATTCTTTATAAAATCCACTGGATGGATATTTTTGGTTCTTTTGGACTTATTAATTCCAACTATCTTGGGTATTATTTCACCACCTTTTTCAACATACACATAATCACCAATTCTTATGTCCAGTGATTTCATTATATCAGAGTTATGTAAACTAGCTCTTTTTACAACTGTTCCTGCCAGTTGAACTGGTTTCAGATTTGCAACGGGAGTAACTGCTCCTGTTCTGCCCACTTGGTAAGAAATTGAGTTTAATATAGTTTCAGCTTTCTCAGCTTTGAATTTATATGCAATAGCCCATCTAGGGTTTTTTGCAGTAAAGCCAAGTTGCTTCTGCTGGGCATAGCTATTAACCTTGATTACTATACCATCTATTTCAAAATTTAGCTGTTTTCTCCCCTTATCCCAATCGTTTATGAATTCAAAAATCTCTTTTGTGTTCTTGCAAACAGCGACATTCCTGGAGACTTTAAATCCCATTTTAACTGCTTCCTGCAGACTCTCGTAATGTGTATTTAATTTTAGTTGGTTACCTGGGATATAATATAAATAACAGTCCAAAGGCCTTTTAGCAACCTCAGTTGGATCTTGCATCTTAACAGTGCCTGATGCCGCATTTCTTGGGTTTGCGAAGGGCTGTTCTCCTATATCCTCTCTGGTCTTATTCATCTCAGCAAAACCATCCAAAGGAATAAAAATCTCGCCCCTTATTTCGAAATCCTCAGTTGAATGTTTCTTTAATTTTAAGGGTATACTTTTTATGGTTCGTATGTTGTTGGTAACGTCATCACCACTGACACCATCGCCACGTGTAACGGCTTGTTTTAAAATACCATTTTGGTAAGTAAGCCCTATGGACAGGCCATCATACTTTAGCTCACAAACATATTCAACATCATCACCTACTATTTTTCGTGTTCTTACATCAAAATCGTTAATTTCTTCCTCTGAATATGTGTTTGCCAGAGATAGCATAGGGTACTTATGAACTACTGTTTGGAAGTCTTTGGTAGGAGCACCACCAACTCTAAGTGTTGGAGAATCTTTCCTGATTAAATCCGGAAAATTCTTTTCCAGTAATTCGAGATCTTTAAGCATATTATCAAATTCGAAATCACTGATGGTTGAATTTGATAGAACATAATAGTTATAATTATGTTGTTGTAGTTCTTCTACCAGCTTATCAATATTTTTCTTTGCCGTCTCTTTATTCATTTATTCAATATTTACTGAAATAAAAGCAATCTCTGTACTGCAAATATAATCAGTCTTATTCATCAGTAAAAATAATGATAATTCGTTATTTTACCTAGGATTAAAGAGGTAATATATCGGTATTACGGTAGATGTAAATATTCTGATTGGCATTGATGGGGTTAAGCCAATAAAGCACTTTATCCATGTAACCAGGTTCAATTTTTACCTCAAAAGTTAGATTTGGATAAATTGTTTTAATATTTTCTACTCTTTGCTCAAGATTATCAGGTTGATAGAATAGAATAAATCCTGGGGTAAATTCAGGGGAATCATTTTTTCTTTCCATAGCAAATTCTTCAAAATTGCTATCTCCCAGAAGTGTATGATAGTTGTACCAGCTCTTTAAATAAAATTGTGGAGGAAACCCTAGTACATTTCGGTTTACATCTTCGATCATGAAGTTATTTATGTCATCGAATTGAGCCATATATATCATAGTTTCAACGCGGGCTTTTTTTGAATACATAATGGTTATTGGAATCAAAAGTAAAAAGTTAATAAGCCAAAAGAAAATCCAGGAACCTCTTATAATACTTTTCACTCTATCAGATCTAATATTACAAACAATTCGTTGCCATCCAATTATGCCAATGATCATGATAAAAGGCATTATTGTAACCACAAACCTCTCTTGCTTATTGGGGTAGTATGAGTGAAATATTAGAAATAATATAACCGGTAGAAATATGATTAATATCCTTTTCCATTCCTTAAACATGCCCGTTAAAATGAATATACTAATCGGTGGAATCATAATACCTGAAATGAAAAGAATATAAACATACCAATCACCTTGCGGATACCCAGAAATATTTGTGCCATCAGAATTATATGTCACATATTGCAACAGCTGAACCAATGGCTTTTTCCATACTAGGTAATCAATGCCACCTTGAACTAGTATAATTGATAAAATAACCCCTATTCCAAGCACTATTGTACTTAACCATTTTTTTTGAAATAATAATACTAATCCCATTGAGCCAATAATCAAACCACTTTGAAACCTAATATTGAAAGCAATACCCATTACAATGCCTGCCCAAAACCACCTATAATAATTAGTTTTGCTATCCGAGGAAACTATTACCCAAAGACCATACATCAAGGGGGGAATGCTTACATATTCAGTAAGGTTTCTAACACTTATCATGGGAAATATCCAGAATAATGCCAATAACCATCCCACAATCTTTGCATTTCTGGAGTTACTAATTTTATCAGTAATCTTAATTCCGTAATAAACTGTGATTGTAGACCAAAGCGCGTGCAATAACCTTATTATGAGCATCTTGGATTCGGAGTTTGTTATCCCTATGGATTCAAGTATACTAAAAATAATATAGTGTAAACCCACATAAAAGAAACTAAAGCCCTCTGGCTGTCCCAACCCATCCTGAGTTGGCAACCATCCATAATAATCAATACCATCTACCCATGATTGTGCAACTTCAATGATTAAAAACTGGTCATCATGCCAGCCATAGCCCTTGGAGAATATTGCTGCAATAATTCTTACCAATAATGCTATAAAAAATATTACCTTAAATGGATATTCAGAATAATATGTTCTAATTTCTTTCAGTGTCAAAAAATTTCATGATGATTTATTTCTTACCAGTTAACATCTTGTCTTGATACTGGCATGGTCATACAACGGGCACCACCTCCTCCTCTTGAAAGTTCATTGCCATCGATTGTAACTACCAACTTTTTATGTTCTTCAAATGCTTCCTTACCCGATATAATGTCTTTGGCATGCACTATATCAAAACCACTTTTACTGAGAGCTTCAATGGTATTCACATTACGACCATATCCGATCACTTTTCCTGGTTCTAGGGTGAAAAAGTTTGCTCCACTTTGCCATTGTTCTCGCTCCATTATAATCTGATTGTGCTTGCCACCACATACAACTGGTTCTAATTCCATGCCTATTTTTCGCAAGGCGGTAAGAATATTCTTCTCTTCTTTGATTGAAACTACCTTTCCATTATCAATGACAACATGAATGGTAAAATATTTTGTAGCATTTATTATTAATGGTTCATATATCATGCATTTATCCGTGTCTAGTAATGTAAAAACCATATCCAGATGAATAAATGACTCAGGCTTTAAAGGTAACTCCTGAATAATTATGTGATGATTACCTTTTTTTGTTTTTAAATGTTCTATTACCGAATCAATTCCTTGTGTTGATGTTCTATCTCCACTGCCCACAAGCAAAATATCTTCTCTAACAACTATTACATCACCGCCTTCTATTGTTCCCTTACCAGTTTTGTCGTAAGTATTAACAGGGTTAATGGTTTTCGCATTGAAAAGAGGATGATTTTTTAATATAGTTTCCATTATGAGTGTTTCCCTAACGCGAACATTATTGGCCATCTTACTTATCATAACCTCATCTCCAATTGAGAAACTTGCATCTCTGGTGAAAAAGAAATTTGGTAATGGATGCAAACAATATCTTTCATCATCGATAAAACGTGTGAGATTATCTTTTCTCATCTCAATACCCTGAATTAGATTTTTTGCAAGGATACTATCACCTATTGATTCAATGTAATTGCATAGGTCATCATCACCACTATGCTCATTTTTACATATTAATTGCAGAAGTTCATTTCTATATTCATGATTTTTTATAACCTCATGTAGGAGGTCATTTACTTCAAAAACGGTGGTGAATTTTTTGAGAACACCTATGAAATCATGGTATTCTGGAAGTGCAATTGAAAGGTTCAGAATGTCGCTGTAAAGGGCTCTTTCAGCATTTTCTGGAGTCATGTTTTCAACTTCCGCTCCAGGAAGGTGAACAATAACACCATTAAGCTTTCCAATATCGGAGTTGATATTAATATTCATTTTCTGCATTTCACAAAATTAATCGTTTTTAGGTGAAGGATCAATATATTCATAAGTATTTCCAGATGAGTTGAGGTATTTGATAAAGTCTGAATACTCCAAAACAACGCTAGCAGTATTGTCATTCGGGTGAAAACTTATTTTCTTGGCCTCTTGGAGTTGATGATCTATAAATACATGAACGTGATTGGTGTCATCATTTATCAAACCAAATGGTGAGACTGATCCAGGCCTAAGTCCAAGATACTTTAAGAGTCTTTTTTCCGAAGCAAAACTGAGTTTTCCTTGTTTTAATTTTTGCTCCAAACTACGAATATTAAAAGTAGTAGTATCTTTTATAATTACCAGATAATGCTTTTTACCCTTATGATTTCTAAAAAAAAGATTTTTGCAATGATGTGCATCAATGTCCTTCCAATACTTTAATGCTACTTCAATTGTATCCAATGGGGGATGTTCATACACCTCGAAGCTAATGTTAAGCCTTCTTAGGTTGTCAAATACTAATTTACGCGGAGTATTTGTCATAATAATTCTTTTTACTAACAATCCTACTTAAAGTCAGTTATAACCAAGAAACACTCGACCATTATAAGAAGCGAATGCTTTATTCCACCCAGTCAGCAATAAATAAATTCGTGTTCTTTGTTCCCCCGTTGTTTCTATTAGACGAAAAAATTAATTTTTTACCATCATAGGAAAACATCGGAAAGGCATCAAATATACCATCATATGTTATTTGCTCTAGTCCTGTTCCATCAAGATTAATCATAAACAGATTAAATTCGAATCCTCTTTTTGATGCGTGATTAGAGCTGAATATTATTTTTTCACCTGATGGATGAAAAAATGGTGCCCAATTTGCTTTCCCAAGATTAGTTACTTTTCGTAATTCACTTCCATCTACATTACAAACATACAATTCCATGTTTGTAGGCTTCACAAGTCCCTCTGATAACAGCTGCTTGTATTCATCTATATTTTCCTTTGATTTAGGTCTGGATGATCTAAAAACTAACTTGGTGCCATCTGGCGAGAAGAATGCTCCACCATCATATCCAAGGTCATATGTTATTTGCTTAACGTTGCCTCCATCAATATCGCACGTATATAGTTCAAGGTCTCCTGAACGATCAGAAGTAAATACTATTTTGTCTCCATTAGGGGATACGGTTGCTTCTGCATCGTAACCGGGTCCTGAGATAAGTGTGTCGACTAAATTACCTTCCAAATCTGCTATATAGATATCAAAGTCTGGATAAATTGGCCATACGTATTTACCATCTGCTCTTCTCTCTGGCTCAGGGGGACAGTTTTCACTACCAGATCTAGTTGAGCCATAAAGAACAGTTGTATCCCCAGGCATAAAGTAAGAACATGTTGTTCTTCCAAGGCCTTCACTGAGAAGTTTTGGCTTACTTTCCATCATATCACCATCGCTGAACGGGAAAAAATAAATCTGGTCACATTCACTACCCCATTTGGGTACTTTGGCTTGAAAAACAATCATTGAGTTATCAAAGCTAAAATATGCCTCAGCATTATCACCACCATTGGTAAGCTGTTTTACATTAGCCAGGTGTATTTCTTTTGCATAATGAATTGTTGTGTCAATTAGATTACTTGATTCAGTGTTGCTACCATGATATGAGTGATTATCATTGTGCGAATGTCCACCATTCATACATGATGATAATTGAATGCAAATTGTGCAGATTAGGGAAAATATAAGATACTTCATTAAATTAAATTTTACGATGTAATTAAAGCCGCAAAAGTATCAAATTTTGAGATTAAAAAGTTATGAAACTCTTATAATAAACTCTAATTATTTAGCTTTGATTTTAAATATTTCCCCGTGTGAGATATTTTACTTTTTATCAATTCCTCAGGAATACCTTCAAATACTATATTACCTCCACCATCTCCTCCTTCAGGGCCTAAGTCTATTATCCAGTCTGCTGATTTAATTACTTCTGTATTGTGCTCTATTACTATAACTGAATGTCCAATTTCAATTAGAGAATTAAGGGAATGAAGAAGCTTACTTATATCATGAATATGAAGTCCTGTTGTTGGTTCATCGAAAACAAATAGGGTGGGGGTATTATTACCACCTTTTGCCAGAAAATATGCCAGCTTTATCCTTTGTGCTTCTCCACCACTTAGTGTATTCGAGGGTTGTCCCATTCTCAAGTAGCCAAGTCCCACATTCGCAAGTGGTTGAATCTTATCAATTATTTTTCTTATTGAGGAGTTTTTTGTTTCAACTCCCTTAAAAAATTCCAATGCCTGATCCACAGTAAGGTTTAAAATATCACTTATACTATGATTAT
This sequence comes from Lentimicrobiaceae bacterium, assembly GCA_018661505.1. GTDB lineage: Bacteria > Bacteroidota > Bacteroidia > Bacteroidales > F082. The sequence continues at coordinate 20,449 of JABJIE010000013.1, forward strand.
TATATTTTATTTCTAGAACTTCACTTTTGAATCTATTTCCACCACATGTATCGCATTTTAGATAGATATCTGCCATAAATTGCATTTCTACTTTTATTACTCCTTCGCCTTCGCATTGATCACATCTTCCCCCTGGCACATTGAAAGAAAAGTAGCCAGGTTTGAAGCCTCTTAGTTTGGCAAGTTTTTGAGATGCAAAGACAGACCTTATATCATCAAAAGCCTTAAGATAGGTAGCAGGGTTTGATCTTGATGATCTGCCAATTGGATTTTGATCCACATATTCTATGGCCTTAACCTTCTTGAGTTCTCCTGATATTTGACCATGCTTCCCAGCTTTTTCAATGTAGCCATCAAGATTTCTTTTTAGAGCAGGAAATAAAATATCCTTAACCAGAGTTGATTTGCCGGAACCACTCACTCCGGTTATAACAAGCAAAATGTTAAGAGGTATCTTTACGTTCACATTTTTGAGATTGTTTTGAGTGGCATTTTTGATTTCTATGTAATCTCTCCACTTACGTCGGTGTTCAGGTGTGGATATTTTACTTCTATTGGTTAGGTATAATGCTGTGTAACTTTTGTTATTATTTTTTAGATCATCAAAATTACCCTCAAACACAAGTTCTCCGCCATGTTCACCAGCATCAGGTCCTATGTCAATTATATGGTCAGATGCCATTATAATTTCTTCATCATGCTCAACTACAATTACAGAATTTCCAATATCTCTCAATGAAAACAACACGCTCAATAACCTTTTGGTATCTCTAGGATGGAGGCCTATACTGGGTTCGTCAAGTATATACATTGATCCAACCAAACTACTTCCAAGTGATGTTGCTAAATTTATTCTTTGAGACTCACCACCTGATAAGGATGATGAAAGTCGATTCATTGTTAGGTAAGAAAGCCCCACATCAATCAAAAATTTTAGTCTAGAAGATATCTCAAATAACAAACGTTTAGCAACCTTACTATCATAATCATCTAGTTTTAATTTAATGAAAAAATTATATGCTTCATCCAACTGCATTCTTACTATTTCACTAACATTTTTGCCTCCTACTTTTATGTAGTTGGTATCTTTTCTTAATCTTGTACCCTTACAATCAGGACATAGTGTTTTACCTCTGTAACGTGATAGCATCACGCGATATTGAATTTTGTATGTTTGCTCTTCAACACTATTAAAAAAGGCATTAATGCCATTAAAATAATGATTACCTGTCCATAATAATTCTTTTTGATCTGCTGTTAGTTCAAAATATGATCTGTGTATTGGAAAGTCAAATTTATGAGCATTCTTGATCAGCTGATTTTTCCATTCACTCATTTTTTCCCCTTTCCAACAAGCTATTGCCTCATCGTAAACCGATAATGATGGATTTGGTATTACTAAATCGGGATCAATGCCAATAATAGAGCCAAATCCTTCACATTTTTTACAAGCACCAAGAGGATTATTAAAGGCAAACATATTTATACTTGGATCTTCGAACTTAATTCCATCAAGTTCAAATTTATTTGAAAAGGTATGTTTGTTAGTCTTTTCATTTTTTTCATAGGATATTAAACAGTTGCCATTACCTTCATAAAATGCTACTTGCGCAGAATCAGCGATTCTTGCTTCCATATCTTCATCATTGGGATCATAAATAATCCTGTCAATAACCAAGAAGCAGTCATTGTTTTTATTGGCTTTTTTATTACCCTGTTCGATTACTTCCTCAATTCTTTTAATGCTTCCATTTTCTAAAACTCGATTAAACCCTTGCTGAAGAAGAATCTGGAGATGTTGCGACATATCTCTGCCATCACTAATATTAAGGGGAGTATATATTATAGCCACTGTACCTTCTTCCAGCTTTGATATATAATTTACTACATCTTTTACAGTATTTCTTTTAACCTGTTTGTTTGAAATGGGAGAGTATGTTTTTCCAATTCTTGCAAACAGTAGCTTTAGGTATTCATATACTTCAGTTGATGTTCCAACAGTAGATCTGGGATTTCTGCTCTTAACTTTCTGCTCTATTGCTATTGCAGGGGCTATTCCTGTTATCGAATCAACCTCAGGTTTATCCATTCTTCCTAGGAATTGCCTCGCATATGAACTGAGGCTCTCAACATACCTTCTTTGACCTTCTGCAAATAATGTATCGAATGCAAGTGAGGATTTACCTGAGCCCGATAACCCGGTAATTACAACCAGTTTTTTTTTAGGAATTGTTACACTAAGGCTCTTTAGGTTGTTAACCCTTGATTTAGAGATAGATATAATATTTGAATTTGTTTGTTTCATTGTTAAAATGCAGGACTTGGTCTAAAAAATTCCTGCAAAATTAGAACTTTATTTGCTTTTGCAGGTATAATACTTATATTTGCATTAATGTTTAACTAACCAATAGGAGATAGATTATCGATTAAAACTCTACCATTTTTTTGTTCACTTAACATAAAATAGGTAATATGAGTAAGGTAACACTTAGTGAAAAAGAACTTGTAAAAAGTTTCATTAACGGTGATCATTCCAGCCTCCAAATTCTTATTGAACGTCATCAGAATAGGCTATATTCTTATATATTTCTCTTGGTGAAGGACAAGCAATTGGCAGATGATATATTCCAGGATACATATGTAAAGGTAATAAATACGCTTAGAAGGGGTGCCTACAATGATGAAGGTAAATTCATACAATGGGTTATGCGTATAGCTCATAACCTTGTGATTGATCATTTCAGAAAATCCAAAAAGGTTCCTACAGTGGATAATTCCTATAACGATTTTGACGTCTTTGATACTGTCAAATTTACAGACCCTTCCATAGAGGAGCAACTTGTCCTTGATCAAATTCACACGGATGTTAGAAAACTATTAGAATTTTTGCCAGAAGAGCAAAGGGAAGTATTGTATTTGAGATGTTATTCAGGGCTTAGCTTTAAGGATATTGCTGAGCAAACAGATGTTAGTATCAATACTGCTTTGGGAAGAATGCGATATGCAATTATTAATATGAGAAAGATTATAGAAGAAAATAAAGTAATACTTACTTCTTAATTTTTTGATCTTGCTATAGCTAAATAATCATACGTTTAACCCATCTGATTATTATAACAAACAAAACTCCAATTCATATCTAAACAGCCACAATAATTTGTATGCAAACTGCGTTAGCTTATAAAGTAATATAAACTTACGTATAGCGTATGATCAAATTTACTCCGAAACAACATCAGAAATCTTCCAAACCATTGTCATTGCAAATCCATACACCATCTGAGCTTAGCATGAAGATTATATATGGCTATGCTGCTGCATTAACGGTTAAAAATACAGATTGTCTTGGTTCAATTGATATTCTTTTAAACTAGGTTTCAAAAGTTAATATTATCAATTAATGAAGCCTTTAGATATGGTACTACACAAGTATTTCGTCTAAAATAGTAGCAATTTCAGATTGCTTAGAGATTACTCCTTGTAATAGTTTAAATTGAGTTTTTGTCCTGTCCAAGTTATGATTTTCGTAACTAGTTTTGTAATAAATATTGCCCAATAAAAAATCGGTTAAAAACCTTATCCCTTGAACATAAATCACCGATAGTATACCAGAATAAATATTATTTTTTTCATCATCATGTAGATTGCTTTTTATGGGGGTAAAGTAACCCCTGGCTAAAGCTTGAAAGTGATCAATGTTAAACTCAACTTTTGATAAGTTCTTTTCGTCCTCTTTTGCAATCGAGGTAATAGATCTAACCATATCTCCAAAGTCAAATAATATATTACCTGGCATAACAGTATCCAAATCAATCACTAGAGGATAATTATTATCTCTAAAAAGAATGTTTTCAAGCTTTGTGTCATTGTGTGTTAGTCTGTGCATAAAATGATTTGCATTTACAATGCTTGACATTTCTTCTGCTATTATAGTATTGCTATTGGCAAAACTTATCTCCCCTGCAGCTTTTTCTTTCTTTTGAGATTTAGCTTTTTCAACTGCATACAGATAATCATTCAATCTTCGTTGTGGGTTGTGAAAGTCAGGTATGGTTGGTGAAAAAAACTCAGGATCAATACCATTGAGTAATTTCTGAAATTTACCCATTGCTATTCCAGCATCATGAGTAATATTAATTGATGGTGATATTTGGTATGTTGTTGAATCATCTAAAAATTCAGATAACCTCCAGCAACTTCCTTGGGAATCAATATGATGAATTTGTTTATTACTGGTTTTAACATAAGGAGGATAGTACTTTCCTGATAAACCCTGTGAGAGAATGTAATTATCTAGTACCTCATAATTATTTAATAGAGATTTTAGGTCGAATACATTTTCATTTACTTTCTGAAGTATATACTTATTATATTTAGTTTCAGCAAGATATGTTTTGTTTATATGACCTGACCCATATGGTTTTATGCTATTAGGATTATACTTGGAGAAGTTTGAAAAAATATCTTCAATATTTGATTCATCCAACATTTTAAAAGAATTTAGCTCCAGAGGTTATTTGGATATACACCACTTTCCACAAGAGCTTTTACCCTCTTAATTGTTGTCTCCTTATCGTCTTTATATGTAACACCAAACCATTGGTCATTGCTAGTTAGCATGGTAATACTGGCTTCATTTTTTTTGATCAAGTCATTTACAACACTTGGAATATAAAACTCAGCTTTAATATTATGTGCATTATTGGCAATAAATATTCTAAAGTCTTTCTCTAATTGATCAAAAAATAAAGGGCTAAAGCCCCAGAAATTCATAGATACTACTGCATTAGCATTTATGTCATGTTTAGTGCCATTCTCTTCATATACAATCTTATCCCCTTCATTTACTATACTTGTGCGTTCAACTACATCCGTAAGATAACCCTTGTTTGTTTGGCATACACCCCTTGAAACGCTACCATTTTCACTTAAAGTATTGGAAAGCCTGTAGCCAACCATTCCATATTCCGATGATTTATTATCTTGTTCTTGCATAAAACTACTAATTAACTCAAATGCATTCTTACCATAGAAATCATCTGCGTTAATTACTGCAAAGGGTTCATTTATTACATTATTAGCAACTAAAACTGCATGGCCTGTTCCCCATGGTTTTATTCTTTCAGAATTTATCTTAACTCCATCTGGTACTGCTGATACCTCTTGTAAAACATAATCTGTTTTGATTTTACCATTTAATCTTGGTTCATAGATATCTTTAAAGTCCTTTTCAATTTTTGGATTTAGAACAAATACTACTTTGCCAAAACCTGCTCTTATTGCATCAAATATTGAGTAATCTATTATACTTTCACCAGAAGGACCAATTTCATCCATTTGTTTAACTCCTCCATACCTGCTTCCAATTCCTGCTGCTAGTATTAATAATGTTGGTTTCATATATTGGTTTATTTGAACACCTCAATAATACAAAAATACATGGATAACAACCTGTATTGAACTGAAAGTTATTTTGCTTTTATAAACGTTAGGGAAACTATGGAAAGGTGCTGGTATGATATTCTTGTTACATTTTTAAATTAGGCTAATGCAGCTATTGCAAGTAGGTTTTCTTCCAATTTAAAAATTGATTCAATTTTGTTACGCAATACCTGTTTGGCTCTAGATAATTGTGACTTGGAGGTATTTACACTTATTTGCATTATTTCGCTAATCTCTTTGTGAGAATATCCTTCAATTGTACTTAAGTTAAAAACAGTTTGGTAACCATAAGGTAGTTCTCGGATAAGTTCAAGAATTTCCTCGTGCGACATATCTGATAGCCCCTCATAATCCTTGTTTATTAGGATGTTTGTGTTTTCAGGATCCACATCTTTGTTTAGCATGTTTTTCTTTTTGTAATAATTTAAAGAGGTTGTTACCATTATCCTTCTTATCCAAGATTCCATTGACCCTTTGCCACTATAATCTTGGAGGTATTTAAAAGCTTTCACGAAACCTTCCTGGAGGATGTCCTCGGCATCAGCAAAATTTTTTGCATACCTCAAACAAACACCAAAAACCCTAGTAGAATAATATTCGTAAAAACGATATTGAGAGGTCCTATCGTTTTCTAGGCATTTTTCTATTAATTCTTTTAAGTCTTCGCTTACATAAGAATTTCTCATAGCTAACCAAATAACTAGACGTAAATTTAATATTCAAACCACGAAAATACTAAATAATTCCACTATATCACTTTTACATTCCTTAGTTTATAATACATATATATAACTCATATACTGTATTATTATATGTTTTAGGTGGTATAAAGTCATAGGGATACTATAATGCGGGATAGATAACCTTTGTTAGCTATTAATGTATGGATTGTAGTCAATAAATAATTGAATGATTAGTCAAATGAGATCTTGTCAAGTTGGGAGAGGAGTTTAGATTCTTTTTTGTCATTATTGCAACTGCTGTCCTTGGGTTGTCCTTTGCAGCTACAATCTAATTTATCTCCACTTTCTGTATCAACAGATGTGCATTGTTTTTTAAACTCACCATCTTTTTTAAAGAACATTTTTATTGCAAATCCTGCGAATGCAATGGCTAATAATGCAATTGTAAGAAGAAGTATCTTGAGGAACATTGGTGCAAAAATTTGAGATTACAAAAATAATCAAATAACACAAATAATATTGATAATATTAATTTGTTGAGTTAATTGTTAGTGCGTAACAGATAACTGCGCAGGCTACAGAGGCATTTAAAGAATCAGGCGAGTTTATTTTATTTTTTGATAGCATTGGGATGGTTACTTTTGAGGTTATATATTCTTGCAATTCCATCGATATCCCATGGGCCTCACTTCCGATTAATATAATCCCTGGCTTAGTTGTTTTTTTATTACTTAAGGGTTCTCCGTTCATAACTGCTCCATATATTGGTACGCTATCGGATAAGTTACTTATAAATGGTTGTAAATCCACATATATTATCTTTACCCTGGATAGTGATCCCATTGAAGCTTGCACAACCTTTGGGTTAAAAGAGTCAACCGTATTTTTGGAGCAATAAATTCTATCTATCCCAAACCAATCAGCCGTTCTTATTATGGTGCCAAGATTTCCTGGATCTTTAATTTCATCAAGCATGAGGCTAAAATTATTAGCATCAGCACTTATATCCTTTGGTCTTTCGGGTATTTCAAAAACCCCTAAAACATCAGATGGACTTTTTAAGGCACTTATTTTCTTCATTTCCTTTAAATCCACACAATGAAATTCAATGTCAACTAACTCTTTACTGAATTTATCCACCCACTCTTTAGTCGCATATAATTTGCTTGTGATTATATTACTTTTAAGGAAGTCTAAAGTGTTAATGGTTCCTTCTGATACAAAAAGGCCATGCTCCTCTCTATATTTTTTCAGCTTTAGCTGATTAATTAATTTAATATTTGATTTACTAAGCATCTGTATGGCAAAAATAAAGCCCTTTCGCAGAGCGAAAGGGCTTCAAAATTAAAGTTTTTTTCGGAATGCTTTATTCTCCAATAACATCAAGGCTGATGTCAACAGAAACATCCTTATATAATTTCACTTTTGCTGTGTATTTACCAACTTCTTTGATATGATCTTCATCAATGTTAATTTTCTTGCGATCAATATCAAGGTCTTTGGCTTCTTTTATGGCATTTGCAACCATAATTGAATTTACAGATCCAAATATTTTACCTGAAGTACCAGCTTTAACCCCAATGGTAAGCTCGGTGTCTTTCAGTAGTTCAGCCAATGATTCTGCTTCCTTTACAATTTTTTCTTCTTTATACGCCTGTTGCTTTTTCATTTCAGCTAGGGCCTTTTTCTTTGAATCAGTTGCAACGGTTGCGTAGCCTTTAGGTATTAGAAAATTTCTTCCGTACCCATCTTTTACAGTGATTAGGTCATTTTTATAACCAACACCTTGTACATCTTGTGTTAAAATTAATTCCATTTTCTAGTCCTCCTTTATTTTAGTAAATCAGCAACGTAAGGCATAAGTGATAGATGTCTAGCTCTTTTTACAGCCTGTGCAACTTTCTTTTGATATTTTGTTGATGTTCCTGTTATACGACGTGGTAGTAACTTACCTTGTTCGTTTACAAATTTCAAGAGGAAATCAGGGTCTTTATAGTCGATATATTTTATGCGACTTTTTTTGAAACGGCAGTATTTTTTCTTTTTGGTATCTACTGCTATAGGTGTCAAATATTTTATGTCTGAATTAGCTTGTGCCATAGTACAATTTTTTTTAATGGTTAAACATTATTTAGCTTCCGCCTCCTGTTTTGATTTCTCTTTTTTGTTTTTACGTTTTTTCTCGTTGTATGCAATAGCATGCTTATCGAGTTTAACGGTCAGGAATCTTAAAACGCGTTCATCACGTTTCATTTGAAGCTCCAATTGTGCTATTAATTGCCCATCGTTCTTGAATTCGATCAGATTGTAAAAACCTGTGGTTTTTTTCTGAATTGGATATATGAGTTTACGAAGTCCCCAATCCTCACGGTGCACAATTTCTGCACCATTACTTTTAAGGAATTCCTCATACTTTTTTACCGCTTCCTTCATCTGTTCATCAGACAAAACGGGAGTTAAAATGAAAACGGTTTCGTATTGGTTCATAATAATTTATATTAGTTAAAAGATTTTAATATCTATTCCCAAAATAGGGAGCGCAAAAATACAAATATATTTTAATGAACCAAGCCCCAAAGGAAAAAATATTTTGCAGATTTTCAGTTAGTTAATATGCTAGCCTTGGTGTTTATTGATTTTAAAATTACTGATTCTCCGAAACAGCTATAAGCCTTAATTGACAATATGAACAAAATAATTAGCTAAGCTGGTTGTCAAGCATGGTCTGGCATATGAACTCAGATGCTTTGCCATCACCAAATATTTCAGGATATTTGATGTTTTTATCCTCTGAAAGCCTATGGTATGATTCTATAATTAATTCTTTATCCGCATTTGCTATTCTAGCAGCTTTTTGATTAACTATTTCAACCCATTCAGTTTCACTTCTAAGGATAACGCATGGCTTTTTGAAATAATATGCTTCCTTCTGCACGCCTCCCGAATCTGTGATTACCATTGAGCAATTTTTCTCAAGAGCTATCATATCTAGAAATGAAACGGGTTTAACGATCTTTAAATGGGGATTTGCAATTAACTTTGAGTAAAGTGCCTTATCCAGGTTCTGTTCGATTATTTTGCTAGTACGAGGGTGTAGTGGTAATATTATATCAGTTTCCTCTACTGATGATATGTGATTTAGGGCTTCAAATATTGAGGATAGCCTCTCAGGATCATCGGTATTATTATTGCGATGTATTGTGCTAAGTATGAACTTGTTTTTTATGAGATTGTTATCTTCAATTACTCTACTTTGCTGTTCAGCTACGCCTGCAAAGTAAAGGCTGTTGTCGTACATTACATCTCCACAATGAAATACTCCAGGTTTATCAGCCGTATATGGTCTGGTATTATGGGTTTCAAACCCTTCGTTAATAAGATTATTATAACCCGTTAGAGTGGGAGAGAACAATAATGTTGAAGTATGGTCACACATTATTCTATTTATCTCTTCGGGCATTAATTTATTGAATGATCTTAACCCAGCTTCTATATGAACAATTGGGATATGTATCTTCGATGCTGCCAAAGCACCAGCAATGGTTGAATTAGTGTCCCCATAAAGGACAAGATAATCTGGTTTAATATCTTGGAGAATACCCTCTATTCCAATTATCATATCAGATGTTTGGCTGGCATGGCCACCACTGCCAACATTTAAGTTATAGTCAGGTTGAGGAATGCCTAATTCATCAATGAATACTTGCGACATATTTGTATCATAATGTTGACCAGTATGAACAATTATTTCTTTGATATTATTTGCAAAATGATTCTTTATGGCTCTACTTAACGCAGCTGCTTTGATGATTTGTGGCCTCGCCCCAATGATGGTTACTATCTTTAACATACTAATAATTGGTGTTGAATTAATTAAGCCATTTAAGGAAATTAAAATTTTGCATAAATCACATCAATGATTCATCTGCGAAACTAAAATAATTATCACTACCAACGATAATATGATCAAGAACATTTATTTCCAATGTCTCGCCAGCTTTGTATATGGTTTTTGTGAGTTTTAAATCACTTTCGCTTGGTTTTAAATTATTTGATGGATGGTTATGCGCCAATATTATTGCTGATGAGTTATTCTCCAGTGCCAATCTAAATATTTTTTTTGGATCAGCAATTGTGCCAGAGATTCCTCCTTCACTAATATTCATAATTTTTATTAAATGATTTGCTCTATTTAAAAGTATAACCCAAAACTCCTCATAATTTTTATCACTCAGGGATGCGTAGACTATATCATAGGCATCGCTGCTAGATTTTATGGTAACTTTTGGTTTGGTTATATCATCAGCACGTCTTCTCCTTCCTATCTCAAGAGAAGCTATAATAGTTATTGCCTTCGCATGGCCTATTCCTTTGAACTTACACAGATCATTAATGGAAAGCATAGATAACTCTGCTAGGTTATTATCAACGGAACTTAGAATTCGTTTGGATAACTCTACTGCAGATTCGTTGGTATTACCCGTACCTATTAGTATTGCTATTAGTTCCGCTTTGCTGAGATATCTCTTTCCTTTGGTAGATAGTTTTTCTCTGGGTCGATCTTCATCTGCCCATTTGCTAATTGGTAGTTTATTGTACATTTTTTGGGTGTATATAAACTACAACATACAAAAAAAGCCTCACTAGGAACTAGCAAGGCTTTTAAATATCTTTTTAAACTGTTGTTTAAGCTAAACCATTGACAAATTTGGTAATCTTAGATTTTATATTACCAGCTTTGTTCTTATGGATTATTCCTTTTTTAGCAAGCCTATCAATTGTTTCGTAGAGCTTTGGTAAGGAATCAACAGCTTCTTTCTTAGAAGTTAATTCTCTGAACTTTCTTACTGCATTACGCATACTCTTTGCATAGTAGCGATTACGTAGTCTTCTAGTTTCAGTTTGTCTTATTCTTTTAATTGCTGATTGATGATTAGCCATATTTCTATTGCGTTTACTATGTTAAATTCGGGCTGCAAAAATAGATAAATATTTTATAAAAAAAATACTATTTCTGTTTTTTTCTTAATTTCTTATTTTTCCAATGAGAGTTGGCTCATCATTTTCATTGATAGCAACTATATCAACATCGTAAAATTTATTTGTGTCCAGATTTTGTTTCTCAATTATTACAGGGATATAATGCTCTCCAAATCCCCGTGCATAACCATTTTCAAGAATGATTTGAACAAGCACTCTTTGTGTTCTTCCAATAAATGATTTTCTGTGGTTTAATCTGGTTTCATCCGACAACACTCTTATTATTTCACCTCTTCTTGTTTTTTCTCTTTCATCCAGATGGTCAGGTAATCTTTCTGCTCTTGTTCCTTTTCTTACTGAATACTTAAAAGTGTGTATATGCCCAAAACCGATTGACATAGCCATTTCAACTGTTTCCTGAAAGTGCTCCTCTGTTTCACCTGGGAAACCAACAATAACATCCGTTGTTAGACTAAAGCCTGGGTACATCTCATCTAACTTTAGTGCCATTTCCTTGAACAGTTTTGCTGTATACATCCTTCTCATTTTAAGAAGAATTTCCTCACTACCACTTTGAAGACATATGTGCATGTGTGGAGCTAATTTTGCATGCTTGAATAACCTAAAGAAGCTTTCGGAATACCCATCCGGCTCAATTGATGATATACGGATTCTAAAATCACCAGGTATTTCAATCATCTTTTCGATTAAACCCTCAAAATTGGTTCCCTCATGGTTATACCTACCTATGTTAACTCCTGTTATAATAACTTCCTTATAACCATATTCAACAACTTTTCGGATATTATTTAATACATCTTCTACTGGGCGACTTGATGCCCTGCCTCTTACCTTAGGGATTATACAGAATGTACAAAAATTATCACACCCATCTTGGATTTTAATAAAGCTTCGAGTATGAAATGTATCCTTTGCGGGCTCATATTTAAATAAATCTCGCTGGAATTGTTCATCATTAACAATTTCACCATTAAAATGGGCTTCGGCTATGGAAACTACTGATGTTTTATGGTCATTATCAACAACATAATCAATGTTTTCATTGTCCTGAAGTTTCTCCTTGTAGTTTGTAGCCATACAGCCAGTAACAATTGTGATACCATCCTTTTTACGTCTAGCTGCCTGGTTTATTACACGTCTCGATTTCTGATCACTCATGCTAGTAACCGTGCATGTATTTATTACATATATATCTGCTTTATCAGAAAAATCAACTATCTGGTAGTTGTTTTTTGAAAATTCAGAAGCAATTGAATCCGTTTCAAATAGGTTTAATCTACAACCTAAAGTTTTAAATGCTATTTTTTTACTCATGTAATAAAATTAATTTTTAAGTAGCACTCCTTCAACCGATAAGGATGCTGCAGAGGTAATTTTAATGTCCACAAAGTCACCAATCAAAGTAATATCTTTTGAGGCAAAACGTGTAACAATCCTTCCTTCTGTTAATGCTGATAAATAACCCTCTTTTCTATCCTTTCCCCTTACCAGAACGCGAAGAGTTTTGCCAATTACATCATTATTATGCATCTGGGAGTATTTTGTAAGCTCCTTGGTCAGTCTATGGAAACGTTCTTTTTTAATATCTTTTGGAACATCATCATCCCATCGTGAACTTGTTGCTCCGGGTCTTGGGCTGTATTGAGCTATATAAGCCATATTATATTTAAACTCCTCCATGATTTTCATGGTATTTTCAAACTCCTTTTCTGTTTCTCCCGTGAAACCAACAATTATATCAGTAAAGAGTGTAGCCTCCGGTATTAGCCTTCTTATTGTACTAACAATCTCACGATACTTTAACATTGAGTGATTTCTATTCATTTTAATTAGCAACTTATCATCTCCAGATTGGACAGGAAGATGTATTTGTTTCGCCAAACATTTATATTTAGCAACCGTCTCAATAACATCATCGCTCATATCTCTTGGATGTGGTGATGTGAAATAAACCCAAAATTCTTTATTTGATTGGTTTCCGTATTCACCTATTTTCTCCAATAGCTGTGTAAAGGTTATTTCGCTACCTTTTTTATCATATCCATAGGAATTTACATTTTGACCAAGAATAGTGATTGATTTTGTTCCTTTTTCAACAAGTGTTCTAACCTCATTCATTATCTCCTCAGATGGTCTTGAAACCTCTCTTCCACGTGTATACGGTACAGCACAAAAGGTACAAAACTTATCACAACCGTTTTGGATTGGAATATATGCCTCAATGTTGGAGCCATATTTGGGTTCAATGTTCCAAAACTCTTTGATGTCTTCGGGTTTCTTTTCTGCCAATGGTAAACTAGATGAAATTTGAGTTTCATTTAATCTAAACCCTCCCAGTTGCATAGGATTATCAGTAAACTCCTGCTCAATTTGCATATTTTCATTACCCATCAGTCCAGCAGGAGTTACAATTCCATAATGGTTTATCATCTCTGGTAATTCTGGAAGTTGACTCATCGTGAAAACCATGTCAAACAATTTTAGGAATTTTTCCTTGTCTGATGGAAGTACACATCCCGAAACAAATGTTATTAAGTTGCGTTTGTTTTTCCATTTATTCCAGATGTTTACCATGTTATAAACCTTGTCAATTCCCTTCTGTCTTACGGAGCATGCAATAACGCCAATTAAATTAGCTGATTCAGGATTGTCCGTATGAAGGTATCCCATGTCTTCAAGAACTTTTTGAACACGTTCACCATCACTGATGTTCATCTGGCATCCTAATTGTACAATATGATATTTCATTGTAGAGATTGAAACAATTTTAAAAATATACTTCTGCGTGAAGCTGACTACCTGGAATGCCTTTGTTTTCCAATAGGTCCATGGCTTCTTTTATCATCTTAAAATTACCACAGAAATAACATATGGTATCATTATCGAAGTCATTCTGCCGAATATAATCAGTTACCCTACCTTCAAAATCACATCCATTTTCACGTGATGTACATCTTATATATCTGTCACTATTATAATCTTCTTTACCATAATCTTCATTGCAAGTACGAATACCGTGTAGAATTTTATAATTTAGATTAGGATTACTCTTTACCATTGAATGGAATGGTGCTATACCAGTTCCGCTTGCAATGAATAAGAATTTTCCACTTTCAATTTTATCCTTGCTAAGACCAAAAAATCCCAATGGCCCTTCTACTTTTAATAAATCACCTGGATTAAGATTCTTCAAATGTATTGAAACGGATCCGTCAACTACTTCTTTTATGAGAACTTCAAGATATTCATCATTTGTTCCGCTATAAATACTATACTCCCTTTGGTCATTATCATCTGCTTTACCCAAAAGAATATGTTGACCTGCTTCAAACTGCATGTCTTTTTTCTCAATTCTAAGAATATATGTTGATTCTGTGAGATTTATTAATTCTATTAGCTTGTGTAGTCCTGTTGTTTGCATCGTATTAATTATTGTTATTAGATAAATAATTATATGAATACCATAAATCCAATTATTACATTTTCGATTAATTGGGTTTGGGCGGCAAAAATAGATAAAATTTATCAATAAATATTCCCTGCAAACAATTTATATGTAGGGAATTACAGAATTTTATTCATAAGTAGATTAAAATTCTAATTCCAACTGAGGCGGGTCATTATTATCTTTGTCAGAGGGATTATCATTATCATAATTAGTGTCTTGGTTATAATCTTTATTTGGGATACTTGAATCATTTGTATCCGTTGATATGGGATCATTTATTGAGGCACTTTCTGATATATTATCCTCACTGTCTGATGTGTATTCTAATGAATCATACTGGGTAACTTCGGTTTCTTCTGGTGTGTAGGGTAGGGGATCAATAAACTTAATCTTCTTTAAATTAAAGTTAGATAAACGTTTTCCTTTTGCTTTGTAACTCTTTATTCCAATAAAATCTGATATTGGTATAACCTCCAATTCAGTATCTGAATTGCCTTTCTTTTTGATCTCAAATTGTAACATTGGCAGGTAGTCATCTGACCAAGTAATTAATTTTGATCGCTTTTCATCACCAATGAAATTAATTATTTTGTTAATTGGTGTATTTTCAGATAATTGGAACCTTTTGACATAATATTTCTTTTGATCAGCATCATAGTAAACCGCCGTAAGAATCTTGTTATGATCAAATTTGGTAACTTTAATCATATTATCATCAAAGTGGGTTGAAAGATCATATCCCGATAGCTTTATTTCACCTGAATTAAGTATGCTCAGTATTTTTTCATCTCCTTTAAATGCACCTACAAAGTCTCCTCTTTCATCAGTATTAAGACGTCTTACTGTATCATCATACCATATACTTCTGGCGCCAAGTGTGGAAATTCCTTCCTCACGCTGAACAATATTTTTTATGGTGTTTTTACTTAGGATATTTCCCCTGGAGTTTCTACCTTTTATGGCAAGATTACTGAAATCAAAATCAAACGATAGTTTTTTAAGCTTAGGTTTTGCCCTAAGGTTAACCTTTACCACCTCTGCTTCTCCATTTGGATTAGCTGTAAAGTAGATAACTTTTGTGCCACCTGTTCCAATGGTTAGATCATACTCCTTATCTCTTGTAACTCCAACAACAGCAAATCGTTTAACATAATAGTTGCCCTTTTTGCCATTTTGATAAATCATATTGTAGATGGTTCTGTCATCGTTACGCTTAAATACATCTACATGTATTACTCCCTTTCCTACAAATACCTTGGGAGCAACCTTATTCACAATCATTGTACCATCGTTCTTGAAAACAATAATATCATCAATATCAGAGCACTCTGTAACATATTCATTTCTTTTCAATGATGTGCCAACGAAGCCTTCATCCTTATCGATGTATAGTTTTGAGTTTGCAACAGCAACATGAGAAGCATTAATTGTATCAAAGTTTCTAATCTCTGTTCTGCGTTCCTTTCCTTTACTGAACTTTTTCTTAATCTGACGGAAGTAGTTTATGGAATAATCAATCAGGTGGTTAAGATGATTTTTTACTTCAGATATCTCCTCTTCGATGGCTTTAATCTGATCATCAGCTTTAAAGGCGTTGAACTTTGAGATTCTCTTAATTTTTATTTCTGTTAAACGAGTAATATCATCTTCGGTAACTTCTCTTTTAAGAGTTTTCTTAAAAGGTTCCAAGCCTTTGTCTATAGTTTCAATAACACATTCCCAGGTTTCACACTCTTCGATTTTCAAGTATATTCTATTCTCAATAAATATTTTTTCAAGGGAGGAGTTATGCCACTGGTCTTCAAGCTCATGAAGTCTAATCTCCAATTCACGTTTAAGTAAGTGAACAGTATGATCTGTATTCTGTTTTAATATTTCGTTAACCTGAATGAAATGTGGTTTTTGGTCAATAATTATGCATGAATTTGGAGATATACTCATCTCGCAATTCGTGAATGCATATAAAGCATCAATTGTTTGATCAGGACTCACATTAGCTGCGAGATGAATGGCAATTTCAACATTTTCAGCAGTATTGTCGTCAATCTTTTTAATTTTGATTTTGCCCTTTTCACTTGCGGATACAATGGAATCAATAAGTGAGGAAGTGGTTGTTGAAAATGGTATTTCTGTTATGAGCAGCGTTTTCTTGTCAGGTTGTGATATTCGTGCTCGGATACGAACCTTACCACCTCTGATACCTCCGTTATATTTTGAAAAATCTGCCATTCCTCCGGTCAGAAAATCAGGTAGGATATTGAAAGATTTATTTTGAAGGTATGATATTGATGCATCTATCAATTCAACAAAGTTATGAGGTAGTATTTTTGATGCAAGACCAACTGCAATACCTTCAACACCTTGAACCAATAGTAATGGAAACTTTACTGGAAGGGTTATCGGTTCTTTGTTTCTACCATCATATGATCCTTTCCAAGTTGTGGTTTTCGGATTGAACACAACCTCTTTGGCAAACTTTGAAAGTCGTGCTTCAATGTAACGAGGTGCTGCAGCTCTGTCACCGGTTAGCGTATTACCCCAGTTACCTTGCATATCTATTAGCAATTCCTTTTGACCAAGTTGTACAAGGGCATCACCTATTGAAGCATCACCATGGGGGTGAAACTGCATAGTATGGCCAATTATATTTGCAACTTTGTTAAACCTGCCATCATCAAGGCGATTCATTGCATGGAGAATACGTCTTTGAACAGGCTTTAAACCGTCATCCACTTCAGGAACAGCTCTTTCAAGTATCACATAGGAGGCGTAATCCAGAAACCAATTCTGGTACATTCCCCTTAGATGACTTGTCTTAAAACCTTCTTCCTGGTTCAACGGGTCGTCACTTACCTGATCTTTGTTATCCTCAATGTCACTCATTAAATAATTATCTTTTTTTAATTGCAATACGATTTTGTAAGACTTGAACCTTGCATAAGAATTAACATAGTTGTAAAAATATTTTACAACGGAAATCAAGAAATAAAGTTATTACTTCCAAAATCTAAGAACGAAAACTTCCAATAGAAGTGTAAAGAGTGCGAAAATAATAAATAGCTTCCAAAAATCATTCTCTTTTTGCATAGCGTTAATAACTTCTTTGAAATCTGGATTTTGAACATTGATAATTTCAAAATTTGAAAGCCCTGATTCTAAACACAATTGCTTCAAATCATCATTTGAAAGAAAATCAAGTTCAGATTCTTTTCTGTTGAAATTAAATGCCAATAATCCCAGAGAACTTTCCAAATATCTCACATCATAGAAGCCATCTGTTAATTTTAGGTTGTTTAACTCGAGCCTAAGATTGCCATTTGAAATTTTTTGTCTGGGTATAAAGCTAAATTTGTTCTCTAGTGAAAACATTTTTGCTGGTGTTTCCCCCAATTCTTGATTTTCCAGAGGTATATTAACACTTTCA
>JABJIE010000014.1 GCA_018661505.1 Lentimicrobiaceae bacterium
GAATATACCACAGATATACCCATTCCAGATCTACACCTGAAATGCAAGCATTTCTTGCATCAACGCACAACTATGCTATATTAGATGACCATGACTTTGGTCCAAATGATAGCGACAGAGGTTTTTGGAATAAAAACGAAACTTTGAAAGCATTTGAATTATTCTGGGCTAATCCATCCTATGGTGTAGGAGATATAAATGGGGCTATTACATCTTTTCAATGGGGAGATGCAGATTTCTTCCTGCTTGATAATAGAACCTACAGAAGCCCAGATAAAAGAAAAACAGGGGAAAAGACACAGTTAGGCGAAGATCAACTACAATGGCTTTTTGACAACTTAAGTTCTAGCCAAGGTACCTTTAAATTTGTCGTTATGGGAGGCCAATTTTTATCAACTTCTCCTACTTATGAGTCCTATACAAACTATGGTTTTGATAAAGAAAGGAAAAGAATAATAAATTATATCTACGAGGAGAACATAAAAAATGTTGTATTTCTTACCGGAGATGTTCATTTTTCGGAAGTGGCTGTTTTAAGGAAGAAAGGTATGCCAACCATATGGGATATAACAAGTTCGCCATTGAACTCAGGAGTTAATACAAAAGCCAAGGAAAAAAATAATACCCTACGGATTGATGAATCTGTAATTATTGAGAGAAATTTTGCAGAATTAAAACTTTCGGGTATAATTGAAGAAAGAATTATAGATATTACATATTTTGATGGCGATGGAAATAAAATATGGAATTATTCAATTTCCAGAGAATAGTATTCTCATCTATAGGAAATTCTCAAGCTTAGAGGATGAATTCTGTATTAGATGATCTGCCAATACGAGCGCTGCCATGGCTTCTACAATAGGCACAGCTCTTGGAACAACACATACATCATGTCGACCTTTGGGGTTTATAATCGATTTCTGACCAGACTTATCTACAGTTTCCTGATCCAACATAATCGATGCCACTGGCTTAAAAGCAGCTCTAAAGTAGATATCCTCACCATTTGATATGCCTCCTTGTATACCGCCCGAATTATTCGTCTTTGTACGAATCCTACCATCAGCAAAGTAAAATTCATCATTCAATTCTGAGCCATACATTTCTGAAGATTTAAAACCACTTCCAATGTCAAACCCCTTAACAGCATTGATACCCAAAATAGCATGTCCCAAATCAGCATTCAATTTGTTAAATACAGGCTCCCCTAGCCCTGGAGGTAGGTTTTTAATAATACATGTAATTTCTCCACCCAGAGTATCTCCTTTTTCACCAGTTTCTGTAATTAA
This sequence comes from Lentimicrobiaceae bacterium, assembly GCA_018661505.1. Taxonomy (GTDB): domain Bacteria; phylum Bacteroidota; class Bacteroidia; order Bacteroidales; family F082. Next base: position 1,290 of record JABJIE010000014.1, read on the forward strand.
ACTAATCATCTTTTCACTGGTCTTATTGTCTGGACACCTTACCTCTGAGTTCTCAGTACTATTCAAATCATAACATGAATATTCTTCTTGCAAATAAATACTTCCTATTCTATTTACAAATGCTGTCATAGTAATTCCCACCTTGTTTAGGAAAAGTTTTGCAATTGCACCTCCGACGACTCTAGAGAGGGTTTCTCGAGCTGAAGACCTGCCACCTCCTGATGCATCTCTTATTCCGTATTTAGCATCCCAGGTATAGTCAGCATGCGAGGGGCGGTAAGTATTTTCAATTGATTTATAATCCTCGGGTCTAAAATCCTTATTCCGAACCATGAATGCTATTGGAGTACCAAGAGAAATGCCATCTTTTAAACCGGATAGAAACTCAACCTGGTCTGGTTCATTACGAGATGAAACTAATTTAGACTGGCCAGGTCGTCGTCGAGCAAGTTCTCCATTTATGAAATCAAAATCTATGCCTAGGCCTGCAGGCAGTCCATCTAATATTCCGCCAATTGCCTTTCCATGAGATTCTCCAAAGGTTGTAAGAGTTAGGTTCCTTCCGAATATATTACCTGCCATTGATTAGGTTTTTAAGTATTCAAATAATTGTTATTCAAAAGTGATAGTAAAATAGTTTCCTTTTATAGCATTGGCAGATTAGAAGCGATTTATTATTGTATCAATATTGCAATTAAGTAGTTGATAGTAGTAAATTACTCCGCATCTATCATTCTTAAACGATCTTTTAACGAATCTATTTCTCCTTTGGCTTTTTGTATTTTTCTTTCAAACTCTTCCTTAAGTTTATTGGATTGTTTTGAGGATGAAAAGAACCCAATATTATTTTCCCAAACATCAAGATCTTCTTTCATCTTTCTGATTTTTCCAGAAATAAATGCTCTTTCCTTGGATAATCTTTTACCAGAATCTGGACTTGATTTAAGTAAATCAACTTTATTCTTGAAGTCGCTTGCGGATAGTTCAGCTTTATTTACATCCATCTTAGCAATAAGATCATCAATTACTGATCTATATTCATTTTGAACTTTCTCTTTATCCTTGAAGGGAACAAACCCTATTTCCATCCATTGTTTTTGAAACTCTTTTAAAGCTGAAAGGTTTGAATCTTTATCTTTTTTAACCTTGAAGCCACCTATTTTCTTAATCAGATCCTTTTTCTTTTTAAGATTATCATCCTCTGAAGCATGAATTCCCTTAAAATGTGAAGACTTACGGTTGAAAAATTCATCACAGATTGCTCTAAATCTTTTCCAAATTTTATCAGAATATTTTCTAGGTACCGGGCCTATGGTTTTCCATTCCTTTTGCAAATTAATTAGCTCTTTTGTTGCCTTACCCCAATCGCTACTATCCTTAAATTCCTCAGCCTTTGTGATTATTTCTAGTTTTAAATTATAATTGTTTAGCTGTTGTTCCTTAAGCTCGCTTAAATACTCTCGCTTGGAGCCAAAAAATGTATCAAGATTACCTTTGAACGTATTCCATACCTCATCATTTTTAGCTTTTGGAGCCCTGCCAATTGTTTTCCAGAGCTTTAGGAGTTCATTCATCTTATCAGTTGATGATTGCCATCCTTTTAGAGTTTCAACCGGTTCGCCTGCAATTTCTTTTGCTCTATCACACAATGCAAGCTTTGCAGTGTAATTACCCTGCTGCTGATCTTGTAATTCTTTGTAGTATTCCTTACGTCTTTGGTTAATCTTTTCGGTGGTAGCTTTGAATCTCTCCCAAATATCTTCTTTTACATCAGAAGGTACCGGTCCTATTTCACGCCATTTATCATGATAATGCTGTAGTAATTTAAATGATTTTAATATGGATTTTTCCACTAATAGTTTTTCTGCATTCTCACATAAAACAACCTTAGCTTCCAAGTTCTTTTTAAGGTCAAGGTCGCGTAACTCTCTATTTATCCTAACCTTATCAAAAAATTTCTCCACAAGAAAATGATAGCTTTGCCATAAATTCCTTAAATCAGAGGCAGGAACCATCCCAATTTTTTTCCATCTATCCTGAAGAGATCTAAACTCATCATATGTTTTCTTCAAAGTTTCTTCAGAGTTTACTAGATTCTTTAATTCTTCAAGAAGATCATGTTTAAGTTGAAGGTTTACTTTCTTTTGCTTCTCAAGATCCTGTGAAAATTTTGATTTGTTGTGTCTATATATGGACAATGCTGCATCGAACCTTACTTGCAAAGGGTCAGGCTTATGCTCAAAATCCTCTTCTTTGCCACCAGAGGAAATGAAATTTCGCAAGGCAGCATCAGTTTCTTCCTTGGTGAATTGATAAAAAGTGGCATTTATTTTTGATACCTGTCCTTTTATGAGTGATATGTCTTTTTCCTTAACAACATCCTCCATTATTTCAACCAATTCCTGCTTATTGAGATGCTCAATATCAACATCCTTGTAAATGTCATCAGGTTCGTCACCAGTCTTCTCATGAAGCATCAAAATAATGCTTTCTTTTTCTTCATCACTAATCTGCTTTTCAGATGACAAAGGCACATCAGATGTTTTACTCTTTACTTTTCTTTTGGTTTTAGGCTTTGGCTTACTATCTTCTGAATCAACAGCAACCGTTTTTTTGTCGGCTTTTTTACTTGTATCTACTTCTACCTTAGCTGGTGTATCTGCACTAGGTTTCTTTTCAGCATTAGCAGTTTTAGACTTGGTAATTGCCTTCTTTTTCTTTGCTTTCGATTCAACTTTAGACTTAGTTGTTTTGGGCTTCTCCTCCTGAACCTTTTTCTTTTTAACTGGTTCAGGATTCTGATCTGGCTGTTCGTTCTTATCCATTATTATAAATTTTCATTCGTCCGATATGCCATAATAGAGGCTACGGTTCATAGATTCTCTTTTGCCTATCTCTTACTGATAGCGCCAACAAATTTAATAATAAATGTGCATTATACCTAAGATTACTGCCAAAATTGTAGCAATGTATGTTCTAGTTAATAATCTGAAGGAGCGATAAATTAAGATGATATCGTAGCTATATTTGGTTCAGTATAGTTACTATATTGAAGACCTCGCTAATATATTAATCAATTACCGATTCAATTCTGATTTGTTAAAAATCATATAACCTATGTTTAACAAAAATCCAAATTTACTACCTGGTTTATCAACGTAGTTTACAGAAGCACTTACAACACCAATGGGAGGATTAAAAACAAGTCTAGCCGAGCCCGCAAAATAATTATACTCAAATGGACCACTTTTATATGCCATATTATTATCATCAACAAGTATTTTTTCATAGGGAACATAATAGTATCCATCCACTCTTAGGTGAAAATTTTTAATGAAATTATAGTCGAAAACCGTTCCAATTGCACCATAAATATTTGCACGATAATTTTCTAAAAATAGCGATTTCATAAAAGGCAAAGGCTCATATGGGGTTGCTAAAAGTAAAGTTGATACATAATTACTTGACATTGGCTTATCCGAGTA
>JABJIE010000015.1 GCA_018661505.1 Lentimicrobiaceae bacterium
ACGTCAATTTATGTACCAATATATGGATGTGTAACGGATTTGCCCAGTCAATATAAAACTCCCGGTCGTATTAATGGATATAGCCTTGAATCGGCCTGGTGGATATTTAATCGGCTTGGAACTCTCACCTCTCAACGATGGGGAGATATGCGTCATGATGTTGATGCTGTTTGGATACCAATGCAGAAACAATTAATTGATGAGCAAAAAGATGTTGATCAACAAGCTCTGGAGTTATATCATAGAAATAAGAAAAGTGCCATAGAGTTTCTAAATGAGTACTCCAATGAAGAAGGTGAAAAAGTCATGAAAGAAGCCATCAAACTTGGTGATTTTCTTTGGACAAAATATGATGAAAAATTCTAAGAAATCAACTCTATATTGGGGTCTTAAGTTTTGAGGCAGTTTGTTCCATAACTTCTTTTGCTGCTTTTTCAGTTCCAAGTATAATTGAGAACCACCTTGTTGATTCTTTTTGTTCAAGTACATTTTTTACTACCATTGTAAGAGGCACTGAAAGGAACATTCCAACTGTTCCTAATACATATCCCCAGAAGATTAATGATATAAAAACAACAAGAGTACTCAATCCCATACCCTTACCCATAATTGGGGGTTGTACCACATTGCCTATTATCATATTTATTGCCGCATAAGCTCCCATTGTCCATAGAGCACCACCAAGTCCCAATTGAATCATGGCAAATAATATTGCAGGAAAACTTGCCAAAATGGAACCAATATTGGGTATAAAATTAAATATAAAAGCAATTAAAGCCCATAGTATGGCATACTCAACGCCAATAAGCATTAGTGATATATATATTAGAAGTCCGGTAATGAAGCTGATAATTGTCATTAAACCAAGGTAGTGTCTTATACTTTGATCTATTCTCTTAATATAACTCATAGACCCACCTGAAATATTTGTAATGGCGGTAACCTTAATGTTAAAACTATTTATTTCCAATAACATAAATATGATTATAAAGGTTATTAGGAAGGTATTACTCATAAGTCCTCCCAAAGCTCCTAAAAATGATGCACTTGCATTCATTATGCTATTTGGGCTAATGGATTGTTCTAGCTTCTCCAAGGAAACATTCATTCCTAAACCACGTAAGGTGTCAAAAAGGGATGACATAATATCATTGAGTCTGTGAGCATAGACTGAACTGTCTTCTGAAAATTGTATGACTGATCTTCCAATTACTTCTCCAAATCCGAAGAGAATCCCAAGAACTAAAATTAGAACGATAAAAATAGCCATGCCCCCCGGCACCCTCTTGCCTTTAAGCCATTTAATAGGCTGAGCGCAAACAATAGTTATAAATAGTGCCAATAAAATGGGTGTAACTATAGACGCAGAATACTTTACTATAGCTATAATAATAAGGTATGCAGCAACTACAACTGCCTTGCTGGAGGGCTGCTTTAAAATCTTATTTTCCATATCACTACCTTTAAATGTTCCTTGGGCCAATTTTTTTGACTAAAGTATAAATTTTTTAAACAGTATCATATATAAATGCAAGGGTTCTGACAGTAGTTATGTAATAAATAAAAATCGCATGGATGTTTAATTAACTATGTAAATTAAACAAGAAAACTAAGTGTGTAATTATTTTATCTCACTTCCATTTTGAACATCATCAACGGGCGATACAAAGCACAATTTTCCATCCGTATCTTCGGCCATTAATATCATCCCTTGAGATTCTACACCTCTTAGTTTTCGTGGTGCAAGGTTTACAAGTATACTTACTTTCTTTCCAACTATTTTTTCAGCATCATAATATTCGGCAATACCAGAAACAACAGTTCTTTTATCAATTCCAGTGTCAACAACTAATTTAAGTAGCTTTTTTGTTTTGGCCACTTTTTCGGCCTCTAGGATTGTTCCTGTGCGAATATCCATTTTCATAAAATCATCAAATTCTATTTCAGATTTTGCTGGGTTTGCTGATAATTGTTCTTGGGCATCTAATTTTGTATCCATAAGTTTTTGTACTTGTTGTTCAATAGTACTATCTTCAATTCTTTCAAATAGAAGTTCTGGTTTATTTATTTTATGACCTGCTTTTAATATATCTGCGGAACCAGCTTCTTTCCATTTATACTCTTTAATATTTAACAGATTAGATAATTTTTTTGATGTAAATGGCAGAAATGGCTCAGATAGAATAGCCAGATTAGTCACTATTTGAAGGGAAACAACCATTATTTCCTTAACTTTTTTAGGATCTGACTTTGCAAGTTTCCAAGGTTCCATATCCGTAAGATATTTATTACCTAATCTTGCTAGATTCATTAGCTCGTTCAAAGCTTCACGGAAACGGTACCTTTCAATACTTGAACCTATCAATTGAGGAAATTTGGCTATTTCATCCAGTGTCTCCTTTGAAATATTCCCAAAATCAGAACAGTCAGGAACGATTCCATCATAATATTTTTGTGTGAGTACAAGTGTTCTATTAACAAAATTACCAAACACAGCAAGTAGCTCATTATTATTTCTTGCCTGGAAATCCTTCCAAGTAAAATCGTTATCCTTAGTTTCGGGAGCATTTGCTGTTAGAACATATCTCAAAACATCCTGTTTTCCTGGAAAATCCTCTAAATATTCATGCAGCCATACTGCCCAATTTCGAGATGTTGAAATCTTATTATTTTCTAAGTTCAGAAATTCATTGGCTGGAACATTCTCAGGAAGGATAAAACTACCCTCAGCTTTTAGCATGGCAGGAAATATAATGCAATGAAATACAATATTATCCTTGCCGATGAAATGTAACATCTTGCTTTCCTTATCTTTCCAGTATGGCTTCCAATCTTTTCCAGTTTTTTCAGACCATTCTTTTGCGGCAGAAATATATCCTATTGGAGCATCAAACCATACATATAATACCTTCCCTTCAGCATCCTTAACCGGTACTTTTACTCCCCAATCTAAATCTCTGGTAACTGCTCGTGGTTTTAGGCCTTGGTCAATCCATGATTTAACCTGACCATATACATTTGGCTTCCAGTCATTCTTATGTCCTTTTATAATCCATTCTGATAACCATTCTTCATAGTTATCAAGAGGTAAATACCAATGCTTTGTTTCCTTCAAAACAGGTATATTTCCACTTAAAGCAGATTTGGGATTTATTAGTTCAAGAGGACTAAGTGATGTTCCACAATTTTCACATTGATCTCCATATGCATTTTCATTTCCACAATGTGGACAAGTTCCTGTTATATATCTATCAGCAAGAAACTGTTTGTTTTCCTCATCGTAATATTGTTCGTTTGTCTTTTCAATGAATTTCCCATCATCATATAGCTTTTTAAAAAATTCGGATGCAGTTTTATGATGTATTGGATTAGATGTCCGTGAATACACGTCAAATGATATACCAAATTCTTCAAAAGATTTTTTAATAATGTTGTGATACTTATCTACGATATCCTGAGGGCTAACTCCGAGTTGCCTTGCTTTAATGGTAATTGGTACACCATGTTCATCAGAGCCACCAATAAACAGAACATCCATATCATTCATTCTCAAATATCTGGCATAAATATCCGCAGGCACATACACTCCGGCAAGATGACCTATATGAATAGGTCCATTTGCATATGGTAATGCTGAAGTAATGGTATATCTTTTGAAATCTGTCATTCTAGTAATATTAACTTCTTATTTTACTGGGGTTTTGATTATTAATTCCCAAAAAACAGTAATTTCGACAAAGGTAACTAATAAGTTCAAAATGAAGAGTCCGAAATTTCTTAAAAGAGGCGATCAGATAGGTATTGTTGCTTCGGCAAGAAGTATCTCAAATAGTGAAATAGCGGATGCGGTTAAAAAAATTAAATCCAACGGTTTTGAACCTGTGTTTAACAAAAATTTATTTTGTGTCAATAATCAATTTGCGGGTGACGACAATCACAGAGCTGCCGAGTTACAAGATATGTTGGATAATGAACGGATTAGGGCTATTTTTTTTGCAAGAGGCGGTTATGGAAGCATAAGAATAGTTGACAAATTAGATTTTACACAATTTTGCAAGAATCCCAAATGGCTTGTTGGATATAGTGATATTTCGGTATTCCTGAATCATGTCCCTAATGTTTATGATGTTGTTACTTTGCATGGAACTATGCCAATCAACTATCCTTCTAATACACAGGCATCCATAAATGAAATGTTCAAGATATTAAAAGGTGAAAAAACCACAATTAAATTTAATAATCATCCGTTGAGTAGACCTGGTAATTTAACTGGAGAAATTGTTGGTGGAAACCTTTCGGTTTTATATAGCATGCTTGGAAGTCTATCATTTCCATTAACCGATGGTAAAATTCTTTTCATAGAAGATGTAGATGAATACCTTTATCACATAGATAGAATGATGATGGGATTAAAAAGAGCTGGAGTATTTGATGGCTTAAAAGGTATGATAGTAGGAGCAATGACTAATATGAATGATAATTTAGTACCCTTCGGTAGTACAGCATATGATATTATTAGTAGTGTAACAGACGAATTTGATTTTCCTCTTTATTTTGGCTTACCTGTGGGTCATATTGACAATAATCTACCTTTGTGCTTTGGAAAAAAAGCAATAATATATGCTGAAGATAAAAACCTTGTTTTATCTTATTGTTAAAGCGAGATAAATGATAAGCGATCCGTTTGAAGTTGCATTTAATGATTATTTAGGAGGAAGAAATGATGCCAGCATTCTTGTGCACTGCAATAAGGGTGATGATGAACTTATTCCAATTTCATATTTTTTTAGGTCTTTTAACCAAATGCCTCAAATAGAGCAGGTAGCATTGAAATTTTGCGAAGGTAAGGTATTGGACATCGGCGCAGGGTCGGGTTCACACTCATTAATACTTAAGGAAAGAGGAATTGATGTTACATCTCTTGATATTAAGCCAGGGTTTGTCAAAATCATGCAGGAAAGAGGGCTTAATAATACTATCCAATCTGATATCTTAAATTATAAACACGGTGGTTATGATACCCTTCTTATGTTAATGAATGGGATTGGCTTCACAAAAAATTTCAAAGGGCTTTCTGCTTTCCTAAAGCAAGCAAAGGGACTTCTAAACAAAGGAGGACAATTGATATTTGATTCCTCAGATCTTTTATATCTATATCAAAATGATGATGGTTCTTATCTCATAAATTTGAATGATAATTATTATGGTGAAGTGGAATATGTTGTTGAATACAATGGTTTAAAGGGAGAGCCATTTGAATGGCTATACATTGATTTTGGTAATCTATCATTAATAGCTGAAGAATCAGGATTTAAATGTGAGTTACTAATGGAAGATGATCATTATAATTATCTAGCTAGACTATTCTGATATTTGTATTGAGACAGTTATCATAAGGGATAAGCAGTAAATTTCATAAGTCACCTAAACCTTTCCACAACCTTTTAGATATCTTTGAATAAGTTTTGGAAGGGAGAACTGTTAATAATGTGCCAATAACAAAAATGACTATAAAAAGACCAATTAGTAGCTCACTCATATAATTATACGTTAGTGCACAAATTTATTAAAACTAATTTTATAAATAATTTCTTGTTTCATTAAATTGTAAAAGGTTACTCAGCAACCAATACTATCAAATTCATAAATTCTTGTTGTTCTCATTTCTACCCCTGTTAAAGGATTTGTAAAGTTATGGACAACTTTGTATGTGGAGTCATTTATTTTATCTAAACTTTCAACATAACTTTCTTCATGTTGTAATATAAAGGTATCAAAATCAACCTGTTTGTAAATCTTTTTTTCTACTTGTGAATGACTATATTTATTGCTTTCGCTACAGGAACCTAAAGTGATAGCAATAATTAGTGTTAATAATATTAATCTAGGTTTCATACTATTAGATTTAAGTAGTGACACCACAAATTTATTAAAACTTATATTATAAAATATTACCAGTCAACTACAAGCTTAATGTTGACGCTAAGAACAATTATTCTTATCCCAGTTTTTTTGCTGAGCCATTAAAAATGATTTGAACTTCTTAGGGGGTTCAATTGAGAAAAGAATCAATTCACCTGTTTTGGGATGCGACAATTCAATGTCAGTGGCTGAAAGAAATAGTCCTTTTCCTTTTAAAATAGGGCCATTTCCGTACTTTTTATCACCAACCACAGGATGTCCTATGTTTGACATATGTATTCGTAATTGGTGCCTCCTTCCACTGTGAGGATAGAGGCTTGCCTCGGTAATCCATTCTGTCTTTAATGATCTTGAGTAATTAATTACTTCGTATTTAGTTAGAGCATTTTGATTGGATATGGCAGTATTTATTGAACCTTTTTTCGTTAACCGTCCGGCCAACAGAGCTCGGTATTTTTTTCTAATTGTTCTGTTTTCAAATTGTTTACCAATATTACTTAAGGCACTTTGGGTTTTTGCAACAATCAATAAACCCGATGTTGGATAGTCAAGACGATGAACTGGCCGTGCCCATTTTAAAGCGTCTATCTCTTTGGATATTTTTATGTTAGCAACAAGAGCATTTTGGATAGTAAAATATTTGTTCCCACTAACTTCTATACCTGCTGGCTTATTAATAACGGCGATATGCTCATCTTGAAAAATAATATCGAGTTTATAATCTAGTGGTTTTGGAGGGTTTTCTTCCTTATCAATTAGCTTTACAATCATACCTGCAGATAGTCTATCGCCTGATTTCGCATTCTTATCATCTATTAATATCAATCCCTTTTTAATGGATTTTTTCAAAGAACTTTTAGTTGGGATTGTCTTGAATACTTCCAATGCACAGTCAATAAGTCTAATATTTGACATTTCCTCAGTTACTATATAAGTTTCAATCACGATCAATGGGGATCAACTTTTTTGTTTTCTTTTTTTTGAAAAAAAGCTGGAAATTATATTTGAACAATCTTTCTCAAGCAGCCCTCCAGAAATTTTTGTTTTGGGATGTAGAATTGTTTTTGATATTTTTTGGAACCCTTTTTTATCGTCTTGGGCACCATATTTTATCTCAGATATTTGAGTCCAGGCTGAAGCTCCAGCACACATAAAACATGGCTCTAGGGTAACATACAGTGTGCAATCATGAAGATATTTACCACCTATAAAGTCTGCAGCAGCTGTAAATGCCTGCATTTCTGCATGAGCGGTAACATCATTCAATGTTTCTGTAAGATTATGTGCTCTAGCAATTATTTTTTTGTCATGAACAATTACTGCCCCCACTGGTACTTCATCTTTTTCGAATGCTAGCTGTGCCTCCTGAAGTGCCATTTTCATGAAATATTCATCATTTAGTATTTCAATTGCCATAATTTAATTAGGTGTTTTTATGTTCGGGCTTTTTAATGAATAACATTCCCGCAAGTAGTATTATTGTTTCTATTATTATTGATGGAACAAACGATGATTTAGCATTAAAAATTTCAGGGTGAAGTATCCCAATAATAAAGAAAACTAGATTAACGACAAAAGCAAATAGCAAGCTTATTAATACAATCTTTCTATAAAGGAAAGGATTTTTTGCCAACAAGGCAAATAGTGTAACTGGCGCAAATATTGTAATTGTGGATATACCTACGATCAATAGATCAACTATATTAGGAAATACCAGTGCCATAAATAATGCTGTAATACCGAAAACAAAGGTGGCAATACGAATCATTTTATAGGCTTTATCTTTACTTACTGGTTTTGTTTTACGCCAACCAACAAAATCTTTTACTGCTGATATGGATATAATATTTAGGAAGCTATCACCCGAAGACATTAATGCGGATAACAATCCAACAATTGCAAATGACATTAAAAACCCGTCACTGTGTCTTTCTATGAAAATATAAGCAACACCTGCCGTTTGATCCGGAGTAATTTCGTAATCAATTACTAGCCTTACCGCCATGCCAACCAATGGAAAAATTATATAAAAAGGTAACATTCCCAATCCAGACCATAGACTTACTTTTTTTGCAACCGTGCTATTTTTTGCAGCAAGAATTCTCTGCCAAATATCCATTCTGGCAATTACAGACCAGGATAAAAAAATTGGAGTTCCCACAAGAAAAACTATGCCAAGTTGTGTTCCATTGAGCATCTCTCTTGGCAACTCGTTTAATTTTGAAAACATTTCAGTATCGGTAATTATTCCTGGTATAAATATTAGAATCATCATAATAACAATGGCAATAAACTGTATTGTATCTGTTATTATAACACCTGATAATCCTGCAATTGCAGTATATGCAATGATAATTATTGCTGATATTATAGCGGCAGGGGTATATCCAATTTCAAAGGTAAACTTAAGTAAACTTGCCATTGCTACAAATTGTGCTGCAAGAATGAAGAAAAAAATAAATATGTTTACACCACTTACTGTTGCTGAAAATATTTTAGAAAATGTCTTTTCATTTTCGGCAGTATAAATATGATTGAGGAAATGAGGATAACTGTAAATATTATTCTTTGCTCCAAGATCACGAATTTTACCAGCATACTTCCACATAATAAGGAACCCAATTACATATGCAATTCCAATTGCAACAGCAGCGAAGCCAGATTCATATCCCAAAGCCATTAGCCCAATGGATGTGCCTCCACCAACAAATGTTGCAAGAACTGTAAATACAAGAGGCAGTGTTCTTGTGTTACGATTATTAACAAGATACTGATCTAGATCAGAAGTTTTTATATGACGCAGTGAAAGGATAACTATGAGCGCTAGAAACAATACAATCCAAAAAATTAGCCAGCCCATAATAAATAGGTATTAATTAGTGCGGAGTTTTTTGCCATTACCCATCAAATCTGATTTTAACATACTCATTAATATCTGTAAGAGATGAAAGTTGCTGTGATGCATTTCCAGATCTTACATAAAATTTTTCAATTTCATTACCTTGTTTATTTCTTGTTTTTAGAAATATTGGATTTTTAGATGCTTTTATCTGAATTATACATATGATCTTATCATTTATTTTGGGGAAGCTTATTTTCAAATTATCGTTTGAAAAAGCTATCCCATATTGGTTAACAATTAATTTTCTTAGGTGTAGTTCAAAATAATCAGCATCATTTTTTTTAAGACTATTAAAGTCATTGTCAAGTCCAATTATTTCCAATTCATCATTAACACCAATAAATAAGTTTCCCCCTTTTGCATTTGCGAAAGCACATATACTTTTCATAATTACCTCTTCCAGAATTTTGTTAGACTTACTCTCTCTATAATCCCATCTTAGAGAAGATTTAAATTCGACATATTCAGTTTCGCCTCCTTTAATCATTGTTTTAACATCTGCAATGTCAAGATTCATTGGAAATAATTTATCACCTTTCAATCTTGGTTTTCTCAAAAAGAAAAAAAGTGCAACTAGAGACATAATTGCAAATGTGATGGATAAATATAGGTATATACGCTCTTTATTGCGTTCTGTAATGGCGAGGTCATGGGCAGATATTGTAACAGAAAAACCTTTAATTCCAATCATTGAGGGTACATTTACTATTCTTGTCCAGTATATGCTATTATTTTTTTCGAAGGAATATGAGTGTGGTAGAAGTTCTTCACTACTACTCCATTTGTTTATTAGTTTTTTTACGTTTAAATCAATATCCATATGGAATTTAATGTTTGAGCTATCATTGTTAACTAGCGGTGTGATGATATTATTGTCGGTAGTTATTATTGAAATAAGAGGATTTTCGAACCTCATAACATCAGCAAATTTATTTTTAAGTTCAGGAGTGTAATAAATCAAGCCAGCTATAATTTCCTCTCCCGTTATCTTTTTTGACTTAAATATAATACTAATGGTATTCTTGGATTCAGGTATGGTATGATCTGACGCCACCCATACATAATTGGAATTATCTAAAGCACTTTTGATTGAATCAATATTGTTATTACTAGGAAATGCGGTATAGATGTCTGTCCATTCACTTTTTACTTCAAGTTTGTTGTTTAATCTTTGCCAGTTGGATGTACTATCAGATAGGTTTCCATCGTAGGAAACAGCCCACGATGAGTTATCTTTAAAAATCAAATAGCTAAATGAATCATTCGATAAAGCAATTCCTGTGAGGAATGATTCGGAATTTATAACTTTAGTGATGTGTGGGGTGAGATTTTCTTCGATTAAAAAGGCCTCATCTTTTAGATCTTTATTAAAAGTATTAATGGTTTTATCAATTGTTGAAAGAAAATCCTGAAAGCTTGACTTAAATGTATCCGTTGTGGTTGTAATTATCTCATCTGCAAAACTATCTTCTTGATTCTTTATAATAAAAATCATAAAAAGAACAATTGAGATTATTGGCAAAGCAATAATAAATAAGCTTTTTTTGCGCATAATTTAAGGGTAAACCATTTTTATCAAAAATATGATTTTTATTTACTTAAGGGATTCAAGTTAGTGAATCTATATTTCGTTTTAATCCTTTATATCGAGTTCGATTCACCGCAGATCCTTTGAATAATTTATTGAACTCAACCTTTTCAAGAATTTTCCATTTTTCTTTTGTCATAGCCTTTAAGTCGCTACTTGGATTAAAAAGGGGTTCATTATGCTGGGTGGAAAACCGATTCCATGGGCATACATCCTGGCAGATATCACATCCAAACATCCAATTTTTTGCCTTTTGTTTAAATTTCGTATCCAAATCTCCACGGTATTCAATTGTTAGATATGAGATGCATTTTTTTGAATCCACATTAAATTCTGTAATTGCTTGTGTAGGACAGGCATCGATACATTTGGTGCAGTTGCCGCAAAAGTCTTTAGTTATCTCTGTATCCGAATAATTTAACTCAAGCTCTGTTATAATATTACCTATGAAAAAGAATGAACCTCCTTTTTTATTTATTAGCATGGTGTTTTTGCCAACGAATCCTAAACCGCTTTTTCTTGCCCATGCTCTATCCATTACGGGTGCTGAATCAACAAAAACACGTGTGTTATATTTTCCTGCTTTAGTTTCAATTATTTTAACAAGAGTATTTAACTTTTCTTTCATTACATAATGATAATCTGTACCATATGCATATTTAGATATTTTAAAATTGTCTTTTTCAGGAAGTTTATCATTAGGAAAATAATTATACAAAACAGTAATAACTGATTTGGAATTTTCAACAAGCAATTTTGGGTTATATCTTTTATCCTTGTTTCTATCAAGGTAACTCATTTCTCCGTTTCCCTTCTCTGACAGCCACTTCTCCATCCGTTCTTTGTCACCGGTAAGCTCTTGAGCTTTTGAAATACCACAATCAAAAAAACCTAATTTTTTAGCCTCATCTATGATGAATTCGTTTAATTGGTCTTGTATCAATTTTTGTAGAGGCAACTTATTAGATTACTATCGATTACACATTGCAATGCTTGGAAGTTCTAGAATAATTCTCTTTGATCGCGTTTCTTTATTTTGCCAAGATGTTCATATGCTCTTTGGGTAACTTCTCTTCCGCGAGGTGTTCTCATAATAAAACCTTCCTGGATTAGGAATGGTTCATACACTTCTTCTATGGTATCTCTCTCTTCACCACAGGCAGTGGCAATTGTGGTTATACCAACGGGTCCTCCTTTGAATTTATCGATTATTGTTGTCAAGATTCTATTGTCCATCTCATCAAGGCCATTTTTATCAACATTTAATGCTTTAAGCGCATGTTGGGATATATCGACATCAATATTACCATCTCCAACAATTTGAGCAAAATCTCGTACTCTTCTTAAGAGTAGGTTGGCGATTCTTGGCGTCCCTCTGCTTCTTCCGGCTATTTCCTTGGCGGCATTCTCTTTTATACTAACATCAAGTATTGAGGAACTTCTTTTTACTATTGATGATAGAGTGCCTTTATTGTAATACTCCAATCTTGACGTAATTCCAAATCTAGATCTCAACGGCGCAGTAAGTAAACCCGAACGTGTTGTTGCTCCAATTAGAGTAAAGGGATTAATGGTTATTTGAACGGATCTCGCATTGGGACCTGTTTCGATCATAATATCAATTTTGAAGTCTTCCATTGCAGAATAAAGATACTCTTCTACGACTGGGCTTAAACGATGAATCTCATCAATAAAAAGTACATCATTTTCACTCAAATTGGTAAGTAAACCTGCAAGGTCTCCTGGCTTGTCAAGTACAGGCCCCGATGTTGTAATTATATTAACACCTAGTTCATTCGAAATTATGTGAGATAAAGTTGTTTTTCCAAGCCCTGGAGGACCATGTAAAAGAACATGATCCAAAGCATCGCCCCTTTGTTTAGCAGCCTCCACAAAGATTTTAAGATTTTCAACAACACTTGGCTGGCCAGTAAAATGATCAAAGTGACCAGGACGAAGTGACTTTTCTATTTCTCTCTCGTCATTGGTTAGGTCTGATCCACTGGCATCAAGGTTTTCATTCATCTATCACTATATTTATCACAAAAGTAGGGGAAATTAGCTTAAACACCCAAATATAATTTGTCCATGAATGATATACCATAATTTTTTGATTTAAAAACCTTGAAAATTGGCATATATTTGTTATATTAGCACCAATGGAGTATAGAACTTGATGACCTTGTGGATTGTATATATAAACATCATAAATGGAGTATTGTGCAGCTACTGCAAATAATTTTTTGAGATAATATGTACTACAATTTATTAATAAATAAACCACATAAATATTTAGTGTACGATAGATAAATCAGTATAAAATTAATGAGAAGTATATTTTTAGCCATAGCAGCAATATTACTTACAGTTACCGTAGCGTTAGCACAGAGCCCATCAAATGGACATTCTATTGTTATAAGTGATGGTCGTGTTGATTCCTTACTTCAGCTACATATTAACCACAATGAATCCTTTCCTACTTTTCCAGGTTATCGAGTACAAATTTTAATGGCATCAGGGAATGATGCTTTGGATGTTATAGATCAAGTAAAAGCTAAGTTTGAAAAAAAATACCCCGATATAAATCTATATTTAACATTTGGTGAGCCTAACTACAGATTAAGGGCCGGTGATTTTAGGACCCGATTGGAAGCTGAGAATTTCCTTCAGAAAATACAGAGAAAATATCCCGGAGCATGGGTAACGCAGGATAATATAAATTTTCCTGAGATGTAATAACTTAAAAACTATAGCTATGAGTAAAGTAATCCTTGTGGGCGTCGATTTTTCAGACTGTTCAATAAATGCCCTTGAACATGCAATTACCATTGCCAGGAGAGCTAAAACCGGAATCGCAATGGTTTGGATAAATCATCTTGATTATTCCAAGGAAATTTTTTCAATAGAACCAAAGAACCTTGAAAATGAAGTATCAAGGCGGTTTGAGGAACTTACTAAAAAATACAAGTTTCAAATAAAAGAAAGTAATATCAAGTATTACATTCGAAAGGGGAAAGTATATAAGGAGGTTTGTAAGTTAGCCAAAGATCTAGAGGCTTTTATGGTTGTAATAGGAACACATGGTTCTTCTGGATTTGAAGAATTCTGGATAGGCAGTAACGCCAATAGAATTGTGTCTGCATGCGATATTCCTGCCATAACAATACGTGGAGGCATAGACATTGGCTCAGACCTTAAAAAAATAGTTCTGCCTCTTGATAGCACTAGATTAACTCGTCAGAAGATGCCACTAACGGGGTTATTGGCCAAATACTTTTTATCTGAAGTACACATATTGGGCTTGTTCAGTACAACCTCTGACGATATAAGATATAGAATACGAAATTATGTTGCACAGGCTGAAGAGTACATGGAGGAAAATAATATTAGATATAAATCATCATTTGTAGAGGCTGATAACATAACGGAGGAAACCATAAACTATGCTAATAAGATTGAAGCTAATCTCATATGCATAATGACAGAACAAGAAATTAGTGCTGCCAATTTATTATTGGGACCTTATGCCTCTCAAATGGTTAATCATTCGCCAATACCTGTATTAAGTATTAAACCAAGCAAATATTAAATTGACTCTGAAAAAAAAAGGGCTTTGAATTTTCAAAGCCCTTTTTTGTTAATGTTTTAATACATTTCCATTCTTATTTCTAAATTGGAATTGCATTATCTGATAATCCTTTTCTGAACAAACTTTTATCCATCGTTTGTAATTTTGATACCACCTCATTTGATGAGATAATAACCCTTTTGTTATAAAAGCATAGATATATGGATGAACTGCTAAAGTTAATCCTCGTTCATTTTGGTCATTTATAAGGTAGTTAAGATTATTTTCTATTTCATCTATCAGAATCATTCCACTTTTAATTTGGCCTGTTCCCGAACATGTGGGGCAGGTTTCCAGAACTGGGACAATCATCTCCGGACGAACTCTTTGTCGAGTTATTTGAACCAAACCGAATTTACTTGGAGGAAGAATGGTGTGCTTAGCATGGTCCTTTGCCATTTCTTCAACCAGTTTTTGATGAAGTGCTCTTCTGTTTTTTGATTCATGAAGATCGATAAAGTCTACTACTATAATTCCACCCATGTCTCGCAAGCGTAATTGTCTTGCAACCTCTGTAGCAGCTTCCATATTAACAAGCAATGCATTTTGCTCCTGAGTATTTTCTTTGTTGACTCTATGTCCACTATTTATATCAATAACATGAAGCGCTTCCGTATGTTCTATTACCAGATAAACTCCGCTTTTTATGGTTACATTCTTTCCGAATGAACTCCGTAGTTGTTTTTCAATTCCGTAGTATTCAAAAATTGGTGCTTTACCACGGTATCGTTTAACAATATCCTTTTTATCCGGAGCTATTGTTTCGATATATGTCTTTATTTCATCCGCAAGATTAGGGTCATTAATATGAATGGTATTAAATGATTCATTAAGAACATCTCTTAAAATTTGAGAAGTTCTATCCAATTCGCTTAGTACCTTTTTGGGTGATTTAGTATTATGAAGTTTCTTTATAATACCTTCCCACTTATTAACGAGATCACGAAGGTCAGTGTCAAGCTCAGCAACTTTTCTATTCTCAGCAACTGTTCTTATTATAATACCGTAATTCTTTGGAAGAATACTGGTAACAAGTCTCTTCAGCCTGTTTCTTTCTTCTTTACTTTTTATCTTCTGCGATATTGAAATTTTACTAGAGAAGGGAAGTAGAACAACATACCTACCCGGAAAAGAAATCTCAGTTGAAATTCTTGGACCCTTTGTAGAGATTGGTTCCTTAACAATCTGCACTAATATCTGTTGTCCTGAAACAAGCACCTGAGTGATTTTTCCAGACTTGTCAATATCTTTTTCTCGTTTAATTGTTTCGTGCGTGGTTAGCTCAGCCTTACCAAGCAATCCAAGTTTTACATATTTATTGAAGGTTCTTATTTGAGGACCTAGGTCGAGATAATGTAAAAATGCATCTTTCTCATAACCAACATCCACAAATGCTGCATTGAGTCCAGGCATTATCTTTTTGACCTTTGCCAAAAAAACATCACCAACAGCAAAGTTGTTATTAATTTGTTCTTTATTTAATTCAACTAAGCTTTTGTCCTCAAGTAATGCAATGTTAACTTCCGATAAACTTGAATCAATAATTAATTCTCTGTTCACATTGTATATTTTTAATTAAATATTAACTAGTTTGAGTAACCAGCTATTTAATAATTTTTGAAAGTTTAGGACAAACAGTGCGAGGGATATCTTGTAGGAGGAGTGAAAGGATAACACAAGGCTATTTTAAAATGGCCTTGTGTTATATTACTAAAAGAAATATTATTTCTTCTTATGCCTGTTCTTCCTTAAACGCTTTTTACGTTTATGGGTAGCCATCTTGTGTCTTTTCCTCTTTTTTCCGTTTGGCATAATTAATTGATATTAAAAGTTTAAAAATTATTTAGCTTTTACTTCGTTCACAAAAGTTTTAGCTGGTTTAAAAGCAGGAATGTTGTGAGCAGGAATAATGATGGTAGTATTTTTTGAAATATTACGACCAGTTTTTTCAGCTCTTCTTTTAATGATAAAGCTACCGAAGCCTCTTAAATATACATTTTCGCCATTAACCATTGTATCTTTTACGGTTTCCATGAAAGATTCCACTACTGCTTGCACAGCTACTTTTTCAACGCCAGTTTTGTTGGCTATTTCAGTTACAATTTCTGCTTTCGTCATCTCAATGATATTTTAAATGATTAAAAATTAGTTTCTTAATAGGGCGACAAAAATAAGATAATTTTATTATTTGCGATAAAAAAATTTAGTTTTTTTGTTTATAAAATATTCTTTTCTAGTATTTTCACATCATTTGGCAATCAAAACCAATAAATTTATAGATGTATATCTATGATTGAAAGTTATGATATGTATTTCTCGTAATAAATTATCTATTTTTGATTATTGAATATTTACAGATAAATAATTAAAAATGGCAGGAGTTAATAAAGTGATTCTAATAGGGCACATTGGAAAAGATCCGGATGTATTTACCTATGAAGACGGCACAAAGCGAATAAGTTTTCCCTTGGCTACCACTGAGAGCTATCGGGATAAAAATACTAATGAATGGGTTGACCAGACCGAATGGCATAACATTGTAGGATATCGTTATCTTGCTGAAAAGCGCATTGCCAAGGGAGATCTAATATATGTTGAGGGTAAAATAAAAACTCGTAAGTATAAGGATAAGGATGGTAATGATAGATATATTACAGAAATCCTTGCGGAAAAAATTAATATGATGGCCCATCCAAAAGGATATGATGGAGGTTCTTCAGATACTCATTCTGCAACACCTAAGAATTCTCAGACCACTGCTACTGATTCAGAAAAAAGTACTTTGCCAGAAGATGATCTTCCTTTCTAAATAACAGCAAGTTAGTGCCTAAGTATGACATTTCTTAGTAATTTTGCAAAATTGGCATTGTTAAATTAAATCTTAATTTTGGAAGACGCGGATACAGATTCTTATATATCGGGGTTAAATATTCTATCAGAATATTTCCTTTCAGGGTTTGGCACGGATACAATAATTGGCCTTATAATACTTATAATCCTGATTTTTTTCTCCGGTCTTGTTTCTGGGTCTGAAACAGCTTTTTTTTCACTTTCTCCAGCAGATATTGAGTCCTTAAAATTAAGGTCTGGTAAAAAAGACAAGGCCATATTATCGCTACTATCCAAACCAAAAAAACTACTTGCAACAATTCTTATATCAAATAACTTTATTAACGTTAGTATTGTAATACTTTCAACATATATTGTAGCCAACCTGTTTAATGTTGGAGCAAATGATATACTAATATTTCTCATACAGGTTGTTGTGGTTACCTCAGTATTGCTGATTTTTGGAGAAATCATTCCTAAGATAATGGCCAACAAAGAACCAGTGGCAGTTGCCAACTTGATGGTATATAATTTAAAGTTTTTAATATGGTTATTTAAACCATTGAGCGAACTATTGGTATCTTCAACTTCAGTTATAGATAAAAGGTTTGGACGAAAAAGTCATAACATTAGTATGAGTGATCTTTCAGATGCAATAGAGATTACATCGGACAGAAGTGTGACGGATGAGGAGAAACTTATTCTAAAGGGAATAGCTACTTTTGGAGAGAAGGAGGCAAGCGAAATTATGGTTTCAAGAGTTAATGTTACTGCCATTGATAAATCAATGTCATTGGAGGATGTTAAAGAAACTGTCCTAAAATCAGGCTTTTCTAGAATACCTGTTTTTGATGAAACCCTTGATAACATAATGGGGGTGCTTTATATTAAAGATTTGTTACCCTACGCAAACAACAGCAGCTTGGCATGGATAAACCTTATTCGAAAGCCTGTATTTTTTGTTCCAGAAAACAAGAGAATTAATGATCTATTACAAGAATTCAGACAAAAGAAAATTCACCTTGCAATAGTTGTTGATGAGTATGGAGGAACATCCGGTATAATTACTCTTGAGGATATTATTGAAGAAATAGTTGGAGAGATAAGTGATGAGTTTGATGTGGAGCCACTACAGTTTAAGTATGATAAGTTATCTGAAAACAGATTTGTTTTCGAAGCAAAAACACCAATAGTTGATTTTTGTAAAATATTGCAGCTTGATGATGAAAAATTTGATGAGGTAAAAGGTGAATCCGATTCATTGGGAGGCTTAATTCTTGAGCTTCAAGGTAAGATACCAAAGCAAGGATCCATAATAGATTTTGAAAATATGCGTTTCGAGGTAATTGACGCAGATATACGTAAGATAAACAGAATAAAGATTGAAATAATAGATAAGGAAATTGAAAAGGATACTGATTTATAGCTTAATTCTTTTGATAACTACCATTTCATGTGATCAAAATACAACACCACTTCCACGTGGCTATTTTAGAATTGATATGCCAGAGCATAATTATATGTTATCTGACACAACCTTTCCCTATTATTTTGAATATCCAGTTTATACACAACTTATAGAGCCAACAAAAAATCATGGTCAGGAATATTGGTTGAATGTTGAGTATCCACAGTTTAATTCAACTATATTCCTCAGCTATAAACCAGTTAATGGAAATCTTATATCATATCTTGAAGACTCCTATACACTTGTATCTAAACATATTCCAAAGGCTGAGGATATACTTGATAGTGTTATTGTCGACAGAGATAGAAATATGTACGGGCTCACATATAAAATAGAAGGGAGTGGTGCTGCCTCACCATATCAATTTTTCCTAACTGATAGTGCTTCTCATTTCGTAAGAGGTGCATTGTATTTTAATATGAAACCCAACAACGATTCATTGGAACCGGTAATAGATTTTATATCCAAAGATATTGAACACATGTTAAATACAATGGAGTGGAATGATAGTTATGATTACTCACAGTAGAAGTTGATCATTTGTTGAATACCCCTATTACAAACAGGACAAAATTCATTAACCCTAAAGCTATTCATCAAGCAATCGTGCATGGGACGATACACCCCCTTTGCCACATAACCTCCTCCTTCAAATACACCAACTTTATCCTTATATTTTTCAGTGTCTGGAGTAGGAATTGGAGTTCTTTTCTTAACCATATCTTTCCATTTACTCTCGAAGTCAACCAGTGTGGTAAGATTAGGCTCCCATGGTTCAGCATTAAGATTATAGAAGTCAATGTATGATGTTGATGATGTATAATACTCGTCACCTAGTCCGGCAAATCCATGTCCTAGCTCATGGATAAATATTTGGGCAGCTTTCTCATTACTATTTACACTAACGCTGTAGTAATTATATATGGCGCCTCCACCATATTTCTTGGTGTTAACTAGTATGTAAATCTGATCATATGGTACATTAGCAGCCAGATCCCTAACACTTTTGTTATCAAGGGTCATACAATACCTCTCACTATCAAACGTGTAGAAAGATGTGTTAAGTAATGTTTTGTTCCAAATATTATTTGCTGGGATATCATTTCCCGAATCGCTAGATGGGGCTAATATTCCGTAAATATTAAAGTTGTTCTCATTAACAGAATATGGATAATAGTTAAATAGTCCACTTGTAAACTCCCTACAATCATCGATAAATTGACCCATTTCATCTTTGGAGTAGCCTTCAGGAAGTATAACTATATCAACTTTTTTGGATGGATCACCAGATTTATAAGCCATAAAAGATGGATAAACCAATCGTCGATCTTTCTTTATGAAATAATCATTCGGATCTACTTCATGAATGAAAGACTCAACAAAAATTTCATCATAATTGCGGGAATAAATTTTAACTACAACTGGCTTTTTTGGAAAAGGAAATACAACGGTTTCAGAGAATGCCCTACTTATTTTATTTGCTTCATCTGTGGTTTGCCATTCAGCAAATAATGTAGAATATCCTCTGGAATATAGTAATGAATCATTAGACTTATTAAATACTTTTACATAATAATTGCCATATTCAAAGGTGTCAACAAGATTAGTTTTTGACCCTCCCCAAAAAGGTTCTTCCAATATCTCCTCAAAAAAGAACATTTCTGTGTTACTGTTGCCACCATGAGTGTAGTCAAGCCTCATTGTCTTGTCTTCAAAATATTTTTCAAATTGTGCAGTTCCTGATATACTACTAAATATTAATAATAGACTAAGCCAATTTTTCATTGTGTTAGATTTATTTTTTTGATGCTTCTTCTTCTTCTGGTGATAGCCATCCACCTCCCAACGCTTTATATAGTTTAACGTATGTTGAAAGAAGCGCGGCTCGAGTTTGTGTATAGCTTAATTCAGCATCGAATGCCTGACGTTGTGAATCTAGTACCTCAAGATAACTTGTCACTCCTTGAGAGTATCTATTTTCCGATAACATTTCGGCATTAGCTGCAGCCTTGTATCGTGTTTTTTGAGCAATAATTTCTTCTTTTAATGTTTCAATGCTAACCAGAGCATCTTCAACATCTTTAAAAGCCCTTAGAACTGTATTTTCATATTGGTATAGTTGAGCCTGAGCTTCGTAATTAGCAATTTCAGCTCGTTTTTTATTCTTGCCAAATTCAAATATTGGCCCCAATAAACTACCACCCGCGGACCATGCAATACCTCCAGTAGTAAGGGCATTTAGATCATTACTTGCTACACCAAGTAATCCCGTTAGATTGAGTGATGGCCATCTCATAGCCTCCGCTACTCCAATTTGTGCATTTTTAGATTTGTAATCTGCTTCAGCTTGCAATATATCAGGTCTTCTCTCCAATAATTGGGATGGTAGTCCTGTTGGAATATCAGGAGGATAGCCCATTTCATTTAAATTTTTATCAGTGTTAATTGCATTTGGATATCTGCCTAGCAGTATACTCAAAGAGCTTTCAGTAATGGCTACATCTCTTTTAAATTGAGGTACTGCTGCTGCTGATATTGCTCTTTGAACCTGCGATTGGTTGAGGTCTATTTCTGCGATAACACCCCATTTATATCTAGCTTCCAATATTAATAAACCACTGTCTCTTGATTCCAATGTGTTTTTAGCAATTAATAATTTTTCACGATTACCTAATAATTCAAAATATGAACTTGCAACTGCAGATATTAAACTCATCTGAATGGTTCTTAATCCATATTGACTGGATAATAAATCTGCTTGTGCTGCTTCGGTTAGCCTTCGATATTTACCCCAAAAACCAATTTCCCAACTTAGTTCAGGATAGGCAAAGAAGTTATTTGTGATACTACTTTGCTTGCCACCCATGTAATTTCCTGTAGTTGCTCCAGCTGAAAACCCAAGCTTTGGATATTGGTCTGCAGAAGTATAGCCAACATTTACTCTTGCTGCTTCAATCCTAGCAGCAGCTATTAATACATCCTTATTCTCCCTGAGGGCTATAGCAATTAATGTGTCCAATATTGGATCGTCGAATAATTTCCACCAGTATAAGTTTACTATTGAGTCTGTTTTTACGGAATCAAACCTATAATTATCTGGAGTTTGATAATCAGGCTTTTGAAAGTCAGGACCCAAAGTACAACCTGAAACTATAATGCCAACGGTGAAAATGTATATTAATATTTTTTTCATGCAGATATTAGTTTGAAGGTTCATCTTTATTAGCTAACCGTGCTGCTTCTTTCTCTCTTCTTTTTTCATAACCTGCAATTTTACCAATGAATACAAATAGCATTGGATACATGAATACTCCAAGGAAAGTTGCTAGTGACATACCACCTAAAAGTGCCATTCCCATAACTTTTCTTGCTTCGGCTCCAGAGCCAGATGCTATAACTAGAGGCATGACTCCAAAAATAAATGAGAATGCAGTCATTAAAATTGGTCTGAAACGAGCTCGTGCAGCAGCCATGGCCGATTTCATTAATGATTTACCAGTTTTAAACTCATCTATGGCAAATTCAACAATTAGAATTGCATTTTTTGCTGCCATACCCACCAACATTACAAATGAAACTTGGGCAAATATATTGTTCTCAAATGATGGGCTGAATATTCTAGCAAACCAAAGTGCAAATAAAGCTCCGAATATGGCAAAAGGTGTTCCCATTAGAATACTGATTGGTAGCGACCAGCTTTCATATTGAGCACTTAGTATTAGGAATACAAATAATAGAGAAAAAGTTAGAATGATTCCCAATGAACCTGAAGCTTTCTTTTCCTGGAAAGACATAGCATTCCAAGAATAGCTCATATCAGACGGCAATACGCTCGCAGAAACCTCCTCTAAAGCTGTCATTGCCTGAGCTGAGGTATAGCCTTCAGCAGGACCACCAGTTACTTCTACTGACCTAAAAAGGTTAAACCTATTGGTGTAATCTGGCCCAGAAATATCTTTTACAGTTACCAAGGTGGACAAGGGAACCATTTCCCCCTTGTTATTTTTTAAGAAGAAATTATTAATTTGTTTTTCGTTTACTCTATATTTTGGCTCTGCCTGAATATAAGTTTTATAGAGTCTTCCAAATCTTGTGAAATCATTAACGTAAGAACCTCCCATAAATGCTCCTATTGTTCTGTAAAGCTCATCAAGAGAAACTCCAAGTTTAAGAGCTTTCTGCTTATCCACATCCATATACCTTTGTGGCACGTTAGCTTGGAATGTTGTAAATGCCTTATCAACTTCTGGTCTTTCATTGGCTTTTTTAATGAACTTGTATGTATTCTGAGCAAGATAATCTGGTGTATTTCCTCCTCTGTCTTGAATCATTATGCTAAATCCAGACCCACTACCAAGCCCTGGTAATGCTGGTGGACCAAAAGCAAAAACTTGAGCTCCAAGTACCTTTGTAAATAAAACAGGGTTTAGTTTTGCAATAATTTCTTTAGCGGTAGGCTTTCGCTTGCTCCAATCTTTTAAAGTAACAAACATAAAACCATTACTTGATGCCATTGAGCCAGAAAGCATGCTGTATCCAGTTACATTGGTTACATATTCAACCTCGGGGATACTCAATAATATATTTTCCACCTGTTTAGCTATTGCATCCGATCTTTGCAAAGATGCCGCATCTGGAAGTTGCATATTAACAAAGAAGTACCCCATGTCTTCTTCAGGAATAAATCCTCCAGGTACCATTTTTCCAAAAATTCCAGCTCCAATTGTAATCAGAACAATGAACACAATACTTCGTTTCATTTTCCTGGCGACAATATCTGAAAATGTCATGTAGGATTCAGTGGTTTTCCCCATTAACTTGTTAAATCCTCCAAAGAATTTACCTAGTATTCCTTTATAGGGCTTTGGCTCCTTTAATAATAATGATGAAAGTGCTGGGCTAAGCGACAGGGCATTAATGGAAGACACTATAACGGAAACAACTATGGTAATAGCAAACTGTTGATATAGTCTACCTGTTATGCCAGCCATTGCAGCCACTGGGATAAATACTGCTATTAATACTAAGGTTGTAGCAATAATTGGTGCTGCAACTTTTTTCATTGCCTCAATTGTTGCTTGTTTGGCATTCATGCCCTTTGATATATTTACTTGAACAGCTTCAACAACAACAATTGCATCATCAACAACAATACCTATTGCTAGCACCAAGCCAAGTAACGAAAGCACATTTATGGTAAAGCCCAGAATTGGAAAAAAAATAAAAGCACCAATAAGTGATACTGGTATTGCAACTGTTGGTATAAGTGTGGCTCTCCAATCTTGTATAAAGATAAAAACTACTAAAATAACCAAGAATACAGCAATAATTAGAGTTACTACAATATCTTTAATACCAGCATTAATTGCTAGAGTAGAGTCAAGAGAAACATCATATTTTACAGTTTCAGGAAAACTTTTTGACAGATCTTCCATCTGAGAAATAACCTCCTGGCTTAATTCAACAGCATTTGAACCTGGTGCCTGATATAGAGCAATTAACGCGCATGTTTTACCATTTAAACGGGTATAAGCATCATAGCTTTCCACACCAAGGTCTATGGAAGCAATATCTTTAAGCTTTACTTGTGATCCTTCTGGAGTTGTTCTAATAACAATTTCACCAAATGCTTCAGGAGAACTAAATCTTTCGGGCAGTCTTACGGTATAAGTAAATTCAGTTCCTGGTGGAGCAGGTTCAGCACCAAATTTTCCACCAGGCACAATTATGTTTTGCTGATTAATGGCATTCTGTATTTCACCAACAGTAATGCCCATTTGAGCAAGTATATCGGGCTTAACCCAAATCCTCATGGAATAATCTGAGGCTCCTAATATA
Organism: Lentimicrobiaceae bacterium; assembly: GCA_018661505.1. Lineage (GTDB taxonomy): Bacteria > Bacteroidota > Bacteroidia > Bacteroidales > F082. The sequence continues at coordinate 24,176 of JABJIE010000015.1, forward strand.
CTTACCCTACCGACACCTTTTATTCTTGATAATTGATCTTTTATATTTATCAATGCATAGTTGCCGAGAAAATCTTGATCGTATGTGCCATCTGATGTTAGAGTAACAATCATAAGGATGTTTGGCAATGATTTTTCAGTGGTTACACCAAACTTTGTTACTTCACTTGGTAATTTTGCAGATGCAGCGCTGACCCTGTTTTGTGCAAGGACGGTATTCATATCTGGATCTGTTCCAACTTCAAATGATATGTCTATTGTCATAGTACCATCATTGGCATTGGTAGATTTCATATATATCATGTTGTCTACTCCGTTTATCTGTTGTTCCAGAGGCGTAGCAACGGATTCTTCAACGGCAATTGCATTTGCTCCCGTATAAGTGCCCCTAACTTGAACAACGGATGGAGTTAGATCAGGGTATTGTTCTATTGGTAAACCTGATAGCATAATAAACCCAACTATTACTATAACAATTGCAATAACCATTGCAACAATAGGTCTGTGTACGAAAAAATATCCTTTTTGATCAGACATGGTCAGTATTTTTAAATTGGGGTAGCTTCATTTTTAAATACGGTTTTCTTAGGAATAACAGGCATTCCTGGTTGAACCTTCTGCAGAGCATCAATCACAACTCTTTCATTGGGTTCAAGACCTTTCTGTATGATCCAGTAATCTTCGTATTTCTGTCCGGTTATTACCTGACGTTTTTCAATTTTGCTGCTGTCGTTAACCACATAAACGGAATGTGTGCCTTGAAGTTCCATTATACATCTCTGTGGAATAATAAGAGCTCCTTTGATAACATTCATTTTAGCCCTTACCTTTGCGTATTGTCCTGGTCTTAATATCTTATCTGGGTTTGGAAATGATGTTTGAATTAACATGGAGCCAGTTTCTGGATTAACTTCCCTTCCTATAAAATTTACTTTTCCCTTATATTTAAAAACACTGTTATCAGATAGTATGAGTTCTAGGTTGCCGTTATCATCTTTTTGTTTGTTTATGGGATTTATCTTATTTTTTCTTTCATTCTCAATGAATTTATTTGCCAAACCAAGATATTCTGTTTCAGCAATGTAAAACTCTACATGAATCGTGTCTATTGTAGATACAGTATTCAAAATAACAGGATTGGGATTCTGACCCACAAACTCACCAACCTTTGCTTCTGTTTTACCTATCAGGCCATTTAAGGGCGAAATAATATTACAATAACTCAAGTTTATTTTGGCAATGTTAACGCCAGATTCAACAGCATTAACATTTGCGATGGCCGCATCATATTGCGCCTGAGCAGCATCAAGATCACTTTTACTTACGGCATTTATTTTTGCCAGAGGCTTTATTCTTCCAAGATCACTTTCTGCTTTTGCTAATTGTGTCTTTGCTTCCGCAAGGTTACTTAGTTCCCGCGCCAACTTTTCTTGAAGTGACTGTGGGTCAATAGTGTATAGAAGCTGATTTTTTTTTACATATGTACCTTCTTGAAAATATATTTTATCAAGAAAACCAATTACTCGTGTTCGAATAGGGATGTCATATTGCCCGTAAATCTGTCCAATAAAATCTTGGTATATGGGAACGTCTTCTTTGATAACATCAACAATAGGAATTTGAAGCATTTGAGGAGCACTTTTCTTATTATCATTACAGGCGCTAAGTGCCAGTAACAAGATCATAAAAGTGCCGAATCTTTTAAAAATAAAACTTGTTTTCTTGCTCATAAAATTTATTTTTCTGAAAAACTCTGTAATTACAATACTGCAAATGTAAAAAATCAAATGACTTTGGCTCTTTTGAACTCAACACTCTCGTTGAATATGTATCGATAGGTTATATGCGTCTTTTTTATCTTAGAACCAAGTTGCTTTACTAATTTAATCATCTTAGGATTAAAATCTCCAATCCAATTCATTTCCAAATCCCTATAATTCATACCTTGCCCTATCTCATTTTCAAAATATACAATCATACCTTCAGCCACACCAAATCCCTGAAACTTTGGAACAACACCAAATATAAGCCCCACTGCTCTGGTGCATTGTTTTTTTATTTTCAATAAATACAATAGTCTTAACTTATTAAATAGATGAAATTTCCCATTAAAATTTCTTGTTATCTGATATAAATCAGGTATCATTATGAAAAAAGCAATCGGGTTATTTTTATGATAGGCAAATATAATCAACTTGGGGTCGATTATTTGCTTCATGGATTTAAATAATGCTCTGGATTGTTTTTCAGTTACTGGTTTTACTCCTTCAAATTTAGCCCAGGCTGAGTTAAATACAGTCATAAAGTTTTCAGCAGTCAATTGGGAATTATTTTTGTCATGGAAACCAAAACTAATATCCGGATTTTGCCGTATTTTATCTGACTTTTCTCTAATTATTGGATCTAAATTGCCCACAGTTAGTGGAATGTGAAAAGTATATTGGTTGAAGAAGTTCTTAAAACCGTAAGATTCAAAGAGGTCATTATAATACTCATGATTATAAGGCATGTTATATATTGGCTCATAGAAACCATCTTTAAGGCATCCCCAGAAATGTTCTCTAGAACCAAAATTAATGGGGCCATCCATTGCTTCCATCCCCTTATTATGTAACCATAATTTTGCAGCATCAAATAGAATTGTTGCAGCAGTATTGTTATTTATACATTCGAAAAACCCACAACCACCAGTAGGTTGATCATTTTTCATGGCAGTTTTATCATCATAAAATGCTGCAATTCTACCAATGATGGAGTTATTTGAATTATAAAGTATCCACCTTATTGCATCTCCTCGTTTAAATAACCTGTTCTTTTTTGCATCGAATACTTTTTCAATATCCTCATCCAAAGGTCTAATCCAATTATTGTCGTCCTTGTATAATTTAACAGGAAATTGCAGAAATTCAGATTTCTCTTTTCTTGATTTTACTTCAATTAGATTATAACTCTTGCTCATTTACTAATTTTTACAAAATTCAAAAGTAAATATATTGTTTGTAGTCGAATATTGTTTTATTAATAATTAGCATTTAAATAACTTTTTTGATTATGGATTAATGTAATTAGAAATATTCCAAATTTGACAAAAACTTATTACTTTACTTTTTATAGTTGATAATGATTTTACCTTTGCAAAAGGTAGTTAAAGATTTAATTTTGAAAATTATATGTCCAAGAATTTATATATAGCTGGAGCAGAAACTGAGGCTGGAAAATCAATGATAGTTTTGGGAATAATGGAATTTCTGTCAAGGCACATTAAAAAAATAGGATTTTTTCGTCCCATAGTTAGATCCGGAACAGAAATAGATAATCATATTAGATTAATATCTGAGAGGTATAGCTTAAAGCTTGAGTATAATTCTATGTATGGTTTAACAAGCGATGAAATGTTAGAATTTCATCAAAATGGCGATATTGATAGCGTATACTCCGTAATAGTTGATAAATACAAAGCACTGGAGCAAAGCTGTGACTTTGTGCTTGTGGAGGGTAGTGATTTTCGCAGTCACTTAAGTAAATATGAGTTTGATTTTAATTTAAAGGTTGCAAATAACCTTGGGTGTCCCATAATATCAATAATTAGTGGTTACAATAAAGATGTGTCTGAAGTTTCAGAATCAATACAGATTATGAGACGGATGATCCAAGATGAGAAGTGCAAAGAGCTTGGAACAATAGTAAATAGAGCTAGACCCGATGACATTCCTGAAATTAAAAAACTTCTAGTTAAAAATATGCAAGATGACAGCATCAACTTTGTGATACCTGAGGAGAAATTTCTGCAAAAGCTTACAATGCGTCAGATAAAGGATGGTATTAATGCAAAACATATTTATGGTGATAATCATAGTTTGAACTATGATGTTTCAGAATTTAAGGTTGCTGCCATGAATATTAACAATGTTTTAAATAATATTTCAGATGGAACATTAATTATAACACCAGGAGATAGGGTTGATATTTTATTAGGATTATCGATGGCATTATTATCGGATAATTTTCCTAAAATAGCAGGAATATTGCTAACCTGTGGGATAGAACCTGAAGATCAGATAAAACAACTAATATTTGGATTAAAAAAACTACCTATTTCGCTCTTATCCGTAAATGAAGATACCTTTACGGCAGCAGCAAATGTTAACAAGGTAAGGCCGTTATTGTTGCCGGAAAATGAACAACGACTGGCTACTGCATTAGGGTTATTCGAGGATTATGTGAATATCAAAGAACTTCAGGACAAAATATCAATTTCAAGATCAGATGTTCTAACTCCTGTTATGTTTGAATATTATCTGTTTAATAGAGCTAGGTTGAATCGTAAGCATATTGTTTTACCCGAAGGTAGTGATGATAGAGTATTACATGCAGCTGGTATATTACTAAAAAGAAATGTTGTTGATATTACTTTATTGGGTAATGAGGATGACATATACAGAAGAGCCTCCGAGCTTAGAGTAAATCTAAAGGGAGCATCCATTATTGATCCATTTGATAATGATCTAATAGGGGATTATGCAGCAACATATTATAAATTACGCAAACAAAAAGGAATTACTAAGGAGCAGGCAAAAGAGCTCATGTATGATGTTAGCTATTTAGGAACAATGATGGTTTATAAAGGCCATGCTGACGGAATGGTTTCGGGAGCATCTCATACAACACTCCATACCATCAGACCTGCCTTTGAATTTGTAAAAACAAAACCGGGAATATCAATTGTGTCAAGCTCATTCCTAATGTGTTTAGAAGATCGAGTATTGGTATATGGTGACTGTGCAGTAAATCCTAATCCCAATGCTGAGCAACTTGCAGATATTGCAATAAGTTCATCTGAAACCGCAAAAATGTTTGGTATCGAACCAAGAATAGCAATGTTGTCATATTCAACTGGGAAATCGGGAAAAGGTGCTGATGTTGAAAAAGTTAGGAAGGCCACAGAAATTGTCCGCAAGCGAAGGCCAGACTTAAAAACCGAGGGGCCAATACAGTATGATGCAGCAGTTGATAAGAATGTTGCAAAAACAAAAATTCCCACCAGTGATGTAGCGGGTAAGGCTACCATATTTATTTTTCCTGATTTAAATACTGGAAATAACACTTATAAGGCAGTTCAGCGTTCTGCAAATGTAGTTGCGATTGGTCCTATTTTGCAAGGACTAAATAAACCCGTAAATGATCTAAGCCGAGGTTGCCTTGTGGCAGATATTGTAAATACTGTGGTTATAACAGCAATACAGGCTCAAGAAGAAGTCACTTAACTATAAAGCTTGCAAAAATTATTAAATATTTTTGCAAGCTTATATTATATGCAATTACATCACAATTGTTTTACCTCCTGCAGGTCCAATATATTCAGCATTACTGAATGCAAGTATTGGATAGAAAATAAAACTTAAAAATATTAATCCTAAGGTAAACCCAATGCCCTTGCCAAAACTCAGCGAGAGCAGGTTTGATAACCATATACTAATGATTAAATTAATACCCGGAATAAAAAATAATAATATCCACCACCATGGTTTTCCCACAATTTTTAATAATACGAGTCCACTGTATATAGGTATTATTGCTGCCCAACCAGGTTTTCCGGCTTTTTCAAAAATTCTCCAATAAACGAAAACATAAAAAACAACTAATGCCAAAATTATGAATACATATGAACCATTTCCAAGTCCTTCATAATTAGTAAAATCTTGATCCATGATATATAGATGTTGGTTAAGAACCAAAAGTAACGAAAATAAATTATAATGAAAATGGGTGAAATATTCTGCTACATCATTTTAAGAATATTAATCTCTTTTTCTTCAAGAAACCTCCATCTTCCTCTGGGTAAATCTTTCTTTGTTAATCCAGCAAACATTACTCTATCGAGTTTTATAACATTATGGCCAACATGTTCAAAAAGACGCCTCACAATGCGATTCTTTCCAGAGTGCAGTTCAATGCCAATATGTTTTTTATTTACTTCGTCAGTTACCCAGTTAATGTTATCTGGTTTTATAAAACCATCCTCAAGTTCTACCCCTTCCATAATTCTCAATAAATTGTTCTTTGAAAGAGGTTGGTCCAGCACTACATGATATAATTTTTTAACTCCATTGCTAGGATGTGTAAGCTTTGTTGTTAATTCACCATCATTCGTAAATAGAATAAGACCCGTGGTGTTTCTGTCGAGTCTGCCAACAGAATAAATTCTTTCCGGACATGCCTTTTCAATCAATTGCATAACTGTTTTTCTATCATGAGGATCATCGGATGTGCTGATAAAACCTTTGGGTTTATTAAGCAATACATACCTCAACTTTTCCCCCTTCAATAATTTACCTTTGTAAGTAATTTTATCCGATGGATTAACCTTTATACCTTGACGGGAAGCAATTTCACCATTAATATAAATTTCACCATTATCTATTAGTTTATCAGCTTCTCTTCGTGAACAAATGCCAGCATCTGCAATATATTTATTTAACCTAACGAGCTTAGGTTTATTGCTATCTACTTCGGCATTGGCTTTTTCAGCAGCTTTAACATTGGATGAAGATCCTTTTTTAGGATCTTTTAATTTTCTTGGGCTTTTCTTCATTATTCCAACGTAGATATAGAGTTAAAATTTTTGCAAATATCTCATTATTTGGCCTTGAATCAAAATATAATAAAACGCATAACTTTAAATGCTATTAACTTATTTATTTTAAACTTTTTCATATCACTTTAAAAACATAAAGTACACCCATTACTTTAGATATTTCTATCTAATAATCATTTTTTTATAAGTAGTTTTTCCGTTAATGGTTATCGAATAAAAGTATAACCCACTAGGTATATTAGTTCTATTCCAATTAAATGAATGTTCACCAGCAGGTAACCTTGTATTTACTAATGTTGCAACTTTTTTACCAATCGTATTCCAAATATTTAGCTTAACAAAATTTGTTTCGGGAATAATTAAATCAATATTTGTATAATCGTCAAATGGATTGGGGTAATTTTGTTTTAATTCGAAAGCGATATTATTTGAGATAACATCATTTAACCCTGTAATTAGATCTGTATTTTCAGCACTAAATGTTGGTAGCATCAGGATGAAATCTCCAGTTCCATTTACAAACCTTCCAAAAGTTGTATCTGGATATTGTTGTGTAAAGGTGATCTCATCAATTACACTCATATCATTGTCTGAAAGAATAATAACCTCTCCCGAGGCAGACAATTTGAAATTTGCATGTAATCCACTTTGATCATCGTCCTTATCACACCAAACAATCAAATATCCTCCAGCTGTTATTGTAGTATCAGGAAAAACCCACTGATCAGGTTCAGAGCTATCATCTGACAGGTAATAACCATTTAAACTAATGTCAGTATTTCCATTATTGAAAAATTCTATCCAATCATCAAATTCTCCATCTTGATCTACCACAGTGCTTTCATTATCTGCCATAAACTCATTAATTACCATTATGCCACTAACCTCAACGGTATAATATTCATATTCGGCTCTTGCTGGTGAAAAAGAGACAGCATTTGAGTTTTCAGCATAAATATAATATTGAATATTGGTTGATCCAGTGTTAAGGGATACTCCATAAATACCATCACCTGCCTGTCCATCTTCATGGTTTCCATCATCAAACATTGGAATTTTTTCAAATAACCCATATAATCCTGTTCTGTGTGACAGGAATACATCAGTTTCATTTGTTACACTTGCATTAAACCAAACTTCATTATTTGGAGCAGCTGATTCCGGTGAGTGAGATACACTGGAAATTTCTGGCCCATCATACTGAAACTCCTGAAGGGAGTTAAGATAATCAGTTCTAGCATCCATAAGCTGAACAATGCCTATAACTCCCATGGGGCCACCACCCACTTGATTATAAATATTACTTATAAAATTTGCATAGCTGTAAAATTTATTTTGATCTGCCTGGACATCATCATCAATAATATCCTGAATTTGCAAAGCTCTGGTTTCATATAGGTTATTGTCAAAATATTCCTCTATGATTGTTTTCATGTGAGCAACATATATTTTTCTATATGTATCATTAGTTAATATCTTACTTATAATAGGAAATTCACTTTCATAAAGGTTAGCGAGAGGACTAAGCTGCTGTGCTTGAGTAGTGTTGAGGTTACCCAATGTTTGATGCATCCTGAACCCTCCAAAGCTTTCGTTAAGGTCCCATAATACTGGTCTGAATCGTCCATTATCGCCCTTGTACAAGTAATAATTTTGTGGATTATTAATCGGGCCATCCAAATTTACAAGAAGATTTGAAAAAGCTATAAACCACAGATGATTGTCAATGTTCAAAAGCTGATCAACATTATTGTTGTGATTATTAAGAGTATCTAAAAAATTAATTAACTCTTCCCATCCGTAATCGGATTTCATATCATAAAGATTATAATAGCTAGTTGAGTCTTCACCGTAGTAATCCCATACACCACCTGTTGGTGGTCCACCACCGGAGGTAATTTCACCTTTTATCCTTGTGTTTTCATCACTTCCAAAATGAGTTCTCATAAAGTGCTTATCCACATTCTGGTCATTGGTATATAATCCAAGGTGTGTTCCATTTATATATACATTGGCAAAATTTGATAATCCTGCTGCCATATAATTTCTGGCCATCTCGTAGGTTAATACCTCTCTTACAAAGGATGGATCTTTAAAGCAGTTGGCAAGCTTCAATGTTCCATAACCTTCAATTAGCTGATCATCGATTATATGGTCAAGCTTGATGTTAAGTGGGTTTTTTACCTGATTGGGACTATAGGTACTATTTCCTTTATATCTTACACCAACACTGTCAAAAAACTGTCCATTAAGCACAACGGTTCCGATAAGTCTTTCTTCTTGGCCAGCAGCTACAAGCTGATCTAGCAAGTAGTCCCAGTTTGATTCTTCAAATGTTATTTCTATTGAGTTAATCGTATTGATGTCATAAAAATTCTGACTTTGAACAAATGACGAAAAACCAGCAATTGTTATTAATATGAATAAATATTTTTTCATGATTTTCATTTTTTATTATGTAATACATATCACAAAAACATCCAGTCCTGCTAATATATTAAAGATTATTGCTTAATAATATTCCGCCACATATAACCCGAGGAGTTCTTTATTGCTATTATATATATACCCCTTGGCAAATTATTAATGTTGACTTTGATTTCTTCATGCCCTGAAACATTTAATGTATACATAACTCTACCATTTATATCGGTTATTTTTATTTCACCATATTCCGAGGAGTTATTATTAATATATAAAATGTTATTTACGGGATTTGGATACACCTGTATATTGCTGTCATTAAAGCCATTCTCATTTAATCCAAGTGTTGTGTCTGCATCCCTTACCAAACGCACATAGTTAAAAATTCTAACCACATCACCCTGTGGACCGTGACCATATGGATAATTGTCAGGGTTACCTGTTTTTGGGTCGCTTCGCTGAGATCCCGCACCATGCACATCCAACAATACATAATTTCCTGAATTTGGCGGCATTTGCATCCACCCAAGTGCTTCTCCAAAACAAACATATGCTGCATTTCTACCTTCATTATTCTGAAACCAACTCACATGTGTTGTTCCACTCCAGTAAAATGGATAGTTCGTATTACCTCCCTCATCAATTATTTCGGAACAGTTGAATATGGGGTCAATAGCTGGAGAGTTTGTTGTTGAAGGAGATCGCGTATAGTCAAGAATGCTTTGAAGTTCCTTTGTATTTGGTAAACGCCAGTTCGAATGGCCGGCAAAGTTCGTATTTTCGGCATAATCTAATGCATCTTCCCATATCATACCTGAACCATTATCATTCTTAGCCCACATTAATCCTGATGATCTATCTGTAACAGTCCCATTACCATTATCCTGATAATCATTAGATCCATATCCTGTATCACCACGAACGTACATAACATAAAATTGTTTATCCTCATTTTGACCAGGTAATGGACCTGTTGGATAACCTTTTATTCTGCCATCTGCAAAATTCACACCAAACATGGTGTGGTCTCCCATCATAGTTGTTCCGACATAAATAGTTGAAGAGGCCATTTGTGCATCTATAATTCTTTCGCCTGCATTTTGATCGCCATAGGCAAAATCAAAGTAACCCGTGTCTATAAACGGAATTAAATCATCGGTTGAAGTACCAGTATATCCGCTCGGGTCTACACCACTGAAAATTATTAATGAATACAATTCTTTTATGTTAGGCAGCCGCCAGTCTGTGTATCCGGCAAGATCAAATGATGTAACAGCTTCAATAGCTTCAAAGTAAGACATTTTATCATCATAATCAATATCACCATCACCATCCATATCAGGACTTTTTTGCCACATAAGGCCTGTTACTAGATCCGTAACAGTTCCGTTTTCATTGTCCAAATAACTTGGTACATAGCCTGTATAATTTGCATCCTGACCGAAGAAAATATCTCCATTAGAAGGTGGCACTATTTGGATAATTGTATCATAGAATTTTTGCTGGTCTGTATCAACAATAGGGTGGTCAATTGTTTTTTGTGCAAATGATTCATGCATCTGAAATAGAACAATTATCAGAGCAATTAATATGTAAGATATTCTTTTCTTCATATTTAGTTTTTCTTTAAAGTTAAATACTTTTTGATTTGATGTCAAATAACATAATAATTATAACGCAAATAAAATAAAATTAACGTTTAGGTATATAACATCAAAGAAAAGGACAGAACTATCAATATATTTAAAATAGTAAACCATAATTACACCGTCAATAGTGATAATTAACCCCAATTACATTAAGAGTTAAAATATGATTGGTCAACCCTTTTAATGATAATAAAATTGTTAGTAATACATTAATGTATGGTACTTTGAAAATGTTTGATTTATTTTGTCTAAACAAAACATTATACTGCCATGAAAATGCAAATTAGTTACTACGAAAGAATAGGAGAGGAAAATATAAAGAAACTCATACATGACTTTTATACTGAGATAAAAAAAGATAAACTACTATCACCAATGTATAAAGGCGATTTTGAAGGTGCTGAGGAAAGACTATTTCTATTTATGATACAGTATTTGGGTGGTCCAACCATCTATAACGAGCAAAGAGGACATCCGCGTTTACGAATACGTCATGTAACTTTCCCTGTTAATGATAATGCAAAGAAAAACTGGCTTAATAATATGAAGATTGCTCTTGATAAATCAGAGATTGGTGACTCTGAAAAAGAATTCCTTTGGAGTTATTTCCAACAAACTGCCGAATTTTTGAAAAATAAATGATGCATTATCATTAGGATAGAAAAGAACTTTACAATAAATACATCTTCAGCTAATTAGATCGAGCATCTTTTTTTATTAGACTAGGTGAATATGCAAAGAAATAATCACCTTCTCTATTGAAGGTGTCAAGTTGAAATGCCATTGCCTTATCGTGCGAATGTCCTTTTGAATCACCCAAAAGGGCTTTTACATTGGCTCTTTCATAATATGCAACCACATGTCTATCATCTATGTAAATGGCAGAATTCAATAACCTTATGGCTTTTCGCAAATCAGAATTACTTGGATTATTTTCTTTTTTTGAAAGTATTTGTGCTTGTGTTATAAGGTAATCCAATAGTCTTTTATCATTTATAATTGATATTGTCGATTCATCAGAGTTAAAGTAGTCAGCATTATCAAAATAAATCTCCAATAGACTATTTGATGCATCTTTAAAACTAGGACATATTGAAAGGCACTCCAAATAGAAATTAATTGCATCATCGGTATTTCTAGATTTGTAATGTGCATTTCCAAGGTTGTAATAAACCAAATGATTGTTCATGCCTTTTATTAGAGCTTTGGAATAGTTTATTATTGCCTTGTCATATTCTCCAAGGTGATAGTTGGTAACACCAAGATGAAAATATGAATCGATAGAGTCGGAATTTAAATAGATAGCTTTTTTGAAACTTATCTTTGCCGATTCATATTCGCTTAACATCAACAAAGAAAGAGCATATGAATACCAACCAAACTCAACCTCTGGATAAATGGTCATCATATTTTGACTAGCCTTGAGAAGACTTGTCCAGTTTTTGTCTTTGGTAAATGACTTTAAAGCATGTCTCATCTCAAAAAAAGGATGACCATCTTTCAGAATCCTGATTTCTTCATTCCTATCATTACCAATACTCATCTATGATGTGCTCTAATTTAAGTTAAAAGCTTGTGTTCTACAAAGATAAAAATAATAAAATGACCTTAAGTAGTTGTTAATTAGCATTTAATATATTCAACATAAAATTTATTATTATGTAATTTGGATGCCAGAATAGCAGTTTAAATTAATTATATCGTTATCTTTGCAAAGATATAACGATATGTATTGTGGTTACAGTTGAAAAAGCACTTGAGTTGGTCAGAAAAAGCATTATACCAACCAATCAAAAAGAATCGAAATCTGTTTTAAAAGCATTGAATCAAACCCTATTTGAAGATGTATTTTCACCCATTAATATGCCGCCTTTCAGGCAGTCTGCAATGGATGGTTATGCCGTTCATCTTCATGATAATTTGGTATATAAAGTAATTGATGAAGTTAAAGCAGGAGATGGACATAATCCAGATTTAAAGCCTGGTGAAGCAACACGAATTTTTACCGGAGCAGCTGTTCCTGATTCTGCAAATGCTGTAGTTATTCAGGAGAAAGTTTTGGTTAATGGAAATGAAATAAGAGTTGAAAATCAGATTAAATTAAATGACAATATAAGACCTCTTGGGGAACAGGTAAAATTAGGTGATATGGCTCTTAAAAAAGGCACTAAATTAACACCTGCTGCCATTGGATTTTTATCTTCATTGGGAATTACTGATGTATCTGTTTACAAAAAACCAAGCATTGCTTTAATTGTGACTGGCAATGAACTTATGGAGGCCGGTAAGCCATTATCCTATGGAAAAGTTTATGAGAGTAATTCAGGGTTACTTAGAAGCGCATTATTAGATCTTGGTTTTAGCAATGTATCAGTGCATAGAGTTGAAGATAGTTATGATAAAACCCTTGGGTTGTTGGATAAAGCAGTTGAAGAAAATGATTTGATTATTATTTCCGGAGGTATTTCAGTGGGTGATTACGATTTTGTTGGCAAAGCACTAGGTGAATTGAAAGTTGAAGAAGTTTTTTATAAAGTCAAACAAAAACCGGGGAAACCTTTATTTTTTGGTAAAAAAGAGGATAAAATAATATTTGCACTTCCTGGTAATCCTGCTTCTGCTCTAACCTGTTTTTATATCTATGTTAACTGCGCTTTACAAATAATGAATGGTAATACAATGCATTTATCAACAAAAAATAAAGCAAAATTAACGTCTAGCTACAACAAAAAAGGTGAACGTGCAGAGTTTTTAAAGGCCTACTATGAGAATGGACAAGTTACGATTTTAGAAGGACAAAGTTCAGCTATGCTTCAAACCTATGCCCTTGCAAATTCATTGGTATACTTACCTCTAGAATCTGTTGAAATTAATAAGAATGATGATGTAACGGTTATCACCCTACCTATTTTAAAAGGATGAAACACAAGATTAAAAGTAGAATATGGATTGAAATAGACGACCAAGTTCTCTTGGGAGAGGGGAGAGTTCGTTTATTAAAGGCCATTGATAAAACGGGTTCTTTATCACAAGCAGCAAAATTATTAAATATGTCTTATAAAAAGGCTTGGAACCTAATTGATTCTGTAAACAAATCAGCCAAAGAAAAGGTTACCATAAACACAGTTGGCGGAAAAGGTGGTGGTGGTGCATACGTAACACACTATGGCAAATCGTTAATAGAAGCTTTTGATAATATAAATTCAAAATGCTGGAAATATTTAGTTGAACAGGAAAAAATCATCAATAAATTATGATCCTAGATACTCAACACATTTGGCTTTTTTTATTGATACTACCAATAGTTTCATTTTTATATGCAAGCGTGGGTCATGGTGGAGCCAGTGGGTATCTTGCGTTAATGGCTTTGTTCTCTATTTCACCTGAAGTAATGAAACCCACTGCACTATTATTAAACTTATTCGTTGCTGGAATAGCTTTTTACTATTATTATAAGGAAGGCTTTTTTAACAGCAAACTGTTTTTATATTTTGCTTCGGCTTCAATTCCAATGGCACTATTGGGAGGGATGATAGAAATAGATGCATCCAACTACAAAAGGGTATTGGGCATTTTACTGATTTTTGCCATTTTAAAAATGTTAATTGTGTTTGGAAAGGAAAACACAAAAATTAAGAAAGTTAAAATTTGGCAAGGATTGCTGGTTGGAGGTATAATAGGATTCTTTTCAGGGTTGATTGGCATTGGCGGAGGTATAATTTTAACACCTATTATTTTGTTACTTCATTGGGGAAAAATGAAAGAGGCAGCAGCAGTGTCAGCCTTGTTCATCTGGGTAAATTCAGCAGCAGCAATAGTAGGTCAATTAAGTATTGGTGCTGTTATCAATGAAGAGTCCTTTGTTTTGGTTGGCATTGCAATTATTGGGGGTCTATTTGGAGGATATTATGGAAGTAAAAAAATAAATAATCAATATTTAAGATATATTTTGGCCTTTGTGTTAATAATTGCTTCCATAAAATTACTATTGGTTTAAACTTTTGAATAAATGATTTTAACATTAAAATATTTTGGTCTTCTAGTAGAAGTCACAAAATGTAAAGAAGAGCAAATAGAATTTTCAGGAACTCAGATTAGTGAGTTGCTGGAAACGATATTTTCAAGATATCCAGAACTTAAAAACAAGGATTTTCAAATAGCTCAAAATAATACAATAACAAATGATGAAACAGAAATTTCATCCGAAGAAATAGCCCTTTTACCACCTTTTGCCGGAGGTTAAATATGAATAGATATAACAGACATATAATACTTTCAGAAATTGGCCAAATAGGTCAAGATAAACTCTTCAACTCAAAAGTAATGGTAGTAGGCGCTGGAGGTTTAGGATGCCCTGTTTTGCAATATCTCACTGCTGCTGGAGTTGGCACCATTGGAATTGTTGATTTTGATGTTGTTGAAGAATCTAATCTGCAGCGACAGGTTCTTTATGGTACTTCTTCACTGGGAATGAACAAAGCAGTTGCTGCAAAAGAACGATTATTGGATCTAAATAATACAATAACAGTTAATGCCTATCCAATTAGGCTAACCCATGATAATGCTTTGGATCTTTTTAATAATTATGATATTATAGTTGATGGTACAGATAACTTTACAACACGCTACCTTATAAATGATGCTTCGGTAATTACAAATAAACCATTGGTGTTTGGAGCAATATATAAGTTTGAAGGACAAATTGCTGTTTTTAATCACAAAAATGGACCAAGTTATAGATGTTTATTTCCAAATCCTCCAAAAAAAGATAGAGTTCCAAACTGTTCAGAAATTGGTGTTCTGGGAGTTTTACCAGGTATAGTTGGTTCATTTCAAGCCAATGAAGTGTTGAAAATTATATTGGGCTTGGGGGACGTATTATCTGGTAAACTGCTATGCTATAACGCACTCTCTAATGTAACCTCTATTCTAGCAATAAATAAATCTGAAGTTGAAATAGATAAAATTATTTCAGGTAAAGACAATTTTACAAATGCCAATGAAAATTTTAATTGTGAAACCTTAATTCCTGAAATATCCATCGAAGAAGCAGTTAAAAAACCTAACATTCAGCTTATTGATGTTAGAGAAATTGATGAAGAGCCTAAAGTTGAAGGATTAAATATACTCCAACTTCCATTGCAAGAATTGGAAAACAACATAGATAGAATTGATACTAACGTGGAAAATATTTTCTTTTGTCAAGCTGGAATAAGAAGCAAAATTGCAGTTTATGTTGCTCAAAGACATCATATCAACAATTGTTATAGTTCGAAGGATGGTGCGGAAAAAATATTAGACCATCTATTAAAAACATAAATAAAATGAAAGCTAAAAAATCAAAAAATGTATTCAAGGAGGGTGCCATCTCGCCAGGTTTCATAGCTGAATCCATTGGAAAGCATCAAACCAAAACAGATATAGGTGCACATAATATCTTTTTAGGTCAGGTACGTTCAGATCAAATAGATGGTAAAGTAGTTTCGGAGATAGAATACTCTGCATTTGAAGATATGGCAAATGAAAAGTTTCATGATATTCGTGAATCGGCTTTTGATAAATTTAACCTAAGCTGTATGCATATTTATCACAGTTTGGGCACGGTTAAAGCCGGAGAAATATGTTTATTTGTTTTTGTATCCTCCACAAGAAGAAAAGACGTATTCCTTGCCTTGGAATATATAGTTGAAGAAATTAAAGCACACGTTCCTATTTTTGGCAAGGAATTCTTTGAAGACCACACTCATCAGTGGAAAGTTAATTCATAATAGCTTCACCAGTTTAAGAAATAAAGTATGGTAGATATCACAAATAAAAGTAACACATTACGCACAGCAACTGCCCAAGCAATTTTAAAGGTTAGTAAATCACAAACCATTGAAGCCATAGAAAAAAGAACAGTGCCAAAAGGTGATGTGTTTGAAATGAGTAAAGCTGCAGGGTTATTGGGAGTAAAAAAAACATCAGATTTATTGCCCGATTGTCATCCTTTACCAATTGAATACACGGGAATTGAATATAAAATCGATGGCTTGGAAATAATAATAAATTGTACCATAAAAACCATTTACAAAACTGGAGTTGAGGTTGAAGCTATGCATGGCGCAAGTATAGTGGCATTGAATATGTACGATATGCTAAAACCAATAGATAATGGCATTGAAATTCATAATATCAAATTAATTACTAAAAAGGGTGGTAAATCGAGTTTTAAAAACCGTTTTATAAACGAATTAACAGCAGCAGTAATTGTATGTTCTGATACTATATCTAAAGGTAAAAAAGAGGATAGGGCAGGGAAAGCAATCATAAAAAAACTTGAAGAGTCCAATGTTTCTATTTCAGATTATATAATTATTCCAGATGAAAAAAGCATTATCAGAGAAAAGGTAAATCTCTACGAAAAACAAGGAATAGACCTTGTCATTTTTACAGGAGGAACGGGCTTATCATCGCGGGATGTAACTCCAGAGGCATTGGAAGATATAATTGATAAGCACATTCCAGGGATAGAGGAAGCCATTAGAAGCTATGGACAAAATAGAACACCTTATTCTATGCTTTCTCGAAGTGTAGCAGGAGTTATAAATCAGAGCTTGGTACTTGCATTACCTGGTTCAACCAATGGAGCAAAGGAATCTATGGAAGCTATTTTCCCCTCTGTTCTCCACATTTTTGGAATACTAAAAGGAGCAAGACACGACTGATGAATAGTTATACGAATATACTAACAGACTCCCACAATAGAAAACTCACGTATCTGCGCATATCCTTAACAGAATTATGCAATTTGCGCTGTAATTACTGTATGCCAGCTGAGGGTGTTCAACTATCTCCCAAATCTCATATTATGAATTTTGATGAGATTTTTGCCATAGCAAAAACATTTGTGGACAATGGCGTAACCAAAATTCGGTTAACAGGTGGGGAGCCTCTGATTAGAAAGGATATAGAGCATATAATAAGAAAATTGTCAGCACTTCCCGTGGAATTGTCAATAACCACAAACGCGGTAATTGTTGATAATTATATTGATGTACTTAAGTCATGCAACATTCATAGTGTTAATGTTAGCTTGGATTCCTTAAAACCAGAAAGATTTAACACTATTACAAGAAGAAATCATTTTGCACAAGTTTATGATAATATTCTATTACTCATAAAAGAAGGATTTAAGGTTAAACTAAATGCAGTAATAATAAAGGGGTTCAATGATGATGAAATAATTGACTTTGTTCAATTAACCAAAACACTTCCCATTTCAATTAGATTTATAGAGTTTATGCCTTTTGATGGAAATGAATGGGATAAGTCAAAGATGATGTCTCACTCAGAAGCCATAGATATCATAAATGCTAACTATGATCAGAAGCATGTTATAAAACTACAGGACACTAAAAACGACACCTCAAAAAATTATAAAATTGAAGGTTTTCAAGGATCATTTGGATTAATTAGTTCCATCACTAATCCATTTTGTGATTCATGTAATAGAATCCGATTAACAGCAAATGGACATATTAAGAATTGTTTATTTTCTTCCACAGAATCCGACTTGCTAACCCCATTAAGAGCAGGAAAAGATATTACTAGAATAATTCAAGAAACTGTAAAATCAAAGTATCGAATAAGAGGCGGAATGGATACCTTGAAAAAATTGGAATCACCAGATTTACATACTAGAAACCGCAGCATGACGGCCATTGGTGGTTAGTATTTTATCTTTGGTAATATTTAAAAAAAATGGAAGTAGCCCCGAGTGGAATCGAACCACTATCTAAAGTTTAGGAAACTCTTATTCTATCCGTTGAACTACGGGGCCAAGTCTCATAATATCATTTAATAGACTTCTAAAAAGAGCTGCAAAAGTAAGATATTTTTAATAAGATAATTACCTGCTTTTGGTCGTGATATATTATTACTAAAAATCTCTAAAATCTTTCTTTTTGTTCAGTTTTAGATCCTGAAGAATAGACGCCTTTACATTTATAGAAAAATTCCAACTTTTTCTTACTCCCAAAGGTATCCAACTAAACCTCATCTCCCAACAGTGCAAATCACGATATAAATTAATGGATGTATAGGATAGCTTATTCTGTGTAAAATCCCAACCAGAGTTAAAGGTAAATTTCCATTTTGGAGTTATATTTACCTGTCCTGCAAAGGATAGAGTTTGAACAACAGTATTGTTAGGAACTTTCATATAATCTATATATTCCAGATTATTTGTATATGTAAAGTTATAGTTAAGGTTTATTGACCAAGGAATACTCCAATCAACATATTCATCCAGATTATCATTTATTTCATCAATCTCATCTTCGGTAGCATTACTAGGCTTGTCTTTTTTCTTGAAATCTTTATCTCCAAGTTTGAACCCTAAACTTAATCTCCATGTGGTCTGCTCTAGACGTAAAAGTCTGCGATTTACATCCCATTCAAATTTATTTATGCGGTTACCTGCGCTATCAGCAGCGTATGGATCCCATATTGATCCATATTGTACATTAAAATTCTTCCACAGAGTTGTTCTTCCCGACATTGTTATCATGGACATATTTAATGAATCTTTTGCCAAATCGTAATTTCCTGAAATACTAAAACTCTCAACTAGCTTTATCTTTTTCAATCCAGTTATTGTATCCTTTTTTGAAGGAACTTTGATTTCAAGATTATTACCAAGGGATATACCAACCCTGCCCGATTCCTGCCCTGGAGGGGAACCATATAAGCTACCTTCAAAATGGGAGTATGTTACTTCTCTGCCGTTACCATCAATATATGCACCATAGTATCCAAGATTTGCGGATCCAAAATCTGGTGTATATGCAAAGTTAATGCTTGGAGTAAGTACATGCCGAATTGCTCTAACAGGACCTTTTTTAAAGCCAACCATTCCGAATAACTTTGTAGATAATGAACTAGTTATACTATAATCAATACTGTTTCTAAAACCATTAATGGTATCAATTACAACTCCAGGAGGGATGGTGTCACTACCAATTATCGTGGTGTCACTTTCCCAATATTTATTTATACTGCGACTATACATTCTGTCGGTAATATTGAAGGAAGTATTAAGAGTGAAGTATTTTAAAACCTTAATGGGGAGACTAATTGGCACCTTATGAATGGCACCTGCCTGCATATTATTTTCAATTGTTTCCATATCGAATAGGACGGAATCAGCTGTGCTTATTTGATTTCTAGAGTTCATGGTGTATGATACACTCAGGTCCTCATAAAATTTTTTCTTTCCACCTTTTTTGCTTCTCAATGGATAAAACCTATTAACAGTGAAGGTCATCTCAGGTAAACTTACATCTACCTTGTGGGTTTTAGTATTCTGTCGGTGGCTTGCATTTAGGGTAAGAAAGAATTTTCCACCCCAGTTTTTTTGATATGCTACACTCGACTGGAACTCATTTGAAAGGTAATCCTCTGCAGATACAACATTATACTTAACATAATTGCCACTAACAATGTTTACATCAGCAGTAAATGTGCTATTAGGTCTTGCTTTGGGATCTTGCCTATGAGACCATCTAACCTTAAAATCAGTGCTCTTAGTATAATCTGGAGTGTCCTTTGTTCCAACAATATTAACGGCATAACCAAGATTAATATCACCACTATACTTATATCTCTTTTTGTATCTAAATCGAGGTTTGATACCCCAACCACCTCTTGAATAAATATCACCAAGAACCTGAAAATCCATGTATTCATTTATTGCCCAGTAGTAACCGCCATCCTCAAGATAAAAACCCCTGTTTGTATACTCACCAAAAGTAGGTATTACTATTCCTGATGTTTGACCTGTCTTGTTGGGGAAAAACCCAAATGGAAGACCAATTGGCGTTGGCATTTGTTCAATTTCCATATACGCAGGTCCAGTTACAATCTTAGAATCAGGAATGACTCTAGATTTTTTGAACTTGAAACCAAAATGTGGGTTTTCTTCAAGATTACATGTAGTATATGTACCATGTAAAATATTAACCGTATTATCTTCAAGCTTCTTAACTTTTTTACCATGCAAAAATCCATTACCATCCTCAGTAACAACGCTTGATATCATCCCCTTTTGAGTATCAAAATTGTATGTCATTGTGGTTGATTTAAAGGTTTGATCACCTTGTGTAAACTCTGGATCACCAATTATTTTTCCCGTGGTGTCTTCAAGTCCCGATGCAAATACGGTGTTTGTGGTAAGGTCTACCTCTATGAACTCTGCGCTAAGAATTATATCCTGGTATTTTACCTCAGCATCACCATATAAATATATTTTACGTTGAGATATATCCTGAACTATGGAGTCTCTGGCATAACGCTCTACTTTATCGTCAATCTTTGTACGGCTGATATTTTCATTAATTACAGTGTCTCCAGCAATACTTGTGGAGATAACCCTATTACCCACAATAATATCCTTATAAACAAGTGTATCACCATAAGCTATTGCCAATGAGTCATTATAACTTGTTGTTATGCTATCAGAAAGTAAAAGTACTTTTGTAAGTGAAGAGGATATTAAGCAAAGTGGGTTAAAACAGAAAACAATTATCCATAGCAATAATATTATTTTTTTGAAATTAATATTAACTATCAAACCTTTGTAGTTTTCTGTTTTAATAACTTTAATAAAATGCAAATATAATTCCAAAAATAAGAAGCTTCGCAGAGATCACTAATTTTGGTTAATACTATTAGAAACGTGTTAATTATAAAGATATTACAATGTGTTTAAATATACCTTGTTACTATTCAATTACCATTTTAAGTTCTTCTAGTTTGTTTCCACTAGACTTAATTACAGTAAATTTATAAGGCCTAATCTCAATAACCTCTCCTTTATTAGGAATGCTTTTGTAGTTGTGGATTAGATATCCTGCAAGAGTTTCATAGTCGTCAAGAACGGGTAAATTAAACTTATATTTTTCATTTAAATAATCAATCTCAAGCCTTGCCGAGAATAAGAAAGTGTTATCAGAAATTTGCCTTTCCACATCTTCAATATTATCATACTCATCCTCAATTTCACCAAATATTTCTTCTATAATGTCTTCCATAGTGACAATTCCAGCCGTTCCTCCAAACTCATCTAGCACGATTGCTGAGCTTTTGTGTCCCGATATAAATTTCTGAAGTAATTCATTTGCGGGCATTGTTTCTGGGTAGGGCTCAATTTCTCGTATAACTTCTTTAACTGATGATGGGCCATTTAATAAATCATAAACATGCACATAACCTATAATTTTATCAATGGTTTCTTCATAAATAAATATTTTTGAATGACCTGTTTCCACAAGCAATTTATTATACTCTTCAACTTCTCGACCAATTTCAAGAGCTTTTATTTCAGTTCTTGGAACCATACATTCGCGTAATTTAACGTGCTTGAAATCCATGGCATTTTGGATCATTTGGATTTCTTTATTTATTTCCACATCTGTCTCTCTAACTGTTGATATAGAATCTTTCACATATTCCTCCAAATCAACAGCACTGAATGAATACGATTCTTTAGCTAGTTTAACTCTAAATATCACTTTTAAAATTAATTCAGAGATGCCTATATACAATAATATTAATGGATAAAAAAGGTAGTAAAATAACCATACAGGTAATGCGAATGCTTTTAATATTGTATTGGGTCTTATGCGGAACAAAACCTTTGGAATGAACTCAGCTACTAGTAAAATTAAAAGAGTTGAAATAATTGTTTGAAATAAAAGAACTATATACTCAGAGTTAAGGGAAATGGGTAGAAGTTCAATAATTACCGGCTCAAGTAAAGCAGCAATTGCAATTCCATAGATTACAAGTGCAATATTGTTACCCAATAATAATGCCCCTATAAACCTTGATGGATGATTGTAAAAAGCTGAAAGAATTCGTGCGGGAATTATCTTGCGTTTTAGATCAAGCTCTTGAACCAAACGATTTGAACTAACAAAAGCTATTTCCATTCCCGAGAAGAACCCCGAAAACAATAATGAGAAGATTATTATAAGACCGTTTGTACTCATGGATTATTTTAACAAATGTAAGGAATATTTCTTCAATGGGGTATCAGTTAATTGGTGTGTAAGGAAGTTAAAACTAGCGTGATATAGAGTCTTCTTCGATATCAAATTGACCTTTTATGTTATAAATCTCATGCTCTGTAAATTCCTCATTTGCCCACATACTATCTCCAAATATTGTTTTATCCGGCATAACTAATTTGACAAATGTATTGGATTTAATGAGATTTCCTTTTTGATCCCAAATTAGGTTTTCAGTATAAAGCTCTTCACTGGTTTCATAATTTTTTATGACCACATTATTTCTTGCATTCATTGATTTACGTTTTCGGTAGTCAATGCCATAATTTGCTGTTATATATGATGTTTCATGCCCCTTTTTGTCAAAGAAGGTTATTTCAAAACCATTTGGAAATTCATTATACTCATCATCACCAAGATATCGTTTCATAAGAGGGCTACTTAATCTAACTCTAATAAAGCCAGAATCGGATCGCTCATAGACTATATTGTAGGTGGTAATAGCAGCCAGAGTATCTTCTAGTTGTGTGATCTCATTTATTTTTGATATGGAGTTCTCACAAGAAAAAAGTAATACTCCAGCCAGAACCAGAAAAGTACTTTTTATTGATTTTAAGAACATGTTTATAGATTTCGGTTACTTGGCAGCTCTGACCGTAGTTATCTCATTAATCCAACATTCTACCGTATATTCATCACCTTCATGAAGGTTGTAGAAAAATAAAAGCTCAGTGGTTGGGAAATATTTTTGATAAGAACTGATTCTCTTATTCATTGATGTGGCAATATTAGGTTCAACAGAGCGAGCTTTTTTGTATTGATCAACAGCTGCCCAATAGGCAACTTTTCTAGTTAGCTCATCATTGCCACAATCATTAGCTGTTGATGCATATAAATCGCCAATTATAATGTAAGGTTTGCCAGCTTTTGGATTTAGATTTGCAGCTTTTCTGGCAATTGCACGGGCTTTCTCGTTTTTTTGTAGAGACATAAAATCCTCAGCCAGGAAAATCAACGCCTTGTATGCTCTAGTTTCATTTTCCATTTTAATAGCCTCCTCAAGGTAAGGTACTGCCTCAACATACTTCTCTTCTTTCAGCAACATTTTACCAATTAAATATGCAGACTCTGGAGAAGGCTCAAGTCTATAGAGGGCCACAGTAGAATTGAAATATAATGGTGACTCTATACAACCTTTTTTATCCAATAGCTTGGTTATCTTTTTAAGTAATTTTGTGTCCTCGGGATTCGCATCATATTTCTTCTGATATATTCTTACCAGATCATCACACTTGGCAAATGGTTCAAACGAATTTTCTATGGTACCCTTTATGTTGATATACTCTTCTCCTTTTTTCCAATTACCTGCTTTGTCATATTTATCAATATTAGCATCAATGTAGTCGCTTAGCATATCGTAAGCATCCACAACTGCTAAGGTGTCGATATTTCCTTTTTTCGCCATTTTAGTAATTGACCTGAAATAATATACATATACGGATCCTTTTGCATTTTCACCGTCAAGTTCAATTGATTCTCCTAAAATTTCATATGCTCCAAGATAGTTTTTCGAAGGGCTAAGGTTATAATAGTCTATACCTTTTCTCCCAAGTATACTTCCCACTTGTGGTTTTTTAGTTTTGTAGTGATACGGATAATAATACGCTCTCATATCATAAAGCATCATTAAGGTATCTGTCAATTCTTGTTTTCTGGCGGCATCCTTTTCTTTTTTGATACTATAGTTAATCATTTTTACCCCATCAACATATATATTTTCTGTAGCTTTTGGACAGTTATGAAGTACATGCCTCCAATATTTCAATGCAGATGAAATAATATCACTTTTATACCCACTTGCTTTCCATTGTTTGTAATCACCACGATAAAGTGATAAATTTTTAACACATTCAATGCTGTCGTTGCCATATTTTGCAAGGTCATCCTTTGTTGTGAAGGTTTGTGCTGTTGAGGTCATAAAAAGACCTGTTATTGCCACTAGTGTTAAAATTGCAGATTTAAGTCTCATGATAAACTTTTTAATTGTTACTATCTGTATTTCCTTTTCTGGAACCAGTTTTCTTGGATTGATACTCCAAGAGAAATATCAAAGAAATTTTCTTGAATCAGATTATTATCTGTTGTTCCTCTTCTTCCGAAATCCACTCCCAGATCTATACCAGTTTTAGAGTTCTTCAGTGGAAAACTTACGCCAAAACTTATGCCAAACTCTGTAATTGGGTTATTGTAAAATTTTAAATAGGATTGATTATATCTTAATCCAGCTCTATAGGTCATCCTTTTAAAGATGGAAGAAATATTAGTATGCTTCGGTGTGAATGCACCTCCCAAGGTAACTCTCCAAGAATTTGAAAGAGAGTCTTCAACGCCAAAAGCCTCAAATTCTTTCCATTTCTGCCACTCAAAATCTGCTCCAATCATCCAGTTTCCTTCATTGGTAAGAGCAAGCCCAAATCCTAATCTCGCAGGTAAAACAATCGATCCCTCTTCATCTGGTCTATATTCAATGGTATCTACTACTTGCTCAAGAAGTCCATTATAACCACCTATGATTGTTTTGGAGAGGTAATTATAGTTGGCTGATAAATTGAATTTTTGGGCATACGTAGCGCCTATTGTTAGTTTAGTTTTCTCTCCAAGTTTTAAGTCGTATTGTATCCCATAATCAAAAATGAAATCACCAACACTGATGTGATTTTCTACTTTAGTGCCAAAAATATTGGAGGAGTCAGGATAGAAAATCATACTTAAACGCGATGATTGCCCAAATAGATAGGAGGCATCAATACCCACTCTGAGATTTTCTGAGATATTAAAACCATTACCCCAAAATACTCGATTAAGTCCACCATCTCCTGAAAATGAATGTACCACGTCACTAAAGTTATCAACTGGAACTAGCACCTGAACATTGTAGCCTATTTTGCTAAAGGGCATTATCCCTGCTCCCGATCTCCACCACCTAGTAATGGGGAAACCAATGAAAATGTAACTCAGGGTTGCATCATATCCACTTTCTGTTAATGTATTGGTCTTGAGAGTTGTAGCGTTGCCCGAAACCCCAACCTCAAATAGAAATGCTGATGAATCTAGTGTTCCGTATGATGCGGGATTAGCAGGGTTTAAAATTGTAGGATCATGCAAGGCTATGCCCAGTCCACCCATTGCAACAGAAACCGTATTTAGGTTTTCCAAGTATAGTTGACCAAGTCCATATCTTGAATATGGCGAATTTATTCCTGTCTGAGCATCTAATTGCAAGCTCAAAACAGTGAATATTAATATTATTATTAGATTAATTCTTTTCATTAAAATCAAGGATTTTTTTTAATCCATGTACCACAATATTAGGGGATGCAAAGATGTTACTTTTTACCAAGTTTTCAAAATATAAATAATCACCCCCGCTAATAATTATTTTAAGTGGTGAAAATAAGGCTTCGTATTGGTTTATAATATGTTCCACTTCTGTTTTTAATCCATTAATTACCCCAGAAGTGATTGATTCATGTGTTGTTTTACCTACTAGATTCACTTCCTTTTCGGCACTTGGTTTATCCAATCTGGGTAATTCATGAGTAAATTTACTCAGTGCGTCAAATCTCATTGTTAATCCTGGGCTAATTGCTCCCCCAAGATAATCACCATCTGCATTAATAAAATCATAGGTAACACATGTGCCTGTATCAATAACTAAAACATTTTCACCAGGATAAGCTAAACTTCCAGCTGCAGCAATGGCTATTCTGTCTTTTCCAAGTGTGGCGGCTGATTGATACATGTTTTTGAAAGGCACTTTTGTAGTATGAGTTAATTCAATGAAATAGCCTTTTCCCTGTAAGAATTTTGACACTTCACCATCATGATTAGAAACTGATGATAGGATTGAAGAGCATATATCAGGAAAAGAAATAATGATTTCTTTTAAAACTTCGATAAGGTTTTCCTTAATTACTCGAAACTCTATGATTTCATCATTGCTAAAAACAGCTATTTTAGATGATGTGTTTCCTATGTCAACTATTAATTTCAAAAGCACTACATGTGATTATCAGACAAAAATAATACTATGTATTTGTACAGGGGAAATTTTTATGATTTTTTTTGATAAAACGAAAAATTGTGTACTTTTGCGACCGTTTTTGTTGGTACCATAGCTCAGTAGGTAGAGCAACGGACTGAAAATCCGTGTGTCCCTGGTTCGATCCCGGGTGGTACCACTTTAAAAACCTAATTTCCCCTTGATACCATTGGTGTCAAGGGGATTTTATTTATATGGCCTTCAAAATAATCCCATTATTCAAGTGTTTTAATAAGTTATCCATAATGGATCGATTATTAATCAATTATATGGATATAACTGCGCTTTTGAGATTTGATTTAATACATTTGTAAAAAATCAATAATCAATGATTGTAAATACCAGAGGAGTAGTTATAAAACAAACTAAATTCTCAGACTCGGGAGTTATTGTAAAGATATTTACAGAACAATATGGTATGCAATCATTTTTTGTTAGAGGACTAAAAAGCAGGAAGTCAAAAAGTAAAGCGGCAATGTTTCAGCCCCTTTCAATACTTGATTTGGTAATTAATTTCTCCGATAAGAAATCTCTTCAAACCATAAAGGATATTGATTTAGCATACTCATATAAAAGCATACCTGATAATATGGTAAAGAGGTCTGTATTATTTTTTATTGTGGAATTATTGTATAAATGTTTGAAGGACGAAGTTAAAAACAAGGAGTTGTTTGATTGGATAAACGGATCATTGGTTTGGTTAGATATTGCCAATGAAGGGTATGCTAATTTTCACCTGCTGTTTATGATGCAGCTTACAAAGTTTTTAGGATTTTATCCATCAAAGTTATCAATGATGGAGATATCAATTTTTGACCTTCAGGATGGACAATTTACAAATACGATTCCTTTACATGGTAATTATCTGTCAGGTGATGAAGTCAATAATATAATGTCCATATATTCAAAGAGTTTTGAAGATGCTACATCAATAAAATTTAATAGGGAAAATAGAATGCAGGTTTTAGAAAATCTTATTAAATATTATAATTTTCATATTCCTTCCATGGGGGGATTTAAATCTTTGGAGATACTCAGTGTAATATTAGATTAAGGATTTTTCTTCGGAATAGACTTAATATTGAAGAGCTATATAAACTGCATGCCAAAGACGTTGGAAAATTCTTTATTTAATATCAAATGAACATCTTTTATATCAATCTCTTTTCCCAATTCTTTGGCAATTGAAGTAACAGATTTTCCCTGTATGCCGCAGGGTACTATATAGTCGAAATAATCCAAGTTAGTATTAACATTTAATGCAAAACCATGCATGCTTACCCAATGACTTGTTCTTACTCCAATGGCACAGATTTTTCTGGATTTAATTGGATTTTCAGCATCTAGCCATACACCCGTAGCTCCTTCTGATCGAGTTGCAAAAACATCAAAATGACTCAATGTTTTTATGATTACTTCTTCTAGATTGTAGATGTAGTTTTTTATAGAAACACCAAAATTATCCAAATCAAGTATTGGATATCCAACAATTTGACCAGGACCGTGAAAGGTAATATCTCCTCCACGATTTATTCTATATAATGATGCTCCCTTACTTTTTAAAAAATCTTCACTTATTAGTAAGTTATCCTGTTTGCCACTCTTACCTATGGTGTATACATTTGGATGTTCGCAATAGATAAGAAAATTTGGTGTAGCAGATTTAATCTTATTTTTTCTATTGTTTTCTTTTATAGAAACAATTTCATCAAAAAGTTTTTCCTGATAGTCCCAAGCTTTTTGATAGTCAACCAGATCAATGTTTATATTTTTTACATTTTTGTTCACCATAATTGCTGATTACAAACCGCGAACATGTTTTTCAGCTCTATATGAAGATCTAACCAAAGGACTGCTTTCAACAAAACGAAAGCCCATTTTCAATCCTTCTTCTTTATAATCTGCAAACAGCTCTGGAGTTATGTACTCCTTTACCATTAGATGCTTTTTTGTGGGTTGAAGATATTGACCAATTGTTACTACTTCTACTCCAGAATTCCTCATATCATGCATTGTTTCGATTACCTCATCACGTGTTTCTCCCAACCCTACCATTATTCCTGATTTGACAACGACACCTGTTTTTGCAATTATGCTAAGGGTCTTAAGGCTTAGATCATATTTTGCTCTACTCCTCGCCCACGGTGTAATTCTTCTGACGGTTTCCAGATTATGTGAAACAACTTCTTGCCCGGCTTTGCATACTGGTATTACAAGCTCTTCAATACCATCAAAATCTGGAATTAGAGTTTCAATGGTTGTTTGCGGTCTTATTTTTTTAATTTCCTTCACCGTTTTAATCCAAATGTCCATGCCTAGATCTTCGAGGTCATCTCTATCTACAGATGTAAGAACGCAATGCTTTAATTTCATCAGGTTAACAGTATTCCCAACTCTTTCAGGCTCTTTCAAATCAACTTCCAAGGGACGGCCTGTTTTTACATTGCAAAAGCCACAAGAACGAGTACATATATCACCTAAAATCATAAGTGTTGCTGTGCCTCGTCCCCAGCATTCATCCATATTTGGGCAATGACCACTTGTACATATGGTGTGAAGCTTGTTTTTTTCTACAATATCTCTTACTAACCTATATTCTTTACCCGATGGTATCTTGCTTTTCAACCAGTGGGGTTTCCTTAATGTCTTGTCCAATTTCAAACTATATTATTAATTTCCAATTTAAGAAATTGATGGTTATTTCAAAGGGCAAAATTATATAAATAAAGCTTTAATCAAGACAATTACCTAAATAGATATAAATAGTTAGTAAATAGACGAGTATAATTTTTATAATCAGAATATTCTTCTAATCTGATGATAGATAATTTTAAAGATTTAAAAACAACTAAATAAACTACTTTTGTGTCGCAACACTGACACACCTAACCATGAAATACTATTTCACATTAGCCATATTAGTATTAACTATATCGTTTTCCTTTGCACAATTAAACAATAAGGTTGTTAATCATGAGATTATGGTTCAACTAAGTAATTCAGATCAATTGAGTAAACTTCTGGAAAACCATAATCTTGAAGTAAAGGATATCCTATCTGAACGATTTAAGATTTATCTTTTGCAAATAAAAGATAAAGGTAAATCCAATTCTGAGGTTATTTCTAGCTTAAGATCCATTCATTACATCCATAATGTTCAAAGTAATCATATTGTAGAATTAAGAAATACTCAACAGAAAATTCCCAACGATTCATTATTTGCGGATCAATGGGCTTTGCTTAATACGGGGCAGGGCAGTGGTTATGCAGGGGCTGATATAAGCGCTACTCTTGCATGGGATATTACCACAGGAGGAGTTACTGCGCATGGAGACACAATTGTTGTTGCCGTTGTTGATGATGGATGTGATATTGAACAGAATGACCTTAATCTTTGGAGGAATTATAATGAAATTCCCAACAATGGCATTGATGATGATGATAATGGTTATGTTGATGATTATAATGGTTGGAATGTATATAATAACAGTGGTGATATACCTTCTACTAATCATGGAACTCATGTTAGTGGAATTATTGGAGCCATTGGCAATAATGATAGGGGAATTTCGGGTTCAAATTGGGATGTAAAAATTCTACCCATTGCAGGTGAATCTAGTACAGAATCAATTGTTGTGAAAGCACTTTCCTATGTTTATGAGGTAAGGGAGAAGTATGATCAAACAAATGGTATTGAGGGAGCATTTATTGTGGCTCAAAATAATTCGTTTGGTGTTGATAAAGGGCAACCAAATCAATATCCAATATGGGAAGCAATGTATGATTCATTGGGGTCAATTGGAATACTTAGTATTGGCGCTACTGCTAACAGATCATGGGATATTGATAGCTTAGGTGACATACCCACAGCCTTTGAAACACCATTTATGATATCAGTTACAAATACCACAAATAGGGATTTTAAAAATAATAGTGCAGCTTGGGGTAAAACAACCATTGACTTGGGTGCTCCTGGGACAATAATTTGGTCACTTGGACTAAATAATACCTATAGAATGAGCTCTGGGACATCAATGGCTACCCCTTTTGTTTCTGGTGCTATAGCGCTTCTTTTGTCAGCAGCTGATTCGGCATTCATTAACAACTATAAAAATAATCCAGCACAGGTAGCCCTTATGCTAAAGGAGTTTATTTTAAATGGTGTTGACATATTACCAGATTTGGATAGTATAACAGTATCTGGAGGCAGATTAAATTTATTTAAATCATTGAATCTTATGCTTGGCAATGCAGCAATTGATGTTAATCCACAATTAATCTCAGAAGAACTTCCTCTTGACTACACATTAACCAAGTCTATTTTCATAACCAATTTAGGATCCGATACAATCAATTATGAGATTAGTATCGATAACAATCCGGGGTGGATTTACCTTTCGGATGATGATGGTCAATTAATGGGCAACGAAACAGATACAATTATGGTTGAACTTTCAACCATGAATATAGATTCTACTGGTGTATATTCATGTATAATAAGCATTTCTGGTCAAAACATCGATACTAGTTACACCTCGGTTATTATGAATGCCTTTGATGATTCGGGTATACCGGGTGGTAACACTAATAAAGTTAATGTATATCCAAATCCGTTTGGTGATGTTGTGAGATTTGATTGCAAAATAAGAGGTCAAGGCGAGTATTTGATCAATATTTATGACATTTTAGGAAATGAGGTATATAAACACCAGGAAATTAATCGAAACTCAAGCATTACACATATTTGGCATTGTGATGCGGTTAAAAGTGGCATATATTATTATGAAATATCATTTAATGATGTAAACATATATTCCGGGAAATTATTTAAAAATTGAACCCTAAATATGTGGGCCGTTAATTTCACGAACAATTTTTATAATTACACTTCAAGATAGGAGGAAATTACTACTTTTGCAAACCTTCATCAGTTGCCCAAGTGGCGGAATTGGTAGACGCGCTGGTCTCAAAAACCAGTTCCTTTTGGAGTGCCGGTTCGATCCCGGCCTTGGGTACTTAAGAGATCAACAATTTGTTGATCTCTTTTTTTCATCTAAGAGCAGTCTTATAAGCTTCCATTGCCCTATTTCGTGCATACTTATGTTCGATAATTGGTTTAATATAATTGTCCGAATCAAAGTTTGGTATCCATTTATTAATGTATTGATTCTGATTATCAAATTTCTTTTGTTGTTCAATTGGATTAAATATCCGAAAATATGGCGCAGCATCGCACCCTGTACCTGCTGCCCATTGCCAGTTACCATTATTTGAGGACAATTCATAATCCAATAATTTTTTAGCAAAATAAGCTTCTCCCCATCTCCAGTCAATTAATAGATGCTTGCATAAAAATCCTGCAGTAACCATTCTAACCCTATTATGCATGTAACCTGTTTGATTTAATTCTTTCATACCAGCATCAACAATTGGATAGCCTGTGGTGCCATTGCACCAGTTTTCAAAATCACTTTTACTATTTAACCAATTAATGCTATCATATTTTGATCTAAAATTACCAGAGATAACTTTGGGGAAATTGAATAATATCTGCATGAAAAATTCACGCCAAATAAGTTCACTTGTAAACGCATAATTTTTATTAAAAACCTTTTGCAGAACCAAACGAATACTAACGGTTCCAAATCTTAAATGAGGACTTAAATGACTCGTGGAATGTAAATATGGGTAATTTCGTTCCGTAGAGTAATTATCTAAGTCTTCAATATTAAATGGTTTGACCTTTATGGATGACCTAATGAAACCGAGTTCTTCTAAAGTGGGTATTCTATGATTCGAAATAATGTAGTTTAGATTTTGTTCAGATTCTTTTTCTATTGGCAAAATCTCTTTAAAGGAGGATAACCATTTGTTTTTGTAAGGTGTATAAACAGTATATGGATGTCCATCATTTTTAGAGATTTCATTTTCTTCAAAGATTACTTGATCTTTATAAGTTATGAAATTAATTTTTTTTCTTCTAAGGGACTGGCCAATTTCATAGTCTCTCTCTAGAGCATAAGGCTCATAATCTTTATTAGCATAAACATCGGAGATATTATACTTGTCTACAAGCTTTTCTAAAACTGACTTTGGATTTCCCTTTAATATAAGTAGTGATGAATTATAATTGTGAAGTTGCTTATCTATTCCCAGGAGGTTATCATGTATAAAAGATATTCTAGGATCATCAATGTCTAGTTCTTTTGTGATATTATCATCAAAAATAAATACAGTTAAAACTGGATTACCTCTTTGAATTGCTTTAAGGAGAGCAGTATTATCATCTAATCTTAAATCTCGGCGAAACCAGAACAGAGAGTTCATTATTTTATTAGTTAATTATTCGTTGGGCCAAATAGGTGCACTAATTTTTTTTCTCTAAAATTGAAGATATTACGTAATTCTTTTTTAATTATTACGTAGTTTATAATTGCTCCTAAGAACCCAATGGGGGGTTTGTAAGTGATTGTATCTTTCATTAAAACTCCATCTGTCATAGGAACTAAAGTATGCTCATGATACCATAACTTATATGGACCATGTAATTGATTGTCCACGAAATAGAGACCTTCTTTTACATGGGCAATTTCTGTTACCCAACTCATGGATATTCCCAGTAAAGGTTTCACCTTATATTTAATTATTTGACCTTCATGCATTTTATTTGGTAACGTGCCTGACGTAATATTGAAACCCATATGCTCTGGAGTAATGGTTTTAAGATTCGTGGGATTTGAAATAAAGTCCCACGCTTCTTCCATTGTTGTGTTTAATTTCTGCTCTCTTTTAAATTGATAAACTGGCATTCTAATGGTCATTTAAATTTAATAAAATTCTATGTAATCAATATCAATTTCAAAATTACCTTGTTTCTTGTTGCTAACTATTAACCCTATCCTTATAATATCGTTAAAATCACTAGAATTAAGATTTTTTTCTGTTTGCCTATTTAGCTGGTATTCTTTAAAATTTTTTAGAGGTATTAGTGTTGTCTTCCATACCCATGATGTTGTTTCTAAGGCTGTCTTAAAATAAGGAAGGTAATAGGCGTCGTTTTTTAGTAGTCTAACACTTACTTTTTGACCCCTGCTTCTATAGCGAACCTTCATAATTGTAAAATCTGAAAGGTTTATATTGCTTTTAAAACTTCTTACAGAAGCAAAACCGCCATTGTTTTGAAGGGAAATAGTACCCTCAAAATTCATATAATTGTTAGAGATGTTGGCAGTTGAATTAGATAGTCCACCCATAACTCCATCATTAACTACTAACCATTTATTTCCTTGCTTTGATTTACCAAAATCTATTACATAATTAGTAGAGATAGTTTGCGTCACAATCGCGATAAGTATAAGTATAGTTTTCATGTTTTTTTAAAATAAAGGAGACCGGGTCACATAACGAAGTGCGTATGAGGAACTCGTTATACGATACCCGGTCAGTGGAAAAGATTGTTTTAATTAATTTAAAAAATTCACTTTACGTGTTGTAATCATGTTTCCTGTTGCTATCCTAAGGAAATATATTCCACTAGATAGAGTAGAGATATCAATTGAGTTTGTTTGTGTAGATTTCAATATGTATCCTGGAGTGGTAGTTTGAACCAATGTTCCTGTGATGTCATATAGGTCTATGTTCACAAATGAATCTTCCAATAGAGTGTAATTTATATTTACTACTGATGTAGCTGGATTTGGAAAGACCGAAATAGAATTCTTGTCTAAAACTGATTCCAGAACTGAAGTTACCAATGGTAACTCTACCAATGTTCCTCCCTCTGGTAATGCAACCCATAAACCAAAAGATGGGCCATTTTCATTGTTAGAAGGATTCAAGAACCCTGAAGCTACAATAGTTATGGCATAATTATCTAAGCCAAGTGCAGCTAATGGCGCCTCGTATTCTGCCACAGTTGTGCTACCTGTTTCATCTCTTACGGCTAAGCGATAGTTATCAGTTGGAAGCTCTAAATATCCGGCATAATCTCCGTACATTAAATCGTCTACTATTGTCCCGGCGCCTACACCAACTTCTACTATATCAACAGTTGGCGCATCAGTTGAACCATGGAACACTAAAACATCTGTATTGGATGGATTGGTAGCTTCCTCTCTCGCCATGGAATAAACGTAAATATCGAATGGTTTCACTGGATCATAACCGCTAGGACTTACTATACCATTTGCAATAAGAATATATTTTTCATCTGCTTGAAGAGTATAATTCTGAGACCAAATTGGGTTGTCTGGACTTGAACTACCTGGACCTGCAATTGAAATTGTGAATTCTTGATCAGCTGGTGCATCGATAAATGGAGTAGCAGATCTAAATTCAAAGTTGTCAATTAATAGCACATCATCAAGCCAAACATCTACAAACTCTGCAGCATTATCTGCGGAATTATGGATAACTTGGACACGTGCGGTTGGGTTTTGGGCTATTGCTGAGATATGTGAAAAGCCTAGTATCAATGCAATAAATGTTGCGAAAATAACTTGTGATTTTGTTTTCATTTTAGTAATATTTTGTGATTATAGTTTAGTTTCTTAGTTTGGGTAATCAGTTGTGATTTTAATAGTTAGCCAGTGGGACGAGGCCGCACCGACTAACTAAAATCACGTCATTGGAATCTAATTTGGGAGTAATACAGCGTCAATTACATGGATTACTCCATTTGTTGCATTTGTATTAACCGCGATAATTTTGCTTGTTTCGTTTATTGTTAAGTTTGCTAGATTAATCGATATGTTTTGACCTTGAACAGTTGCCAGATCACCATTTGGACCTAATATACCTGGAAGATCAGTACTATAAGCACGCCCTGAAACA
Organism: Lentimicrobiaceae bacterium; assembly: GCA_018661505.1. Lineage (GTDB taxonomy): Bacteria > Bacteroidota > Bacteroidia > Bacteroidales > F082. Next base: position 59,827 of record JABJIE010000015.1, read on the forward strand.
ACATGATATGTTAGAACAGAGATTAGTACGTCTAGTGGTATATCATTTAAACTGTTCCACTGTGGACTGCTGTCTAATAATGCTTGAAATGCTGCATTAGTAGGTGCGAACACTGTGAATGGACCATTACTACTGAGAACTGAAATTAAATTTTGTTCTGGAGTTCCTTCATTGGCTGTTCTTTGCAAAGCAGCAACAAGTGAAGTGAATTCACCGTCTTCAGTAAGGGCAACAGCTGTCTCAACAATATTTCCTACAGGAGGAAGTAGTACATTATTAATTACATGCACAACACCTGATCCACTTTCAATATCAACTCCTACAATCTCGGTGCTTCCATTGATGAAATTTCCTGATTCAGTAAGACTGAAATAAATATTATTTCCATTTAATGTTGAGGCTTCCCTTGGAATATCGGAACTCAGTACTTTAGCTCCTACTACATGATACGTTAGGACTGCGCCAAGGGTTGCTGCATCTATGTTTTCAGGATTGATACCCGCAGCGTTAAATGCATCATTGGTTGGTGCAAAAATTGTTAAATTAGGAGTTGTCAATAAGGCTGTTACTAGGTCAGCCTTAACTGCTGCCGCGATTAAGGTAGAAAAGTTCTTATTAAAATAAGCTGGTTCCAATACAGTATTAACAAACTGTAAAATTGCAGCTGGAACTAAAACCTGATCAATGGTGTGTATAACTCCATTTGAAGCAATTACATCATACGGCATGATAACATTTGCGTCATTCACCATAATTCCGGATGATATACTTACGGTCACATCTGTGCCTTGAAGAGTTTGAACCATGCCAGCTTGGAGTTGAGTTGAAATTACGCTTGATGGAACAACATGATAGAGGAGTATCTGTTGAAGAACTTCCACAGGTACATCGTTGATATCTGTTTGTCCTATTGCACCCAGAAGAGCTGCAAAAGCTTCGTCTGTGGGTGCAAATACTGTGAAAGGCCCTGCACCTTGAAGATCGTCATCTAAACCGGCAATGGTTAGAGCGGTCGCAAGGGAGTTAAACCCACTCGCCTGAGCAATTTGAACAATGTTGTCCGGCTGAACTGGAGTGGGATCGTTATCGTCATCTTTATTGCATCCTGCAAAAATTAAAGAAGAGGAAATTAAAAGTGCTAATGTTAAAAATTGTGTTTTCATTTGTTTGTGATTTAATTTTAGTGATTTTAATTTATTGTCTAACTAATAATTTGTAAATATTCGACAAAGTAAAGGTAAATAATTTAAATGACCAAGAATAAAGTGGAAAAAATTAGACAAAAAATACTTTGTAACTGATAATCAATGCATTAAAATTCGGTAAATATTTAAATATTAAAAAAAATGTCTATATTTACAATCTAAATAGGTAGACATGGAATCATATTCAGTGGCACAAGTTGAATCAATTACAGGAATTAGTGGTCATAAATTAAGAATTTGGGAAAGGCGTTACAAGTTTCTCAAACCAAAGAGAACACCTACGAACATAAGGTTTTACACAGCAGACGATCTAAAGCTCCTTATTAATGTGGGAATTTTAACAAGACATGGGAATCGAATATCCAAGATAGGCAGCCTATCCAGTAAGGAAATATCTGAAAAGGTAATAGAGCTTCTAACTGATACAGATACAGACTTTGAAGATGATATATCAAGTTTAATGTTAAGCGCAATAAACTTTGACGAAAATCTTTTTAATAATATTTTTCAACGTCAACTGGTTAGAAGTGGATTTTTAGCAACCATAACAGATCTAATTTATCCTTTTCTAAATCGTGTAGGTGTAATGTGGACAGCTAGCAGGATAATTCCATCCCAGGAACATTTTATTACGAACCTAGTTAGACAAAAAATAATAAGCTCTATCGATAGCTTGCAACAACCAGCGCATGATGCACCTGAAATACTTTTGTTCCTGTTCGAAGGTGAGGATCATGAACTGCCACTGTTAATTGCCTCATTCATTATTAAAGATTTAGGATGGAAAGTATACTATCTTGGTCAAAATATTCCCTTAAATGATATCGTTACAATAATTAAAAAAAGAAACATACCAACTGTTATGTCTATGATTACAGCACCGCAAATTGATAAGGTATCCAATCTAATCTACGACCTGATATCAAATACCGACGTTCACCTTATATTATCTGGAAGCAAGAAAAACATCCCAAATTTCGAAAATCTAGAAACTGTTTCCGTTGTAAATAATCCTAAGGAACTTATATCACAACTACATAATCTCAGTAATAGGTAATTTCTAACGGAATTAATTACTATCATTGCCCACATGAAACAAAATCTTTTTGGCAAGAGTTTACCAGAACTCCAGGATGTGGTTGCTCAGCTAGGGCTGCCAAGATTTACTGCCAAACAAATGGCCCAATGGCTATATCAGAAAGATATTACCTCCATTGATGAAATGACAAACCTCAGCAAAAAAGCAAGGGGTATGTTGAGCGATAAATACTTGTTGGGACTTTCTGCTCCTATTTCAGCTCAGGAATCAAAAGATGGAACAAAGAAATATTTATTTAGTATAGGCGACAATGGATATATTGAATCAGCCTTTATTCCTGAATCCAAAAGAAATACTATTTGTGTTAGTTCTCAGGTTGGATGTAAAATGAGATGCTTGTTCTGCATGACAGGGCGTCAAGGGTTAAAATCAAACCTTACCGCAGGGGAAATCCTTAATCAAATTAGAAGCTTACCTGAATGGCAAAAATTGACGAATATTGTTTTTATGGGAATGGGTGAACCCCTTGATAATTTGGATGCTGTACTCAAAAGTTTAGATATTTTAACTTCAGAATGGGGTTTTGGATGGAGTAAACGTAAAATAACTGTAAGTACAATTGGAATTGTTCCTGCAATGAGACGGTTTTTGATAGAGAGTGAATGTCATTTGGCCGTTAGTTTGCATTCTCCCTTTGAATCGGAGCGAAAAATGCTAATGCCAGTTAGCCATGTACATTCAATTGAAAGTATAGTTAAAGAAATTAAAAGGCATGACTTGGGAAGACATCGTAGAATATCCTTTGAATACATTGTTTTTGGTGGAATTAATGATACATCTAAGCACGTGAAGGAAATGGCAAGGGTTCTAAATGGTATAAATTGTAGGATTAATCTAATACGATTTCATGAAATACCCAAAACACCTCTTGCATCAACCGATGAAAGACGATTACAAATTTTTAAGGATGCGTTAAGCAATAAAGGCATTTTTACTTCAGTAAGAGCTTCTCGTGGCCAAGATATTGATGCTGCGTGTGGATTGTTATCTACTAAAAATCAACAGCCTGCCATACCTGAAATTAAAACTATTGCATAATATATTTATACTGATTCCTCAATACAACAAATACTGATGTAAGCATAAACAATATTAATATCCCGGCATGTGGGAAATAAAAATGCCTAATTTTGTCATTTTATAATGTTATAGGATGGGTAGAGGATTTGCAAGTGATAATTGGTCTGGAGTTTGTCCAGAAATTATGAGAGCTCTTAATGATGTAAATGAAGGACATATTTTTGCCTACGGTGAAGGTAACGAAGAAATTTCTGCTACATCTCGTGAAATATTTAAGAAATATTTTGGTGATGATATAGAAATATTCTTTGTTTACAATGGAACAGCAGCAAATGTATTATCAATTAAACATATAATACAATCTTATCAAGCAATAATAACGGCAAATACTGCTCATCTTACTGAGGATGAATGCGGTGCTCCAGAAAAATTTATAGGCTCAAAAATACTTGAAGTAAATTCCACTGATGGTAAGATTACTCCTGAGCAAGTAGAGCCTTTTATGAATAGTATTGGATTTCAGCATCACAGTCAGCCAAAGATTATTTCAATATCTCAGGTAACGGAAATGGGCACTGTATATTCACCCCAGGAAATAAGAACTCTTGCCGATTACGCTCATGCAAATAATATGTATTTACACATGGATGGAGCTAGAATTAGTAATGCAGCTGTTTCATTGGGATCTGATTTTAAAAGTTTTACAACAGATGTAGGAGTTGATATACTTTCATTTGGGGGAACAAAAAATGGTTTGATGTTTGGAGAGGTAGTTATATTCTTTAATAAAGAATTAGCTAATGATTTTGAATACACCAGAAAACAAGGGATGCAATTACATTCTAAAATGAGATTTATTGCTGCTCAGTTTACACAATATCTAACCAATGATTTGTGGCGCAAAAATGCTCAAATAGCTAATGATAAGGCAAAAGAACTTGCTAAAAAAATTTCCAATATAAAACATCTAAAAGTAAGTCAGGATACCCAAGCAAATGGTGTATTCGTTATGATACCAGTGGGGATTATTCCAATTTTACAGAATGAGTATTTTTTCCATGTATGGAATGAAACTCCACAATTAATTAATGATGTTGAATATAAAGAGGTGAGATTAATGTGTTCATGGGATACTACGGATGGCGATATAAATGGGTTCATTGATCTGACTAAAAAAATACTAGAAAAAAACGGCATTTAGATTTTATTCAATTACCTTATCGTTGTGAGAATTAACAAAAAGGATGGTGCCAGTTTTATCAAAACCATTGAAGGTATCTCCTTTCTTGACGGAGTCTTCATGAAATCCCAATATAACTAATCCTGCGTCTCCCGATTTATCATTAACAAGTTTCTTAGTGCTTAAATCATGGTCTTGGGGTATAATCTCAATATTATTTGATGTTACTGGCAGCCGACCTGATTTTATAAGATCTTTCATTTTGATACGACTTTCCGCTTCCAGATCAGGAGGGCATACATCAAAAATTCTTATGTCTGTTTTTTTCCAGTCGGGATGGCCCAAAATAATAAACCCAAGTAATATCATCAAATTGGCATTTGAGGAATCCGATGAGGATATCCAAATATGAATTCCATTTTTATAGTTTACATTTCTCTTGCTAGTAGCAAGTATAAGAACATCAAAATTACCGGCGTTAACAAGAGCGAAATTGTCAACAATATGTTCCAAATTACCCGGTTTATCTTTGTCAAATTCAAATATCACCATATTATTTTCCATTCCTGCAATTCCTGGTATTTGAATGGATTGTGCAATTGCAGAGGTATAGGAGGGTGATATGATGGTATCTAGATAAACATGGCTCCCAGTTTTGCGTATAATTTTATTTATTCTTAACAATTCATCTTCAGCTTGTTCGCGGGTTGCTTTTGAATAATAACCCTCTATTCTGTGGAGGTATGTGCCAAATCCATACTTATAAGATATCCAGTTTAATAGCGTAAGTGCCATGTTTCTTTCAAAAGTACTTTTAGATATACATATTGCACTAGGTCTCCATTCATGATAGGCTCTTTTTCGTCTTTTGCGCTGTAGAAATACCTGTAAATTTCTATTTAATTGAAATATTGCATTTGAAAATATTGAAACGAAACCCTTGCGTTTTTTGTGATAGCTATTTATATAAAAATACAGACTAGTCATAATTATGAATGCTAGCATAGCATAAAAGGTATTTATTTTAAACATTACCCATAATGAAATGATAAAACCTAAAAGTGATAAATACCATTTACTATTATACGATGGTCGATATGATGGTGATGATCCAAAATGGTTCAAAAAAGAAATTAGACAAAGTGCACCATATGTTAACATAAAAAACATAGATATAATCTCTGCAACGGAATTCACATTACCCAATGAAATAAAAGCAATTGCAATTATCAAAGTAATTATGGAGCTATTTATTGGTTCGTTATCATTGTTTCTTCCGTGAGCAAGCCATTTATTTAATTTCTTACTAGGAAAAGCATTATCTGAAGCAAGCGCCTGCAAAGTTCTTGGTGCCACCATAATGGATCCCAGTGCTGATGAAATTGTAGATGCAGCAAGTCCAAGTGGTATAATCCAACTTCCTTCTATGGCTATATTTCCCATTACAAACTGATTATTTACCAACTCCTCTGGGCTTGCGCTAACCGAAAGTTTGTATGAAATAAAAAAGTAGATAATCATTCCGAAAAATGCTGCGGCTATGGTGCCAATGGGGATGGATTTGGATGGATTCTTCAAGTCACCAGATAAGCCTACTCCTGCTGTTATACCTGTAAACGCTGGAAATATTATAGCAAAGACAAGAAAAAAATCGTTACTGTTTCTAAAGTCCACATTTAAGAAACTAAAATCTGAATTTGCTGCAGCATCTCCATTTCCAGCGAAGAATAACCCAAGTGATATAAATAGTATTGCCACAACAAAATATAGTGCCTTAACTCCTAAATTAGCACCTTTAATTAAAATTACCATACCAAGTATTAGTATCGATGGTAAACTTATGGCTTGTCGTGGCAAATTAATTTCATAAACCTTCTCAACATACTCAAAAAAGAACTGAAATGATTCTGTAAATGCAATTACATAGAAGGCGACACTAATTGCCTGAGAAAGAAAAAGCGCTATGCCAATAGTGGCTCCAATGTTTAACCCAAAGGATCTTGAAATTATAAAATATTCTCCGCCACCTTCAACTCTCTTATTACTAGCAATCTCTGAAATGGCTAATGCTGTTGGAATTGTGACCAGATGTCCTAGAATTATTATTGCTATAACACCCCAAAAACCTAAAGTGCCTACTGCAAAACCAAACCTCAGAAATAAGATTGCCCCTAATATTGTTGAAATTGCAGTAAAGAATACAGGTGCTGTACCAAATTTACCTGAAATTGTTTTCCTTGCCATTTTTAATTTATTTTTCAGATACTAACAAAGATAGAATTTTATGTATTCATTAAGGATTACGAAAATCATGGACTGCCAAAAAAGTACAATTCAATATAAATCATACTTGATGTAAAGTATTCACTTCAGTTGTTTCATAGGTGAAAGATGATAACAGACTATTTGTGAACATCTTTTATGAATTCATCTACTTCGGGAACTCCACCCTGATAAACAAGATACCCATTGTATGGTTCACGTAAAGTTATTTCATCATTTACAGGAGTTAGCATAAGTTTCTTTACTTCCTCAGGGTCATCAGTTTGACCAAGAACCCAACTTAACTTTACCCATGCAACTTCTGGTAACATATTACCTGCTGGTATAATTCCCTTTGCCATCATATCCCGTCCTGTATCATAAACAAACATATGAACATAACCCCAGATAGTTTGGAGAGTCATAAACATATGTATACCTTTTTCATGGGCTCTTTCAATTGCTGGATAAAGCTCTTTGTTAACATGCCCAAGTCCCGTACCGACAAAAATAATACCCTTATAACCTGAATCTACAAGTGCATCAATAGTATCTGGAGCCATGCCTGGATAATAATATAACATGGTTACTTTATCACTAAAATAAGGTAGAATATTTACGTTCTTATCATTACGTCGTTTGTTGTAGTTCTTTTTTATGGGGATAATCTCTTCTCTGTTTATTCTTGCAAGTGGTGTATCTCCGATGGTTCTAAATGTTGACCTATAAGAAGAGTGCATTTTTCTTACTCGTGTTCCCTTATGCAATAATCCGTATTCATCAGATGTTGGGCCAAACATACAGACTTGCACTTCTGCCATATCAGATTGCCCAGCTGCTTTCATGGCATGCATAAGATTAAGTGCGGCGTCAGAACTAGGTCTATCTGAAGATCTTTGCGAACCAACAAGAATAATTGGTATTGGCAGGTTCTGGCACATAAAAGTAAGTGCTGCACCTGTGTGATGTAATGTATCTGTACCATGCCCTATTACAATTCCATCAACTCCTTTCTTTATTTCTTTTCCAATTGCCTTGGCAAGTGCTAAATACTGTTTTGGCCCCATATTTTCACTAAAAACAGCAAATATTTTCTCGGTTTCTAGATTGCAAATATCAGCAAGCTCTGGTACCGCACCATAAAGCTCTCCTGGAGAGAATGCGGGAATTACAGCTCCCGTTCTATAATCAAGTCTTGACGCTATTGTGCCACCAGTTCCAAATAACTTTACTTTTGGAAGACCCTTTGTGTAGGGAAAATCTTTTTCAGGTATTTTATAATTAGCCTTTTTATAACCGGTTTCTTTCATGCTTAAAATCGTACGGGTATCTATGCCTATATTATATCCTGTTATTATCTTTATAACAATGTGCTTATCATCGTCATTCTCGGATCTAGGTAGCACTGTACCCTCAAAACTTCCGCGGGTTGTCTCAGCAGATACAGCTCCCCAAACTCTAACTTTGTATTTCTTAAGTAGCTCTAAAGCCTCACCTTTGTACCCTTGAAAAATATCGTTGTCCATAATTAAACCTCTTTACTTAAGTCAGTTAATTCAATATTCCCGATTGCTATATTTCTTAGCTTTCCCATAACCCAATTCTTTCTTTTGATATTGGAAATTATTTCTTTACCCTCGGAAAACTTTTCATTTAGCAAGGGTAGTTTTGATAGTATTTCTTTTTTTGAGTATTTTTTGAAATTCATACTGGTGAGGATGGATTCAAAATCCATCTGAGGATGCATAATAAGTTCTGGCAGCATCTTTTCTGCCAACTCAAAAGTTATTCCTTTACTTTTTAAGTATTTGAAAAGTTTAAATATTCTTTCAAAATTAAACTGTTCAGGACCCTGGTAATGTCCAACTGCAAACTTAACCTCGTGGCCAAAAAACGCGCATACATATTTGGGATTTACACCAATTTTATCAACGATTTTAGTTATTATGGGAAAAAGATTTTTGGAAAATATGTACGTATAAACTTCCTCATTAACTCCCCATTCCTTTAATATCTTATAGTTATCAATTACATCTGTAGGCAGGTTTTTATTTAGATTATTCAAATAGTTGTCGTCAAGAGGTATGGGTGCTGAATCAGTATCTGGATACATTCGATCTGCTCCTGGTAGGACACGCTCAAATATTGTTGTTCCATCTTCAAATGACTTTCTTGTTTCATTTGGAACTCCAGTAAGTGCCAATTTACATCTTTCTTCAACTGTTTCTATAGCAGTTGAAATATCATCTTCATTTGCCCATATGATTATTTGAGAATCTTCCTTCGACGCCTTAAGTCTTGTTTGGACCAATTTCCAGTGTTTTTCAGAGAGTATTGACTCAAATTCTTCTGAATGGGCCATGTTAGGTTTTTCAATGCATGCTATTACCTTTAACCTGGTAGATATTTCATCTGCAAACATTTGTCCCGGTTGAGTAAAATAGGAAAGAGCACCCTTAAATCCAGGAAGGTTTATGGCAATAATGGTTTCTTTTTCCTCCAATTCTGGTAAAATAGATAATATGTCTTTTACACCCACCGAACTTACTTTCCATCCTTTAATGTTGTTTAAGTTTGCGGAAAGCATATCTCTTATTTGTAACAAAGCCCATTGACGAAATACCTCATTGTGGGTTAATTCGGGGATCCACTTTGTGTGCGCTACACCTTTTATTTCAACACGACTGCCACCTCTACAACTTACATTAACATCTTGTCTTCCTGCTCCCATTCCTGTTCTTACATTTCCAGTACTCCTGTTTAAAAACCTGATATAGTCACAACCATCTTTTACTTCATCAGGATTTTTAAAATCAGGATAGGTAACAGTTTCAATCAATGGCATCCCAAGTCTGTCGGTTTTATAAACACGAACATGTCCCACATCGCTAATCTCTCGGCATGAATCTTCTTCAATACTTAATTGTATTAACCGTATTTTTTTAGATGGGAGTTCGAGTTCTCCCTCTACACCCAATATCGCTGTACGCTGAAAACCAGCAGGGATACTTCCGTCGAGGTATTGCTTGCGTGTAATGTGAACCTCTCCAACAATATTTAGTTTCGATAATAAAGATATTTCCAATGCCTTCTCCAATGCATCCACGTTAATCGGAAAAGGAGGAGTATCATCGATTTCATAGGTACATGCATTTTCATTATTTATTCGATATACAATTTCCTTTCTTGTTTTAAATTCCATTAATGCTGTTCCATCATATTCTCCAAGTTCACTTAAAGTTGGTCGCATATGCCTGATTAGCTCAGCATTGTAATCATCGTGTTCATGAAATATTCCTGCTGGACAATGACAAAAGAGCTTTTCACTTGTAAGTAACTGCTGGTGTACTTCCAATCCAGACATAAAACCCAAAGCATCATATGTCTCTTGAGTTGCATCTATTCGAGGAACATAACCAACCTTTTTCTTGCTTATTTCATAATTGGACTTTGAATTAAAGCTCATTATATCAGTTGTTATTATTGTTTCATGTAAAAGTTCAAATTTAAGAAAAATGCCTTGGGAGATATCCTAATTTTTGAAAACTTTTATATCCTAATTTCAATTTAGATTTGACCTTTTTAATCAAATATCAATGGATATTTAAATCCAATTTCAATAAAGTTTCTAAATATTACGTTTATTTTTGTGGCAATTGGTTTTTGTATATTAATTATTTCACCTAGTGAAGATGTTTATGAACGCAGAATTATTGAAAAATCTAAAGATAACCTTACTTATTATTATGGTTATCATCAGTATTTCTTCATATGCGCAACAAAAGTCGCGTGTGATTATTGAGCATGCAGATTCCTACAGGTATAATGCTCGTATTGATAAGGATGTACAAAGATTAATAGGTAATGTTGTCATACGACAGGATTCCACATTATTTTATTGTGATAGCGCATACATCAATGAAATAAAAAATAGCTTTGAAGCATTTAATAATGTTCACATAAAAGTAAATGATACTATTGATGTTTATGGTGATAGACTTTTATATGATGGCAATACCAGAATAGCGGAATTATTTGATAGTGTTAAGCTCGTAGATAAAAACACCATTCTTCGTACGAACCACTTGATATATAACAGACTAACTAAAACGGCATTTTATGATATAGGTGGAATTATTGAAAATGGCGACAATATTTTAAATAGTCTCATAGGAATATATTATACTAAAATTCGCACTTTTCATTTTAGGAAAGATGTAGTTTTAACAAACCCAGATCAAGAAACATATTCTGATACTCTCATATACAATACCAATAATGAAACTGCATATTTCCATGGACCAACTTTGATTAGAGGCGAGGAGAGTATGATATATTGCGAGGATGGATGGTACGATACAAAAAATGATATCTCGAAGCTTAAAAAAAGACCGTCAATAACAAATGATGAACAGAAAATAAGTGCTGATAGTATTTTATACAATAATAAAACCATGTTTGGTAAGGCCATGGGGTCCGTATTGATTGAAGATACCCTGCGTAAGGTAATTTTATCAGGTAAAAAGGGCGAGTTATGGGATAAGCTTGGCAAATCATATGTTACGGATAGTGCAGTAGCAATAACATATGACGCGAGGGATTCATTGTATATACATTCGGATACAATGTGGATGTTTTTTGATGAAGAGAGAAAAGCAAAGTACATGCAGGCCTACTATAATGTTAGGTTTTATAGAAATAATTTGCAAGGCAAATGTGATTCGCTTGCATATAGTATGTCTGATTCAACCATAAGGATGTATTATAAACCAGTTATGTGGTCTGGAAAAAATCAACTTACAGCTGATTCCATTACAATAATTGTATCGGGGAATAAGATTGACTCATTAATGATGTATAATACAGCATTTATTGTTTCTCGTGATTCAACAAAATCATTTAATCAAATAAGAGGTAAAAACATGGTTGCATATTTTGATAAAAATTCTCTTTCCAGGATTGATGTAAATGGAAATGCTCAAACTGTTTATTATGTAAGAGAAGAGGATGGTAATTTGATTGGGGTTGACTTGGCAGAAGCAAGTAGAATGAAAATTAGATTAAGAGATAGTGAAATACAAACAATTACTTATCATTTATCTGTAAATGAAGATATGTTCCCAGAAAAAGATCTCACGGAAAAAGAAACCCGCCTAAAAGACTTTAGCTGGTTAGAAAGCGATAGACCAATAAGTAAGAATGATATTTTTCCAAAGAAGTAATTCTAGAAAAGGGAGAACCTTACGTAACGTTTAGGGTTTTTCCTAACATCAAGAAGCAGAGAATCTAATGCTGATGCTGACCTATTTAGTTCTAGGTATAAACTATCATCATTCATTAGTTTACCCAGCGTACCATCTCCAGAATCAATTTTTGCTAATATTGAACTCATCTCATCCAATGCTAAGTTTATCCTGGCAAATGTTCCAGGGATCTCAGAGTTAGCCAATGAATCGCTGATAATTTCAAAATTTGTTATAATATTTTGAATATTTCCTTTATTGGCATTTAAAGCAGTTGTTAAAGAATCCATATTAATTAGAATGTCAGAAATTCTAGATGATTCTTCCACCACTAATGTGTCAATATTTGATGATGTACGTTGAAGGTTTGCAAAAGTTAGCTCAATATTTTGAAAACTTTCTTTGATATTAGTTCTAGCTTGTTCATTAAATATAGATTGAAATGCAATCACCAATGTGTCAATGGATCCCAAAAGATCTTCGGCCTTTTTCTTTATTGGTTGCATTTGTGCATTTACTTCTTCCATTAATCCACCCTCAACACTAGATTGAAGTGTATCGCCTTCCATTAGAATGGTAGGAGAATTTCCAAGAACTAATTCAATGGCTTTTGATCCCATTAAATCAGAGCTAAATATTCGGGCTACTGAATTATTTGGTATGGGAAAATCAGTTGACAGCATCATGCTTACCATTATATTTCCAGAAAGGTCAGGGTTAAAATAAACGTTTTTAACCTGTCCTACTCTCAGACCATTTATTACAACAGGATTTGCTTTAATTAAACCATTAATTTTCTGGTAGCTTGCGTAGTAAACGATTTCCTTATTGAATAGATTTTTACTTCTTAGGAAGTTGTAACCCCAAATAAAAACAACAATTGCAACAATAAAACTGATGCCTATAATTACGGGTCTAGTTTTCTTTTTATCTGTTTCAGCCATTGGATTAAAAACGCTAATTTAATTAAAATGTTACTTATGAAAGCTAATTAATAGGAAAATAACACAAAAACTAATTCCAAAATCTACTCCATCAATTTCTTTGCTTTGTCCAATGTTATTCTTGTATTCATATCAAATGCCACAATAAATGCATCAGAGTAACCATTAGCTCTTATTTTATTTTGATGTAAAATTGCATCATCAAGAGTGCTGAAATTTCCTGTTGTGTACTTGTAAAGGCCGTTGTGTTCGTAAAAAGATACATCGTTGAGCTTGTTAAATCTAGGATCTGATAAAACGGTTTTTCTTGGGCTTGAATAAAACTGAACTTTAAAGGTAACCCCATTAGTTGGAGTATCAATATGGACTACCGGTATAGGATTGTTATTAGAATTCGTATTATTTGTTACCACATTATTTTCCTTTTCAAACTCATTCTTATATTCCTTGAATGCTCTGTAAATTGCAGAAGCCATATAAACCTGTCCTTTTTTAGATTTTAGAAATTGTTCTTCAGATGAGTTTGAAAGATAACCCAATTCCACTAATACGGATGGCATTGATGTTTTCCATAGTACAAGAAAACCTGCTTGATATACACTTCTGTCTTTTCTTCCTACTCTTTCGGAGAATTGTTTTTGGATTTTACTTGCGATATTTAAACTTTGATCAAGATTGTCGTTCTGTAACAGTGTTAGTCCTATTATAGCTTCAGGTGATTTAGGATCAAAACCACCATAGTTTGATTCGGTCCCTTCTTCTAGTAAAATAGCTGCATTTTCCATCATTGCTACTTTCATATTTTTTTGTGCCCTACTATCTTCTATTCCCAAAACATAAGTTTCTGATCCATGTACTTTAGATGATGGATTTGCATTACAATGAATGGAAATAAATAAGTCCGCATTTGCTTGGTTTGCTATTTCGCCTCGTTTATACAGATTTACAAAGACGTCAGATTTGCGTGTATATATAACTTTTATTTCCGGAAAATTTTCTTCTATGTAACCGCCCGTTTTAAGAGCAACAGCAAGTGCTATATCCTTTTCCCTAGAATACTTTCCTGAGGCACCAGGGTCTTTTCCACCATGTCCAGCATCAATTACAACAGTCTTAATTTTTTCTCCCTTTTGAGCATGTATGTAAATGGGACAAAATAAAAATAGAGACCCTATGATTAATATTATTGAAGTTCTCACAACTAGCTTTTATATAAAACAAAATTATATTATTGGTAGTGTGAATCAAGAGATGTAATTCTAATTTATTAACATCAATTACTTTATTACTTGAGTTAATTGCATAAATAAGCAACAAGTAAAATTTAAATGTGATTCCATATCAAATCTAATTATAAAAAATATTTTTTAAAAAATACTTGACATGCATAGCATTATAATACTATATTTGCAATGCATGCATAGTAGTATTATTGCATTTATTTTCATTATAGCAAGATAATACACTGCAAACCAGTGTAATAATATTAAAACTTAATAAATGATAGTAGACGAAACCGTTGATTACCACTTGAGGTCCACTCTTTTTACAATGCGTCGTATGTATAATCTCATGGCACAGGAGTTTGGCATAACACAGGGAATAGGTTACGCATTAATTAACATTGGAGAGGAAGGAATACCTGCAACTAAAATTGCTCCACTAATGGGCATGACTAGTTCCAGTTTAAGCCGTATGCTGAAGAACATGGAGGATAATGGGTATATATTCAGAAAGCAGGACTTGGAGGACAGAAGAGTTGTAAGAATATTCCTGTCTTTTGATGGGAGAGCATTAAAGAAAAAAATAGAAGATGTGGTGTTGGATTTTAATACGAAGCTTTTAAAAAGGCTGAGTAAAAATGAAATAAAGGCCTTTGAAAAGGTTAATAGTATAATAAAAGAAGAAGCAAAAAGTGAGATTGAAAAGTTAAAACTCACACAACCTTGAAATAAACTGCTCTATGATAAGAAGAATTAAAAAAGTAGCCGTTCTTGGTTCTGGTATTATGGGATCAGGCATTGCCTGTCATTTTGCCAATATTGGTTTGGAAGTTTTGTTGATTGATATTGTTCCCAAAGAACCAAATGATGCTGAAAAAGCAAAGGGATTAACAATTGAGGATAAGGCAGTTCGTAATCGGATTGTAAATTCTTCTCTGCAAGCTACCCTAAAGTCAAAACCTTCACCCTTATACAAAAAGGAATTTGCTGACAGAATCAAAATAGGAAATTTTGATGATGACATAAACAAATTATCAGGATATGATTGGATAATTGAAGTGGTGGTTGAGAGAATTGAAGTCAAAAAAAATGTATTTGAAAAGGTAGATAAATACAGGAAGAAGGGGACTCTTATTACAACAAATACTTCTGGAATATCTGTTGACTTAATGATCGAAGGAAGAAGCAATGATTTTTGTGAACATTTTTGTGGCACACATTTCTTCAATCCACCAAGATACCTTCAACTTTTGGAGATAATTCCTACCAAGAAAACAAATCCGGAAGTAATTAGATTTCTGGAAGATTACTCGTCAAGGTTTTTGGGAAAACTTCCAGTGTTATCAAAAAACACGCCTGCATTTATAGCAAATAGAATAGGAACATATTCCATTATGGATTTGTTTAATAATGTTCATGAATTTGGATTGACTGTTCCTGAAATAGATAAACTTACGGGTCCAATTATTGGAAGGGCAAAATCTGCAACATTCAGAACTGCTGATATTGTGGGTCTGGATACTCTTGCACATGTTTCTACTAATATTAAGGAAACCACAAAAGATGAATCAAACAATACATTCTCAATCCCTGATTATCTTGGGGTAATGATTGAAAATGGTTGGTTAGGTCAGAAAGCAAAACAGGGATTCTTCAAAAAAGTTGTAGTCGATGGTAAAAAGAAATTTTTATCATTAAACTTTAAAACTTTGGAATATGAAGAGTCTCCAAAACCTAAGTTTGGCATTTTCGAAAAGACCAAAGAAGTTGAAAAAGTGTCCGCTCGTCTTCCAATTCTTTTGTCAGATAAGGGCAAGGTTGGTGATTTTTACAAAGCAACATTTTACTCACTGTTTCAGTTTGCTTCATTGAGAATTCCAGAAATAAGTGACGATATTTATAAGGTTGATGATGCCATGAATGCTGGGTTTGGATGGAAGCTAGGTCCTTTTGAATCCTGGGATGCATTGGGTGTTAAGGAAACCATTTCGAAAATGGAAGAAGCTGGTTTCAAACCTTCAGATTGGGTTTATGAAATGGTAAGCAATGGAATTGATTCTTTTTATAAGATATCAGAAGGGCAAAAGTATTGTTATGATATATCATCCAAAGATTATAAATTAATTCCTGGGCAGGATGGTAAAATTTCTTTGGATGTTCTCAGAAGTACAAGTATTGTATGGGAAAATACTGACCTTACAATATTTGACCTAGGAGATGGTATATTGAATGTGGAGTTTCATTCAAAAATGAATACCATTGGTGCTGGGACACTTGAGGGACTCAATAAAGCTGTTGACATTGCTGAAGAAAACTACAAGGGCCTAATTATTTCGAACGAGGGTGATCATTTTTCTGCTGGTGCTAATGTTGGAATGATATATATGCTGGCAATAGAACAAGAATGGGAAGAGTTAGACCTTGCTGTTCAATGGTTTCAAAAGACTATGATGCGTATGAGGTATTCTTCAATACCAGTAATAGGAGCTCCACACGGTATGGCTCTTGGAGGGGGATGTGAATTATGCATGCACACAGATAAGGTAATTGCTCATGCAGAAACATATATGGGATTGGTAGAGTTTGGAGTTGGTCTTATCCCGGGTGGTGGTGGAACAAAAGAATTTGCTCTACGATTATCAGATGAGTTGCAACCTGGTGATATTCGAACAAATGCCTTCCTAAACAGATATCTAAGTGTGGGTCAGGCAAAGGTGTCAACATCAGCTTATGAAGCATATGATCTAGGATATTTAAGAAATGGTATTGATGAGGTTATTGTTAGTAGAGCCCATCAACTCTCTTACGCGAAAAACATTGCTCTTCAGATGGCAGAAAAGGGTTACACAAAGCCTCCCACAAGAAATAATATTAGAATATTAGGTAAGGAAGCTTTGGGAATGGTTTATGTTGGAGCTGATGGCTTTGCAACTGCCAAATACATGTCGGAGCATGATAAGTTAATAGCAGAAAAATTAGGATTTGTTATGGCAGGTGGAGATATATCACAACCACTTACTGAGGTCTCTGAACAGTATCTTCTTGATCTTGAAAGACGGGCATTTATTGAATTATGTTCCACTCGATTAACCCTCGAGAGGATACAAAGTCTTATTACCAAAGGAAAAATATTAAGAAACTAGGATTATGAGCATGAAAGCGTACATAGTAGGCGGATATAGATCTGCCATAGGAAAAGCACCCAAGGGGAGTTTAAGGTTTACACGCCCTGATGATATTGGTGCTGTAATCATTAGGCACCTATTGAATGATTTCCCTCAAATTGAAACAGCAGAAGTTGATGATGTTATTGTTGGGAATGCATTTCCCGAGGCAGAAACGGGTTTTAATATGGGAAGGTTATTGTCTTTAATGTCATTCGATAATGTAGAAGTTCCGGGCTCTACGGTAAATAGATATTGTGCATCAGGCTTGGAAACAATAGCAATTGCATCTGCAAAGATAACTGCTGGAATATCTGATATAATAGTTGCTGGTGGGGCAGAAACAATGTCCATGATTAATATGGGAGGTTGGAGGATGGTCCCAAATCCAGATATGGCCATTAAGCATCCAAAATGGTTTCTAAGCATGGGTCTAACATCTGAAATGGTTGCTGAGGAATATAAAGTAACCAGAAAAGATCAAGATAAATTTGCTCTAGAATCTGTTAAAAAGGCAATACATGCTATTGATAGTGGAAAATTTAAGGAGGAAATAGTCCCTATAAACGTTAAAGAAAATTACTTTGAAGATGGTAAAAATAAGACTCGTGATCTAGTATTCGATACAGATGAGGGACCGCGTCGTGGAACAACATTAGAGGGTCTTTCAAAGTTAAAACCTGCATTTTCATCAAATGGTTTTTCAACTGCAGGTAATTCCTCGCAGATGTCGGATGGTGCAGCATTTGTACTAGTAGTAAGCGAAAAAATATTAAAACGATACAATTTAGAGCCAATGGCAAGGCTTGTTGACTATCAGGTTGCCGGAGTTGATCCTTATAAGATGGGAATAGGACCTATTAAAGCAATACCGAAGGTTCTTAAGCATTCTGGATTAAATTTAAAAGATATTGATTTGATTGAACTTAATGAAGCATTTGCATCCCAATCCCTTGCTGTAATCGATGAATTAGGGTTGAATAAGGATCTTGTAAACGTAAACGGTGGAGCCATTGCTTTGGGTCATCCACTTGGAGCTACTGGTGCTAAGCTTTCGGTTCAGTTACTTCACGAGCTAAAGAGAAGAAAAGGAAAATACGGAATGGTAACCATGTGTATTGGAACAGGTCAAGGAGCAGCAGGAATATTTGAAATGTTGTAGCAACAGAAGGTCCAAAAATGTAATTTAATAACTAAAAATAAATAAAATAACCATAAAACCAATTCAGACTATGGAAACAAAAGCTTTAAAAGGTGGAGAATTTCTGATTCGCGAAACCAACTTAAATGATGTATTTATTCCCGAGGAATTTAATGAGGAACAACGCATGATGGCTCAAACATGCAGGGATTTTAATGATACGCGTGTATTACCAAATATGAACCAGCTTGAAAAGCACGATAGGGATTTACTTACTCAAATATTTAAGGAGGCTGGTGAACTTGGAATCCTGGGCATATCGGTACCCGAGGAGTATGACGGCTTTGGCCAAAACTTTGTAACAGCCATGTTAACAACAGAGGAGATGGGGAGAGGATATAGTTTTGCTGTTGCATATGCAGCTCATGCTGGTATTGGTACATTGCCAATATTATATTATGGCACTCCTGAGCAAAAGAAAAAATATATTCCAGGTCTTGCCACCGGAAATTTAATTGGTGCATATTGTCTTACTGAGGCAGATGCTGGATCTGACCCAAACTCTGGTAAAGCTGAAGCAATTTTATCAAAAGATGGTAAACATTATATTTTAAATGGGGTAAAAATATGGATAACAAACGGTGGTGTTGCTGATGTTTTTATTGTGTTTGCAAAACTAAAGGGAGATAAAAACCTAAGTGCATTTATTGTTGAAAGAGACTGGGAAGGAGTTAGGGTTGGTGTTGATGAAGAGAAGATGGGAATAAAAGGATCCTCAACTGTTCAACTGTACTTAGATGATGTGAAAGTACCTAGTGATAATTTATTGGGTGAAGCAAATGGTGGTTTTAAGATAGCACTAAATGTTCTAAACTTAGGTAGAATTAAACTTTCGGGAGCAACAGTAGGAGCTGCTAAAGCTACAATAACCAATTCCTTGAATTATGCGAATGAACGTAAACAATTTGGTCATCTGCTTTCTGACTTTGGTGCAATAAAGTTTAAGTTGGCAGAAATGGCAATTCGTACATTTGTTTCCGAATCTCTAACGTATAGAGTTAGCCAGAGCATTGATGATGCAATTCAGAGCATTGTTGATGAAGGTGTTGACAAGGGTAAGGCAACAATTGAAGGTGTCCGTCAATATGCCATTGAAGCATCCATTGCGAAGGTATTTGGTTCGGAAGCACTAGATTATGTTGTTGATGAGGGTGTTCAGATATACGGCGGCATGGGATACTCATCTGAAACTATTGTTGAGAAAGCTTATCGGGATTCAAGAATAAATAGAATTTTTGAAGGTACAAATGAAATAAATAGAATGCTGGCAGTTGGTGAACTTGTAAAGAGAGGGATGAAGGGTGAATTTGACCTTCTCACACCTGCTAAGTCCGTGGCTAAAGAATTACTTGCAATACCAGATTTTGGAAGTTCGAGTCAGGATTATTTTGAATTAAAACATAAGTATCTTTTGAACTACAAAAAGACAATACTTTTAGTTGCTGGCGCAGCTCTGAAGAAATACATGGATAAATTTTCCAATGAGCAAGAGATAATTATGAATATTGCGGACATGTTAATTGTAACATATGCAGCAGAATCATTATTGCTTAGGGTTGAAAAAATGGCATTGGTTCATAACCACAAAAACATAGAACTTTACAAAGATATCCTTGATGTTTACCTATATGATACTGCACCACAAATGAATAAATGGGGAAGTGATGCAATAAATTCATTTGCAACTGGTGATGAATTAATGGGTATGCAAATGGGTATAAAAAGGTTTACTAAAACCGCAGGTATCAATGTGGTTGAAAAAAGAAGAAATATTGCTAACCATATGATATCATCAAATACTTACAATTTGTAAGTTATTGACTGTAAATATTCAATAATTAAAAAAACAAAATTCAAATGGCTAATGGAATAAAAAAACTAGTTGCTTCACCATGGAAACTTAGAATATACCTATTGTTAAAACTACCTTTGGCTTTTATTGCAGGACTAAGGCTTACTAGTATTAATCCGAATTATGTTTCAATTGGGGTTCCTTATAATTTTCTCACAAAGAACCCCTTCAACTCCGTTTACTTTGCAGCACTTGCTATGGCAGCAGAATTACCCTCGGGTATCCTTGCCATAAATCAGGTTGAAAATGTTGGAAAGCCTGTGTCGATGTTGGTTCTTAGCATGAAAGGTTCATTCCTCAAAAAAGCAAAATCCAGAATCATTTTTACCTGTAATGATTCTGAAAAGATTAGATCAGCAATAGAGAGCAGTATTAAAACCGGAGAACCCCACGTTGTTGATGTTAAATCAGTTGGTATTGATTCCAGTGGAGAAGCAGTAGCTGAATTTACATTCACGTGGACATTTAAAGCAAAAAATCACTAAGTTTGAAAGGCATTTAACAAAAAACCAAAACCATAAGCAATGAATGTAACTCGCACCTTTGATCTAGTTGATAATTTAATGGAAAGTTTGCAGCGTGATGATGCACTTGCCGTCAAACGAAATGGAGCATGGGAAAAGTTTAGTACCTCCACTTATAAGGAAATGGTAGATAACTTTAGTTATGGATTACTTGCTATGGGATTATCAAAGGGAGATAAAATAGTTAGTATATCCAATAATAGGCCCGAATGGAATTATATGGATATGGGAATGTCACAAATAGGTTGTGTCCATGTTCCAATCTATGCAAATCTTGGCCATGATGAGTACAAGCATATATTAACACATTCCGATGCAAGATTAATTATAGTATCCTCAAATGAGTTCTATGTTAAAATTAAAGCGCCCTCATTGGAAGCTCCCAATATTGAGCATATTTTTTGCTTTGATCCAGTTGAGGGTTTAAAATCATGGACCGACATAATAGATCTGGGGAAAAATAATGCAAGTAAGCTTAAGGATGACCTCGTTAAGATAAAAGATAGTATTACCGAAGACGATATCTTATCAATTATATATACATCAGGAACAACCGGTCTTTCAAAGGGTGTAATGCTTAGTCATCGCAATTTTATTTCCAATGTTCATGGATGCATAAACAGGTTACCAGTTGCTTCCACAGGAAAATTTGTAAGCTTCTTACCACTGTGTCACGTTTTTGAGAGAATGGTGAATTATCTTCTCCAATATCAGGGTGTAGCGATATATTATGCTGAAAGTATTGATACACTTGGAGATAATATTCGTGAGGTTAATCCCGAGGGATTTTGTGCTGTGCCAAGAGTTATTGAAAAATTATTTGATAAAATAATGTTAAAGGGCAAGAACTTAACTGGCATAAAAAAAGCATTATTTTTCTGGGCCGTTAATTTAGGACTCAGGTATGAATTGAATGGTGCAAATGGCTGGTGGTATGAATTTCAATTGAAAATTGCAAATAAACTCATCTTTAGCAAATGGAGGGAAGCATTGGGAGGTAATATACAGGTAATAGTTTCTGGTGGTGCTCCATTACAAGCAAGGCTTGCCCGTATATTTTCTGCGGCAAAATTGATAGTTCAAGAGGGGTATGGATTAACAGAAACATCGCCTGTTATTGCGGTTAACAAAAATCATTATCCGTATCTTAAATTTGGAACAGTTGGACCACTTGTTGAAAATATCGAGGTGAAAATTGCAGCTGACGGAGAAATATTGATGAAGGGGCCAAGCTTGATGATGGGATATTACAAAGATGAGAAAAAAACCAATGAAGCCATTGATAAGGATGGATGGTTCCATACCGGAGATATTGGTGAGATTCAAGAGCATGATATTTTAAAGATTACGGATCGTAAAAAAGAGATATTTAAGCTTTCAACGGGTAAGTATGTTGCTCCACAGGTAGTTGAAAATACTTTTAAAGAGTCGGATTTTATTGAACAGATTATGGTAGTGGGAGATGGTGAAAAATATGCAGCAGCAATTATTTGCCCCGCATATCATTTTCTTCATGGATGGTGCTTTAAGAATGGAATAAAGTACCATAACAATAATGATTTAACAACAAATTCAAAAGTAATTGCAAGATATCAGAAGGAAATCGATAATATTAATCCCCAATTGGGGCACCATCGACAGTTGAAAAAATTTCAATTAGTTGATCAGGAATGGACACCAGAGACAGGAGAATTATCTCCAACTCTCAAGGTAAAAAGACGATTTCTGAATGATAAGTATAAAGAAAAAATCGCACTGCTTTTTGAAGAATAAAATTTATTCATTTCAGATACTGTTCAATGAAATAATTAATTTAAAACTTCATTTAATATATTTTTAATTAGAAATCTTATACCCAATAAAAATTAAAATAATTAACCATGTTAAACCAGTTAATATTTCTGATTGTTTTATTGATTACCCTAGGGGTATTTGCATATTCTACATCCAAATATGTAAAGTATTTTAAGTTCACAAAGAAGAAATCACTTTCTGACTTTGGTAAGAGAATATGGGTTACAATAAAGGTTGCTTTCTTGCAAACTAAAATATTACGACGACCTGTTGTTGGTTCAATGCATGCTCTAGTTTGGTGGGGATTTATTTTAATTCTTTTTGGTAGTCTGGAAATGGTATTTGATGGATTATTTGGTACTGAAAGGGTGTTCTCTTTTATGGGCCCCTTATATGATTTTGTTATGGCAGCCGGAGATATAGCCGCCTTTGCAATTACCATATTAATTCTTGCTTTTTTATTTCGTAGAGTATTTATGCATATAAAACGATTCTATGGTCCTGAAATGAAACCCGTATCAAAGATGGATGCTAATCTAGCATTAACAATTATTCTAATGTTAATGATTACACTTCTTGGTATGAATGTATATTATATTTTATGGTGTGAGTCAACGGGTACAATAATCCATGGAAGTTATCCTGTGAGTAAATTAATTGCCGCATTATTTAATTCATCACCAGCTTATAACCTATGGACAGTATACCAGATTAACTGGTGGGCACATATATTATGGATATTCATTTTTGCTAACATACTACCTTATTCCAAACATTTTCATGTATTTATGTCAGTTCCCAATGTGTTTTTTAGTGATATGAAACCAATGGGCTATGTGGAAAACATGGAATCCATAACCAAAGAAGTTAAATTGATGATGGATCCTGATGCTGCTTTTGAAGATGATCCTGAAGCAGACGAATCAGAGCCAGAAAGATTTGGCGTTAAGGATGTTGAAGATCTAAATTGGATAAATTATTTTAATTCACTTGCGTGCACAGAATGTGGAAGGTGTACTTCTTCATGCCCTGCCAATATCACTGGCAAATTGTTGTCACCCAGAAAAATTATGATGGGTACTCGAGCTAGAATGAAAGAAAAGGGTCCTGGCTTAGTAGCGGAGGGTAATTCATTTGATGATGGAAAATCCTTGGTTACAACATTCATAACCGAAGAAGAATTATGGGCATGTACACAATGTAATGCATGTGTACAAGAATGTCCGGTTAACATAAATCCAGCATCATTGATTCTTGATATGCGAAGGTATCAAGTAATGGAGGAGTCAAAAGCTCCTACTGGACTGAATACCGTATTCCAAAATATTGAAAATAATGGGGCTCCGTGGCAGTTTAGTCAAGATGACAGGATGTTGTGGGCAGAAGATTTGAATGTACCTCTAATGTCAGATGGAAAGAACCCTGACTACTTATTTTGGATTGGTTCTGCTGGTGCTTTCGATGACAGATATAAGAAAGTTACCCGAGAATTTATTAAAATATTAAATCATGTAGGAATAGATTATGCCGTATTGGGTACAGAAGAAAGTGATAGTGGTGATGTTGCAAGACGTTCTGGAAATGAGATGCTATTTCAGATGCAGGCAATGATGAATGTTGAAATATTAAATGGTTATGATGTTAAGAATATAATAACATGCGATCCTCATGATTTTAACACCATTAAAAATGAGTATCCTGATTTTGGAGGCAATTACAATGTATACCACCATTCACAGTTCTTGCAAGAATTGATTGATAATGGCAAAATTAACCTTGATGGAAAAGAGTTTGCTGATAAAAAGATCACGTTTCATGATCCATGCTATCTTGGAAGAGGAAACGGTGAATATGATGCTCCCCGTTCTGTTTTAGATGCAATGCCAGTTAAAAATGTAGAAATGAAAAGAAATAAAAGCTTTTCTTTATGCTGCGGAGCCGGTGGTGGCCAAATGTTCAAAGAAGCCGAAAAAGGGGATAAGGAAGTATTTATGGAACGTACAGAGGAAGCTATATCCACCGGATGTGATATCATCGCAACAGCATGCCCATTTTGTATGGTTATGATGACAGATGGATTAAAGTATAAGAATAAAGATGAGGAAATTAAAAATTATGATATTGCTGAGCTTGTGAGCGCAAGCCTAAATATATAGTTCGATTTATTTTATGTCAAATCCAATTCTAGCCTTTGTAAACGTAATATCGTCCATAGAAATATCAAATACAAAGTAAAGTTCATTTGGCTTCTTTCTTGAGATAGAAATTTTCAATTCCAGATTATTGTTCGGTACTATAGGCTTAAGGTACTTAACTTGTTTTATGTCATTCATAAAAAGCTCCTGATTCA
Source organism: Lentimicrobiaceae bacterium (assembly GCA_018661505.1). Classification (GTDB taxonomy): domain Bacteria; phylum Bacteroidota; class Bacteroidia; order Bacteroidales; family F082. The sequence goes on from JABJIE010000015.1 coordinate 84,888, forward strand.
ATTGATATTCAAGGATTTCTTTCACTATTTGTAATTGCATAACCCCAGGAACCACTGGCTGTTCTTTAAAATGACCATCATAAACAGGATGATTGGAGTTTAGTTCAACCACAGCATGGATTTCATTTCCATTCTCAGAGATATTCACTATTTTATAGAAATCCTCAATTAAAAACCCTGTCATATCAGCTTTTATTTAATTTGTTTACCAAACTAATGAAAATATATGGAAGAAGATGCCATGTAATTTCATAACCTAACATATCATTTGCAACTTCCTAAAAGAATTAGGCTGTGATTCGAATTTCTGAATTGATTGTAAATTAATATTGTATTAAAATTTTTGCTGGCATCTATGGGGTTAGGAAAAATATCAGGAATTTTATTATTCTTTATTATTTGCGCGCCCAGCCATGTTGCGATTGCAGATGAGGTGTCAAATTCTCCACATAAATATTTATAATTAATCGAATCGGATTCTGTAAATAGTTCATCATCTATACTATCATATATCCCATCATATTTTGAATCACCATTTCTTCCCAAAAGCACAAGATCAATGTCAGTAGCGGCAAAATTATTCCTTTTCAAAAACCCACGAATAAATGCACCAATATTATTATGGCTATTTGGATTTAACATAAAATCCGTATCTATAATACTTGCGTAAGTAGTATCTGTTTTCTTTGCTGACAGTGAAAAAAATGCACTACCCTCTCCAGCAATAGCCCCAGGTTCATCTCTATTTAAGATGTTATCTACATCAATCGGAATTCTTTTATAGTGACCTATTTTGGTTTTTATACTCCAACTTTCCAATGTTATTTCATCAAAGCCACCCACAAGAACATTCTCTGCTTTATTTTCATTTATCATTATCATACTATCTAAAAGAGCGCTCTCAAAACTAAATGTACGATGTACGTATGTGAGATTATAAGAATGGTTATTAAGGCTAAGAGCTATGGCGCCGCCTATGGTATTGTGTGTAGACTGAATAAATGCCGTTGGCGTAAGGAGTTCTTCATCATTTACTATCATTGCATTAAGGAATTTTTCCGTATCCTCCATACATCCCATACCAGTGCCTGTAATAATTGCATCTGGTTTTGTTATATCGGCTTCCTTTAGGGCAATACCCGAAGAAATGATACCCATTCTGACAATCTTACTCATTCTTCTGAGCAGCTTAGGGTTGATATATTCTCGATAATTTGGTTTCAGTATTTGTAAAAAATTACTACCGCTATTGGGAGGGGTATAGTTGATTAATTTACCACCAATGGTATCTTGTGGCGATACACAACCCATTCCATTTATGTAGACTGCTTTTTTTAGCTTGGAAGTTTTATTGTCAGCCAAAGAGTAATTTTTTGTGCTGGAAAATACAATTGAAGAATCGTTACCTCCAAATCCAAAAGAGTTAGTTAATACATTGGATAAAACAATATTATCTATTAATTTTCTCTCGGGTTCAATATCGATTTCTTTTATGGGATTGCTAAAATTTATGTTTGGTGGAATAAAATTATGTTTTAAAGCAAGTATTGATATTACGGATTCTATAACACCTGCTGCACCAAGTGTGTGACCAGTATAACCTTTGGTTGAGCTAAAACGGGGTAGCTTATTTCCAAATAGGCGCTTTATTGCAATCCCTTCGGTAAGATCATTATTATATGTACCAGTACCATGTACGTTTATGTAATCAATATCATCAGGACTTAGGTTTGCCTCATTTAACGCATGTTTCATTGAAAGGAATGGTCCTGTGCCTTCATTTGATGACGCTGTTTGATGATGCGCATCATTGGCATTTGCATACCCAGAAACCACAGCATATATTTTCTTTTCGGCACTCAAAGCTGAATTGAAATCCTCAAGAACTAAAAATGCAGAACCTTCCCCTAAATTTAACCCAGTTCTGCTATCATCAAATGGTCGGCAATGCTCTTTATCTAAAATCATTAAAGTATTGAACCCATTTAAAGTAAACTTGGAAAGAGAATCGGTACCACCAACAACAGCTTGTTTTACTAGTCCGTTTTTTATTAACCTAGAGCCCATAAGAATGCTGTTCAATGAAGATGAACACGCTGTGCTAATTGTAGTGGTAAGCCCAGATATATTGCAATTATCTGCTATCATCTCGGTGCTGTTACCAGCATGATGAAGATCGATATAGTCCTTATGATTTCCCTCGACCATATCCTTGTAATGTATTTCGCTTCTGTCCATTCCGCCTACAGTTGTAGCCGAAATTAATGCTGTTTCTATTTTCGTATCGATATTTGCATCCTTAATTGCTTGTTTTGCCGCAATTATACCAAGTAATGCAGTACGAGTCCAAGGTTTAGATTTATCTACTTTGGCGATATCAATCAATTCATCATGAGTAAGCTTAATCTCACCCACAACAAAGTTGTTCTTATGTCTTGTGTCTAGAATTTCAATGTTGCTAATACCATTGGATTCTGAAATGAGCGAATCGTAGGTTTCCCCTAGGTTTTTGCCTATGGGGCTAATAATGCCAATGCCTGTTACAGCAACCTTATTCATCGTTATTGATTCTCCTGAATAAATTCTGCCATAGTTTTTAGAGAGTAAAAAATCTTCTGCCCATCTTTTGGATTTTGTATTTTGACACCATATTCCTTCTCAAGTAATACAATTAGTTCTAGAGCATCTATAGAATCCAAGCCCAGACCGGTTCCAAACAATGGCTCATCAGCATCAATATCTTCAGGCTCAATGTCTTCAAGGTTTAACTGCTCAATAATCTGCAGTTTCAATTTGTCTATCAATTCTTCCATTTGATAATTAAGTGATTAGGTTAAATAACTTATTTACTTCACTAGCAGAATGGTTAATGTTTCCATTTTTTGAAGCTAAATAAATAAATGCCTCATATTTTTCCTGATGAAAATTTACCCATCCACCGATACCTACTTCTGCTTTTCCAGTCAAAAATAAACTATTGATATGATCAACAACTATTTCGGCATTAAATTTTTCAACAATAAAAAAACTATTTTCTCCTTTTATGCCATTACGGATTGATATCTCACCTATCATTATGTTTGGAAGTGTATATACAAAAATAGATGGGCTTGGAAAGAAATTTTCATAATCATTTATTGTATTCTGATGATTATAATCAGTATCAATTGTTGAGTCTGAATTGGATAATACAATGGAAACATCTTCAGAATTATATACTGATAGGTTGATATCTTTAAGTAAAATCTCGACTGCTAAAAATCCAAGCTTACTTATTTCATCCATCTTGAAGAACTTGGAATAAGCTATTTCGATGGATTTGTAAATATGTTTTAGAAATGATTTATTGTCTAACCCATTGATGTTTTCAATAAAAGGTTTTCCATTAACCAATACCCTATCAGAACTGATATGGCAATATTTTGATATTTTCAATGAGTTATTTATCATTACCTACTTTTGAAATTATCAATGAGGCATTGCTGCCACCAAACCCTGAAGCCATTTTTAAACAAGTTGTTATTTCTGTTTCCTGGGTTTGAGTAATAACAGAAATGTCTTTACTAACGCCAAGGTTTTCAAATCCAGCAGATTTAATTAGAGTGTTCATTCTCATTTCTTCTAACAGAATTGAGGTTTCAACCAATCCTGCTGCACCAAGCGTATGTCCAAGGTACCCTTTTATGCTATTTACAGGAACTTTATTTAGGTTATGCCGATCAATGGCAACACTTTCCATTTCATCATTGTATGGTGTTGCAGTGCCGTGGCTGGAGATATGGTCAATATCTGAGGATGTTATTCCAGCTTCAATTAATGCTTTGTTAATTGCAATGAATGAACCTTCTCCAGTTCTTGATGGGCCTGATATGTGGTTTGCGTCATTTGCACTTCCACCACCTCTATATCTTATGCTATTTCCATTTGGATCACTACTTAGTATTATAGTTGAAGCTGCTTCACCAAGTGAAAGCCCATTTCTTTCTTTGTCAAATGGTCTGCATGGGTCAGAACTTAGGGACATAAATGACATGAAACCGCTCACAACAAATCTACTTACCAAATCAGCACCAGTAACAACTACGTTATCATATTTTTCAGATTGTATCATCATTGCAGCTTTGTTTATGGCTAAAACACCGCTAATACAGGCATTTGAAATTACAATTGTCATATTTGGGTTGCCAAAGAACTTTTTTATTACTTCTCCAAGTTTCCATAGGCTAACTCTATTAGTAGCAAATGAATTTCTTTTATCTGGTTCAAGTAAATTAATGTTACCCTTGGTAGTAGATAAAATTATTCCCGTTTTATGAGAGGTTATGTCAATATTAGTTTTACTCAATGCTTCATCAACACTAACAATGAGCATTTTTTCTAGTCTAGTATGTTTGATATTTGAATATGGATACTTTTTTGAAATAAGATTATAATGCTCTTCTAATACGTTGTCATTTATCATTGATGCCTGGAATGGCTCATTGTATATATCATTGTTTTCAACCACTGATATCCCAGTATTTCCATTTAACAATGATTTAAAATTTTGTTTTGTGGACATACCTAATGAAGAAACTATATTATCTGCTACAAAGAATACCATAAGTGTTTATTCAATGAGTCCAAATTTCCTCTTCCATTTAATGGCAAAATCAGGCGGATATAGTAACATCTCATGATCCATATCTATGAATACTTGTGTGCTTTGAGCGGTTGCAACAAGTACATTATCAGATTTTCTATATACTTTGAAGTCAAATTTTATTTTTGCAGATAATGTATCTACAAACTCTGTTTCAACAATTAATGTATCGCCATATCGAACCTGTTTCTTGAAGTCTATATTCATATTTACAACAGGAGCCATTAAATTGTTTGCATATATATCTAGGTATGAAAAACCAAAGGTTTTTCCAAACGATTCTCGACCTTCTTCTATATATTTAACATAATTTCCATGCCATACAATTCCCATTGAATCGACTTCACCAAATCTTACCTTTACTTCAGCTCTATCTTTTAATATCTTACTCATAAATTATAATATTACCACAAAAGTATGTAATTGACATTGATTTCTAACGAATTAAATATGTTATTTATAATCTAATCTTAATGGTTGGGGGTTTTTACAAATGTCAGGTTTAAATACTTACGGGACTTTAGAATTTAATTTTCCTAAGTTCATTAAGCTGATCTTTATTGAGGCCAGTTGGTTCAACGCCTGAATCTTTGCACAAGAGAAATATTTTTACAGCTTTTGCAGCTATTTCAATTAGGTCGTAACACTTTTGAATATCTTCGGCAATGGCAAAAACACCATGCTTTTCCCATAAAGCGATTGGATGTTCTTTTAAAGCAATTAATGTTGCCCTTGCTATGTCAACGGAGCCTGGTATTTCAAACGGTACCAAACCAATACCTTTTGGTATAAATACCACCGTTTCTGGATGCATTTTCCAAAGTAAATCATTAAGTATTTCTTCATTGCAATATGCCTTGAAGTGTGTTATTGCTATTAATTCTGTAACATGGGAATGAAGAACAGCTCTCTCTCCTGTTCCTCTTTTTGCAATCATATTATGAATGGCAAGGTGAGTATACAATTCCGAGGTAGGTATTACATCTATATTTGAAAGGATTGAATATGAATCCCCACTCGAATCAATCCTCAAAATAACTGTAGTATTTTTTGCAGATCTGCTCACCTCTCTCATTCTTTTTCCCTTTTCCGTTACCAAAATTGTTGCATTGGCAAGGTGGGGAAATGCTTCTGGTAGCATGTTTGCTCGTTGGATAACTCCTTCAGATTTAAAGTCATCTAATCTGATGGATAAATTACCAGCATTAGACTCAGCCCATCCTTTAAAATTTAACTGATATGCTACTTCTTGAATGTTTTCAAACAGGTGAGTAAGATTGGTCATTATAAATTGATTATACGATTGTACGTTTATTGCGATAATACCAAGAAACTGTTATGCATAATAAAAAGAATATCAATAGGTATAAAACGTATCTTAGTATCTCAATAAAACCTGCATCTCTTAAAAATATATCGTAATAACCATTTAGAGCCCAATTAAGAGGGGAAAGCTGACTTATCATTTGCATAAATTCAGACATCATAAAAACAGGTACCCATATTCCTCCAATTGCAGCCAGTATTACAACAGAGATTGAGCCAAATATTGAACTTTGCTCTTGAGAAGTTGAAATTGTTCCTATGAGAACTCCATATCCTGATGCTGCAAGAGCAACCGCTGCGGTCATTATTAATAAGGAAATAATGTTTCCTGAGATTAAAAGCTCTGGAAGTCCAAATAAGGGAAGTATTAATATCCCCACAGCTATCATGGTAATTGCTTGTATTATGCCTATCATAAAATAGGTTGTTACCTTTCCAATTAATACAGGCAGATTAGATCCTGATATGATTCTAAGTCTTTTTGAGATTCCGCTTTCCCTCTCCTTAATAATATTACCTGCAAGAGGGATTACTATGAAAAACATCGCAAATATTGTCCATGCAGGTACATTATGTTGAACAGAATTTGGTATATATTCTTCATTATCACCAGCATTTCTAGTATCTATATCTATAACTTCAGCAAATTGATTAGCGTTACGAAGTTCCATTCCTAGAAGATCTTCAAAAAGAGCAGAATAAATATCAAATATCATTTTTGCTTCAACTCCTGAAGAGAATTGGTTAATGGCACTCGATATTGATTGTTTAAATGAATTCTTAGTGATGGGATCGAAATAGAGATCAACCTTTGCTGGGGTACTTATATAAGGTGTTTCATTGAAAATAAGTGAGTCTTCAGGTGGTAAAATGCTTACTATATTATATCTAATATTATTTCGCATCTGATCTGAAGAATGCTCATTAATAACTATTCCAATTTGAAACTCACCACTCATAACGCGCTCCTGTAGGGATTTGATGTCAGTATTTTCAAACTGTTCATGAACGTCAAAAAACTTTGACTTATTTAAACCATCAACAATGTTTAACCCAAATGTATCCTTATCTAGGTCCAAAATAAGTATTGGCAATTTTTTTTCTTCTATTGTTTTGAAGGTAGAGTCTTGCAATAGAGTCATTATGATAATTAGTAAAATAGGCATCCCAAAAAGCATTGCAAGCCCTGCTATGTCACGCAGAAGTAACTTGATATCCTTTTGTGTTGTTGCCAAATATCTTCTCATCATTTTCTTTTATCTAATCTCTTAAACGTTTTCCTGTTTTCTCTAAAAATATATCTTCTAGAGATGAGCAATGAGTATGTTCGTTTATTAATTTTTTTGGATGCCCTCTACATATTATCTTTCCCATATCTATTATGGCAATGCTCGAGCAAAATTTTTCTGCTTCCTCCATATGATGAGATGTATACACTAATGTCATCCCATTATTTTTTAAAGCTGTTAGGTAATCCATGATTACATTTCGCGACTGCACATCAATACCAACAGTAGGCTCATCAAGAAATAAAATATCCGGTGTATGTAATATTCCGGCAATCAAATTTAAACGACGTTTCATTCCTCCTGAGTATGTTTCCACAAGTTGATTTTTCTTTTGCTTAAGACCAAATATATTAAGCAGTTCATTAATTCTATTATTGAGAATGGAGGATCTCATACCATACATTCGACCAAAAAACTTAAGGTTTTCGGTTGCGGTAAGTTGTGGAAATAATGCAATGTCCTGTGGGACAACTCCAATCAATTTTCTAACCTTTTCCACATTTTCAGTTATTTCTAAACCACCTATTGATATGTTACCACTTGTTGGCTTTAAAAGACTGCTAAGCATGGATATTGTAGTGGTTTTTCCAGCGCCATTGGGGCCAAGTAAACCAAAAAACTCGCCTTTGTTAATTTGGAGATCAATATTATCTACAGCAGCAATACTTGTATTAGGATATACTTTTGTTAGTGATAATATATTTAATGTGGGACTCATAAACTCTTATTTAATTTATTGAGTTCTTTAAAGAATATTTCTTCCTTATCTGCTATGACTAATAAAAGGTCAGCAGCCTTATCATAGCTCTCGTCTACTGTATTTCTATTCTTAACAATTCTTCCTGTAATTATTGCAAACTCTCTCCATAGATCGCCAATACTGGTTAATTCGAATGATAGCTCTCGCAATTTTTCATTTTGCATTATTTCTGCTGCTTCCTGAATAAATGCTGAGTACATATACCTGAAACCTGCACCACCTGTTCCTATCTCCTCTTGGGCTCTTACAATTTGACCTGTATACGATGCTGCTCTGCGTGAACTGAGTTTTTTTGGATAGGATCTTACTTTTTTTGCTAAATACCTAATTCCTTTAACTCCAAACATGGGAATTGGGATTGTTAGCATATCTTTACACGTATGGGCAATGCCCTTTTTTATTGCAGACTTTAAATCAATCTCCTTGGGTACAAATTTTGGCCAATACATATGGCCTTTAGGCGCAAATAAACCTCTTGCATATCGTACTTTGAGAAGCTCATTATAGGATAGCGATTCATAGCCTTCCATAATAGGATCACTTATGAGATATGTATTATCTTTTTTTTCAAAAACAATTATGTTGTGTGCATTGAAGTGAAAACGATAAGGATCTGGGAAGTAAGTTAAATGATAAACTCCAACCAGCATTCCTGTTGGGATGCCGTTCTGCAAATTTTTATCTAAGGCTTCCATAGATTTATGCGGATTGGAATAGCGATGCTTTTCAAATTTTATTCCCAATCGTTTTGACAAACGTTTAAATATCATACCAGGCAAAGGTCGAAATGAAGTAACAGGAATACCTCCAACTTTTAAAAATGGCATATGAGAAAAAAATAACCCTGAACCAATTCCAAATACCATTGGCTCACTCAATTTAATACCATAAAAATTGAGCATATTTGAAACAACTCCATTTTCACAATGTGCAGATTGCTTATGTTCAAAATGGATGTTATTTTTTTCGTTAGTTGTTGTCATTTATATTTTGTTTTTCTTCGGTATTGCGCAAATCAGCATTTAAAAATACTTCTCGTTTTACCCCAAATACTTCGCAGTATTTATCAATCATTTCATCACTCAGATTTTTAAAAACACTGGGTTTTAGATGTCTTCTTACTCTCCATTTCCATATTCTCATGTAGGAAGCAACTATTCCAACATCCATTATATTTTTTTCTATGTAGTAGGCTATGGGGCTTGATTTTCCTTTTATAACATTTTGCCTTGCTTTCTCTATTCGGTCATTTACATTATCCCATGCATCTTGCATAACCTCATTCTTTGCATCCCATCCTACAGATTTTACAGTAGTATAATTTCCTTTTTCATCAACAGAATAAACAGGTTCTCTAAATTTACCCTGCATCATATTTGCATCGTCTTGTGGTACATCCTTTGATTTCATGTGCAGATTATTGTAAAAAAATATTAAGATCTCCCTCGGCAATAAGGTTCTCTCCCTCAAAAACTTTGCCTTTTACTACTAGTGCAGACATTAATTCTGTAATGACTTCTACTTTTGTGACAATTGTACTATTTATAGTTGGCTGCTTAAATATTTTCAGTTTTTTTACTGATCCTATGAATCCAACAGCTGGGGGTTTACCTTGGATATAAGCTTCATATCCAGACCTTAGCGCTGCGGTCTGCGCTATATTTTCAATAATTCCTACTTCTGAAAACTGACCATTGAAACAAAATATATTATCAGAACTTATGGTTAACGAAGATGTGGTACTTATACTATTGTGATTAATCAGTTTATCCAACATTATCATGGGTATATCCTGGGGGATTAATTCAGAAATATCAATTTTCTTAGGTAACATAAGTAATGTTTAACTTTCAAAAATAAAAAAAACATTAACCGCAAGGTTTAAACAGCCGTTAGCAGCACATATGTGTAGGAGAATCTTGCACTTTCAGGAATCATCATAAGTATTTTATCCCCGATTTTTAATCTGCCTGAATTAAACAATTCTTCGACCATCAGCATGCCAGAAGCAGCACCGACATTGCCAATTTTAGTAAGATTAATAAACCATTTTTCTTCGGGTATATCGATGTTGTATTCTTTGAGGTTTTCGATAATTTTTTTCTTAAAAAACATTGATGATAGGTGAGGTAAAAAATAGGTTATGGAATCAACATCAAGATTTCTTTTTTCTAAAAGTTCATTGAAATGGTTGTTGCCTTTTTCAATTATATTGTTCTGAAGTAATTTAGCATCCTGTTTTAAGGAAAAAACAGAACTTAGTATTTGATCACCATTATTGAGCTCTCTCCATCCAGTGGTGCTTCCATCTTCATTTTTAACACATCCAGCATACATACATGTATCTAGTTCATTGGCAAATGATTTTACATCTATCCACTCTATTTTTAGTGATATACCATTATCATTGGGCTTGTCTTGTACTAGTGCTGCAACTGCGCCATCTGAAAGCATCCATCTTAGGAAATCTTTTTCAAAAGCTATGTAAGGATTGTCTTCAACTTCCTTCCTTTTATCAATTTCAGATTGAAAATTCTGAGCTAACATCCATGATGAGAATGTTTCAGAAGCTACGTTTACGGCATTCTTGGATTCTCCAGATTTTAAGGCTAGATAGGCATATTTGAGTGATAACATACCCGCATTGCATGTACCCTGAGCTGACATCGTTTCAAGGTTATGCTTACCACCTAATTCACCATGTACCATAAGTGAATGCGAAGGTTGTATAGCATCTGGTGATGATGTACCACTTGTAAGTAAGTCTATATCTTCAACTTTAAGCTTGTTTTTTAGAAGTTTTAATACTGCCAATGATGCTAGCTTGGCATTTGTATGCGTAATTTTCCCTTTGTCATCCAGTGCATAATACCTAGTTTTAATACCATTGTTTCTAAGTATAAGGTTTCTGCTCTTTGATTCATTTCCATTTATTAATCCTAACCTGCTTTCCATCTGATCGTTGGTAACGGCATCGTTAGGCATATATTTTTCTACTTTATTTATGTAGGCATTGCTCATTTTTATTGTGCTTTTAATCTTACTCCCTTGTAGTATTTGAGTTTTCTGCGAATTCGCATGAATAACACTGGCCAAGTCAGATAATAAATCAAAGAAGCAATTGGCGAAACGACAAAAATAACAAACAAAAGATACCTACTAAACAATTTTAACCTAAAGGCACGTTTATTAGATTCTGGGCCACCTTTCTTCAAAATAAATTTTGACCATATTTTGAACATTCGCTTTCCTTTTTCCTCAATTGAAACAATATCTGGAATAAGTCGAACAGCTTTCAGGGCAATTAATTTTTCATTTAAATTATCATAATCAGAGTTAATTACTGAATTGCTTATTACAGGAGAAAGAATACTAACATTAGAAATATCCTCATCAGAAATACCAGGTTTTGGAAAAATGCCCAAATACTTGTTCTTTTTTCCGCTCATCATCCAATAAATTATTGTTATAACACTTACTAAATTGTAGTGTTTGTCACACAAAGCTATATTTCCAACAAGTTTACCATTACATTCATAAATCATTTTCTTGATTTCCTCCTGTGCCATTACCCACATGTTTCTTGCTCCAATAACAGTTAAAACTGGCTTGTTCGCCAGAATAGATTTAGCCTGATTACACTTGAGAAATGAAGTTATTGGAATTGCTGGAGATAAAAACCAGATTGGGTAACCAATTATTATCAAATCATAATCTATTTGTTCATCAATGTTTAATGGTGTGATATCTGAAGGGATCATCTGCACAGATTCAGGCATTGCATTCCAAAAAGATTTCCCTGTCCATGGAAATGGAAAATCAGGAATTGGCTTTATCTTGTGGTAATGAATCTTAATTTTGTCAGATAAGTTGTGGGTAATATTAGTAACTATATCATCCAACTGACCAGACTGAGAATATGTTATTACTAAAACATGTTTCATATCATCAAAATGATTGTGGATATTATTATAGGTTAAAATTTAATCTTTTAAATAATGATAACGTAGAATACACTTTATTCATAAAAACTTATTCATCTACGTGTAATTATGAATTACTCTTATCAGTTAATCCACAGTCAAATAAACACTTTTAATAATTAAACCCCAATGGAAATTAATAGTGATGTTTGGCAAATAAAGAACCGAAAATTGATACTTCAAATATAATAATAATATCAAAATATGAAAAAAGTTCCTTGATAGTATTATCATAATTTGGAACCGTATTTTTATAATTTTGCATTAACTATTGTTTACTATGAAAAAACTATTTCGTATAACGCTTAAGTTTTTAATGTATTTGCTGATAATCATATTTGGCATCCTTGTAATATTCTATTTACTTGCACCAGTATACAAGTTTTCTGGTCCAGTTCCATTTTCAGGAAATAAGTTATACAATCCGTATAAGAACATTGATTCTACATATTGGAAAAAATATAACTTTCAAGTTCAGTCAAAAGCCTGGCTAGGTTTAACCAATGGTCGTAAAAATTCCAATCAAAGAATAGATAGTATATATAAAATTCTAGGGTTTGATCATGTTGCTACTTCGGATTATCAAAAAATAAACGAATATGGAAAAGATAAACCATCCTATATTCCCACCTACGAGCATGGATTTAATATTTTTAAAACACATCAGGTATGCATTGGTTCTCAAAGGGTGTTGTGGATAGATTTGATGTTTGGACAAACCTTAAGTATGAAGCAATGGATTTTAGATGAGTTGAAAAAATCAAATCGATTTGTTGTAATTGCTCATCCTCTATTGCGTGATGGATATAGCATTGAAGATATGAAATATCTTACCAATTATGATGCCATAGAAGTGTTAAATAACATACGTGTTTCAACAAATCATTGGGACGAAGCCCTTTCTTCAGGTCAACTAGCTTATATAATAGGAAATGATGATGCCCATGATGTTTTAAATTCCAATGATGTTGGCAGAAGGTTCACAATGATTAATGCTTCTAATACTGAAAGTGAGTTAATACTCACCCAGCTTGAAAAGGGAGTTTATTATGGTATGGATTTTGTCAGGATTGATGATGAACCAATGAACGATAAAGTAAAACGATCAAAGAACTTACCCATACTAAATTCGGCAAAGCTATACGGAGATACCTTGTTTGTTTCGGTGAATAAAATGGCAAAGCAAATAAGGTTTATAAGCGATAATGGAGAGGTTGTAAAGTCTGCAGATAGTACATCATTTAGTTCATGTAAAATGGATGATCGAAATACTTATTTAAGAACTGAGATTGAATTTTATGATGACTCTAAAATAATGTTAAATCCGATAGTTAGATACTCAGGAGACCATCCAGAAACAAAAAAAACGGCTGTAATAGATTCTAAAGCTACACTGATGCTAAGGATGATATACTTTATAATAGGTCTTACCATTGTGTATGGCATATCCCGAATTAGAAAGTCAAGAAAGTTAAAAAGAAATAGATGAACAACTTTAAGAAATATTCCTTAAATGTAATTTATCTTATTGTTATATCAACAATTGTAAGAGCATTTCTTGCCTATTTTCTTGAGCTAGGAAATGATGAAGTTTATTATAGGTTATATGGTCTTTTCCCTGATTGGTCCCATTTTGATCATCCGATTATGATTGGATTATTGATGCAGATTACTACTTTTGATATGGTATTCCAAAGCGAATTTTTTTTACGTCTTGGGTCCATAATTATTGGTGCTATTAACATTTGGATAGTATTTAAAATAGGACTTGCTATCAAGGATGAGCGAACGGGGTTTTATGCATCATTAATATATGTTTCATCAATATATGCTACAATAATTACAGGAGTTTTTATACTTCCTGATACTCCTCAAAGTCTCTTCTGGTTATGGGCATTATTATTGATGATTCAAACAGTGCCAAAGTGTCCAAACATTCCAATGTCAGGTACCAATATGCTGAAATTGAGCGTGGTACTAGGTTTTGGAATTTTATCTAAATATACTACCATATTCCTATGGGCAGGTATTGTTATGTACATATTAATTTTTAATAGGGATTGGTTGAAAAGTAAGTGGCTTTACATTGGCCTATTAATATCGGCTATTATTTGTTTACCAATACTTGTATGGAATATTCAAAATGATTTCATAAGCATAAACTTTCATACGAATAGAGTTGATATGAGTGGTTATTCCATAGGTATCGACTACTTAATTAACGAATTATTAGGAGAACTTTTATATAATAACCCAATTGTTTATATTCTGGTAATAGTATCAACAATTGCAGGTTTAAGAGGGAAGTTATCGTTGGAAAAAAGTCATTTACGCATGTTACTTCTAGCAGGGCTGCCAATAGTAATCACGTTTATTATTTTCTCGCTTTTTAGAAGAACTTTACCCCACTGGACCGCACCAGGAGTCACCACATTAATACCATTAGCTGCTGTTTACATATCAGATAGAAGAATTAAATCCCGTGGAATTCCCTTTGTAATTATTTTATCATTAGCACTTATATTTTTAATAATAGTATCAGGACTAGTTCAAATTAATAAAGGATTCGTACCCTTTGATAAATCAACAGAATACAATCGTATTGGTAAAAATGATCCTTCTCTGGATATGTATGGTTATAGGCAGGCTGGACATAAATTTGTCCAAATTGTGAACCGAGATATAAGAACAGGAGTGATGGATAATAACAGTTTTATGGTTGGTTCAAAATGGTTTCCCTTGGCAAATTATGAATATTATTTTGCTCGTAAAGTAGGGATGAATGCTCTTGCTCTTGGCAAACTAACAGATATTCATAAATATGCTTGGATAAATGAGGAACGTGGTGGATTTATTGAAGGAACGGATGCATATTATATCACTGATAGCAGGGAGTTTAATTTACCCGACTCTATAATTTATAGAAACTTTGAGAGTGTTACTCCATCTGATACCATAGACGTTATAAGGGGAGGTGAAATTGCTAAAAGAATTTTTATTTTTAGATGTAAGGACCTAATATTAAAAGATTCATCGATTCATATGCGGGAACAATAATTTTATAACGAGATTAAATTAGCTCTCTGTGTTTATTGTCGCACCTTGCACCTTTATCACTATATCTACACATGCACCAGGGGAATATCTGCTTTTCTTCAATTACCACTTCCTCCGGCATGAACTTGGTGCCTTTATGTGAGCCATCACAAAATGGTTGATCCTTACTTTTACCGCATGCACACCAAAAATAGGTGCCTGGATCCATCTCAAGTTTAAGAGATCTTTTCTGAATAATTACAGGCTTATCCATATCACCATAGTTTTTTGCTGATAATTAAATCATCTTTTTTGGATCTACTAATTCTGTGAATTTTTTATCGTCCATAAATCCAAGCTCAAGTGCTGCTTGTCGCAATGTTGTGCCTTCTGAGTGTGCTTTTTTTGCAATTTTAGCAGCATTTTCATAACCAATGTGAGTATTGAGAGCTGTAATTAGCATCAACGAGTTATCAAGTTTCTCCTTTAATACGGGATGATTAGCTTCAATACCTATTACTGCATTATTGGTAAAAGAAACACAAGCATCGCCTATAAGTCTTGCTGATTGAAGAAGGTTAGCTATCATGACAGGTTTAAATACATTTAATTGAAAATGCCCTTGCATTCCTCCAATTGAAATTGCGGTATCATTACCAATAACTTGAGCACAAACCATTGTTATGGCCTCATTTTGAGTTGGGTTTACTTTGCCAGGCATAATACTTGACCCAGGTTCATTGGCAGGTAGCTGAACCTCACCTATACTGCAACGAGGCCCTGATGCTAATGCACGGATATTATTACCTATGTGCATTAGGCTAACTGCAATCTGCTTGAGAGCGCCTGATGTTTCAACAATTGCATCATGAGCTGATAATGCTTCAAACTTATTTTTTGCGGTAACAAAGGGATATCCTGTTAATGATGCAATGCTTTCAGCAACTTTAGTATCATAGTTATCAGGAGTATTCAAACCAGTTCCCACAGCAGTTCCTCCCAATGCAAGCTCCGTTAGATGAGGTAGAGTATTTGAAAGTGCTTTAAGTCCAAAATCTAGCTGAGCAACATAACCAGAAAACTCTTGTCCAAGAGTTAATGGAGTAGCATCCATTAGGTGGGTACGACCTGTTTTTACAATATCTTTGAATGAGGATGCTTTTTCATCAAGAGCATCTCTGAGCATTTCAAGACCAGGAATGGTGTTCTCAACAATTAATTTATATGCAGCGATGTGCATTGCCGTGGGAAATGTATCATTGGAAGATTGCGATTTATTTACATCATCATTTGGATGTAATACTTTATCATTGTCGTCGAGTTTGCCCCCGTTTATAACATGTCCTCTATTGGCAATAACCTCGTTCATGTTCATATTAGATTGGGTACCTGATCCTGTTTGCCAAATAACCAATGGGAAATTTCCTTCAAGGTTACCTTCTAAAATATCATCACAGGCCTTTCCAATCAATTCTGATTTTTCATTGGATAGAACTCCCAATTCGCAATTTGTGATGGCAGCAGCCTTTTTTAGATAAGCAAAAGCAGCTATTATCTCTTCAGGCATGGAACCTTCAGGGCCAATTTTGAAATTCATTTTTGATCTCTGAGTTTGTGCTCCCCAATACTTCTCAGCAGGAACTTGCACATCTCCCATGGTATCATGCTCAATTCTATATTTCATTTCACTAGATTTGAAGTTATATCTGATTAAACGGTTTCCCGATTAATTTCATTTTAGTATCTCTAATCCAAAAATGACATTAGTAAATCTGAAGGGTCAGCCCATATTGCTTCATCGTCTTTTACAACAATGGGTCTCTTAATTAGTTTTGGATTTTCAACCATTATTTTTATCCACTGATCATCCGAAAACTCTTTACCCTTATAGTTAGATTTGAAAATAGATTCGTTTGTCCTTATCATTTCTGTGGGTCTTTTCCCAAGTTTTCTCAATAATTTACCAAAGCTATTGGAATCCAATGGTTCTTTCAAGTATTCAATAACCCTAAACTGATAATCATTATCACGAAGATATTGCAATCCGGCTCTTGATTTACGACATCTAGGATTGTGATATATTTCTATCATTACTTTCAGTTTAAAACACCAAATTTAAGATTAAAAAACCTGACCCTAAAAATGTAATCAGGTTTTAAAATACAATCAACGTTTTTAAAGTGCCTTTACAGCTTCAATAAATTTTGGAATAACCACATTAACATCACCAACAATACCATAATCTGCCGCTTCAAAAATTGGAGCTTCTGGATCCTTGTTTACAGCCACAATAACCTTTGAAGAACTAACTCCTCCTAGGTGTTGGATTGCTCCTGATATGCCAAAGGCAAAGTATAAATTAGGAGCAATCATTACTCCAGTTTGTCCAACATGTTCTGAGTGGGATCTCCATCCTTCATCGGAAACAGGCCTTGAACAAGCCAATCCTGCCCCCAACAAATCTGCCAGTTCTTCAAGTCCTCCCCAATTATCACCACTTTTCATTCCGCGACCTCCCGAAACAACAATTTCAGCATCCGAAAGAAGAACTTTCCCACTAACTTTATTTGTTTCAATGACTGAAGTTGAAAAATCAGCATCGTCAATACCTGGATCAAAAGTTTCAATGGTAGCACTTTGTCCTACATCAATAATATCGTAGCTATTTTGGGCAAGAGTGATTACTTTAGTATCAGAATTTATTTGCACATTAGCAATGGCCTTGCTTGTGAATACTTTTTTCTTTACCACAAATGGGTTCATTGAAAGTGGGAGTGAAGTTACTCCGGAAACTAATCCAGCATCCAGTTTGATGGCTGTTCTGGGAGCTATTGCTTTACCAACATTATTGTTTGCAAAAATTACAATGCTCGAATTTTCACTTTTTGCAGCTGAGCTAATAGCTTTTGCAGTAGCTCTATTATCTATTGAATTAAATCTTTCATCATCAACATTTAGAACTTTTGTAGCACCATATTTACCCAATTTCAGAAGTTCATCGTCAGTTACTTTGCCAAGTGATACTGCTGTTACTGTTGAATTAATTTCTTTGGCAATGGCATGAGCATAAGATACCAGTTCGAAACTAAGGTTCTTAAACTTACCATCCCAATTTTCTGTATATACTAATATTGACATTTTTCTTGATTTTATAATTGTTTTACTAAAGAACCTTAGCTTCTTCATGGAGAAGAGTAATAACCTCATTGGCATTCTCTTCATCTATTAATTTGCATGCTGTTTTTGGTGGTGGTAATTCAAAGCTAATCATCTGAGTTTTATTAACCCCTTCCACTGGTTCCTTAGTACTTAGAGGTTTTTTACGAGCCATCATTATTCCGCGCATGGCTGGAATACGAGGTTCTTTTGCAATTCCCTTTTGAACAATTGCCACCAGAGGACCACCTATACTGATCACTTGAGATCCTCCATCAACTTCCCTGGTAATTTTGAAGTTGGATTCCTCCAGCTCTATTCCTGAAACAGCTGATACAGAATTGAAATCTAACATTTCTGCTAGCATACCACCCACTGCGTTACCATTATAATCAGAAGCTTCTATGCCCGCCAATATTAGATCATAATCTTTTGCAACCTCGGCCAATTGGGCGGCAACATAGAAGGCATCATTGGCAGTAGTATCAATTCTAATCGCATCATCAGCTCCAACTGCCAAAGCTTTTCTCAAAGTTGCCTCGGTGGATTTTTCACCAACATTTGCAACAGTTATTTTGTCAACACCACCAGCTTCTTTTAACTCTACTGCTCGAGTTAGTGCCAACTCATCCCAAGGATTTATGATCCATTGAACTCCTGAATCATCAAATGCAGTATTGTCGCCTGTAAAACGAATTTTCGTCGTAGTATCAGGTACATTACTGATTAATACTAATATTTTCATGATCACTAAATTATATGATTATTTAACTAGATTTTTTTGAATGTAATATAGGCTATCAAATATCGCAAAAAAATTGATTGAACAATATCTAAAAATGGGAAAAATATTAAAAATCAAAAGGATAATGGAGCTCCTACTTAATCCTTGAGTACATCTCTTGAAATAACTATTTTCTGAACCTCAGAAGTTCCTTCATAGATTTGTGTGAGTTTGGCCTCACGCATTAATCTTTCTACATGATATTCCTTTACATAACCATATCCTCCATGTATTTGTACGGCCTCAGTTGTAACTTCCATTGCCATGTCTGCGGAATATTGTTTTGCCATTGCACTGGCAATGGTTATTTGTTTGTTATTGTCCTTTAGCCAGGCTGCTTTCAAGCATAAGTTACGTGCATTTTCAATTTTTACAGCCATATCTGCAAGCTTAAAGGCAACTGATTGATGATTTGCTAATTCGGTTCCAAATGCTTTACGTTCTTTCGAATATGCAGTAGCTCTTTCCAAAGCACCACTTGCCAGGCCTAATGCCTGAGCAGCTATTCCTATCCTTCCCGCTTCTAAAACTTTCATTGCAAACTTAAAACCAAACCCATCTTTACCTATACGATTTTCTTTGGGTACTTTTACATCAGTGAACATAACAGAATGAGTATCTGAACTTCTCATTCCCATTTTATCCTCATGTGGTCCAAGACTTATGCCAGGAGAATTTTTTTCTACGATGAATGCATTTATTCCCTTGTGCCGTTTTTCAGGATAAGTTTGAGCGATTACAATATATGTAGACGCTGAGTTTGCACTGGTAATCCAGTTTTTTGTTCCATTCAAAAGATAGTAATCACCCTTATCTTCAGCAGTTGTGTGTTGATGAGTTGCATCTGACCCTGCTTCTGGTTCCGATAATAAAAAAGCACCAATAACTTCACCCATGGCAAGTGGAGTGAGGTATTTATGTTTTTGCTCTTCCGAACCAAATTTATTTAGCCCAAAACATACCAATGAATTATTAACGGATACAATTACACTAACGGATGCATCCACCTTTGATAGTTCTTCCATTACCAGCACATAAGATATGGTATCCATACCACTTCCACCATATTCGGGATCTACCATCATTCCCATAAAACCGAGTTCGGCAAGATTTTTTATGTGTTTTTCAGGAAATATAGATTTTTCATCTCTTTCGGTTACATCTTGGATGAGTTCCCTCTGGGCGTAATCACGCGCAGCGTCTTTTATCATTAATTGTTCTTCGGTAAATTCAAAATTCATACGATTAATATATTGGTCATTTTGGCAAACATAATTATTTTTTTGTAGTAAAATCCTAAGTTAATATTAATTATTAGATCCTACCAATTTTATCCATTTTATCTTTGGTATTGTTGAACTGTAGTATTAGATCAGAAAAAATCTGACTCACAGTTTTTTTCTCGTCTATGGTGGCTGAAATTTGCCCCACTTCTAATTCTCCTTCTTTTAAATCACCTTCAAACATGCCCATCTTTGCTCTGCCTTTACCAAGCATCTTGGTAAGCACATCTTTGTCTTTTCCTTCCAGAATTGCTGATTGAATTCGTTCAAAAAACTCATTTCTAAGTAACCTTACAGGAACAACTTTCTTTAGAGTAAGGTATGTGCTTCCATCCGATGCTTCTATTATTGCATTTTTAAAATTATCATGAGCGGATGACTCATGGGAAGAAGCAAATAAACTACCTATCTGAACACCATCTGCACCCATTGCCATCGCTGAATACATCGATTCACCTGATGCAATACCACCAGCTGCTATAAGAGGAATACTCACTTTAGCTTTGATAGTTGGTATTAATACCAAGGTTGTGGTTTCTTCAAAACCATTATGTCCGCCGGCCTCAAACCCTTCTGCAACTATTGCATCTACGCCTGATTTTTCTGCTTTTAGAGCAAATCTCAAGTTAGAAACCACATGAACAACTTTGATTCCTTTGGACTTTAGCTTACCAGTATATTTACTAGGATTTCCTGCTGAGGTGAATACAATTCTTATATTTTCTTTTATGATTAGATCAATTATTTCATCAGTTTGGGGATAAAGTAAAGGCACATTAACTCCGAAAGGTTTGGATGTTGCCTTCTTACATTTAATAATGTGTTCATGGAGAACATCAGGATACATACTTCCTGCTCCAATTAGACCTAATCCGCCACTATTACTAACAGCTGATGCAAGTTTCCATCCACTGCACCAAATCATACCACCTTGTATTATGGGGTATTTAATTTTAAAAAGCTCAGAAATCATTTCATTAATTAATTTTTTCCATCATTGCTTTTACGATGTTAGTAGCACCATCATCTATATCCATAATATTTGCATCTAGCATATAGCATGGAGTTGTGAATACCAGCTTTTCCTCATCTACAACTACATCACCGTGATTAGTAATTACATGTGTTCCACCCATTGCCTCAATTGCTTCAGCAGTTCCGGTATCCTTACCGATAGTTACGTTTACGTCACCAATAATTTTTGTTATGAATGCTGGTGAAATACACAATGCGCCAATGGGCTTTTTTAATTCTAGCATTTGATTAACTGATGATTCAACATCTGCATTAATACTGGCATCAGATCCATCAAATGCGACAGTGGATAAATTTTTAGCTGCACCAAAACCTCCCACAAAAATTATAGCATCGAAATTTTTGCCATCAAACTCATCCAATGGTTTTATTTTTCCACGTGCAATTCGAGCAGACTCTACTAAAACATTTCTAGATTCATCCATTTCATCACCAGTGATATGGTTGATTACATGATATTGTGCTATGTTTGGAGCAAAACATTGATATTCGCCACCTTGACGCATAATGGCCAACATAGTAAGAGTAGCCTCATGTATTTCAGCACCATCAAATACACCACTACCAGATAGAATTACTGCAAATTTTCTTTTCTCCATCATTGAAATTATAGTATTTATACTAGTTGCTAAAGTACAAAATATACATGTTATTTTTGTAATAATTGAGGTAAATTAGTTTACTATTTCTCAAAATTATTTTGATAAAACAATTGCATCTTCCTTTTATCAATACATTTGTTATTTATGATATCTAAAATATTTTCCATGACCTCCATTAAATCAATGCTTCTAACAATTGTGTTCATGACTTTTATTAGTTCTAGCTTCGCTCAAGGATTTTCAACATTACAAATTGATTCAATAGTTGAAGTTGCCATGGACAGCAATCAGCATGCTGGAATTGCTATCGCTGTTGTCAAGGATGGAGAAGTTATACATTCAAAAGGATACGGTATATCGTCCATGATAACTGGTGATAAGGTTGATAACCACACAAGATTTTCCATTGCTTCAAATAGCAAGGCATTTACCTCAGCATCTCTTGCTTTGCTTGTGGATGAGGGATACATAAACTGGGATGATAAGGTTGTAGAGCACATACCTGAGTTTAAAATGTATAATTCTTATGTTACTGCTGAATTTACTATAATAGACTTGCTAACACATAGAAGTGGACTTGATCTGGGAGCTGGAGATTTAATGTGGGTCCCCGATGGCAATAGCTTCTCAATTGATGATATAATTACCAGTTTTCAATATCAAACACCTGTTTCTGACTTTAGAACCAAATACGATTATGATAACCTTCTATATATAGTTGCAGGAGAAATAGT
The DNA here is from genome assembly GCA_018661505.1 of Lentimicrobiaceae bacterium. Lineage (GTDB taxonomy): Bacteria > Bacteroidota > Bacteroidia > Bacteroidales > F082. The sequence goes on from JABJIE010000015.1 coordinate 107,518, forward strand.
GGTTCGAAAAACAGGTATGTTATGGAGTGAATTTGTTGAGGAAAGAATAATGTCTCCACTAGGAATGAATGAATCAGCAGGTACAATTAGCAGATTAGTAGATGTAAATAATATAGCAAAACCACACTCGTTAGTGGATGGAGAATTCATGCAGATTGATGAATTTGATGCTACTGTTGCTGCCTCAGCAGCAGGAATATATGCAAGTGTATATGATCTTAGTAAATGGATGATAATGCAGCTTGATAATGGTGCGCTTAATGATTCTGTTCCACTTATATCTAAAAAAAATCATGGTGAAATGTGGAAACCATATACTAATCGTGGATTTAATATCATTGGAAACACACCATATAATACGCACTTTTATTCCTATGGACTGGGCTGGGGAATAAAGGATATTGCAGGATATATAACTGTTAGCCATACAGGAGGTATGCCAGGTATGTTATCTCAAACTATTCTTATTCCTGAATTGAAGATGGGAGTGGTAGTACTAACAAATGCTGATCCAGGAGGATATAGTTTTATGTCAATACCAAATATAATTGTTGATTCATACATAGGTATTGATAGTGTTGATTGGATTGGCAGAATGACAGAAAGAATAAAAAGTCGTGAACAAAATGGAGATAGTGTTGTTGCAAGTGTTTGGGAAATAGTTAATAAAGCACAGCTTAACAATTTAGATTATGATAATTATGTAGGCTCCTATAGTGATGATTGGTTTGGTGAAATGGTAATTTGGGAAAAGGATAAAGAGTTATGGATAAAATCCATTAAATCTCCAAAACTTGAAGGTAGGATGTTATACTATCAAGCTAATACTTTTGCAGTAAAATGGAACTACAGAGATATGAATTGCGATGTTTTCGCATCATTTAATCTTAGTAAAGATGGCAAAGCTATAAGTTTTACAATGGAGGGTATATCCCCAAATATAGATTTCAGCTTTGATTTCCAGCACCTCTATATGGTTAGAAATAAATAATTAATGTGTAGGTACTCCCTTCTGGCAACATTTGGGTAAATTGTCATGAGCTTTCTGATTTGCCATCATTTCGTCAGCATCATAACCAACTTTAGTAATTGCTATTTTTATTTTCTCTTTTGTGGTTTTACCCTCTTTAAACTTAATGGTAATGATTTTGGTTTCATTATCAAGATTAACATCCTTTACCCCTTTCTCAAAAGCGAGGTCATGTTCAAGCTTTTCTTTACACATTCCACAAACGGCCGAGGTTTGAATTTCAACAGTAACAAGTTGTTTTTTCTTCTTTTCAGTTTCCTGAGATTGCAAACCCGTTAGCATAAAGATTGTTGTTAATGTTAGCATTATAATTTTTGATTTCATCTTTTTATATTTAAATTTTTATTCTTCTTCTTCTGGATTGATTGTAAATCTTATACCACCAAATACTTTAATTCCTGAAATTGGACCCCAAATAATTGAGCTGTCGAAGTATTCTCCAAAAGGATCTTCTGGTGAAATAATTGGATTAGTTTGTCTGTAATTTCCAAGATTTTCAACTCCAATATAAATATCAAAGTTTTTAATATATCTCGTTATTTGCAAATTAATTAGAGCATAATTAGGAGCATAATCCCCAAGTTGATATTGTGGGGGATTAAATTCAGTATTGGGTAATCTTTGATTTCCAATGACTTGAATATTTAAATCAAACTGCCATTTTTTATAAGGGGTTTGATATGATAATGCTAATAACCCCTTAAATTTATTCATCAATGGTTTCTCAACCAGTTTATCACTGATTGTGGTTTTAACATCATTGTATCTGAATGCCAATTTAGCCTCTAAGTTTTTGAATAATTCGTATGATGTTTCAATTTGAAAGCTGTTGGAGAATGATATACCATCTAGATTATACATGTATACTATGAAAGGATCATTATCCCGGTCTACTACAATCTGATTTATGAATTGTGTTCTAAAATAATCAGCGGTAACAGTTAGCTCTCGTGCGTTAATTTTTATGTAAGAAGTGTAGCTAATTCCAAAGTTCCATGATGATTCTATTTCGGGAGTTTCTGTTATTATGATTTTTTTTGAAGTTGCAAGCAATGAAGTGTTTTCCGCGATTAAATTAGGAGACCTATATCCTTTACCTGCACCTATCCTGATTGCATTTTGCTCATCAATATTATATTTTAAATGTAGACGGGGAGTAAATAAAAGCCCATAAATATTATTGTTATCTAGCCTTACTCCGGCAATAATATTAAGATTACGATAGTTTGAATATGTGTACTGAAAGAACCCACCAACAGAGAGTTCAGATCTACCAAAAGTACTATCATTCAAAACTTCATTGTAGTCATCATAATTTATGCTTATTCCTGTGGTATACTGATTTTGAGAACTTATAAAATATGATTGAAACATGAAATTTCCATAATATGAGAATTGCTTGGCATTATATATATTTAAACCAAAAAAAGAGTTCTGGTCATGTATAACAAATTGATTCTGTAATCCGATATTTGTAAGATCCTTATTCTTACTTAATATAGCTATCTTCAAAAATCCCTCTACTCTATTTGTTTTAACACCAACCCCGTAGCCATTTTCTATACTATGTGGTTTATCTGCATCGAATACCATCTGACCCCCCTTCCGGTTCTCCGAAAGATATTTGAACCCAAATTGCATTCTGAATGCATTGTTGATATATCTATATCTGTTGAATAGATTTATTTGGCTAATGAGAGGGTCATCAATAAATGAATCTCCATTGTTATCATGTTTAAATGACATTTCTTCAACATGCGCCAATATTGCTGTAGTCCATTTATCCGAAAGGTTAAATCGCACATTGCTATTGCCTTCCACTTTGCCCATATGATTTCCGTATAGGTTTAGGAAAAATTTTTGACCAGCATTGGATTTTTTTAACTCAATGTTTATTTGGCCTGCCATACTTTCATTACCATTTATCACTGAGGATGTTCCTTTTGAAACTTGTATCGAACTCATCCAGCTACCTGGAATATATCCTAGTCCCCATGGTGCTGCAAGACCTCTCATATTAGGAATGTTCTCGGTTAGAAATTGAGTATATATACCTGCTAATCCCAACATTTGAATTTGTTTTGCACCAGTTATGGCATCGCTATAACTTACATCAACGGTAGCACTATTCTCAAAACTTTCACTTAGGTTGCAACATGCAGCTTTTTGTAGTTCATTTTCATTTATGTTGACTACAGACCTTGTCTTTGTTCTGGAAATTGATGATCCTTTTCTGCGTCCTTTAACAACAACCTCACCTAATATCTTCTGATTATTCATAATAATGGTAAGATCGGTTTTGTTAGAACCGCTTAAATCGATGGTATCATTTTCATATCCCACGAATGATACTATAATCTTATTTGATTTATTAGGTATTAGTTCCAGTATAAATTGACCTTTGTCATCTGCAACAACGCCATTTGTAGTTTTGTACTGCTTTATAGTTGCGCCAATTAGTGGAATTTTATTATTATTTTCCATTTCAAAAATGCTACCTGATACGCTTTGGGCATTTATGGAACAAACTATTGATAGTACTACAAATATTACTATTAATATCCTTTTCATTTAATTTAAACTTTTAAAATATTAGTGAGTCGAGTGAAAAAATTCACTCGTTAATATTAATCCAGGAAGGACTAAGGCGTTTTAAGAAAAAGGATCAGGTAATATTTTCAGGGTGTTAAAGAAAATAACCCTACTCAGCTTAGGTATCTGATTTGGGTAATTGATAACTTGATTATCATAAATATGATCGGTTAATTCATCGGAACAATTGTATTTTTTACTTGATAAAATGTTGAGCAAATCTATGCTCTGTATCTCCAAAGTATTTATTGAAATCGTTCCTGCTAGAGTTATGTCTGCTATCACAAATTGCTCGAAATTATTACATGAGCCATAGTTTTGCTCAGTTTTTGTCGAACAAGAGTATTTTTCATAGCAACAAGAATTAATATCTTTTAATTGATTACAATCAAATTCTGCTCCATCGTGGTCGGTATTCTCAATTACAACGGAGTAACTTATTTCATCATGACAACAGTGATGACCATAAATGGTAAAGCCCGATGTTGATATTAGAAAAATAACAGCGGTCAGAAAGCTAATAATATTTAAAATTATCTTTTTCACAAGTCATTAATATTGTGCAAATATAAGCTATCTAATACAAACAATGCTTTTTTTAATCTAATTTAAGATTTCCTAAATCAGCAGAAACTAGGAGTAAACTTCGGTAATAATATGCTGGTATTTACTCTGAACGGCTTTGCGTTTAAGTTTCTGAGTAGGAGATAGTAGTCCATTCTCGGGAGTCCAATTATCCATCACAAGCTTGAACACTTTAATTTGTGCAACATGATCAAGTTCGGGGTTATATTTGTCCAATTCTTTCTGAAATCTTTCAATGATGATTTTTTGTGTAATCAAGTCGTCATTATCACGATATCTTACTTGATGAATTGTACACCAGTTATGTAAAAATTCAAAATCAGGAACTATTATTGCTGCGGTAAACCTTTTATTCTCACCAATAACTATTATTTGCTCAATGAATTGGGATTCTTTGAATAGGTTTTCAACCTGCTGAGGAGCAACATATTTACCACCTGACAGCTTAAAAATCTCTTTTTTCCTATCTGTTATAGTTAGCATTCGATCTTCATCAAGTGTTCCTATATCGCCAGTATGGAACCACCCATCCTTATCAATAGCCTCATTGGTTTTCTCCGGGTCTTTATAGTATCCAATCATAAGATTTGGTCCTCTTTCAAGAATTTCTCCGTCTTCTGCAATCATAACCTCTAATTCGGGTGGAACAACTCCAACACTACCAAATCTTACTCCAGGAAACGATGGCATGTTAGCAGATATTAGGGGCGAAGTTTCTGTAAGGCCATATCCTTCTTGTACAATTATATTAGCCGACCAAAATATTCTTGCTAGCCGGGGTTGAAGTGCGGCACCTCCGCTTATTACTCCCTTTAGCTCTCCACCAAAGGCATCTCTCCATTTACTAAAAATCAGTTTATTAGCAATTTTAAGCTTTAGATTATACAGGGCACTTCTTTTTGATGGATCAGGATCAAATTTGTTTCCTACCTTAACGGCCCAAAAGAATAATGTCTTTTTTATTAATGACAATTCTCTTCCCATATTGATAATCTTATCATATATTTTTTCAAACACTCTTGGTACTGTGATAAATACATTCACATTTATATCACGCATATCTTCGCCGATGGTTTCCAAGTTCTCTGCGTAGTAAATTGAGATACCAAGTGTTTGCCACAAATAATTACCAACCCTCTCCAAAATATGAGATAATGGAAGAAAACTTAATGCTCTATCATTTGAATTTAAATACCCAGTCACTCTGTGTGCCAATAATAGGTTGCTAACCACATTATTATGTGATAGCATAACTCCCTTTGATAGGCCTGTGGTTCCAGATGTGTATATAATGGTAAGAAGATCGTCGGGTTTAACATCATCTCGTCTAGATATAAGTAAATCTTTATATTCCTCTCTCTTTACTTCCCCCAATTTTAAAATTTCACTCCAGTTTTTTGCACCTTCTACATCATCAATTGTATAAATTTCCTCAAGATTTGATGTTTTTTTGAAAATTGGATACAGTTTGTCGTATAAATCTTTGTCGGAAACTATCAGAATTCTTGAATCAGAGTGGGATAAAATATGAAGATATTCCTTTTCGCTGATAGTGGGATAAATTCCAACATGAACACAACCTATCTGACTCATGCCAAAATCTATGAAATTCCACTCGGGTCTATTGTTCGAGACAGTAGCAATCTTATCTCCTTTATTATAACCCATGGCAAGCAACCCAAGGCTAAACTTATCAACATTTTTCCTGTAATCGTTGGTTGAGAAATTTTCCCATCTGTTATTACGTTTTACCGATAATGAAACTTCTTTGTTAAAGTTCTGCTCTGCGGCTGTTAATATGTCAAAGGTTCTTTTTAATTCTGCCATTGTGAAAGTTTTATGTATGTCAAAAATATAACTAATCATTGACAATAATAAATCAGAGGTCAGTTAATGGCAAATATTTTATACGATTAAGTTATCCTTTATCGTTTTTTTCGAGTGTTTTTCTTGTTACTGTGGTTTTTAATAAAGCGCTTTTGTCTTTTATAATGTCTTTCTAGCCGCTGAACCTGTTTTTCTGTTAGTATACCTTGGAGTTCAATTTTATGCTGTTCAAAGAGTTCGTTCTGTCCTTTGCGATATTCCCCAATTAACTCTCTATTCTCCCTGGCATAGGCTCTTAGCACCACAGAAAGAGTATCTCTTTGTTCCTCTGTTGGTTTAATTACCCTCATTATTTCTTTTGAAAAACCAGTATTATTATAATATGATTTCATTTTATCTATTCTATGGCTAATTATTATTCCATTAACCAAAAATCCTATTGCCATTCCAATAACAAATGTAAGGATTAGCAAACCAGTAGTTTGAACACTTTTTTTCATATTGTTTTATAATGTTAGTGATGTCAATAAAGGTTCATCAGGTGAATAATTAATAAGACCAACAACTGCATCCATGTTGAGTGAACCTTCTGTAAAATATATCATTAATAGTAATAAAGATACTGATGCAATACCTGACAAGGTTACCCATTGGGTAATTTTCATGATATCAACACTTCCATTTGATTTTCTATCTTGAATTTTTTCAATTACATGTGAAGAAAATCCATCATTAAATGTAGCATTGTATTTAGATAGTTCCTCGGTTATTGCATCTAATTTATTCATATTTGTTCTAGTTTTATAATAATTTCTCGGAGCTTATCATGTCCTCTTGAAAGACGCGAAAGAACAGTTCCTTGAGGGATTTCTAAAATTGCTGCGGTTTCTTTTGTTGTGTATCCTTCAATATTTCTCAATACAACAACGCTTCTGAACTCAGGTTTCAAACTACATAATGCATGATTAATTAAGCTAGCAATATCATTTTTAGTTTCTTCATCACCACCTAAACTAAGGTCATTCCCATTACTTAAGGAAGAGGTTTTGAATTTATTTTCTTTCTTTATTGAGTTAAGACACAGGTTTATTGCAATGCGCACAAGATATGTACCCAGATTCGAGTCTCCCTTGAACTTAGAGATTGAATTATGAAATCTTATGAAGACTTCTTGACCCACATCCTCAGCTTCATAACTTCTACCAAGCATGGACGTTGTAACCCTTGCCACTTTATTTTGATATTTTTCAACTATTTGCTTAAAGGAATCCATATCTCCATCTATTGACTTTTGAATAAGTTCTAAATCATAATCATTATCAGGTCTTAACTTTTCCACTCTCACTTAACTTTGACAATCGTTACATCTCATTTATTCCCAATTTGCAAGTTAATTAATAATAGTAACAATTATTAGATGTTTTACTTTCATTATATTTGCATTACAACTCAAAACAAGCAAATGAAACAACTATTAACACTAACCATAATCTTTACTTTTTCTTTTGTGTCAAGATCACAAGAAATAGTAGATCCTGCTAAGTTATGGTCATGTATGGAAGAACACTGTCACGAGTGGGGGAGTGAATTTTCTACTGACTTTTATAGATTTGAAGAAGACACAATAATAAATTCCTTAACCTACAAGAAAGTATGGATATCAGAGGATGAAAATCATGAAATTTGGAATTTCTATGGTGCTTTTATACGTGAAGAAAATAATCGAGTATACTACCGCCAAATGTTTGGTGATGAAGGGTTGATTTACGATTTTAATCTAGAAATTGGAGACTCTGTTCTGGTAAATAATCCCCGAGCTGTAGGAGAAGTATGGCTGCATCTTTTAGAGATTGATACAATAACTGTAGCAGATGACCTGCGTGAGAGATGGCGAATGGTTAGTAGCGAATACCAGGAAAGTGATTATTGGTTAAGGGGAATAGGAAGTATAGCCGGAGTTTTAAATAGTAGTATGAGCATTTATGGTGGCTTATGCGGCTTTTATGCACTACTATGTCAATATGAGGGAGGTGAAAAAGTTTATGAAAATCCTGAATATAATACATGTTACCTATACACAGTTGGAAGAGATGAAGTAACAGAGGGTAATACTTCAATAATCTACAATAGAGATTTATGTAGTATCGAGGTCAAACTTCAAAATAGAAGTGATATGGCAATACTTATCACAGATATCTCAGGAAAGGTTATATATAAGAATGAAGTTAATTCCAAAAAGGAAACAATTCCATTTGGTTTTAAAAATCCAGGCATCTATATTGTAACTATAGTTGCAAATAGCCAAAAGACATCCATTAAACTTATGTCTTATTAGAAGAAAAATATTGTAAATAAATTCATTGTTTAATAAAGTAAGTTGTTTTGAGGTTTTTTAATTTTTTAACTTTTTATTGATACGACTTCGACCCTTTTATATTTTAGATGATAATTTATGCTTTATATTCGTTTCCTGAAAATTATTATCATCAAATGGATTTGCTCAGGTACATCAAATTATCATTGGGGATCACATTCTTTATCATATTATTTATGATAAAAAGTAATGACGTCAGGTCGCAATCAACCAATGATAGTATCAGAGTATTGGATGGGGTTATCCTAACTGCTGATAGTTTATTACCGATTCATAATGCCCATATTATAAGTAAATTTAATAAGTGGGGTACCATTAGTAATCAAGAAGGAAGATTCAAACTCTATGTTCAAAATAATGATTCTATACTGATAACATCAATCGGATTCAGGCCTATTATAGTCCAAATGGATAATAGTTTCTTTGTGGAAGACAGCGTTGTGCCAATATACATACCAAAGGATACCATTTCCATAAATGAAGTTGTTATAAGAGGTTATTTCGATTATGCTACCATGAAACAGATTGTTATTGAGATGAGGCCCATTGATCTAACACAGTTTTACCCAGATTGGTCTGGAACGGAATTGCTCTATAAAAGTCCACAACCAATGTCATTTAAGGGTCCGATCCAGGCATTGTATGATGTGTTTAATAATAGTGCAAGGTTGCAACGCAAATTAATAAAGAATAGAAGAGAATATAATAGGGTTATGACTCAAATGGGTAGGGCCAATGATACAATACCAGCTACACCAGAGCATATGCAAGAGTTGCCATACTAATTTTAACATTGGGAATTTCTAGTAAAGTTTGTGCACATGATTCCAATGTAGCGCCTGTGGTAAGAACATCGTCAACCAATAGAATATGCTTTCCTTCAAGTTTATGAGGGTTCATGATTCCGAATTTTCCTCTTACATTCTTCCAGCGATTATACCTTGACTTTCTAGTTTGTGTTTCTGTTCTTTCTATTTTAACAAGTGAGGTGCTTGTAAATTCCACATTCATGGCTTTACTTATGCCTTCTGAAATACTATCACTCTGATTGTAACCGCGCTTTCTGAGTTTACTCTTATGCAATGGGACCGGTATAATAATGTTAACATCTGAATATATTTCGCTATCCATTAATTCATTTCCAAATAAATAACCGAGCCACCTTCCAGTTTCTTGATTGCCATTATACTTTAGCTTGTGCATCAACTTTTGTACTTTACCTCCTTTGCTGAAAAATAAAAATGCTGTTGCAGAATGGATATCAACTCGACCCCAAAACACCCTTGAAATGGGATTGTCAATATGTTTATGGAAATTTGTTTTTGGCAGTCTATATAAGCAATGTAGGCATATTATTTTCTCACTTTTAATGAGTAACTCCCCGCAGGCATTACATAATCTGGGAAAGAAAAGGTTAAGAAAATCAGTGGTCCACATTTTTTGGGTATGTGAATCAAAGTTAACTAAGAGAATTAATTAATTGATTGGATTCGGAGAAAATATCCAAATAAAAGGTTGAAACCCTAATCTAAAACAGAAATTTCTTCTGCCTGCAATACTTGTTTGTTAGATTCGTTGTAAACGAAAGCCACCACATGGCAATCCTCAGCAATCCAGCTTGTGGGAAATTCTATATCATAGGTTTTTTCATAAACCTCATTCATAGCAACGGCACCTGTTGTACTCACATATTCGCCCCAGGAACCATTTAAAGTGCCTCTTAAGACATGGTTATGAACATAAGTTGAATCAATGGGAGTAGCACCTATTTCAGGATCATTATTTTTTTGAGGAGCAATAATATTGTCTTGAGTAATACAAACGATTACTTTAAAAGACCCTTCGATATCTTGTTGGAACTCTGTTTTTATATTTGTTGATAGGGTGTTGTTGCTAACATTAAAATCATTATTAATTGTAATAAATGCTTCTGCTGGCTCCATCAATAATGGATCAGCAACTTCTGCCCAGCTTTGAGGATATATAACATAGCTATCATTTACCCGCACTCTATCAATTAATCCATTGGGATTACCTTTTGCCGAATTACCAAAATAAGTATCCCATTCATTACCTGCCTCTGTGGTAAAGTTTGCAGCAAAGACAGGGTTATTTTCGAAATCTGGTTGAGCAAAATAACCAGCATGAACAGCAATTATAACAGCTCTACCACAAAATATTTCCTTGAGTTCCTGTGCTAAAACAGCTGCGCCTGGACAATTTACGCACCCATGTCCTGTGTAGTCTTCAATTAAAACCTTTTTATTACCATTACAGTAATCTCTGGATTCGATAAATGGAGCATCAACCTTATCACATGAGTTAAAAGAAACTGCAAAAATCAAAACTACCAGAATTATGTATCTTATTTTCATAGTAATTAGTTTTTAGAAGCTGCCACTGATGGTTAGAGAAAATCCATTTGAGGCAGGTACTTGTCTGCAAACTCCACCAACACAAACAACACCTTCTCTTTGTCTACCATAAGTTAGAGCAATTCTCATAGTATTTAGGGTATAACCAAATGAACCTGTGTAGTAATGGATTTTTTCGTTACTGTGCTTATTACCATAGTTATATTGGTCAGCAATTGTAATAAACCAATGAGGAGAAACAGTGTACTCAATCAATGCGGCTGCCCAATCACCTTTATCTTCTTTTGTCCATAAACCTTGTAATTCCCATCTGAGAGCTTTCTTGGAAGTCAACTTATATGTCATATCTATTATGGCAATATTTGCATTCACAATGGGTTCGCCCGTATGGCCTTGTATTGTTGCAATATCGTACTTCTGATAGATATATTTAAATGTACTTTTGAATTTCTTATTGAATTTTTTATCAATTTCAATTGTAAGATCTCTATTAAAAATTTGTTTTCCAAATTTGAAAAAATCTGAATTCCAACCCATGGTGCCACTCTGACCTATGTAGGCAGTGTCATTTGGAGCAGAGCGATCGATATTATTCATTTGAGAATAATTAATACTCACTCCCATACCATATTTACCACCGATTTTACTTTTCTTGGGCACTTTATAATTTATAGCTATTTGAAACCCAATCTCGCCATTTGGCTGTGTAGCGTATGGATACATTGCAGCTAGCATATAAGTATGTGCCTCAATTAGTGGTGGGAGAAAGTTTATGTCCAAAGCATTTGATGTAACAGCTTGATCCGACTTATAACTCATATTGTCAACACGTTTAAACTGAGCATAAATACCTAGTCCTTTTGTGGAATATGAACCTGAGAATATGAAAGCAGCACCTGGCTTATAAATATAATTGTTGATGGCAGAAGGGTCATTAATTTTGTATGCGTATTCGGAAGAAAAATTAAATTTATTGATACCAAGGTTAAACCTTCCTGCGAAAGCAGCAACATTCTTAGGCATTTTATAGAATGGATTTTGATCACTTTGATATTTACTTACGGCACTTCCTCCAAGGGTGAGTTTAATTTTTGAATCAGACATTCCGTTAAAAACATCGTTGAGGTTTATTTCAGCATCAAACCCCTTAACTATTCCTCGATTATTATTCTCATACTTTGTCCAAAAATACCTCTGAACTCCATAAACTCCTTTTAGAATAATTCCGTCTATGGGTGAAAAAACAAACCTGGCTCCTTTCAAGGCATTGTCGTATCCTAAACTCCATTCAGTATATGTGCGAAGGGTTAATCCATTGCCAAATTGTTCATAAAAATCGCCAATTGTAATACTAAACCTATCTGTTGTATAGGATGCCCATAAATTTGCTATACCTTGTCCATCTAAATTCCTGTCAAAACCAGCTATTGGAGGTAAATATGCTTCATACCTGAGACCAGCCGAAAAATTTCCTAGAGTATAGATAATATCTGCAAAACCATTGAAGCCAAATTCATTACCATTAATAATAGAATCAGTAATTCCCAGAGCATCATCAGCCTGATAATACATGCCATCTAACTCAAAGTTTCCATGAACTTCAGACTTTGATAGAAAGCCTTGTGCTTTAACCATGGGTGTAAATAAAAACGATAATACGATTAAAGCTAATGCTTTTTTCATAAAGGGTTTTTTAAACAAATTGATTAATTATTGCCTGATATATTCTCACCAGAAGCAACTTTTTCAACAATCTCATAAATCTCATCTTCGAGGCCTTCATAATATGAAGTGTGTTGGTATACAATTTCACCTGCTCCATTAAGGATAAAAGTATGTGGAATCATATTTACACTCATTGCTCTTTTAAAGTCTCCGTTGGGATCTAGTAAAACTTCAAAGTCCCAATCTTTACCACTAACGTAGGGGAGAACTTTTGCAGTTGATCTAGCATCATCAATTGATACTGCGATAATCTCAACACCAGTTTCTTCCTGCCAATCGTCATAATTATCATTGTAAGCATCAAGTTCTTTTTTGCATGGTTTGCACCACAATGCCCAGAAGCTTATTATTATGGGTTTACCGTCATTGGAAATTTCTTTTGTGTTGAAAGTTTCACCTTCCAAATTCTTGATATTAATCGATGGGAGATTATTTCGTTTATTTAAATCCTGGGATGTTACATATCCGCAGAATAATAGTGTACAAAATACTAAAACGATTCTTTTCATGCTAAATAAGTTCAATTAATGGTTGAAAATGAAAGACAACTTATAACCAAGATTTGTTGCATAGTTAAATTAAGGAGCAAATATAATTATTTAATGGCAGTCTAAAACAAGAGAAAGTAACTTCAAAAATATTGTGTTATTTGAAGTATAATAATCTCATTTTATTGTTCTAAAGGAATACCTCGAGTAACCTTGATGTTGTTTTTGGGACAAGGCTAATTTCGCTTAAATAAGCAGGAACAAGTATTGCTTCGCCAAGGTTTAGATTAACCTCACCATTTTCCCATACTAAAATGCTTTTTCCTTCAATGGCAATATAAATGATAAAAGAGTCTAAAGCTTCAATATCCTTTGTAATTGGCTTGTCAAATTCAAGCACGTTGGTTGTGAACTTATCGCAATCGACAACCTTTGAAGGGATGTTCATTTCTATATCATAATCGGTCTTATACTTATCATATTTCTTAAAATCAATTGCATCAATAGCCTCTTCATTATGCAACTCGCGAGGATGCCCATCTACACCTATTCGGTCCCAATCATATATTCTGTATGTAGTATCCGAAGTTTGTTGTATTTCTGCAAGAAGCATACCCGGACCAATTGCATGAACTCTTCCAGCGGGCATAAAGAAAACATCTCCTTTATTTACATCTTCAAAATTCATGATTTCCTTAATCGATCCTTTTTTTAAGTGATCTAGATATGATGTTTTATCCATCTCTCTATTAAACCCGCTTATTAACTTTGTTGTTTTATCCGCTCCCAGAGTATACCACATTTCAGTTTTACCATTACCGACTTTCCTAGCTTTTGCAAGCTTGTCATCAGGATGAACTTGTATGGATAACCAGTCATTTGCATCAATAAATTTTATTAGAAGAGGGAATTCTTCTCCAAACCTATCAAAAACCTTTTCGCCAACAAGATCTGCCATGTAAATTTCAACAAGTTCATTTAGTTCATTGTTTTTTAGAAAGCCATTACTAACAACAGAAAGATTTCCTTTAACCCCAGAAACCATCCATGCTTCACCGCAGTTCGGTAGATTACCGTAATCAAGGCCAAGCTCAGTTTTAATTTTTTGTCCACCCCATATTTTATCTTTGAAGATGGGTTTGAATTTTAAAGGGTACAATGAATTCATTATGTCTTAAATTGGAACAACGGAGCAAAATTAGTTATTTTTGAATGCAAATCTTAATTTCCAACGCATGAAGAACAACAGAAGAAATTTTATAAAAACAGCAGCTGTGGGGGGTATAGGCCTTGCCATGGCTCCTAATATCGCATTTGGAAAAAAACAAAAGGAATCCAAGGTGAGAATTGGTTTCATTGGTTTAGGATTAAGAGGAGTTTTGCATCTCAAAAACTGCATTAGTCGCCAGGATGTTGAAATAACTGCTCTGTGTGATATAAATCCACTAAGACTTGATTTAGCCCAGCAGATAATTACAGATGCCGGTTTATCAAAAGCCAAATTATTTGGTGATGGAGACTACGACTACCAGAATCTCATACAGGAAAAGGATGTAGATGCAGTGATAATATCTACACCATGGTTATGGCATACACCTATGACTGTTGACTCAATGAAGGCAGGAAAATATGCAGGTGTGGAGGTAAGTGCAGCAACATCATTGGAAGAATGCTGGGACCTTGTTAACACCCATGAATCAACGGGAACGCATATGATGATTTTGGAAAATGTCAACTATCGACGAGATGTTATGGCTGTTCTAAACATGGTACGTCAAAATGTTTTTGGAGAATTGATTCATTTTAGATGTGGATACCAGCATGATTTGAGAGAGGTTAAGTTTAATAATGGGCTACAACCTTATGGAGGTGGCGTATTGTTTGGTCCCAAAGCCATGAGCGAAGCACAATGGAGGACCTTGCATAGTCTGAAAAGAAATGCTGATCTTTATCCAACTCATGGGATAGGTCCCATAGCAGCATATGCTGATATTAATAGAGGTAATAGATTTGTGTCATTAACATCTCATGCAACAAAAGCAAGGGGGTTACATGACTATATTGTACAAGAAGCGGGGCCTGAAACCCCCAATGCCAAGTTGCATTGGAAACTTGGTGATGTAGTAACAACAACAATTGATACAGCGAATGGAGAAACAATAATCGTAACTCATGATACAAATCTTCCCCGTCCGTATTCATTGGGTTTTAGAGTCCAGGGAACAAATGGCCTTTGGGAAGCAGATGGCAATAGGATTTATATTCAAGGTATCTCAGATCCACACCGATGGGATGATGCCA
The DNA here is from genome assembly GCA_018661505.1 of Lentimicrobiaceae bacterium. Lineage (GTDB taxonomy): Bacteria > Bacteroidota > Bacteroidia > Bacteroidales > F082. The sequence continues at coordinate 122,815 of JABJIE010000015.1, forward strand.
GTGCTTGGATGACTAAATATGATCATCCTTTATGGAAAAAATATGGAAATGAAGCTGAGGGATCAGGGCACGGGGGGATGGACTTCTTTGTTTTAAATGCTTTTATTGAAAGTGTAAAGACTAATGTTGCACCTCCACTTGATGCATATGATGCAGCTGCGTGGAGTGCGATAACGCCCCTTTCAGAGGCATCAATAGCAAATAATGGAGAAGTTCAAGATTTCCCTGATTTTACAAGAGCTAGATGGATTAAAAGAAACCCATACGATTGGATGAAGGAAACCTACTAATATAGACCTAATTTCAATTCTACCAGTGTAACTTGTGATAGTCAAATGTTTGTTTGTTCCGAAAATCACTTATTTTTTTTGCTATAATGAAGAAAAATTCAAGGTTATTTTCCCTTAACCATTTTATGGCATAGGGCTTTACGTTTACGGCATCCGCAAAAACAACCAGAAAGTCAAATTCGTATTTACGTAGCCATTGATATGCTTTCTCTTTATTGTCTATGGCACCATCCAATGCTGCGTATTGTGGATATTTATTTTTTAGGAGCCAGTTTATGGCTTCATGACTTCCTCTTATACCACTACTAAGAGCTGCAAGCTCTGGATAACCATTCTCTAGAAGCCAATTGTAAAACTCTTCACCATTATCTGTAAAAGTTTCACCAAATGCAATTAATATCTTTGAAGGATAATCAAGCATTCTGCTAAGATAAAAAAAGTGGCATCAATTTTTGTTGGTGCCACTTTCTTATTAATATCTATCTAAGCAGTTCAAATCTTTGAATGCTGTTTTAAGTCTTTCAATCATTGACAACTCTCCTGCTCTTAGCCACTTTCTCGGATCGTAATATTTTTTATTGGGTACATCATCTCCTTCAGGATTACCAATTTGTTCCTGAAGATAGTCGTGATATTTTGCTTCATAATCTTTGATTCCATCCCAAGTTGCCCATTGAGTGTCGGTGTCAATGTTCATCTTTATTACTCCATACGAGATGGCCTCTTCAATTTTTGAGGGTTCTGATCCAGAACCGCCGTGAAAAACAAAATTCACCGGATTATCATCTGTATTGAATTTATCTTTAATGTATGCCTGAGAATTTTTAAGAATAATAGGCTCAAGCTTAACATTTCCTGGTTTATATACACCATGAACGTTTCCAAAGGCTGCTGCAATAGTAAAATTTGGGCTTATTGCCGAAAGTACCTCATAGGCATTGGAAACTTCTTCGGGTTGAGTATATAATTTTGAGCTGTCCACATTTGTGTTGTCCACACCATCTTCCTCACCACCTGTGATGCCAAGCTCTATTTCAAGAGTCATTCCCATTTTACTCATTCTTTTCAAGTATGAGGCACAAATTTCAATGTTTTCTTCAAGTGACTCTTCACTTAGATCAAGCATATGTGAGCTAAACAAAGGTTTTCCTGTTTCAGCAAAATGCTTTTCACTTGCATCAAGCAGTCCATCTATCCATGGCAATAACTTTTTTGCAGCATGGTCTGTATGCAAAATAACAGGGATTCCATAAAGTTCTGCAAGTTTGTGTACATGAAGAGCACCGGAAACAGATCCAGCTATCGCAGCCTGTTCATTTTCATTAGATAGGCCTTTACCTGCATAAAAAGATCCACCTCCATTTGAAAACTGAATTATTACAGGCGAGTTAACTTCTTTTGCAGCTTCCATTACTGCATTTGCAGAATCAGTTCCCACTATGTTAACAGCAGGCATGGCAAAACGGTTTTGTTTAGCGATGTCGAATATTGTTCTTAAATCATCACCAAATACAACGCCTGGTTTTACCTTATCTGAAATTCTTAGAGACATAGTTATAAATTTTAAATTTTAAGTCAGCAAAATTATATTTATTTATGGATTATCTATGCAATTAAGTGTTAACTATCCTACTATTAACAATAATTGTTTGACGTGCATGTATCCTACGCAAACGTTTTATATTAGAAGATTCATCTTTTACTTTAAATAGTCCTTAAAAGTATTGAAAATATGAAGATTATTTATGCTAGTTGACTGTTTTTAAAATGGTTTTAATAACAAATTCAAAGTTACAACTCAAAAGCGCTAATTTATGAAATAAAAAAATGGGTGATTGTTAACATCAATACTCTTTTATGGTAAGTTTTAAAAGATATTATTATTGTACCTCAAATATATTACCAGAATGGGTCATATTTTTAGAATTTTATATCTTTGGGCGTTCAAAGAAACGTCCAATATACGCGAAAGTATTAGTAAATCAGTGTTTTAAATAGATTTTTATGATAAAAAAGATACTTGTTGCCAACAGAGGGGAAATTGCAATTAGAGTGATGAGAAGCTGTCGGGAAATGGGTATTGAGTCTGTTGCAGTTTATTCTGCTGCCGACAGAGCATCAATGCATGTAAGATATGCTGACGAGGCATTCTTAATAGGGCCTGCACCTTCAAACGAAAGTTATCTAGTGATAGATAATATTATTGCAGCAGCAAAAAAGAGTGGTGCGGATGCAATACATCCTGGTTACGGCTTTCTCTCTGAAAATGCAGAATTTTCAGATTGTTGCAAAAAGGAAGGACTTATATTCATAGGCCCCTCATCATTTGCCATAAACACCATGGGAGATAAAATCACCGCACGTAAGAAAATGCAGAGTGCTAGTGTTCCTGTGGTTCCTGGAACTACTGAACCAATAACAGACCTTGATGAGGCTGTTAAGGTAATTAAGGGAATTGGTTTGCCAGTAATGATTAAAGCAAGTGCTGGAGGTGGTGGAAAGGGTATGAGGTTGGTTACCGAAGAGAAAGATATAATCTCATCCGTGAAAAGTGCTAAATCCGAGGCCAAGGCAGCTTTCTCAAATGATGCTGTTTACATCGAAAAATATATAAACTCTCCACATCATATTGAATTTCAGATAGTGGCAGACAACCATGGAAATTGTGTACACCTTTTTGAACGTGAATGTTCAGTTCAACGTCGACATCAAAAGGTTGTAGAGGAAACACCATCTCCAATAATGACGGATAAGGTAAGAGATGAAATGGGTAAGCATGCCGTTGCTGCAGCAAAAGCTGTAAACTATTCGGGAGCTGGAACCATTGAGTTTATTGTAGATGATAATCTTAATTATTACTTCCTGGAAATGAATACAAGACTTCAGGTTGAGCATCCAATTACTGAAAGGGTAGTTGGTGTGGATTTGGTAAAAACACAGATCAATATTGCAAATAATCAAACTCTAGATTTTAAGCAAGAAGATCTTAAGCAAACTGGACATGCAATTGAGGTTAGAATATATGCCGAAGATCCTGATAATAATTTTATGCCAAATCCTGGTAAAATTGAACATATGACAGAGCCTTTAGGATTGGGTGTTAGGCATGATGGATATGTGTATACAGGATATGAAATTCCAATTTTTTATGATCCAATGATTTCCAAACTTATTGTTTGGGCACAAACACGCCAAGAGGCAATAGATCGTTTGAGAAGAGCCCTTCATGAATATAAAATAACAGGAATAAAAACAACAATACCATTTCTGAGCAGAATACTTGATGTCCCTGATTTTATCAACGGAAAGTACAATACTCATTTTGTTCAGGATAATGAGAAATTACTTCGGCCAAATAAAAAATCATCCAATAGAATCAAAGAAATGGTTGCCATTGCTTCTTTTATAAATCATTTGGAGAATGTTGAAAGTATAAAGGATAAACGTTATTGCAATCCAGTTGATGGTAAATGGAAGGCTTTTGGTAGAAAAAGAAATGTTACACGGTTATAATTGGATTCTAAGATTATGAAGTACGAAATTAAAGTAGGTGATAAGGTGTCTGATATAAGACTAATAAGCAAGGAGGGAAACACTGCCGAAGTTGCCATTGGTGATCAGATTTATAAAGTGGACATTGTTGAAGTTGAACAAGGTATATATTCACTGCTATATGATGGAATATCATATAATATTGAGCTAACAACTAACAACAAGAAAGACTATAAGGCAACAACATTGTATGATAGTTTTGATGTTGAAATTATTGATGCTGAAACAAGATATAAGAACAGTAGAAAAAGTTCTGAGGATGATGATCATGCATTTATTTCTACTCCAATGCCTGGTAAAATTGTGAAGATTCTAGTAAAAGAAGGAGATAAAGTTAAGGGTGGAGATACTGTTGTTGTTGTTTCTGCCATGAAAATGGAAAGTGAATACAAGGTTGTAAAGGATAGAACAATTACTAAAGTGCTAGTTAAGGAAGGTGATAATATTGAAGGTGATCAACCATTAATTATGCTTGATTAACCTAAATTTAAATAAGAAAACATAATCAGGAAGCTATGTCGCTGAAATCAAAAATAGAAATATTAGAGGAAAAAAGTAAACAGGCTGAGTTGGGTGGTGGTCAAAGCCGCATCGACAAACAGCATAAGGCGGGACGATTAACTGCTCGTGAGAGAATTAATCAATTACTTGATCCAGGAACTTTTGTGGAGATTGACAAATTTGTAACGCATCGATGCACTGATTTCGGGATGGAAAATAACAAGACCCTTGGAGATGGTGTAGTATCTGGTTATGGGAAAATAGATGGCAGGCTGATGTATGTTTTTGCCCAAGACTTTACCGTTGCTGGTGGATCTCTTAGCCGTACAAATGCGAATAAGATTATCAAAGTAATGGATCTAGCAATGAAGATGGGAACCCCAGTAATTGGATTAAATGATTCTGGTGGTGCTAGAATACAGGAAGGTGTTGAAAGTTTAGCAGGCTATGCAGATATTTTTTATAGAAATGTCAGGAGCTCTGGTGTAATTCCTCAAATATCAGCTATTTTGGGGCCATGTGCTGGGGGTGCTGTTTATTCTCCTGCCATAACAGACTTTATTTTAATGGTTAAGGAAACATCTTTCATGTTTGTAACAGGACCTGATGTAATAAAAACAGTAACTAATGAGGATGTGACCATGGAAGATTTAGGTGGTGCCATGACACATAATAAACAATCTGGAGTTGCCCACTTTACTGCTGATAATGATGAGCAAGCTGTATTAATGGTTCGTGAACTTATGAGTTTTCTTCCTTCCAATAATATGGAGGATCCTCCGGTAAAGGTATGCGCAGATGATCTCAATCGACTTGAACCAAAACTTGATGAAATCGTACCAATTGATCCAAACAAACCGTATAATATGTTTGATATTATTATGCCGGTTATAGATGATCATCATTTCCTAGAAGTACAGCCACATTTTGCACAAAATATAATCGTTGGTTTTGCTAGAATTGCCGGAAAACCAATAGGAATAGTTGCTAATCAACCTTCTGTTTTGGCAGGAGTATTAGATATAGCAAGCTCCACAAAGGCAGCAAGATTTGTAAGATTCTGTGATGCTTTTAATATTCCTTTGATAACATTTGAGGATGTTCCAGGATTTCTACCAGGTACTGCTCAGGAATTTGGTGGAATCATAAAGCATGGAGCCAAATTGCTATATGCATTTGCGGAAGCAACAGTTCCAAAAATTACTATTATAACAAGAAAAGCATATGGTGGTGCTTATGATGTAATGGCAAGTAAGCATATTGGTGCGGATGTTAATTATGCTTACCCCACTGCAGAAATTGCCGTAATGGGCCCTGATGGCGCGGTAAATATCATATATAGAAATCTACCAGAAGAAGAACGCAAGGGAAAAGTAGATGAGTATCGTGCAAATTTTGCAAGTCCATATAAAGCTGCAGAACTTGGATACATAGATGAGATTATATATCCTCATGAAACTCGTATGAAGATTGCTCAGGCTTTGGAAATGACAAAAAATAAAACAGATAATACACCCCCCAAAAAGCATGGTAATATACCACTTTAGAGAAGAAATATTCTCATGTTTTATCTAATTTGGAGGGATTTAAAGTCTATTTAACCAGCACAAAGTGTTCATGAATATTCGCACCACTTTCCGTTAGGATATTTACAATATATCTTCCATTAATCATATTATTTGTTTTTATGGTAAGGGTCTCAGTTGAGCCTTTTCCAATACCATTAATTGTCTTAATGTTTCGTCCTAGAAGGGTTTGTATTCTGATAGTATAACTCTCCATTTTAACAATAGTAAATGATAGTTTAAGAGCACCCTTAACTGGATTAGGGTAAATGGTAAGATTGGTAGCAATTACTTCATCAATGTTTGTACAATCATCAATTGTTACTTGAAACTCGTCAGATGTTACTAAACATTCTTGACCAATACTTTCTGATACCTGAATCATCCCTAACCCATGGACACCCCATAAAACAGTTATCATGTGTGTTCCATTTCCAGATGTAATTTCCCCTCCTGTTACCATCCAATCATACGAACTAGCTAAATTTTCATAAGTGGTATATTCAGCTTCTTCTTCGTCACAAACCATAGAAGGCCCATTAACCTCAGGCTCAGGTTGGGATAAGATTGTTATTTCAAGTGGTATTGATTCATTACCAATACCGCAGTCGTTACTACCATTAGTTGTAAGATTTGCTAAACCAGAAAATGCAAGGTCCCAGTCTATGGAAATATTCTCTCCACTTCCTACTATTGTTCCTGCATCGGCAGGATAAAGGTTCCAATAAATTGTATCAGCAGCAAATATAGGTTGAGTTGTATAATCAGTTATTGAACCAGCACAAACAGTATCTGGGCCCTCTGGAGTATAGCCAGCTTCTGGAATAAACTCAACAAAAATATATGGTGTTCCTACCATATTTTCAGAGCATGTGCCTGTGGTTCCTGTTACTGTGTATATTCCTTGAGAGGATTGTATTCCAAAGCTAATGGGATTACCAGTTCCATCTACTATAATTCCAGTCGTTGAGCCATCTAGAAATAGCTCGTATGCGACAGCTGTTTCAGATCCATCAAGAGTAATTTCAATTCCAGGGTCTCCCGAGCAGTAGCCACCACCTTCACTAAGTTCAAATGCCTGAGGTGTCATATTAAGAGTGCAGGTTAGCTCCAGTGACCATGGGCCATATCCACACATATTATTAGCTTTTACTTTAATTGTATATGTGCCAGTAAATGCATTGTCAGATTCAAATGTGCCCGTAGTACCTGTGCCGCTGATATTTCCTGCGCCTGAGGGATCTACCTCCCAGAAGTATGTATCAGCGCCTGATACTGGTTGTGTTGTATAGTCTACTGTTACACCAGCACATAGTATGGTGTCACCAGCAGGCTGATCTGGAGCGGATGGATCTTCCAATACTGTTATCATATCTGGGATAATTTCAGTACTTATATTTGTTCCGTCTGACACCTCTAGACTCACATCAAAAACCCCAATCGAATTATATACTACACTTGGATTTTGATTAGTTGAGGTTGAAGGTGTTCCACCTTCAAATGTCCAATTCCATGATGTAATAGCCCCTACGGATAAGTCAGTAAAATTGACTGTATTTCCTGTGCAAACGCTATCAACATCCGAAGAAAAATTTGCGTTAAACTGTGCCTCTCTTGTAATAATGGTTCCTTGTGATCCACATGCAAATAAGGCTGAACTTTCAACTTCTCTTATTCTATAAAGATGTGATTGGCCCGGGCCATTATGCTCAAACGACCAGTTGGCACCAAAATCAGTTGTTACATAGATATTTTCATCTGTTCCTCCAACATAAGCAGTACCATTATCATATGCCTTAGCTGCATAAAAATTTTCATAACCAGTTGTGTATGTCGACCAAGTTGTACCTCCGTCATTTGTTGCAAACATCTTTTCTTCACCGCCAACAACACCAAATGACGCATCAGCAAAATCAAGTCCAAAAAGCATGGCGGGTAATGTTGCAGATACATTCCAGTTATGACCTCCATCCGTAGATTTAATGACATTACCGGATGTGCCAACAGCAAACAGAGTATTTTGATCTGCATAACAAATACCCATAATATTTACATTAGTTCCGGATGTTGCGGATACCCATGTATTACCTCCATCACTTGTAATAAATACTGATTGATCACTGGAACTATTCATACTAGCTGCAGCAACACCATTGCTACTATCCCAAAAAACTACATCCACATAATACCATACATTAGAGCCACATGTAGTAGGTACCCATGTGTTACCTCCATCTGTAGTTTTTATAAAATAATTATTCCATCCTCCAGCAAAGCCCAGTGTTTCACTTATAAACCAAATTCCTTGTAATCCATCAATTACTCCAGATGTTGGTAAGATTGTAGTCCAGTTATTTCCTCCATCCGTAGTTTTTACAATTACTCCATCGGCATCATAAGTATATTGCATGCCACATGCATAGCCAATGGTGCTTTGGTTTGGTGGAAATGACATTCCAAAGAGAATAAATGAAGTTCCTGTGCTTGAAACATAATTCCAACTTTGAGCGTTTAGTTGTAGTATAAAAAATGTAAGTGCAGCTAGTATTGATAATATTTTCTTCATGGTTGTCTTGTCTTTGCTGGGTATAAAATTATCTATTATAGACTCAAATGTAACTTAATTATTTGGTCTAATGCCATAAAAAAAGGGCTTATGATATTCACAAGCCCTTTAAATAATAATTTTATGATGTTAATCTTCATCTTCTTGGGATGCTTCATAAGCTTTTAGAAGTTGATTCTGCACATCTGAGGGAACTTGCTGATACTGATCGAACTCAGAGCTGAAAACACCTCTTCCTGATGTGATTGCACTCAATGATGTTGCATATCTAGTCATTTCAGCAGCAGGAATTTTTGCCTTGATAACTTGATTACGACCTTTTGCACCCATACCCATTATAATGCCTCTCCTTCCTTGTAAATCTGTCATTACTGCACCCATCATATCTTCTGGGACAGTGATTTCAACATCGTTTACAGGTTCCATAATTTTCGGCCCAGCGTTTTTAAAAGCTGTACTAAATGCATTACGACCTGCTAACTTGAACGATATTTCATTTGAATCAACGGGATGCATTTTACCATCATATATGTAAACTACAATATCACGAGCATATGAACCTGTTAATGGGCCCTCAGTCATTCTCTCCATCACCCCTTTTAGGATGGCAGGAAGAAAACGTGCATCAATTGCACCACCTACAATACAATTGTTCACAATAAGTTTACCACCCCATGGCATATCATGTACATCAGTTCCTCTTACTGGTATGTCAGTAGGATCTTTATATCCATCAAAATATGGCATAATTCTTAGGTGAACTTCACCAAATTGACCAGAGCCACCGGATTGCTTTTTATGACGATAATCAGCATTTGCAGTTTTGGTTATGGTTTCGCGATACGGAATCTTTGGAGAATCTGTTTCAACCTTAATTTTGTGAGCATTTTGCATGTACCATTTTATGGTATTAAGATGAAACTCTCCTTGTGTTTTGACAAGTAATTGCTTAAGTTCCCTTGAGTATTCAATCTCGATTGTGGGATCTGTGCGATGCATTTCGTTTAAGATAGTTCCTAATTTTTCATCATCTCCACTATCAACAGCACTCATGGCAACTGTATAAATTGGCACAGGTAATGTTAACCCTTCAAAGCCAGCATCTGCTACCTTAGAATCCATTAGTGAATCACCTGTTCTTACATCTTTAAGTTTGATAGTAATTGCAATATCACCAGCAACAACTTTTTCTATTTTTTCTCTATTTTTTCCGTTTAGAACAAAAAATTGTGATAGTCTTTCCTTGTTTCCAGTTCTTGGATTTATTAAATCCATACCCTCTGTAAGAGTTCCTCCATATAATTTAAAACATGAAACTTCCCCCAGATGTTGCTCAATTGATGTTTTGAAAACAAATAATGCGGTTGGGTCAGATGTGCTAGTTTTAAAGGCTTTACCATTTGTTGTTTCTCTTTCTGGCATTTCATTTGGCGCTGGGCATGAATTTGTTATGAAATCCATTACTCGAGTTGCACCAATCCCTGATTTTGCAGAGGTACACATTACGGGAAAAATAGATCTGCTTATCATTCCCAAACGAACACCTTCTCTCATTTCCTCCAAGGTAAGTGTATCATTTTCAAAATATTTTTCCATTAGCTTTTCATCACCTTCAGCAGCATTCTCAACTAGAGTGAGGTGTAAATCATCAGCTTTATCTTTTTCAGAGTCTGGAATATCTGATATCTCAGGTTCTCCACCATTGTTATTGAATTTCAACTGCTTCATTAACATGAGGTCAATAATGGTATTAAAACCTTCCCCGATAGATACTGGATACTGAATAACTGTTACCTTATCACCGAAATATTCTTTGAGAGAGTTTACAGAATCATTGAAATTTGCACCTTGGTGGTCAAGTTGGTTAACAGCAAATACTGTTGGACATGATGATATCTCAGTTTGTCCCCACGCAATTTCAGAGGTTGCCTCTACACCACTTTGTCCATTTACCATGAATAATGCTGTATCACATACATTTAGAGCAGCAGCAGTGTCACCAACAAAATCAGAAAAACCAGGAACATCAATGATATTTATTTTTTTCTCATTATAAACGCTATACATCAAAGTTGAATGAACAGAGTGCTGTCTATCCAACTCAATTGGTCTATAATCTGAAACTGTATTTTTATCATCCACATTCCCCCTTCTGCTAATAACCTTACCTTCAAACACCATGGCCTCAGCCATCGTTGTTTTACCTGATTTAGCACCACCTATGAGTGCGATATTTCTAATCTCTTCCGTTTGGTAAATCTTCATGCGTTAGTTGTTTTAATGTTGAATACTTAATTTCCCTATCAATTTATGCCATCTGCATCTTAATGCGCCAGCCATATTGTAGTATTCAAATACCTAAAAAACTAGCGCATTTCAAAAATAAGGGAGGCAAATGTAACGAAATAAATCTAAAATACATAGCATTATATGCTATTTATAAGGGGTCTAATATATATTGAAGGTTTGAGGAAAAGAGCTCCTTTGTATCAATGATTGGTCTTAATTATTTACTTGAGGATTGATAATTTCCCAGTTTTTATCAGAAATTTTAGCACCAATTACTTGAATGACATTTGAAGCGAGTAATGATCCTATTTCTCCAGATTTTTTGTTGCCAAGATTATTAATGTAACCGTATAAAAATCCAGCTGCGTAAATATCTCCAGCACCAGTTGTGTCTATTGGGGTTAATTTATCTATCTTAACTATATCTATCTTATCGCCTGTTTTTATCATGGATCCTTCGCCACCAATTTTTACAACTGCAGTTTCACATATTTGTGCAAGGCTATTGAGTGCATCTTCTGGCTCCATGCCAGTGAAAGCTTTTGCTTCTTCCTCATTTGCAAATACAATATCTACATACTTAGATATCATTTCTTGCAAAAACTCAAGATTATCTTCAACAACATTATAGCTTGCCAGATCAACTGATATTTTTAATCCATTTGATTTTGCCTTTTGCAATATGGATTCAACAAGATCATGATTTTGAACTAAATAGCCCTCAATATGTAATAGACCATGGTCTTTAAATAAGTCTTCAACTATTCCATCTGCAGATAATTCAATTGCAGCTCCAAGAAATGTTCCAAAGGTTCTTTCCCCGTCTTTGCTTATCATTGTATTTGCTACACCAGAGGGTGAATCACTCATGATAAGTAATGGGTTTATATTATTTTTAACCAAGTCGGTTTTAAAAAAATTTCCATTTTCATCTTTACCTACTGTTCCTATGAAGGAAGTTTCCATGCCTAATTTTGCCAAACCATGAATGGTATTTGCTGCTGAACCACCCGAAGCCATTTCGGTTTTTAGCCCTTTACTTTTGTTTTGTATTTCAGTTGATTTATCTGAGTCCACCAACTGCATACTTCCTTTGGGTAAGTTGAGCTCATTTAATAAAGAATCATCTTCTATCTGTATAAGAGCATCAACAAGTGCATTGCCAATTCCTAATATTTTTGTCATAAGGGTTAAATTTTCGCAAAAGTAAGAATTTATATAAGTAGAGTTAACAAGATGCCATATCAATTAAACTTTATGTTCAATTCAAATTATAACAGACCAAAAAGATACCTTTTGAGGTGGAGACATCAAATTGATCAAAAAAACACAATATTTTGTTTGCTTAAAAAGCAATATTATATATCTTTGCGCCCTGTTTTTAACGAAACATTCCTCCTTAGCTCAGTTGGTTAGAGCATCTGACTGTTAATCAGAGGGTCCTTAGTTCGAGCCTAAGAGGAGGAGCACGTTATAAAGCACGTACAGCAATGTAGGTGCTTTTTTTATGCAATACATTGGGCGAGAAGTTTATACCGAACTCGTTTCGGGAAGCCTAAGAGGAGGAGCCATCTTAGACAAGCCATCGAAAATCGATGGCTTTTTCTTTTGCTACAAGGCTTGAAGTGGATGCAAGATAGTTGCTTTTGAAATTCTTAATTTAAACTTGAGAAGTGAACTTTACAATCCTTCTGCTAGAAAAACTATAGCCAGTGCTGTAAAGTAATTCTCATGGGCAAGCTCTTCCTTGGCAAGTTGATGAAAGAGCGGTACGTTATCCCCATTTTTTGTCGAGGCGATTATTTTTCTGATAGCATCAGTGTTTGTTGTTTGATCTAATTCCGCTTGAGTGGGGATCCGTTCATTCTTTCCGAGTTGAGCCAGGTCATTCCCAGTAAGTACAGTGCTTTTTTGTGCGCTTTCCGGTAATTGATCTACTCCTATACAATTCTTAGTTGCAGGTTTAGGAAATTGAAATAAATCTTTTTTATTAATTTTTGCATACCACCTTTCTCCCATGCGAGCAACCCAATCAATTTTTGTAGTATCCAGATTTCCGTGATTATTTAAAAATTTATTCTGGAAATGCATTAATACAACCTCAGCCAAAATTAAATTTCCCGCCCCGGGCCCATCTCCTAAAGGAATAACTTGAT
>JABJIE010000082.1 GCA_018661505.1 Lentimicrobiaceae bacterium
AATAACTTAGCGCATTTTAGACAAGTTATGTAAATCCCAAAGTATATGTATTACTTCATTTTAAAGTGTATACATTATTTTAAGAACTGCAGAAAATTATTTTAGCAAATGATGAAAGAAAAAGTAACTAATTATTATCTTTATCGTAAAAATTATCAAAATAAATATGATTGTTTTAAATCATAGAAATTGCTAATGTAATTACCTTGCTATCATATAATTAGTTAAGAATCGAAATTAATATGGATAAAATAGTTACCTACTTAATCGCCGTAAAAGGGAATTTTTTATATTCAAATACAAAAAAATTAAGCCAATTTTTAAAGCTTTTTGCAGTAGCTTTTGCTCTACTGCCTTTGTTAACTTTTGCAGAAGGAACAGATGAGGTGTGTGCAGATGATGACAATGAAACATATTTGTTTATGTGTAATGACTTTGTTGACCAGTGTGATCCTCCTGGACCAGGGGGGAGCAATGGATTAAGAACACAATTTGCGATTTATGGCTGCGATGAGCAAGACAGGCTTTACTTCACCATTGAAAATACCACAGAAACAGTTTATTTTGGATTCAATTGGGATGATTATGGCGGTGGTTTTGATTCAGGTAAATTTAGAATTAAATCTGAAAGCGGGGCACTCATATGGGGTGAAACGATTATTCAGGATTTTGGTGAAGGCTACATTGATAATGTTGCTGAAGCAAGGGCTGGACCTATTGAACTTGGAGCTACAGGCGGATATGATGCATATGAATTGGCAGGATTGTCAGCAGGAAAATACTACATTGAATTTGATGCAGAAGAACTTGGAAACCCTGGTCAAATTGGTAACTTCCTTATAAAATATTTTGATGTTACGATTTACAGTGGACAAGATTCAGAAGTGAAAAAAGGACGGTTATTCAGTAAAGGTTGGCAATTTATTGAGGATCAAGCAGGATGGCAAGGTTGGAATGTAAACTCATCAACATTTTTTGTTTATTCATCGGATTCAATAGTTACATCACTTTCATTAAATGAAATGGAAGGAAGAGCATGGTTAATGTTTTGTAACTCCTATGGAATGGATTCTACTCTAAACTTTGAACAATCAAGAAAGTCTATAAATGGTGATCAGGTTTATGAACCAGAATACAATATATTTTTAAATAATCCCGATACACTAATATTCCCCCCGGCTCAGATATTGGGTTCAATAACAGACACAGTTATAGGTTACACCAATTGTAATAACGGAACAATAGATTTTGTTTTTACGGTTGATAAAGCAGGTAATGTTGAGGTTACGATTGATCTTGATCCACCATATGTAGATGTTACTATTACAGAAGATGTGCAAGCTGGAGTGGATACTATACAATGGGATGGCTTTGATGGTTCTGTGCCACCGATTGAGGTACCAAATAATGTTGGATTTAACTTTACACTAACTTATATTAATGGCCTAACAAATTTACCGCTTTATGATGTGGAAAAAAATCCTCATGGCTTTGCTGTAGAGTTAGTAAGTCCCTCATCAGGAAGTCAGCCATTACTTTTTTGGGATGACTTAAACATACCAATAGGAAACACTAATCTAACTGGATGTCTGAGTACAGTAAACCCATTTTTGGGATGTCATGATTGGGATGATTCAGACTATGGTAATGAAAATACCATAAATACTTGGTGGTATTCATCTTCACAAAGTACTTCCCCGGTGAATTTGGTTCACGAAAGAAAACCAGGGGCCTTAAGTTTTGTTCAACCATCTGCCCCACCAACTTTATGTGCAGGAGAGCAGAGTGTTTTTGTATCCGTAGCGGTTGATTTAAGCACAGATCAATATAATTGGAACTACACCGGGAATGATTTTACCATAATTCAGGCAGATAGCACTCAGCCTACAATACTCATAAACTTTGGCCCCCAGGCTACTAGTGGAAACATACAAGTATGGGGAACCAACGAAAACTGTCTTGAAACTGGAGACACAAGTTTAATTGCTGTTTCAATTGCTGCTTTACCACAACCACAAATTGGAATATCTCCCAACGACACTGTGTGTATAAACTCATTAACCTCATTTTCTGGCTCAGATTTAAGTGGAGAAACTATCAATTCATGGTCTTGGAACTTCGGTGATGGAAATGTTGCATCAACTCAAAATACATCACATACCTATGATGCTATTTTAACAGATAGTGTTATGCTAATAGCAGTTACTGATAATGGATGTACGGATACAATCTATCAGGATATTGAAGTTACAGATCCGACAATAGGCTTTACATTTAGCCCTCAACCTGCATGTA
>JABJIE010000083.1 GCA_018661505.1 Lentimicrobiaceae bacterium
ATTGAGACCAATGACCCAGCTAGATTATCTGATAGTGTATTTAACACAATGCATGTTTATGTACCAGGTTCAATTTTTGGACAGGTTACAGATTGTAACACTGGTCTTGGCATGGGAGGAGTAAGCGTAACTGCAGAAGGTGTTTTCGGTCCTATTTATTATGCAACTACAGATGGTAGTGGTCAGTACATGATGTATGCTGATGCAGATGAGTATGGCGTTTCCTTTGAAAAATTAGGTTTTGAAAATGAATTTGGTGTTGCTATTGTTACATCTGGTAATGCGACTGAATTAAATGCATCCATGTGTGAAACACCATATCCTGTACAATGGGTATTTGCTGATCCAAATCAGGATGATACACAATGTGAGGTAACATGGACATTACCAATGGGCCCATATGTTATTGTTTATGATGATGGTCAGGCTAATGACTACGTTATCTGGAACACTCCAGGAGGAGCAGTAGGTGTAGACTTTACACCAGCTGGATACCCAGCCACAATAACAGGCGGTAGCCTTTATGTTGGTGATGGTAGCTTCCCAGGAGGAACAAACTTTTTAGGCACGCAGATGGCAGTTGGAGTACTTGATGATGATGGTACAAACGGTATGCCTGGAACAGTTCTTGATTCAGCAGTTGTTGATGTAGCTAATTTTGGCTGGGTTGACTTTAGTGGAGTATTTGGTGCTACTATTAGTGATGGAGATTTCTACATAGTAATGTGGCAGTTAGGTTTGGCTAGTAACTCAGCTCCAGTAGGAGTGGATACTGATCTACCAACTGTATATCGTTCTGTGGTTCAATTACCTGG
Source organism: Lentimicrobiaceae bacterium (assembly GCA_018661505.1). Lineage (GTDB taxonomy): Bacteria > Bacteroidota > Bacteroidia > Bacteroidales > F082. The sequence continues at coordinate 816 of JABJIE010000083.1, forward strand.
TGGTAGTGGATGGTCAACATCCCCATACCAAGACTTTATGATTCGCGCGATTGTTGACGGGCCAAATGCTGGTGTTGTTAGCAGTGCTGTTGGATCTATGGTTCGTTTACCAAAAGTAACACAAGGTCCATTCTTGGCAACAAGTATGCCAACAGGTGTTAGTGGAACTCTAAAGGATGGAGAATTCCTTCCAATTGAAGTAACCAATGCCACACGTGACTTTACAAATTATACAGTTGCAAGAGTTAGCAATTTTGATCCTGATTTAGGACCAGAGACAGGTACATTAACACCTATTGCCAACCCAACAACTGAGATGTATAATGATGCAGCCTTTGGCGGACAGCCAGCAGGTTTTTACGCATATGCAGTTAAAGCTGTTTATGAATCCAATGAATCCATATGGGTTTATTCCAATATAGTTGGACATTTACTTGCCAATGAATTTACCGTAGAGGTTAGTTTATGTGATGGTAATGAGCCAAGTGATGCAGAAGTATTACTAGTTGGACAGGATTATCCTTATGATTTTCATGTAGGATCAACAGATGCTGCTGGTATTGTTGTATTTGATAGCGTTATAGATGGTTATTATGATATGTTTGTAAATAAGGTAGGCTATACACAGTATGAGCACTACAATCTTGCAATTTTTGATGATCAGACTTATAGCTTGGTATTAACCGAGAAGGCTTACGCACCGCGTAACTTTATGGTTGATGAGTTAACATCACATGCTACATGGGATGAGCCATTAATTACAGCACTATTTACAGAGACTTTCGAAGATGCTGCATTCCCACCAGCGGGATGGCAATCAATTACTTTAGGACAAGGATGGTATCGCAGTGATGATGCCGGAACTGGTGCTTGGGCTATTCCAGAAGGTGACGGATTCTACGCAGTTGCAAATGATGATGCAGCGGGTAGTACAAATGATGGAGAAGATGATTATCTAATCACTCCAGAGTTGGATCTTAGAGAAAGTGATGACTTCACATTATATTTCAGTAGTTTCTTTGATGCAGCTTATGGTCAAAGTGCATATGTTGAATATAGTTATGATGGTGGAGCTACATGGGAAGTATTGGAGGCAATGTCACCAACTCCTGGTGCTTGGACAGATGTAGAGGTTAGCTTAGCTGCTCTATCAGGTTTAACATCATCAAATGTATGGTTAGCATTCCATTCTGACGACAACGGCAACTGGGGTTCTGGTTGGGCAGTTGATAATGTAGCTGTTAAAAACGGACCATCACCAGTATTGGGATACTATGTATACCTTAATGATGCGTTTGTTGGATCAACAGATGCTACCACACGTGAGTGGACATATATGGATTTAGCATATGGTGAAACTTATGAGGGATGTGTACGTGCATTGTACGCATGTGGATTAAGTGATGAAGTATGTTATACATGGACATCAACTTACCTACACCCACCAAGAGAATTGGATGATGAGTATGTTTATGGAACCAATGAGGTGCCATTGATGTGGTTACCACCAATGACAGGAACAATTCCAATGACATCAGCTTTTAAAGTTGTTTATGTAGGACCACAGCTTAGTGCAGTAGGACCAAACGTAGAGGCAGCTTCAGAGGTTACTATCATTGAATTTGATAATCCACAAAGTACACGTGACTTTGGTGACTTTCAGTTCGCATTCCCAACAGTTGATAACTCTGGTGAAGCAGGTTGTGAGTCTGATGGAGAATTTGTTTATACATCTCTATGGAATGGATCAACATATTTCAAGTATGATTTAGCAGGAAATATGATAGAATCATTTAGTATTGCTGGAACAAGTGGCGTACGTGATTTAGCATATGATGGTGAGTTTATGTATGGAGCTGCTGCATCTACAACAGTATATGTAATGGACTTTGCAACACAGACACTAGTTACTTCATTTACAGCACCAACAGCAGTTAGAGCTATAGCATACAATCATAATGATATGACATTCTATGGCAACAACTGGGGAACAGACATTGTTACCTTTGATGCTAGTGGAGCTAACCTTGGATCATTTACACCAAGTGTAACAAGTATTTATGGATTGGCATATGATGACTATTCAGATCCAAGTAATGAGTACTTGTGGGCATATGATCAAGGTGCTAATAATTTAGTACAATTTACTCTACCAGATGGTACAGCAACAGGTTTAACCTTAGATGTTGGATCTATTACTGGTGCAACTGCACTGGCCGGTGGAGCATATACAACACCAGCTCTATGGTCACCTGATAAGGTAACCATTGGTGGTAATGCACAAAATGAGACGTTATGGGGCATCGAGCTAGCTGACTACAGTGGCGGCGGCGGTGGCGGCGGAATGATACCAGATGGATTGGTATCATTTAACGTATACCAGGACGGAGTAAATATTGCCAACGTACCATACGAAGGACAGGCAGTAGATGAGCATGTATATCATGTTGTTAATAATTTGGATCCAGCAACTTACTTATTTGATGTAAGTGCGGTATATGACCTAACTATTTTTGGCTTCCCAGGAGATTTTGGTGAGTCAGCGTGGGAAGGAACAGATACTGTAGAGGTTGTATGGGGATATGATTTACCATTCTTCGAAGGATGGGATCAAGGAACCTTTACCTTCCAACAATGGAGATTCAATGACAATTCTGATAACTGGATGATTAATCCAAATGTTGGAGACCCTGAGCCAAGTGCACAGTTTAATTGGGATCCATTATTGGAGAATGATTATTCCTCAACTCTAACAAGTAATCCTATAACAGCGGATCTATTAACAGAAGGTGATATTTGGTTTGATTTTGACTTAATGTTGGATGATAGAAATAGCACTGGTATGGAGATGATGAAAGTTGAAGTATGGGATGGTTCATCTTGGAGTACAGTAGCAGAATTTGCGAACAACGGAAGCTTTGGTTGGGAGTCAAGTCACATTGACATTACTAACCATGCCATGGGCAGAGTATTCCAGGTACGTTTTAATGCTGTTGGACAGAATTCATTTGATATAATCTCATGGTTAGTTGATAATATTTCTATTTACCGTGAGTGTATGCCACCAACAGATCTTATTGGAGCATATAAGTGGAATGTTGAAGATGATTTCGGTGCAGAAATTTGTTGGGAAGCTCCATATATTCCAGGACCTATTTCCGAATGGATCCATTGGGATGATGGTACACCATTTTCAGCGATTGGTTTAACAGACGGAGGAACATTCTCTGTTGCTGCTCGTTGGGATGCTGGTCAGTTATCTGACTATGCAGGTACTTCCATTACAAAGATGCAATATGTTGTACAAGATGGTTTCACAGATGTAGAGCTTAAGATCTGGGAAGGCACTAGTCTTGTATGGAGTGAGAATGTAACAGCTACATCAGTAGCAGGTATGTGGAATGAGGTTGCTTTAACACCATTATCACTTGATACATCCGAGGAGCTATGGGTTGGTTATACCATTACTCATACTGCAGGAACATTCTCAGCTGCTACCGATGCTGGACCAGCAGTTGCTGGCTATGGCGACATGATTTCATTGGATGGTGTAGTATGGGAATCCATGGCTACTGCTTATGGATTGGATTATAACTGGAATGTACAATTCTATGTAACAGAGGTAAGCTCATCAGCTTCAAGTTCTGTAACATTGGTTGACAATGCGGTATATGACAATGCATCAACATCCTTGAGTCAAGGACCAATTGCAGTTGATCCACAACCGGCTATTACAGAAACTTCACGTGATATGACAGGCTTTAATATCTACCGTATGGAAGAAGGAGCTTCAGAATATGAGTTATATGACGTTGTTGATTATGTAGAGGGTCAGGCATCATATTGTTACTTTGATCCATATCCAGAGGTAATGCCACAAATGGGATACTATTACATGGTTACATCTAGCTACGCGAGCGAAACAGATGCTTGTGAGTCAGCACCAGCTATGGCATTAGAGATTCCTGAGGATGACTTTGTATATGTATTTGTAACAGGTATCGATGATCCTAACTCAATAGCATTAACTAATTTATATCCAAATCCTGCACAGGATAATGTAACTGTAACATCATCTGTTCCTATGAACAAGTTAACAGTAACAAACTATGTGGGTCAGGTTGTTTACACAGGAGAGATGTTCGATGCGACAAGCGTTGAATTGAATACCAGTAGCTACCAGGCGGGTGTATACTTAGTTAAGATAGATACAGATAACGGAGTAGTTACCAAGCAGGTTGTTATTACAAGATAGTAACCCTGTGAATGGTTAACTAATAACCGACACAAAATAATACTCTTAAAAGAGCTGTTCGTAATACACGAGCAGCTCTTTTTTTGATTGGACTATTTGTTATTAAATAAAATGTTAGGAGACATTTATTAATACTATTTTTGGGCTTGTTTAATTATCATGATAACAGTAAACAATATAACAAAAGAATACGGGGGAACGCCATTGTTTTCCGATATTACCTTTAATATAAATCAAAAGGAAAGGATAGGCTTGGCAGGTGTAAATGGAGCAGGTAAATCCACCTTATTAAAAATATTTGCAGGAAATGTTGAGTGCGAATCAGGAAATATAGTTATTCCAAATGGCATTAATGTCGGTTACTTGCCACAAGAGAAGGTAATATCATCCGAACTTTCTGTTTTTGAGGAAGCGATGTTAATTTTTGGGTTTATTAATGATTATAAAACGGAGATTGATTTTATTCATAATAAGCTAGAAAGCGATGAATATAATAGTATAGAATATGAAAAGCATCTAAATAGATTAGAATATCTCGAGTCTTCATTAAGAATTAATTCTCCAGATAAAATAGTTGGAAATGCTGAAAAATATTTAATGGGACTGGGGTTTAAACGAAATGATTTATTCAGATCCATGAATGAGTTTAGTCAGGGGTGGCAAATGAGAGTTGAAATTGCCAAGCTCTTGTTACTTAAACCTCAGTTGCTTCTTTTGGATGAACCCACAAATCATCTGGATATTGAATCAATACAATGGGTTGAAGATTTTTTGCTTAATTATTCAGGAGCTGTTGTTTTAGTTTCTCATGATCGTAAGCTTTTGGATAATGTTACCACTAGAACAATAGAAATTAGCAAGGGTAAAATATATGATTACAAAGTTTCCTACAGTGATTATATTATTCAAAGAGAGGAAAGGGAGCATCATCTTCAGTCAACATTTAATAACCAGCAGAGGGATATTAATGAAATTGAAAGGTTTGTAGATAGGTTCAGATACAAAGCATCTAAAGCTAAACAAGTTCAATCTCGCGTGAAGTTGTTGGAGAAGATGGATAAAATTGAATTGGATAAGGTAGATAAGCAGTCAATAAATTTTTTGTTTCCTCAGGCACCACATAGTGGCAAAGTTACAATTGAAGGTATAGATATCTCGAAAAACTATGGAGACAACAAAATACTTAGTAATATTGACTTTGAGATTATAAGAGGAGAGAAAATTGCTTTCTTAGGTCGAAATGGAGAAGGTAAATCAACACTTATCAGGATAATTGCAAATGATTTAGATTTTAATGGAACTCTTAAGCTTGGACACCAGGTTGTTCTTTCATATTTTGCGCAGGATCAAGGGGATAAGCTTGATCTTGATTCAACGGTTTTCGAAACATTAGATAAGGTGGCAGTTGGTGAAATTCGCAAAAGAATAAAATCGATCCTAGGTGCTTTTCTGTTTAGGGGTGATGATGTAGATAAAAAGGTAAAGGTGTTATCTGGTGGAGAAAAGTCCCGGTTAGCCTTAGCCACTATGCTATTAACTCCTAGTAATTTGCTTTTACTTGATGAGCCTACTAACCACCTTGATATGAGATCCAAAGACATCCTTAAAAATGCTTTATTACAGTATGAAGGAACTGTGGTTATTGTTAGTCATGATAGAGATTTTTTAACCGGTTTAACAACCAGAATGTATGAATTTAAGGACAAGAAAATTAATGAATTCAGAGGTGATATTGAAGAATTTATCGATAAACGAAAGTTAGCATCTCTTCATGAATTAGAATCGAAACAAATTGTGAATTCACGAGATAAAACGAATTCCTCTAATAAAAAGTCTAATTGGGAAAATAAAAAAGAGGTAGAAAAGAAATCGCGAAAAATAAGGTCAGATATAAATAAAATAGAGAAACAAATATCCAGCCTCGAAAACAATTTAAATCTAATTAATGAAAAACTATCAAATCCTGATAAATATTTTAAGGAGATAAAATCGGGAGAACTTTACAAAGCCCATGATGAAGTTAATCTTAAATTAAATGAAGCATATAATAGCTGGGAACTAAAAACAGATCAATTGGATAAGGTATAAATTATTTATTACGATCTATCATTTTAACAGCCACTTCCATCAACTGAATTTTTCTTTTTGATGGTAAATTTATTTTATCAAGGCTTTCGATACCTAAATTAAAAAAGCCATCTATAACCTCACTTGCTGCTATATCAACCTTTAGTTTAATAAACATATCTTTTATTAACTTAATCTTGGAATCAGATTGTAATTCGGATGATTTATAATGCTTTAAAAGAATATTACGGTCACTATCGATAGCTGATTCAAGCGCTTTTATATATAAGTATGTCTTTTTGTTAGAAACAATATCACCACCATTTTTTTTACCAAATACAATTTCATTACCAAATGTATCCAGAAGATCATCCTTTAACTGAAACCCTAGACCTATATTAACACCAAAATCATATAGTAGGTCAGCATCAGAAGTGCTTGCCCCTCCAATTAGAGCACCTATTTTTAAACTAGCACCAAATAAAACACCAGTTTTTAAGCGGATCATATTAATATACTCATCAACACTTACACTATCTTTTGTTTCATAATTTAAATCAAATTGTTGTCCTTCACATACTTCAATGGCAGTTTGATTAAAAACAGAAAGAATATCTTTTAGAATTACATTATCAGCCTGTTGAGCATATTGATAGGCAAGGGCAAATAGTGTGTCACCAGAGAGAATAGCAATATTCGAGTTCCATTTTTTAAATACAGTTTCTTTACCTCTTCTTATGGGGGCATCATCCATAATGTCATCATGGATTAGAGTGAAATTATGAAATAGCTCAATTGCTATTGCCTGGGGGAGTGCTTTTTTATAATTACTACTAAATAGTTCACAACCCATAAGGGTTGTAACGGGTCTAATTCGTTTGCCACCGAACCCTAAGGTGTATTTTATGGGGTCGTAGAGTTCAATTGGCCTGTTGTTATACTGAATTTTATCTAACTGATCTTCAAAATATAGTATTAGATCTTCGTAATTACTCATAAATAGGATTATTCTAATTTATCAGGTCTAATAAGTATTGACCGTAGCCACTTTTAACTAATGGTTCTGCTATCTTTCTTAATTGTGTATCATCAATGAAACCATTAAGATATGCTATTTCTTCTATACAGCTTATCTTAAGTCCTTGTCTTTCTTGCACAACCTCAACAAATTGAGATGCTTGGGTTAATGAAGCGAAAGTTCCGGTATCAAGCCATGCTGTGCCACGGCTAAAAACACCAACCTTAAGCTTACCTTCATTTAAATAATATTTGTTTATGTCGGTAATCTCATATTCTCCTCTGTCACTAGGAGCTAGATTTTTTGCAATATCAATAACATTGTTGTCATAAAAGTATAATCCAGGAACCGCAAAATTAGATTTTGGATTTGAAGGTTTCTCTTCTATGGATTTTGCATTCATATTTTCATCAAACTCAACTACGCCATATCTTTCTGGATCATTAACATGATAAGCAAATACAACTCCTCCATCTGGATTATTGCTGGATTTGAGTATTTTTCTTAATCCACTACCATAGAAAATATTATCCCCAAGAATGAGAGCAACCTTGTCATTACCGATGAATTTTTCACCAATCACAAAAGCTTGAGCAAGCCCATTGGGGATTTCCTGTACCGCATATTCAAATCTGCAACCAATTTGGGAGCCATCGCCCAATAGCATTTCAAAATTTGGTAAATCATGGGGAGTGGAAATAATTAATATTTCTCGAATACCAGCCATCATTAACACTGATAAAGGATAATAAATCATCGGTTTATCATAAATGGGCATTAATTGTTTGCTAACAGCAATAGTTAGCGGATGAAGTCTTGTGCCGGCACCTCCGGCAAGAATAATTCCTTTCATAACTAATAATTATTGTTAACTTTCTTTGGGCTTCATTACTTTTATGACTAGTTTATCCATGTCAATATCTTCTTCTTCATCAAATATTTCAAGATAGGGTTCTCTAAATGATCGTGTGATTATTCTTTTGTCAAGAGATAGTAAAAGTGATGGTAGAACAAAAAGATTGGAAAGCAATGCTACAATAAGAGTGAACGATACTAAATAACCCAAAGCTTCAGTTCCCCCAAACGAAGATAATGTGAATATATAGAACCCAAAAAATAGAATAATAGCAGAGTAAACCATGCTATATCCCGTTTCAATAAGGGCTGCAAGAACAGAGGGTCTTATTTTCCATTCATTATTCCTCAGCTGCAACCTGTATCTACTCAAGAAATGAATTGTATTATCAACACTTATGCCCAAAGCAATACTAAATATTAAAATAGTTGATGGTTTTATGGGAATCCCAAAATACCCCATCATTCCTGCAGTTAGAATTTGGGGAATTATGTTTGGAATTAATGAAATCAAGATCATACGTGCTGATGAAAAGATCAAAGCCATTAATATTGTAATTATCAATACTGCTAGCATCAAGCTCATAAAGAGATTTTTTACCAGATAATTTGTTCCTTTCAAAAACACAACACTTGTTCCTGTGAGATTAACATCAAATTTATTTGGTGGAAAAATAGAATCTATTTTAGGTTTGATATCACTTAGAATTCTTTCTATGTCGTTGGTTCCTATATTAGCCATTTGAGCAGATACACGGGTAGTTTGCAGGTTGGAATCAACAAATGCACTCAAAACGCTTTTCTTACCAGACGTTATGTCTGGCACATACGATAGAATAAAATTCTTTTCCTGATTATTTGGTAGTGAATACATTCTTTCTTTTCCTTTGTAGAAGGCCTGTTTGGCAGACTTTACAACTTCAACAACAGATAACGGTTTTGCAAATTCTGGATATTTCTCTAATGTGTCTTGCAGCCTATCTATTCTTTTTAATGTAGAAAGGCTTAGTATTCCATTTTTTCTTTTTGTGTTGATTGTAATTTCCAAAGGCATAACCCCTTTAAAATTTTTCTCTAGAAAAATCATGTCCTTATAAAGCTTCTCTTTCTTTGAAATATCATCAACAATATTACCTGTGGTTTTTAATCTTGTTATTCCATAAATTGCTGCCACAAATGCAATTGATGCTACAATATAAATAATTGTTCTTCGAGTTAGTATTATTTTTGTTACTTCCGTAACAATAGTATTTATAAAACCCTTATCCAGATGCTGGAAATGCTTCATTTTAGGCACAGGAAAGTAGCTAAAAAGAATAGGAAGTATAAATAGAGATAATAGATACGTAACCAGTATATTTATTGATGCAATTACCCCAAATTCGACCAGGAGCTCGTTACTTGTAATTATGAATGCAGCAAAACCAGCTGCTGTTGTTGCATTAGTAAGTAAGTTTGCATTACCAATACGGCTTATCATTCGTGATAATGCTTTTACCTTGTTACCGTGTAATTTATACTCATTAAGATACTTATTGAGTAAAAATATTGAGTTTTCTACGCCGATTACAATTAACAATGGAGGTAAAATACCCGTAAGGATCGTAATTTCATAACCAAACAGTACAATCGTACCCAAAACCCAAATAACAGCAATTATAACCACCAGCATAGCAAAAAGTACTGCTCTTCCTGATCTGAACAGGAAGAATAATAATACCGATGTTATGAGAAGCGATAGAAGAACAAATAATAATAGCTCATCCTGTATTTTCTTCGATGTAACTGTTCTTATGTAAGGTAATCCTGAATATTTTACATCAATATTATACTTTTGACCATAACTGTCTACTGTTTCTTTAATATTAGTAACCAGACCAACCCTTGCCTTTGAATTTAATATTTCCTTATCAAGAGTTATCATCATAAGGCTAACATCAGTTTCCTTATTAAATAACCTGTCGTTGTAAAAGGGAAGCCCATAGATTAGCTTTTTTACACTATCGACTTCAGCTTGAGTGGTTAATAAATTCGAAACGATTGGTGTGAATTCGAATTTTTTAAGGCTATCATTTCTAATAAGATTATATAAACGAGCAACACTTACGACTTCTTGAATACCCTCAATATTTAATACCTCATTACTTAAATTGTACCAGCTATTGAAATGGTCTACAGTAAATAGGTCAGGATCCTGAATGGCAACGAAAATAACACTTCCATCCTGTCCAAATTGTTTTTTGAACTGTTCGTACTTAATGTTGATGGAATCTGTAGAAGGAAGCATTCGAGCCATTTCATAGGACATTTTTATTTTAGACCCCATATATGCCATAAGGATGGTGAGTATCCCAATACCTATGAGGATAAATAATCTGTTCCTTAAAATAAACCTAACAAGAAATTGCCACATGAAAATCAGATCTCAATTAATATTACGAAAGTATGATAAAAATTCTAAACTCATTACAATCCAATAACTTGTTGTAATTTTGCTCATGAATTTTAGCACAAATTCAACACAAAAATTTTACGCAAAAGTAAGTTTTGTTTTTTTATGAAGAAAGGAAAGATACTTTTTATTGATAGTACTCAGAGCGAGTTATCAATAATGCTTGAGGAGCAGGGATTTATATGTGAATCTTTTTCTAATTTCAGTAGAGATGAATATAAAAAAATTGTGTCAGGTTATGTGGGTATAGTGATAAGAAGTAAGGTTAAATTAGATGAGGATTTTCTTCAGCATTGTCATGGTTTGAAATTTATTGCGAGAGTAGGAGCAGGCATGGAGAATATTGATGTTGCCTATGCTGAGAAATGTAATATAATTTGCTTAAATGCTCCGGAAGGTAATAGAGATGCTGTGGGAGAGCAGGCTTTGGGTATGATATTGGCACTGTTCAATAGAATAATAGTTTCAGATAGGGAAGTTAGAGAGGGTAAATGGATACGTGAAGGAAATAGAGGCATTGAGCTCGGTAATAAAACCGTTGGAATAATAGGTTATGGAAATACAGGTAGTGCTTTTGCAAAAAAACTTGCAGGATTTGGCGTAAAAGTTATTTCATATGATAAATATAAGACAGATTATTCGGATAATTATGTCTTGGAATCAACCATGGAAAAACTATTTGACGAATGTGATATAGTAAGTTTACATATTCCTCTTACTGATGAAACACAGGATCTTGTTAACAATGATTTCCTTGAATCATTTCGCAAAAATATATACATAGTGAATACTTCCAGAGGTAAAATTTTAAACACTGCAGATTTGGTTTCAGCTCTTGATAGAGGCAAAGTAATTGGAGCTTGTCTGGATGTAATTGAATATGAGGGGCTATCATTTGAAGATGTCAATATCCCAAAAGAATTCAAAGAACTAATAAAGAACAACAACGTTATATTAACACCTCATATAGCTGGTTGGACACATGAATCAAATCATAAAATGGCCCTTACAATAGCACGTAAAATAGGAGAACTGGAACTTTAGTATTTGATATTTAATCTCCCTTCAAACTTATAAATGAGTAGTATTAAACATATTATTTTAAATAAGAATTAGAATATTACTTAAATTGTCAACCATTTTGATGTTATATATATTTACAGATAAGAAATAAAAACTTGACAAAATAATTTTTTATCTAATTATAATTTACCAATATCGCAGAGCATTATTAATTAATCTTTTTATAAGAAACACTTATGATTAATAGGATTACAAGTTTACCAGAATATTTAGAGAAGTATCAGGAGAGTATTACAAATCCAGAAGATTTCTGGGCTGATATTGCTAAAGAAAATTTTTGGCGTAAAAAGTGGGATAAAATTCTCGAGTGGCGTTTTGATGGACCAGATGCACCTCAAGTAAAATGGTTTGAGGGAGGTAAGTTAAACATAACTGAGAACATATTTGAAAGAAATATGTTTCAAAGAAAGAATCAGGTTGCAATTATATGGGAACCAAATGATCCCAAAGAAAAAGAAGTACGTCTTACTTATGGTGAGTTATTTGATAAGGTAAAGCAGTTTGCTAACTCTCTCAAGAAGCTTGGAATTGAAAAAGGAGATAGGGTGGCTATTTATCTTCCCATGATACCAGAATTAGCCATTGCAATGCTTGCATGTGCTCGTATCGGAGCAGTACACTCGATTGTTTTTGCAGGTTTTTCTGCCATAGCGTTGGCGGATAGGATTAATGATTCATCATGTAAAATTGTAATTACTTCCGATGGTGCTTATCGCGGAACAAAGTCAATTCCATTAAAAGCTATAGTTGATGAATCATTGGAGAACTGCCCCTCAGTGAAGAATGCAATTGTGTTCAAGAGAACAGGAGAGGACATCAGTTTTATAGAAGGTCGAGATATTTGGTGGCATGACCTAATTGAAGGCGTAAGTTCTTTTAATGATGCTGAAGTAATGGATTCTGAGGACACACTTTTCATCCTTTATACTTCAGGTTCAACGGGTAAACCAAAGGGGGTTTTACACACAACTGCAGGTTATATGATTTTTTCGGAATATACCTTCAAAAATGTATTTCAATATAATAATGGAGATATCTATTGGTGTACTGCCGATATAGGATGGGTAACTGGTCATTCATATATTGTTTATGGACCGTTGTTAACAGGTGCCACTTCAATTATGTTTGAAGGTGTTCCTACATGGCCTGATGCAGGGAGGTTTTGGGAGATAGTTGATAAATATAAAGTTAATCAATTTTATACAGCTCCCACAGCTATTCGCGCATTGATAGCTCAAGGTAACGAATGGGTTACTAAGCATAATTTAAGCTCGTTAACTGTACTTGGAACCGTTGGAGAGCCCATAAACGAGGAAGCATGGACGTGGTATCATGATATTGTTGGTGGTGGAAGGTGTCCAATTGTTGATACATGGTGGCAAACGGAAACGAGCGGTATAATGATTTCTCCTCTTGCGGGAATTACCCCCACAAAACCATCTTTTGCTACCTTACCTCTGCCGGGAATACAGCCAATACTTGTGAGTCCTGAAGGCGAAGAATTAAAGGGTAATGGTGTGGAAGGAATTCTATGCATAAAATATCCATGGCCAGGAATGCTCAGAACTACTTATGGAGACCATAAACGATGTTTTGAAACATATTTCTCAGCATTCAAGGGGTTATATCTAACAGGCGACGGAGCTAAACGCGATGAAGATGGTTATTATAGAATAATAGGGCGTATTGACGATGTAATAAATGTTTCAGGACATAGAATAGGAACGGCAGAGGTTGAAGACGCAATTAACCAACATCCCAAAGTAAATGAATCAGCAGTTGTTGCATATCCCCATGAAATTAAAGGGTCAGGAATATATGCCTATGTTATTTGTGATAAACTGTCAGAGTCTGAGACCGAATCAATAGAAGATGAAATTAGATCAACCGTAGTAAAACACATTGGATCCATAGCAAAACCTGATCAAATCCAAGTAGTTCCAGGCTTACCTAAAACGAGGTCTGGCAAAATTATGCGACGTATTCTTAGAAAAATTGGTGAGGGAGATGCTACAAATCTAGGTGATACTTCTACCTTGCTTGATCCAGGGGTAGTTGAAGAGATTATTGCAGGAGCTAAAGTTGATGTTAAGAGATAATTACATATAATTATGACCATAATAAGGGTGCTTACTCTTAAAATATATTGTATTGTAATTGCAAAAATGTTGGCATTAAGGTGGTATCAGCAGAGACTACTCAAGATAACAAGGCTATGATATCTGTTTTTCGAAAACTTGATTTCAATGTGAATTTTAATGATGATACAACAGTTACTGTATTTAAGAATATGTAGCAACAAAATGCGTTAATATTTACCGGAAATGATAGAGTAAATAGAAATAAAATCTTCATTTAGTTAGTATCTTTGTAAACACAAAAAAGAAGATAAATGAATCAGTTACTTGAGTTTGGACTTGGTGATAAACTAAAGGTCAAGGGAAAATTTGGTGCAGTAGGTGTTGTTGGCTGTGGTTCCATTGGTCAGGGGATAGTACTGCTCGCAGCCAGAAATGGAATGGAGGTAGTATTCATAGATGTTTCTAGTACAAGAATAAAAGAAATATTTATTAGTATTGAATCTCAGCTGGACTATGAAATTTGTCACTGGGGTATGACATCATCAGATAAAAGACTGGTATTATCGCGTATTAAAGGCTCCACGGATTACAAAGAACTTGGTATATGTGATATTGTTATTGAAGCCATAGGATCGAGAAAGCAGGGAACTTTGGTTGAACCCAGAAAAGATATTTTTCACAAAATCGAAAGTGTTGTGAATGCTGAAACAATTATTTCTTCAAACATAAGCACACTGATGATATCAGATTTGGCAGAAATTCTTAAAAATCCAGGCAGAGCTGTTGGAATACATTTTATTGAACCCATTGATAAAACTACAATTGTTGAAGTTGTTAAGGGTGTAAAATCAACAAAGGAAGCTCATGAAAAGGTAATGAGGTTTTGTCAATTGATACGTAAAAAGGGAGTTTGTGTAAATGAATCTCCAGGAAATATTAGTACCAGAATGCTAATACCAATAATTAATGAGGCTTGTGAGATACTCCTGGAAGGTATAGCAACAATAGATGATATAGATTTAACGATGCGAGAAACTTTTGGCCATAATATTGGGCCATTCGAAATGGCAGACAAAATCGGATTAGATAAGATTTTAAAATACATGGAAAATTTGTATGCTGAGTATGGTGAATCAAAGTATAAGGCATCACCAGTGATTAAGCGTCTTGTGAGAGCTAATCATTTTGGTAGATATTCAGGTAATGGGTTTTATAATTATGACAATGATAAACCAGTAAGTAATAATTTAACACATGCATTAGTAAGGTAATAATATGAAGGTAATTGTTTTAAATTGTGGAAGCTCTTCCATCAAATATCAATTATTTGATATGCCCTCAACTAAGGTTATTGCAAAAGGGTTAGTCGATAAAATAGGACTAAAGGGGAGTGCGATTAAACATAAAAGGGATGGTTGTGATAGCATTTTCCTTGATGGAGAAATATTAGATCATCAGCAGGGAATAGAATACTTGCTAGGGATATTAATTAGTAAGAAGTATGGTAGTATCAGCACTCTAAATGATATTCAGGCTGTTGGGCATAGAGTTGTTCACGGTGCAGAAGACTTTAGCGGTAGCGTTCTTATTACAGATGAGGTAATAAAGGCACTCGAGGATTCCTCTGAACTTGCGCCATTGCACAACCCACCTAATCTGAAAGGAATTTTTGCAATGCAACAATTATTACCAGATGTTAAACAGGTTGGTGTTTTTGATACGGCATTTCATCAAACAATGCCTGATTATTCCTATCTATATGCTATACCTTATGTGTTATATGAAAAGTACAAAATTCGACGATATGGTTTTCATGGTACTAGCCATAAATACGTGAGCTTAAGGGCATGTGAGGTTTTAGATGTTGACATATCTTCTCAAAAAATAATCACATGTCATTTGGGAAATGGGTCTTCAGTTGCAGCTATAAAAAATGGAAAATCCATTGATACATCCATGGGAATGACACCTACTGAAGGATTAATGATGGGTACTAGGACGGGAGATATTGATCCTGGGGCATTACTTTATGTTGCAGGAAAAGAAGGTACTAGCCTTAGCTATACCAGTACATTAATAAATAAGTTTTCAGGATTGTTAGGTATATCAGGTGTATCATCAGATATGCGAGATATTGAGGAAGCATCAAAAAAAGGTAATAAAAGAGCAGATCTTGCACTTGAAATGTTTGCTTACAGAGTAAAGAAATATATTGGTGCATATGCCGCAGCATTAGGAGGTGTTGATATAATTGTTTTTACGGGCGGAATAGGAGAGCGTGATCCGGATACCCGTATTAAGATTTTAACGGGTCTTGATTTTATGGGTGTTGATATTGATATGAAGAATGCTTATATAAGAGGTGAGGAGGTAAGCCTATCTTCAGATAAGTCCAAAGTAAAGGTGTTGGTTGTACCAACTGATGAAGAGTTAATGATTGCTCGTGATACATATCAAATAGTTTCTTAGCTATTTAACGATAATTCTCATTAATAATTACAGAATATTTAAGATATTATTGTCAATCTGTGCCAATGCCATCTTCTCTTCAATAATATTGGTAATATTATAAAAGATATCATTAATTGAACAGTCTCCTTTTACTTCGAGATACTTTCCCTGACTGTGATAATAGCTTATCAACGGATAGGTTTCTTCCTCATATACCTTTAAACGATTTTTAATTACATTTTCAGTATCATCTTTCCTGCCTTCTAGTTTAGCACGGTTTAATAGCCGTTCAATTGCCTTTTTATCATGCAGACATAGTGAAATTGCAGTTGATATTTCTTGCTTATCTTTTGCAAGAATTTTATCAAGGTCGATTGCCTGATCAATAGTTCGTGGAAAACCATCAAAAATGAAGCCATTTGAATTTTTATTTTGTACCAAAGCTGATTCAAGTATCTTGATTATCATATTATAAGGAACCAATTCCCCCTTTCCTACAATACTCTCCAATTCTATTCCCAACTCCGATCCAGATTTTATTTCTTTTCTAATTACATCTCCTGTAGATAGATGGACAAGATTGTACTTGGAGGTTAACCTTGCCGACTGCGTGCTTTTACCACATCCTGGTGGTCCAAAAATCACTATGTTAAGCATAATTAAATTGGTTTTTATGGATTTAGATAATATATCAATAGGTTACTCATCATAAATAATTACCTCATAGAAAATGTTGTTTCAAGAAGATGGCAGTTTGGCTAGCAGAGTGTGGTTGCTTTGAGTTGGGGAGTATTTTTCCACTACCTCAAATATACCTCAAATTATTGGTTCATGTTAATGAAATAATATAAAAAATCGTCGAAATGATATATTTCTAATCAATCTAAATAAAGGATTCAATTTTTTACCTTTGCACCAGGTATTAAGTTGAAAAAATGATGGACAGTTTAAGACATTCGATGAATGATGATACAATGAAGTTAAATTATATGTCCAAAATGGATTCTACCCCGATCCATAAATATGAATCTCTTTTTGATGCACAACCCATAATATTGAATTCAAATACGAGCAATTACCTAATTAACTCTCATTCTGACTATTTGACCTATGTCATTATTTTTCTAATTGGTTCTGCTGCTTTGATATGGCATTTTATGCCAGACAGGTTTAGAATGATTTTTTCACTAAAAACGGAAAGCCATTATCTGAGGTCTGTTAATGCTAATCCCCTTGTACAAGGAAATCTTATCACAGGTTTCTTTGCAATAAATTATTTTATTTCTCTTGGCATATTTATGTTGCTTTTCTTGAGTGAATTTTTTGAGGATTTGATAGATGGATACTCAATTTATGAAGTGCTTGGATGGTGTTATTTTGTCATTGGCGTATTTTACATCTACAGAACAGCGTTAATTTATGGTATATCAGTAATATTTAATACCAGTAAACTAAGAAAGCAGCAAGTGAGGATTGGTCAAAATATTTTATTTATTACTGGCGTATTTTTGTTGCCAATAATTCTTTTAGAGGTATATACAGGTTTTGAGATTCTGCTCATATTTGCAATAGTTATGATAGTTCTATTACAGCTAATTAGACTAATAAAAACATTTGTCATAGGAAAATCAATTTCAATGTTTAATGCTTTACATATTATTTTGTACCTTTGCGCGCTCGATATAGTACCCGTATTGGTGCTTATCAGAATGTTTGTTAACATCTCCTAAATGTGTTTTGAATTGCAATTTGCAACTCTAGATAATATGTAGGAATAAATCGAAGAAGCATTGAAAGTAAAGAATATTTTAGTTTCCCAACCACAACCTGCTGATTTAGAGAAGTCACCCTATGGTGAATTATCCAGAAGATTTAATGTCAATATTGATTTTCACAAATTTATCACAATAGAAGGAATAAGTGCTCGGGAATTTAGAAAAGCAAAAGGATCTTTTAACGGGCATACTGCAGTAGTTTTAACTAGTAGACATGCCGTTGATCATTTTTTTAGAATGGCAAAGGAAATGCGATTTGAAATACCAGATTCATTGAAATACTTTTGTATATCCGAATCTACAGCGTATTATTTACAAAAATATGTTCAATATAGAAAACGTAAAATTTTCTATGGCAAACAAAATTTTGCTGATCTTATAGATGTTATAAAAAAGCATTCAGAAGAAAAGTTTTTAGTTCCTTCTTCGGATATACATAAGCAAACTATGTTTAAATTGCTTGATGAAAATAAAATTGAATACTCAAATGCTGTAATCTATAGAACCGTAGCTAGCGACCTTTCAGACATTGACATAGATAAGTACGATTTGGTTATTTTCTTTAGTCCTGCAGGCATTAAATCACTTCAAAATAATTTTCCGACTTTTAAACAGCAGGGAAAGCTCATTGCAGCATTTGGTCCTACAACAGCGAAAGCGGTAAAGGAAGCTAAGCTCAAACTAAATATTCCCGCTCCAACACAATCGGCACCTTCAATGACAATGGCAATAGATGAATTTCTTACAAAAGAAGCCAAAGAAAGAAGAAGGAACGGAAGAAAATAGATTTAATTACTCCTTATTTTTTGTGTCCATTATTATTGTAACAGGACCTGAGTTTATCAGATTAATGTTCATTTCAGCACCAAATTCACCTGCTCCAACAGGTTTGCCCAAATGATTTTCAAGATCTTTTATGAATAGTTCATACAAGGGTATGGCATGGTTAGGATGTGCTGCGTTTATATAAGATGGTCTATTTCCCTTCTTTGTTCTAGCATGGAGCGTAAATTGACTTACAACTAATACATCTCCATCAACATCTCTTATGCTGAGGTTCATTATTCCATTTGCATCATTGAATATCCTCAGCCCTGATATTTTTTTTGAAAGCCAACTTACATCATCTTTATTATCGTCCTTCTCAACACCTAATAATATCAGAAGACCCTCAGAGATGTTGGATTTTATTGTACCTGAGACTTTTACCTCAGCTTGTGAAACTCTTTGAATAACTACCCTCATGTGTATTTAATTTTATGCCATGCAATTTATTAATTTTGTTTCAAAATATTAATATGATTAGGCTAAGCGTCAATATAAACAAAATAGCAACACTAAGAAATGCCAGAGGTGGTAACCAACCTAATTTGATCCAAGTGGCAAGGGATTGCGAGCAATTTGGAGCAGATGGAATTACTGTACATCCGCGTCCAGACCAACGTCATATTAAATATGTTGACATACCAAATCTAAAAGCCGCCATAAATACGGAACTTAATATAGAAGGAAATCCAACCAAGGAATTTATACAGCTTGTAGTTAATAATAAACCCAATCAAGTTACTCTTGTTCCCGATGATCCCGGCCAATTAACTTCAGACCACGGTTGGGATACAATAAAGCATAGGAAATTTCTTAATGAGATAATTTCTGAGTTCAAAAATGCAGGTATACGAACATCCATTTTTGTTGATCCTGATTTGAAGATGGTTGAAGGAGCAGTGGAAACAGGTGCAGATAGAATCGAACTATATACTGAAAGTTATGCACAGAACTTTAATAAGAGTAAGGAAATGGCCATTGAACCGTTCGTTAGTTCAGCCATATTAGCAAAGGAATTGGGACTAGGTTTAAATGCAGGCCATGATTTGAATCTTGAAAACCTGAAATATTTTGGTGATTGTATACCATGGCTTGATGAAGTAAGTATTGGCCATGCTTTGATTTGTGATTCGCTTTACTTTGGCATGGAAAACACAATACAGAAGTATTTATTTCAATTACAGTAAAGCGGAATATGTTCCATATTAAATTAATTCATAGTAGCACAACTAACTTATATTTTTGTTTTATCATATTATGATTTCCAAAAAGCATAAGCTTTATTGATTTGGATAATTCGCATATATTCGTGACAAAATATTATAAATGGACAAGAAACAAATAAAGCAAGCAGAGACACTCTTCCTAATTCTTGCGGCATTATTCATAACATCTCTTGTTACTAGCAATCTTATATTTCAAAAATTCTTCACATGGAATCCATTTGGGTTATATGAATTTGAACTTTCTGTGGGAATAATTGCTTATCCAGTAACTTTCCTTATTACGGATGTGGTTTCTGAGATTTTCGGTAGAAAAAGAGCCAACAAAGTTGTAATAGCTGGAGTATTTGCCAGCTTATTCGCATTACTTATTGTAGTTGTATCCACGGAAGCTCCAGCGACTAGCTGGTCTCCCATAAGTGATGGAGTCTTTAAAAAAGTGTTTGGGTTTACATATATAGCTGTTGGTGCATCACTGGCTGCATATTTGCTTGCTCAGTTTTTGGATGTTCAAATATTTCATTTCTGGAAAAACTTGACAAAAGGTAAACATTTGTGGCTGCGTAATAATTTCTCTACATTTAGCTCACAACTTATTGATACTGCTTCAATATTATTTTTGTTATGTAGCTTTGGTGTTATTGAATGGGGCCTCTTTTATGAATTATTAATTAGTGGCTATTTGTTTAAAGTATTGTTTGCTTTTTTTGACACACCATTAATATATATTTCAGTTTTTTCAATACGAAAATACTTTAACCTTAAAGGGCATGGTGCGGAAGTTATTAATCCTGATGATTAGAATAGTAGGTTGTAAACTGGGTACCAAATGGCTACAATAAGTAAAATCGTAAGGAATGGTCTATTTAAATTTTCCCAATGGTAGTTCTTCTTCACAAAAGCTTGATAGCCATGGTTTAATGCGGAGAAGAACATGAAAAATAAGAATGTCAGTATAATTGTCAACTCTGCTTTTGGCCCCCAATTTTCAAAATATACGAGTAATGAGATTACGGCATAAGATAGTAATCCAATCCTCGATTGGTAAGCATAGTTACCATCATTAACAAATCCTTTTTCTGCAGCAGATTGTTTCCCAAAAAATAAGCCTTCTATTGCTGATGTTCCTGCTATAGAAACTATCAACCAGGGAGTTAAAATATGTAAAACCGATTCGTAGGGTGTAATGGTATTCATACCAACTTGATATGCCCAAAAAGTCCCAAAAGTTGCTCCTGCAATCCTTATAAATTCTATTATTTTAATTACCATCTTTTACTGATTTTGAATAAAACTCAAATTTAATAAATGTTTTTTAGAGTTACTCACTATTAATTACTAATGCTTAATTCAAAGCTCAATTTTATATTTTTGCACAATGAAATTATTCTACAGAAAATATGGTAATTCAGGCAAGCAGCCAATGATTATATTACATGGACTTTTTGGCATATCAGATAACTGGGCAACCTATGCTCGAAGAATTGCTTTAGAGGGTTTCGAAGTTTTTGTTGTTGATCAAAGAAATCATGGCCAGTCGCCCCAAAGCGATAAATTTAATTATTTGGCTTTAACGGATGACATATCTGACTTTATAGATGAACATGAATTAGATAACATAATATTATTGGGACATTCGCTAGGAGGTAAAGTTGCAATGAGGTTTGCATTGGAAAATCCGCATATTATCAGGAAACTAATCGTAGTAGATATTTCCCTCAAAGCTTATGGACCAAGGGATAATCATCGACAGATTATTGAAGCCATGAAATCTGTTGATTTGACCTCAAAATCAAATCGAAGAGAAGTTGATGATGAAATGGCACCTTTAATTCCTGATATAAGAATACGTCAATTTATAATGAAAAACTTGCATCGAAAAAAGAATAATGAATTTGAATGGAGAATATACCTGAAAGGTTTGGAAAATAGTATAGGTCAAATGTTTGACGCCATTGAAACCAATGAAAAGTATGAAAAACCAACGTTGTTCATAAGAGGCGGCACTTCTGATTATATATTGTTAGAGGACTTTCCGCAAATAAGATTTAATTTTCCCAATGCTGATATAATAACTATTGAGGGGGCATCACACTGGGTTCATGTTGAAGCCATGGAGAAATTTTATCAATTAACGATGGGATTTACAACCGGAAACCCATCATGGTATGATGAAGTTAAAAACAGTGTAGATGAAAAAGATAAATCACCTTAGAAATCTAACTTAATTCTTCAAGATTTTTCTTGTAAATTCTGTTTGAAACCCCAATGCTAAATTCGTAAAGACCAATCAACGGGAATACTACCAATATTTGACTAAACATATCAGGTGGAGTAATAATTGCAGACACAATTAACATTATTACGTACATGTATTTTCGGTTCTTTTTCATAAAATCTGGAGTGAGAACGCCAATTTTAGTAAGGAAATATACCAGAATAGGAAGCTCAAATACTAAGCCAACAGCAAATGTCACGGAAACAACCGTATTTATGTATGATGAAAGAGAAATCTGATTATATACGGATTCGCTTACATGATATGTTCCTAAAAAGTTTACAGTAAGAGGAACAATTAAAAAATAGCTAAATAAAATACCCATCAAGAACAGAACCGAGCTAATAAACACACCACCACTTGAGTATTTCCTTTCATTATCTTTCATTGCAGGTTTAACAAACTGCCATATTTCCCATAGTACATATGGAAACGCCAAAATAAAACCAGAAACAATTGATATGTACATGTGCGTAAGAAACTGCCCCGACATTTTTATATTGATAATTTTTAGGCTGAGGTCTTTTATGCAAAGGGCATTAAGAGATAAAAATTTCCCTAGCTCGCAGAGAGCTCTATTTGTTATGAAATCAGAAGTACTTGGTGCTAAAATGATGACATCAAAGATAATTCTGCGATTTACAAAAGCAATTATTGCAAATATAACTATAGCTATTAAGGACCTCATTATGTGCCATCTCAATTCATCGAGATGATCCCAAAAGGTCATAACTTTTTCTTTCTTGCCTGTGCCTTTCTTATTTTTTAACTCTTCCATATTTAATTTAAAGTTCAAAAATAAAAAAACCTCTTCAATGAAGAGGTTTTCATAACATCGGATTATTATTAATTTTCTTAAAATAAATTTCTAAGTAAAGACAATCTGAGTCCCCGGGCCATCGCACATTTCATATAGGTCGCCAACTGTTATAACATCTTTAACCTCTGCATGCAGGTCATCTTTGGTAAGTTTAAACATGTCCATTGCTAACTTGCATGCGAATATTTCCCCGCCACCAGCAGTTATTAGCTCAAGGAATTCATCAACGGGAGGAATATCTAGATCATCCATTTGTTTTTTCATCATTTTTGAAACCCCTGCCTCAACACCTGGTAATCCGCCTAGCATAGTTGGAAATGGCAACCCCCCTGGCATTCTCATTCCGGGATTGCCTACTGTTGAAGTATGTAATTTTTCCATTTGCTTTTTTGTAATAGCATCTAATCCAAAAAAGGTGAAGAAAAGTTTTGCTTCAATTCCTTCCATTACTGCTCCATTACCCATAACTAATGTGGCATAAACATCTTCAATATTTGCTTTTGAGCAAATAAGCAAGATCTTCTTTAAGGGCACTTTTTCATTATTTTCCATGATATTAATATTTAAATTATATACAAGATGTTGGTTTCGGAACACCTGCTATCTTTGTAGCCTTTTTTAGGGGAGCTCCTGGGAATAATCCATAAAATTCTTTTGCATTTACAACCCCTGATTTGCCAATACCTCTAATTGTAAGGCCTTCACCAGCAGCAACTTTGTTTCTAATCCATTCGATTAATTCATAATGTTTTTCAGTTAATTCAATGCCTTCTTCTTTAGCAATTTCAGCACCGATCTCTTTTGTCCATTGTGAAGCATCCTCCATATAACCTTCATCATTCAGATTAACTTCAACTCCTGCAATTGTTTTTGTTGACATATTTTTGATTTTATTAGTGATAAAAATTTAAATTTGATTCTGCTGTTCGTCTGTCGCTTTTGATATATTTTTTAGGAATGTTATCATAAAACCAATTCCTTTTCTCATTTCCTTGGAGTTCATTGCCTTCATAGCCTTAAACAATGAATATTCTTCAATATTTTCAACGTCAATACTCTTATAAACTATTAGAGCGCTATTTATTGCTTTGAGCATTTCAGGTTGGGTGAGACTTTTTACAGTTTCCATTATGGTAACAATGTTGTCAGCCAATAGTTTCATGTCCTCTGCTCCAAAATGAGTAACTATATTATCAAGAATTCTAATCGCTTCCCTGAAGAAATCAAAGTAGCCTTTCTTCTCAATATCGTTCATTAAATGCATTCCATCAAGACCAACTTGCTGTATGATTGGTGATAGATCCTTGAGTAGATCTTTTCCACTTTCGAGCATTTCAAAAAGCTCCGTGATCGTGTCTATGTTTCTGATTAGCTTTAGTATAAGAAGCTTAACTGCCTCTCCATCTACTTCAACTCCGGCATTATCAAGCTCTGTTACTGTGGATGAAAAAATATCAGTCCCAATCAGTGTAAGGTCAGCTGTTAGATCTTCTATTGATTGTCGGGTTTGCTTTTGAGCAATTACCTCATCAAGAACTATATCCAACTTATGGTTTATGTCATTTATCTGCTCTTGTATATTATTATCCATGATTTCTTTTTTTCGAATATTAATAATGAGCTCTAAAGTTTTTTACCAGCCATTTGCATTTCAGATTCAATTGGCATGTCTTTACCCTTAAGGAGGATATGCCAGTATATCCAACGGAATAGTAATTTGCCGTAATGGTTTGTACGAGTAATTTTCAGAAGTCCAAACGGGCCCAAACCGGGGAATGGAAATGATCCTGGTAATGGTTCAGTATCATAATTGAAATCAATTAATGTGCCTTTACCATATCCAGTTTCTATGTAGCAGTTGGCATGACCATCAAATTTTGCTGTTAATTCGCGTCCTTCAATTGCACATAGTAGATTTTCTTCAAGTATTTCTGCAGCAAAGTGAGCTACTGATCCTGCTTTTGATGTTGGAATATTGGAGGCATCACCAATAACAAAAATATTTTCATGATCAACCTGCTGTAGAGTGAACTTGTCAGTTTTAACGAAATTCATATCATCTCCTAAACCACTTGTTTCTATGAAATCAGCTCCTAGGTTTGTTGGCACGGTAACTAAACAGTCAAATGGAACTTCTTTTCCTCCGAAGTCCACAATTTTTTTATTCTCATTGTCAACTTCCATGATGTTGTAGTCGGGGACAATGTTGATATTTTTTTGCTCCAATAATTCGCCCAACATTTTTGTTGCACGAGGCTTGGTGAAAGCTCCTGGAAGTGGAGTTACATAGGTAATATCAACTTTATCACGTAATCCCCTCTCTGTAAAGAAAGCATCGGCAAAGAAGACAAATTCAAGAGGAGCAACAGGACATTTGTATGGAAGCTCAGTAATATTAACAACAAGCTTACCGCCTTTCCAGGTTTTAAAATGATTAGCCAATGCCACCGCTCCTTCGATAGTATAGAAATCGAAGATGTCTTTATACCACAGATTACCCATTAGGCCATCTGTTTCCTCGGGAGCTGTTCTTGTTCCAGTTGCAATTATTAGATAATCATATTTCAGGGATATGCCATCTTCAAGAAGCACACGATTTTTATCTGCTTCTACTTTTTCAATTGCTGAAAATATTACATTAACTCCAACTGGGAAGAAATCATTCTTAGGTTTAATTACATCTTGCTCATTGTAAATTCCAAATGGAATAAAAAGAAATCCTGGTTGATAATAATGAGTTTTATATTGATCAACGATGGTTATGTCCCAATCAGAACGTGAAAGTACCTTCCTCATTTTATTTGCCATCATTGTACCAGCTGTGCCTGCACCTAGAATTAGTAATTTTTTCATTTATCTTTGGTTAAAGTTTTTATATCATGTAAATAATCAATATTTTTGAAGAACCAAAGTTATATCTATAAATCTAAATGTGTGTTGTGAGCGATATGACATATATCATGATTAGTGACTAAACCCATAATTTAGAATGAAACCAAGTAATGAGATAAGTTCTTGTAAAACATGTGTTTACCGTAAACTTCTCTTTGATTCACTTACTGAAGAGGAGTATCAGATGGTAAATAGCTCCAGAAAAGAGTTTATTTATCGAAGAGGTGAAATAATACGTAGAGAAGGGGACCCCATAGATTCATTTTTATATTTACGAAGTGGCCTTATTAAACTGTACAAAACCGATCGAAATGGTAAAGATCATATACTTAGTTTAAACAAGCCTGGAGACTTTATAAGCCTATTAAGTATATTCTCTAATTCGGTATATAAATATTCAATTGCGGCCGTTGAGGAGACAAAGGTTTGCGATATTGATTTAGTAATATTACACAAGGTTGTTAGTACCAACAATAAGTTTGCTCTGAGGGTCCTAAACAGGATGAGCAAGGTTAGTGATGATATTATTGAAAGTCAATTCGAAATTAGACAGAGACAGGTAAAGGGTCGCATTGCATTTTTCCTATTATTTCTTACAAATAAGATTTATCGTAGCCACGAATTTCGTTTACCAATTACGCGTCGTGAAATTGGTGAGCTGATTTCGATGACTACTGAGAATACAATCCGAACTCTTTCTGAATTTAAAAAGGATGGGATTATTTCCATGGAAGGGAGAACAATTAATATTCTTGATTATGAAAGAATAAAGGGGATTTCTAATACTGGTTAATCATATTGCATGGTGTTAATTTCCGATTATGGTATTCTAATTTAATCATAAAAAAAGGGGCGCTTTCGCATCCCTTTTAATTCTTTAAATCACCAATTAATTAACAACCGCCTTCCACAACAGTACTTTTCTTTTTGCGTACTACTTTTATTGGTTGCTTTTCATTATCATTTTCTTGCATGGTAACATTTGAAGCAACATCATAATAATCGAAATCGGCTGTCCCTATTAAGTAACCATCGTCAGCATATGAATCACCAAGGTTGTCTTTCCACAGTTCGTAATACTCATAGCCACCCATTAAGGCCTTTACATTATCGAAGCCAAGTTGGCGGTATACCATCCATGGACCAACTGCATGTTGTAATGTTTCACCATATATGAGAACACAGAAACCATCTTCTTTAAGTTTCTTCAGTCGCTTCAAATTATCTTCGTTGAGAAGTCCAACAGTACTTATATTTTCAGAGCTAGGGATATGACCTCTGCTATAATCGAATGTATTTCGAATATCCATTATAATTACAGTATCAACTGTACCAGCCAAGATATCTTCCAGTTCATATGGAAATACATAGCCATCTTCCCATGCAACAAGCTCTATGGTTTGTTCAGGAGTTAGTTCATATTTCAATCGAGGGCCTGATAATGTAATCAAGCCTACAACTATCACTATCACAAATAATGATAATGCAATAATGGTTTTCTTTGGATTTAACTCGTGTATATGCATAATAAATTTGTTCTAGTATTTGTATTAACAGCCTCCTTCAGCAACAGTTTCTTTTTTCCTACGAGTGACATTAAGAGTTTTCTTTTCCCCTGCATCAAGTGATATTTCAGTACCTGTAAAGTAGATGCTTGCTCCCTGACGAAATTTATATAACTCAAATTCAGTAATTGGAGCAGTCTCTTTTGGCTCTTTGGGTTGAATTATTGTTCTTATCCAGCAATTCAGACCGCCCTTCATAACATAAATATTCTTATACCCCATTCTACGAGTAATTACCCATGCCTGATCAGCTTTAAGATCATCGTCAGAATAAAGAATAGTATTAATATCTTCAACATCAAGAATGATATCTGATTGTTCAGTTAGTAAACTATCCAGTGGTATATTATATGCACCAGGTAATGAGAACATATCATAATCATAATCAGCTCTAACATCAACTAGCTGGTAAAGAGGATCTTTTTCAATGATCATTTTCGCCACTTCATCCGTTGTAATATATCTCGTTGGTTGTGCAATATCCCACATTAATTTTTCCGGGTCTTGCTGTATGTAATTTGCTTTTTGGGGCAGGAATAATAATCCACCCGCAAGAACAACTATTACAATCATTAATAATATGTAGTTCCTATTCATATCTATTCGAATTTATATGGGTTAACAGTTTTCCGTACCCTCTTCTCAATTAACCAGGTAACGTAAAATACTATGATGGCTATTATTACAAAAATAAATGAGAATTTTTCATTTGAGATTCCAAACACATCTTCAATAGTCGCACTACCTAAACTGTCTCCATAGTAGAAAGATTCTAATGCTGGGAATAATTCTGAGAAAAGGAATATTCCAAGAAATAATCCGCCGGTGAAAACCATGGCATCGATTTTACCAATTGCAATTCCGGTGTAGCTTGTTCCCGGGCAGAAACCGCCAAGTATGAATCCCAAGCCCATCAATACTGATCCAATAACCATTGAGTTAATATAGGTGGGAACAACATATATAAGATTTAAATCGATCCATCCCATGTAATTGAAGTATAGCAGTCCAATCATTGCCACAACAACAGCTGTTAGAAATACACGTAGCACAACAAAGTTATATCCGTAAAATACTCCAGTTATGTTGCGTGAAGAAGAAAAACCTGATGCTTCAAGGATAAACCCGAAAGCAATACCTATTAGCAGTGCGATAACAAAATCCCATCCGCTGGCTATTTGTCCTAAAGGAATTAGTGGTCCCATAATAGTAGTATTTATTAAATCCATAATTTTCTAAAAAAATAAGCGAACACATAGCCACTTCCAAATAGAACGACCATGACCAACAAACCGCCAAAGGAGAATGCAGCGGTTCCACTTAGAGCAGCTCCGCTGGAACAACCTCTTCCCAGTTGACTACCAAAACCAAATAGAATACCGCCTAATCCTGCAGCAATTATTCTTGTTTTGCTTGTAATTTTTGGTGAATGTTCAACTCTGAGTTTTTTTACTCTCCCAAATAACACACCTGATAGTAGTCCTCCAATGAAAACACCAATTGATTCAAATACAAGCCAGTTGAACATTGGTGAGTGATCGGTGGAGATAAATTTACTGTAGTAAGTACTTTCTTCAGCATGTACGGGAGCAATTTTTTCCACGGTGGAAACAACGGCACTTTTAACAGCACCGCTGGCACCTAGACCTCTACCTGTAATATAAAAAGTAACAAGTAGAAGTAATCCAAGTAATACTCCTCCAAAATATGGATTTATGTACTTGGGTATACTTTTTTCTTTTGAAACTGTGTCCATTTTATTGATGTATAAGATTGGTTATCAATATAAGAATCTGGTTATTTGACCCGCTTCTACCATAATGAAACGGAAGAGGAGGCCGCCTAATAATACGAGGAATGATGGTATCCAAACAGGAACTTTGTATCCTGCCAACTCCAGAGTCTCAAGAATTGCCGGAATAATAAGCCCTAGAATGACAACACCTCCCCAGAATGTTGTTGTAAATGGTCCGCCCAAGAATAGTTCAGCAGCTTCGATACTTACTGCAGAACCCGCAAGGAACCCCATGAATAAGTGAATAATTAGAAATAGCTCTACACAAATTAAAGCTATATCTATCTTGGTTAGTACCTTTCTTTCAAAATGACTTTTCGACATCCAAATAATTGCTGCCAGTCCGGTCGAAAGTCCTGAAACCAGGAACAAAGGTCCTAGTATACTTGTATTCCATAACGGACGTGCATTAAATGCAGAGAGTAATATTCCAGTGTAGACTCCAAGAACAATTGCTAATCCCATCATAGCCCAAGCAAGAGGTTTCATGTTTTTCTTGACAAACTCCTCAAACTGATCAACAATATTGATTTTCCAATTCCAACCCGGTATCAGCTCTTTGATATAGACCGCAGCCCAAACCATCGATAGTGGTGTGATGAACATCAATGTCCATGCACCCCATGACATGGGTGATTCAATACGAATAGTTGTATATAACCTCCAGAAAAATAACTGGTGTTTTAGGTCAAGAAAAAGTGCAAATAGTCCAAGAACTAGAGCAACAGGTACTAGAAAAGGAGCCCACTTAACTGTGGTTTCCATTTCTTTTTCTTTATCAAGAATAGTAAATAGTCCGGCAAAAAACATAATACCTGCTGAGAGTCCTCCCAGATAAAGGTAAACCGGTATTTCCCAATGCCAAATATTAAGAAAAGGATCAATATTTGGAATATCACGACCGCTAATAAATAATTCTTCTTTCATCTTTTATATCCTTGATTAAGTAAGAAAAAATAATTGAGGTTTAGTTCCTGCTTCAGGAGCCAATACTTTCCATGTTCTGTTTTTCAATGCCTTCGACACATCACTATATGGATCATCCAAATCGCCAAAATGTAAACATCTTGTTGGACAAACTTCAACACATGCGGTGTTTTGACCTTTTTCTAGTCGATGGTGGCAGAAAGTACATTTATCAACATAACCATCAGGGTGAGAATATCTTGCATCATAAGGGCACGATTGGATACATGCTCCGCAACCAATGCACTCATTATGAGTTACCATAACAATCCCACCATCTATAATGTGGCTTGCTCCTGTGGGGCAGCATCTCACACATGGCGAATTTTCACAATGATTACATCTTTCAGAACGTAATTCAATTTCAACGTTTGGATAGCTACCGTTAACGTTTTCAACGATCCAATCCCGGCAATAACCAATTGGGACATTATTTTCTGTTTGACACGCAACTACGCAGTCGCTGCATCCGACACATTTAGCTGTGTCAATTGCCATTCCGTATCTCATATCTCTACCTCCATTCCTGGGTCAGTTGTTAAAAATGTAACGAAATTTCCTCTCATTCCGGTTCCTCCCATCATTGGGTCAACCATAATGTTAGTAATTAGATTAGCATCACTCGCTCCTCTACCGTAAGTTCGGGTAAGTTTTTTGTTATTGTGTCCAAACCCATGAACCATGTAAACGGAGTCCCATCTGATTCTTTCTGTTATTCTAACCTTGATAGGGAATGTGGAAACAACTCCGTCTTGGTTTTGTAACCAAACTTTT
Source organism: Lentimicrobiaceae bacterium (assembly GCA_018661505.1). Classification (GTDB taxonomy): domain Bacteria; phylum Bacteroidota; class Bacteroidia; order Bacteroidales; family F082. Next base: position 31,991 of record JABJIE010000083.1, read on the forward strand.
TGTCCTTTTTCCAAATCCCAGAGATCTGCTACTTTTGGATTAACCCAAACGCTATTAGTATCCATCAGATCATGTAGGTTTGGATTATTTGAAGTACGTGAGAAGGTATGCATAGGTGCTCTTCCATAAATTAACCGATAAAAGCCTTCTTCCGGTTCCGGATGTTTTGTGAATTTTGGTAGAGGGTCGAAACCATGGTCCTCAAATTCAGTTGCATATAATTCAATTTTCCCAGAGTTTGTATTGAAACTATACTCTTCACCATCGCCTAAATATAAAGGCCCTGATTTTCTTGGGAAGATCTTAATTCCAATTTTTTGCATCTCATCAAGAGATGTTCCCATCTGCTTAAGCTGCCAGTCAAGAACTTCTGAAAAATCATCGTAGTCGAAGTATGATCCTAATCCAAGTCGTTCACCCAGTTGTTTGGCAATCCACCATGAAGGTTTTGATTCCCATTTAGGTTCAACAGCAGGCATTCGCAACGCAATATTTGGCTCGCGGTGAGGCGCCGATCTTATTGTATCATATCTCTCAAGATAAGTGCATTCTGGTAGTATTACGTCGGCATATCCTGTGATATCCATTGGCATTGTGTCCACAACAGCGATGAAGTCAACAGACTCGGCGGCCAACTGGAAAAGTTCTTTATTTGGAATTGTAAGAGGTAAATTTGTGCCTGCTACTATCCATGCTTTAATCTGATGTTTATAATCAAATTCAGGAATGGATGCCTTGAGTAATTCTGTGGTTATGCCCATTGCTGATAATGGATATTTTCCATCAAGATTGTCTTTCCATGACCAATGTGGGTGAGGGTATTTTGGGTGAGGGTAGGATGGGACCTTTACTGCTTCTTTGAAATAAAAACCACCTCTTTTACCCCATGATCCCAATAGTGCATTTAGAATCGCAATTGCTCTTTCTCTTTGACTATCATCTCCATACCAAGCAACATGTCGACCTGGATGTACAATTACAGATGGAGAAGCATTTGCCATCTCACGGGCTGTTTTACGAATTACATCTGGTTGAATTGTTGTTATACCATATGCCCATTCTGGTGTCATATTCTTAACATGATCTTTGAGTTGTTCAAAACCAATGGCATACTGTTCAATATATTTTTTGTCATAGATGTCTTCATAAATCAATACATGAATCCATGATAACAACAATGCTAAATCTGTTGCAGGTTTTATTGGAAGCCAGTATTTCGATTTGCTTGCAATGGTGCTCAGACGCGGGTCAACGGTGATAATTGTTGCATTACGTTCTATCGCAGTTGAAACTTCCTGTACCTGACCATTGTGCATGTTTTCACCAAGATGTGATCCGATAAGAACAAGACAATCAGTATCCCGGATGTCGGTTGGTTCAGGTGAACCGATCCAACTACCATATGTAGCGGAAAAACCTACCTCACGAGGACCTCTACATTGAGCCCATGCTGGTTCTCCTTCATTATCTGAACCATAAGCATGAAGCAAATGCTTGAAATGAGCTCCAGGTGCTCCATGATTAAATAGCGCAAATGACTCAGGGCCGTGGTTTTCACTTACATCTTTCATTTTCGAAGCCACAAGATCAAGGGCTTCACTCCATGAAGCTTTTCTAAAACCTTGTTTCCCGTCCACAGTTTCTCTGATAAGAGGTGTTTTTAACCTGTCGTTATCAGTGTACATCCCAACTCCACCAGTACCACGAGGACATAGTCGACCACTACAATGAGGGTCTTCCTTATTACCTATGATTTTTCTGATATTGTTGCTTTTGTCAACGTAAGTCCATCCTGCACATTTCCAAAAACAAACTTCACAGTAAGTGGGAAAAGATGTCATTTCTTCATCGCTGACGGGATGTTGTGAATTTGATGCCTGAGCCTTGTTAACTCCGTTCCAGTTTAAGGCGCTAAGCCCTATTGCTGCTGCTCCTGCGCCAGCTGCTGAAACTTTAATAAAATCCCTTCTTGTTTTCATCAGACCTTATTTATTATGCTTTATTAAGCAGTTTAGTTGGATCTCTCCAATGAGAAAAATTTATTTTAAAGATTAACTAGCTAAGTATTTATTAAGTTCCTGATCATTTAAATTGTAACTTAGACATAGTTTTTCTTTGGAAGGCGTCTTGATTTTTATAATGGTGCTTTTGTTCAGTTCATATAATATCTCTACAAATAAATTTGAAATTAGATACAGATGAACGGAGTATTCTTCATTTTGTCTTATGAGCAATTCTTTACCAGAATTTATAACCATCACTGCTTGCTCAGTTTTTGTAAGACTATTAAAAGATTTTTTTGTTAAAGTGTCCATGGTTATCTTCTTATTGTTTAACAGTAGGTCGATATAATATTGCACTTTTAAAATCCTGTTTTCTTTTGATATTATTAGGAATATTATCCGTAATAGAAATTATTAGCACAGATAATATCCAATATCCAGGTTTAGCAACCGCCGCCTGAGCCACCTACTTTTTTAGTAGTTAGAACACCAGCTTTATTTTCAAACTGATTTCCTTTGCCACCCCATTCTTTGTATGCACCATCATAAATCTTAACATTGGTCCATCCCATAACATCGGTTAAACCAACATAAATTACAGCTGCAATTACGCCAGTATTGCAATATACTAAGATTGGTTTGTCTGCTGAAAGTTTATATTTAGCAACAAATGCCTCCATTTCGGCTTTATTTTTAAAACCTTCTGTAGCATTTAATACTTCTTTATAGCCAATATTGATTGCTCCCGGGATATGCCCAGCACTTTTGTCTGAAGTTCCATCAAATTCTTCAGTTGTACGAGCATCAACAATTACTGCTTTTCCTGATTTAACATCGGCAATATCAGCATAAATGGAGGAATTAACTTTTGGTGTGAACGTTGCTTTTGCAACTTTAGAAGGCATTTTTGTTATTGGAACGCGTGATTTTCTCCATTGAGCCATATCCTTCTGTAGGATTTTTACATCTGGAGCACCTAAATATTTTAGTATCCAATAAACACGTGATGAATATTTCTGTGATCCTCCATCATATACTACAATGGTTTTTGTTTCACTTACTCCTTTTGATCCAAAAATTGATGCAAGTATTGCAGGGTCGTGAATTAGGCCTTCAATTTCTGTGTCTTTATATAAAGTTTTGTGGGGAATGTTTACCGCACCTTTGACATGAGTTTTTTTATAGCTATCTGCTTTGCTCGCATCAACAATAATTATATTCTTGTTGGTTTTGAACATTTTCATAAAGTCCGCTGCACTAATGATATCACCCTGCGCCATTATGCTGGATGAATATAGAACAACTAGTAATCCTGAGAGTAATATATATGTTAACTTTTTCATTTTTTGCTTTTTTTGGGTGATTAGAATTTGGCTTGAACCTGAATCATAAATGCATCATTGTCATACTCATTAAAATCACCATTGGTTTTTCCTTCGCTGTTGTATAGGTAGTTAACCTGAATTCTTGTCCAATCGTTTAGAAAGTAATTCAGACCAAATGTAATTGTGTTCTGATCATATGTTTGAGTGTTTCCAAGATAAGAATAAGCGGTTCCGTCTGGGTTGTAAGTTTCATATTTTACAATTGGTTGTAAGCTCCAGGGTGTCATGTACATGGCAGCTACCCAGAAACCATCTTTGTCATATGTTGGAAGAGTTGTCGCAGTTGCTTTTCCTCCACAACCACCACCACCGGCGATCTCTCCAATATCTTGGCCCATTAAATATTCACCTTGAAGCATGAAATTCCACTTTTCGAAAGTTAAATCAAATGCAGTTCTGGTGCGTCTTTTTTGTTCGTCGTTAATGTCTTTGGTACCAACAAATCCGGTACGATAACTACCTCCAATTTTTAACCATTGCCATGGAGCAATAACTATACGAGCCGCAATGTCTTTATTGCTGTTGTCATCAATATGATTAATTCCTGTACCGTTTAGTATGGCTACCTTGTATGAAATCAAATCAGGAATTCCAAATAGAGAATCAGAGCTACCAAGTAACATAAGTCCCATATCACGAAATGGAGCAGCAAGCTCGTTTACTACAGTTGATCTTCTAATTGTGTTTAAAGCAAAACAAGGAGTATTAAGTTCAAGACTAAAAGGTGACTTGTATTGTCCCAAAGAGAATTTTAAATATTTACCAAAAGGGGCGTATGTAACAAAAGCATCCAGTAAATAAGGGCTTCCACCAGATAATCCAGGGCTAAATTCAGCCATTACATAATAACTAACATCATAAGGTATCGATCCTACAATACCAACCCGAGCTCTTTTAAAGAAAAATGAACTTGGTTTAATTGGATCTCCATTAGCTTTATCGCCATTTAGGTATGAGTTAAACTGAGGTTGTATGTAACCCACAATTTGTGGACCGTCATCGGATGATGTTTCAACACAGCCTTGTGCAAGTATTGTATTACTATTAATTATGGTAATTAATAATAATCCTATGAGTAAAGTTGCTTTTTTCATGTTTACCGGTCTTATATAAATTTGTAGTTTAAAATATCAACCTCTGGCACCACTAAGTGCCAGAGGAATCAATTCTGTTTATTAATTATTTACTTCAAATGTGTAATCATATGAGTGATGCCATGTTACTATTGGATTGTAAGCATCAAGATCGTCATGAATAATGCGGTTAGCACCAAAAAGAATACTTTTTGCATTTGTATATCCAAGTACTTGTAAGTAAGAAACAACGAAAGATGAAGTTTGACCTGTGAAGCAGTAAATATATGTGTCTTCTTCAGCAGGAAGAGCATTAATGTTGTCAAAATTAATTGGCTTAAACTGATAAGCACCAACGAAATGTCCTAATCCAATGTACTCCTCATCATTTTTCCAGAAATTGTAAGTATTATAGGCTGTAGGGTTAGCTAATATATCATCAGATATTAATCCCCATTCACCAGCAGCAAGCATAGTGTTAATATTAGCAGCAAGAATTTCTACTGGGTCAGTTGATGTTGTTTCCCATTGAGGAAGTTCATTTGTTGGGAGTTCAGGGCCATCTGTTGTAACCCAATTTGGATTACTAACTCCAAAGTTATTAACTTTACCTGTCCAAAGATCAAATGCTGTGTTCCAGTAAGACATTCCAAATTTCATAACTTTAGCTTGAAAACCTGATAGTCTCAATGCCATTGCACCACGTCCGGCAGTTTGACCAGTTTTACAAACAACAAGAATAGGTTTATCTGAATAATCAGCAGCTGTAGTCACAATATCAGTTAGAGCTACATTGATAGCACCTTTAATATGACCATTATTGAAATCACTTTCTCCTCTAATATCAAAAACATGATAATCAGGAATTGTACATTCGTTTTCAACATCAACAATACCGCTACCATCTACCATAGGGGCAGGAGCAACAACCCAACCATCTGCTAATATTGTTCCAATTTCAAGGTTTTGATCCACAAGGTAGTTCTTTAGAGTTGTAAAATTTCCCTTGTCAGCAGGTGTAATATCATCATTGTCATCTTTACAACCTGTTAATACGAATGCTGGAATCAGCATCACTACTAGAAAATAACTAAATAATTTTTTCATTTTTAAAAATTTAAGTGTTACAATTAAAATTCAATTTTAGTTAATGTTAATTTATTAACAAATGTAGGTTGTACATATGCACATATTTACATGGGAACATTGTAATTGGTCGTAACAAAAACTGTAATTTGACATAAAAATTTATGACGGACACCGAAAATTTGCTAGAATTTGTACATTTGCATGAAAATATTGTGGAAATGAGTAAGGTTGTTGATTTACCGGCAAGTTGTATTGTAGAGAACATACAATCTGAGTGTTTTAGCGTCTTGACGGATGAGGAAAAAGATCTGCTGGAAAAGAACACCATAAATATTGAATATAAGAAGGGAGAGGTTATTGCTAAGCAAGGAACCTTTGCTTCACATGTTATTTTTCTAAAATCAGGCTTGGTTAAAGTCTATATTGGAGGTCAGTCGAAAGATTTAATCTTAAAGATGATTCCAGAAGATCATTTCATTGGATTGTCATCCATTTACGATGGTAATAATACTTTTATTTATTCTGCATCAACCTATGTTGATACTGTTGCAAGCTTAATAGATGTGAACTTTTTCAAATCCCTGCTGAGAAAAAACGGGAATTTTGCATATAAAATAGCCAATATCCAAAATGAGAATGCTGCCCAGGTTTATGGTAGGTTTTATTGCTTAACCAGAAAGCAATCAGGTGGTCTAGTTGCTGATTTAATGCTTTGCCTTGCTAATCGTGTGTTCAAATCCGATAAATTTTGTTTACCATTGTCCAGAAGTGACCTTGCGGATTTAACAGGTCTCTCCATTGAAAGCGTTCTCCGAATAATGAAGGATTTCAAGAATGAAGGTCTAATCGAAACAAAGGGTAAGAATATTAAGATTCTAAACGAAGAACAGCTCGATAAGATTTCCAGATTTGGATGAAAAAAAGAGGCCGAAGCATTGCTTCTTCCCAAAACGCATCATTATTTATTTTAAATTCCAATACACCGCGAGGTAGTTTACATTTTCTGGTTTTTTATATGTCAACAGAAAGTGTGATTCGGACATTAAAGAAATTTCAAGAAGATGGATTGATTAAAATTACCGGTAAAACCTTTGAGGTAATCTACGGAGAAGGATTGATGAAAATTTGCCACCTTGGGTAGTTCCCTTGTTTATCTTGATTATATATAAGCCAATGTTATCCATGATATTTTAGTAATTTAGTATTTTCGCGTTTTAACGGTATTCTGTGAACAAGGAAGTACATACACGAAGATACTTTATTAAATCTGCCTTCATTGGGTTGATTGCAGGATCTGCTGTTCTATGGGGTAAGATGGTTAGCAGACAAAAAACCATTATCTCAAAAAAGAAACACTCCATTCCGTACAATCCTAATAAGGAGGTTAGTTTTCATGATGAATTCATTGTTATTAATCAAGATAATAATATTCAGGTATTATCGTCCAGGTGTACTCATCTGGGGTGTAAAATAATCAACGAATCCGAATCAAAGCTTCACTGCCCATGCCATGGTTCTTCATTCGATTTGGATGGAAATGCCTTGGTGGGTCCGGCATTGAGGCCGCTGGAAAAGCTTGATTTTGAAGTTGATAGAAATAGCAGTGTTCTTACTGTTCAAGTATAAATTATAATTGGAAAAGGTAAAAAACATATTTCACAAAGTAACCTATGGGCAGGTATCATTGGCAGCATTCTTGATTTGTGCTCTCACCGGAGTTTTCATAGCCATACCATATGATGTTAATAAGCCTTTACTGTCAATAAGCTCTTTGATGATACTAAATCCAACGGCATCATTCATTAGAAATTTACATTTTTGGAGTGCGCAGATATTCTTAATTGCTACACTAATACATATCTGGGATCATTTTAAAATAACTGCAGATATTAGAATAAAAAAGGGAGTTTGGCTTCGACTTACGATTGGTGTAATAATTCTCTTTTTGGCAATGCTTACGGGGTTTCTTCTCAAGGGTGATGCCGATACGCAGCAGGCATGGCGTATACTTGACAGCCTAATTAAAGAAATTCCCATCCTTGGAAATTTGATGGCTTATTCTCTTCTGGGTAATGAAGATAGTTTGCAATTGGTCTACGTTCATCACATTGCCACATTTACAATATTTCTAGCGGTTATAACCTTTGAGCACTCCAGGAAATTATGGCCCATTTATAATTCTTTCTTTCTAGTATTGTTAGGAACCATTATACTTTCATATTTTTTTACTGCTCCGCTTCATGATGGTATTAACCCAAGCGTAAAAGGTCCATGGTATTTTGTTGGATTTCAGGAAGTTCTCCATTGGCTTACAATGCCATGGATTTCAATTTTAATTATTATTCTATTTCTCACCTTAATTTATCTCATCCCATATACAGGTAAACATATATCATTTTTCAGTAAACGCTCCTTGTTGATTATTACCATACTTTACATACTCTTAACCATAATAGGGATGTTTTTTAGGGGTGAAAACTGGCGTTGGGTATGGCCTTGGCACGAGAATTATTCACATTCTGTTCTGACCTCTTTCAGAACATCAAGTATTAACTTGACCGCTGAGTATACAGAATCTGATATATCAAGTTCAGGACTTATTGATGGTAAAAAAGAAAGCTGTATTGTTTGTCACCAAAATGTTATGGGCTTCACTTCATCGCATAACCCGGAAGCCATTGGTTGTTTTTCATGTCATGGAGGAAATCCATATGATGGTAGCAAGGATGGTGCTCACAGCCAGATGATACTTTTGCCTGGTAATTTTGCTGATGCGGATATGAGTTGTGGAACAACCAACTGTCATCCTGATATTACCCAACGGAAATCTTCGAACCTAATGTCAAACTTAAGTGGTATGATAAGCGTTGACAGGTTTGTGTTCAATGAGCAGGATAACCCCGATATACTTACTGATTTTCACCACCTGGGAAATAGTGCTGCAGATGAGCATCTGAGAAATTTATGTGTAACTTGTCATCTGGATAATCCAAAAACCGAATCAGGCCCTATCTCGGATAAAAGCAGGGGAGGAGGGTGTCTGGCATGTCATGTGAATTATGATCAGTTTGCAACTACTGCATGGCTTAATCATCAGGCTGATGTGTTTGACACTACATATTTAGTTTATCACCCTTCAATAAGCATGCAGGTAACTAACCAGCATTGTTTTGGGTGTCATAGCCGTTCTGCCCGAATTTCCACAAGTTATGAGGGATGGCATGAAACCCAATTAGTGGCAGATAATGTTCTTCTTGATAGTAATTACAGGATTGTTGAAGACAGCAGAGTTTTTAAGTTTGTTCAAGAAGATGTTCATCATAAACTTGGATTAAGCTGTATTGATTGTCATAACTCATATGAGGTTATGGGAGACGGAAATTATTATGCACACCAGGAAAATCAAAATACAATATCATGTTCCGACTGTCATTTCAATGGAGAACCATCCACTGTTGATGCTAATAATCTTGATGATGAATCGGCTAAAATTGCTAGTATGCGTTTTGGTGCCAATGGCGACAAGAAATTTCTTGTAACAAATAAACGGGATATCCCACTTGTTAATACAGAAGTGAAAAATGATACCAATTTCTTCTTTACAAAAAATGAAGGGGTTGAATTTATATTGAGCCCTCCAAATGTAGTTTGTACCAAAGGGAATGCACATGATGATCTTAGTTGTTCAGCATGTCATTCATCATGGGCACCAAGCTGTATCGGCTGTCATAATGAATATGATCCCGCGGAAAATGGCTATAATATGATTGCCAATGAAGAAAAGATGGGTAGTTGGGTTGAATATGTTGGTGAATATAACCATGGACCACCGGCCTTGGGAGTAAGACGGGATGTCGATCATAAGGAAGTTATTCCTGTGGTACCCGGTATGGTTTTGACAATTGATGTGGGTAGCTTCTCAAAGGAACTGCACGATTCATTGATATTTCATAGGCTATTTGCTCCATCAGCTCCTCATACAACGGTTACCCAAGGTAGAGATTGTAAGTCGTGTCATAATAATCCAATTGCATTGGGATATGGAAAGGGTAAAATGGAATTTAATCCAGATAATGGAAAATGGAGTTTTGATTCATATTACAAGAATAATCCCAATGATACTTTGCCCGAAGATTGTTGGATTGGATTCTTGGATGACAGATCGGGTGAAAAAGTGTCAACCAGGTCAAACGTATTTCCATTTTCAGTGGAGGATCAAAAAAGGATATTAAGGGTCGGGGCATGCTTAACATGTCATGACCAGAATACCAGCTTAATGGAGTCGACTGTATATAATTTTGATTCAATCGTTAGTTTGAAAAAACCTGTTTGTATACTTCCTTTTTATTAGCATATAACGGCTGCCATCATAAATTCTCCCTGAGAACCTTTTCTTTTTGGGTTTCTTAATACCTTTGTCATATGATTTATCCAAAAATATTTGAGCAAAAGATAGGGTTTGATTTAATAAAAGAGTATCTCCGAAACAATTGTATCAGCGATATGGGTATTAAATTCGTTGACAAGATAAGGTTTAGTTCAAATCCAGAAATCATTAAAAAGTTATTGGATCAATCATTTGAGATGGTTACACTATTAACCACCGGGCCTTCATTTCCAGCTAAGGACTTTTTTGATATGAGGGATAACCTTTCCGAATTAACCACTCCTGGCAGCTATATCGAGCAGGATGTACTTTTTAGTTTAAAGGCATCATTGGAATCAATTGGAAATATTCTCGGTTATTTTGATAATGTTGAAAAGGAAGAATACCCAGAGTTATTAAGTCTTTCTGGCGAAGTTGTATTTCCCTACAATCTTTTTCCGGAGGCCGAAAGGATAATTGATGAAAAAGGAAAAATCAGGGATAAGGCATCTCAAAGATTATCCGAAATAAGAAAATCACTAGTTAACAAACAAAATAAAGTACTTAGTGAAACTAAAAAAGCTTTTGAAAGAGCTAAGAAGTCTGGATATGTACCTGAGAATTCTGAGATCACCATAAGAAGTGGAAGACCTGTAATTCCGCTAAAAGCTAGTGATAAAAGATCAATAGGTGGTATTATTCATGACGAATCATCATCGGGTCAGACAGTATTTGTTGAAGCTCCTGCTTCTTTTGAAATAAATAATGAAATACGTGAGCTGGAAAATGAGGAAAAAAGAGAAATTATAAAAATTCTGATAGAGTTCACGGATAAATTAAGACCATTTATTCCAGATTTATTTAATGCGTACAGATTTTTAGGGTTAATTGATTTTATTTATGCAAAGGCCAAATTTTCCATTAGCATAAAAGCAAGCAGACCAAATATATCTTCCCATAAACCTATTATTATTAAAGATGGAGTGCATCCTCAGTTATTTCTTACACTAAGCGATCAAGGAAAAAATGTTGTGCCTCTAAATCTTTTATTGGATGAAAGCCAACGGATAGTAATAATTTCTGGGCCCAATGCTGGTGGTAAATCAATATGTTTGAAAACAACAGGTATTTTGCAATATATGCTTCAGTGTGGCCTACTTGTATCCGCTTCACCCGATAGTGTTTTTAGAGTATTTAAAAATATATTTATTGATATCGGTGATGAACAATCACTTGAAAATGATCTGAGTACCTATAGTAGCCACCTGCTAAACATGAAATATTTTCTTAGATATTCCAACTCAGAAACACTTATTCTAATTGATGAGTTTGGCTCTGGTACAGAGCCACAGTTGGGAGGTTCTATTGCAGAGGCAACACTTGAGCAACTCAATAAGAAGAACTCTTATGGAATTATTACAACCCACTATACCAATGTGAAATTAGCTGCCGAAAAACTTGAAGGAATTGTGAATGGTGCAATGCTTTTTGATTCAAAGGAGATGCAGCCATTGTACGAACTTCAAATAGGAAAACCAGGAAGTTCCTTTGCCTTTGAAATAGCAAAAAAAATAGGGTTTCCTTCTTATGTTCTTAAAGAAGCAAAGAAAAAGAGTGGAGGAAAACACGTTAGGTTTGATAAACAACTTCAGCAATTGGAAATAGATAAGATCAAGCTTCAAAAGCAACAGCAAAAAGCTAGCTCCTATGATGAAAATCTCAATCGAATGATCGAAGAATATAATGTGCTGATTACTGATTTGGAAAAATCAAAAAAGAAGATAATAAATGAAGCTCAGGAGCAAGCATTAAAGATTATAGAATCATCCAATAAAGCTGTTGAAAATACAATACGTGAAATTAAGGAAGCTGCTGCAGAAAATAAAAAAACAAAAGAGATTAGAAGGGAGCTTGAGAAAAAGAAGGATGAGATAACCAAGGAAAACGACGTAACATTATCTACTACTAAGAAGCCCAAGCTGCCAAAGAAAAAGAAACCAGTTGTGGTTCCGAAAGGTTCAAAACAAGAAATTTTGAAAGAGGGTGATTGGGTTAATATTGTTAATTCCACTATGGCTGGAGAGCTAATTTCATTAAGTGGAAAAGAAGCAGTTATTAACATAAATGATGTGAAAATTACCACAACAATTGAAAAAATACAGAAAACCCATCAACCAACAAAACCCAACATACGACGTAAATCCTATTCTGATATAGTAAATGACATTAATCAAAAGGCAGCAAACTTTAGTTTAAAACTAGATCTTAGAGGAAAACGTTCCGAGGAAGCCCTATCAGATTTAAAAAGCTACATCGACGAGGCTATATTATTAAATCAAAATGAAGTAAGCATACTACATGGCAAAGGCTATGGTATACTACGCGAGCTTATCCGAGAATATCTTCAAACGGTTGATGAAATTCGAGATTTTGGTGATGCACCATTAGAGATGGGAGGCTCCGGAATAACTAGAATTTACTTCTAGCAATTCCTCACCTTAATTTATATATATAATACATTTCTATGGGAAAAATATAGTAACTTTGCTTTGTAAAACATATGTTCATACATA
>JABJIE010000084.1 GCA_018661505.1 Lentimicrobiaceae bacterium
ATCCACTCTCGCAAATTTTAGAGAAAAAATCGGGATGGGTCAGAACACTTCCTTCTGCCCAGTGGTATATAGGCTCAGGATATTATGCCAGCGAATTGATAGGAAAACCGGGCATGACAGAAACTGCCCGTCAAGATTTTGAATACCAAACGGTTGTACACACCATGGCTCAGGGCATGTCGGGTGTTGCGGCAACCTATGCGGCAGATACGGGATTTGTTTTCAACGCTTATCGCCAAATGGTGCACCACAATATTTTTAACTCCGATGGGTCGGGCTATTTCTTTGTCTATAACCTGCAAGGGGTGGTCATCGCCCATGGAGCTACGCCCACACTCGAAGGTCAAAACCTGATCGACTACCAGGATGCCAAAGGAAACTTCGCAATACAAATGCTCATCGATAAAGTGATTACAGAAGGGAGCGGATTCGTGGACTACTACTGGCTAGATCCTGCCGACCAGCAAATAGAAAGCAAACGCGCTTACGTGGAAAAAATAGAAGGAACCGATATGTTTGTGGGCAGTGGATTTTATCATGTTGTGCAATAATAAACAACACAATAAATCATCAAAGAATGATCATCGGATTTAACGGATTGGTTTTTCGCTTTGCGAACAATGTGATGAAAAAAAATCAACTACTGTTATAAGTATATTACCGGCATCGGTAACAGTATATGAATAGGAAATAGTAACACAGGAATTTGTATCTGTGACATGTAAAAAGTAATTGCCAACCGACAAACCATAAATATCCATATCTGTACTCAAAAGATTCCCACTGCCATCGTACCACTCCCAATTATCAGGCACAACCCCTTCAATTACAATCCCTGTAATACTGCCATTGCTTCCACCGCATGATGTGGGTGTGATTACCAGATTGTCTTCATTAAAAGTTGCTTTGGGATACCAACCAACATTTATGCTGTCAGTTGTGCTACAGCCGTCAGTATTGTTAACCTTTACCCAGTAAACACCAGTGTCAGATATAGTTATGTTGTTAATATTTTGCCCAAAGGTTCCATTGCTCCACGCATAAAACCCTTGTTCGTTTCCGGCATTTAGGGTTATACTATTTCCTTTGCACGCTAGGGTATCTGCCCCAAGGTTTGGTTGAGGAGATTGTTTTGCTATAACTACCCTTGATGTATGTTCAAACCTGCCAAAAGGGTAGTTGGGAGTAGGTGCGTAGTTTACATCTACTGATACTTCAAATTCACCACCTTGGGTAAAGTAATGAACAGGGTAAAGCTCGGTTGAAATACTGTCAGCACCTGCATCGGGGTCGTTAAAGTTCCACGTTATAGATTCGGGTGTTGGTTGAAAATTTGGCTGAAAAGTAATGCCATTATCAGGACCGGAGCAGCTGCCTTCCCATTCAAATCGATAGAGGTGGTCGAGTAATATGTTGGGGAAGCAATACCATACTTCTGCATCTCCCATGTCGATGGCATCGGCTTCAAAATCACATGCAAGGCCTCGTTCCCAGGGCTTGTGAATGACGCTTACGTAGTGGTATGGCGTGTTTCCTATTTCCTTGGAGCAGTATATTTTACCATCTGTTGCCAATTGCAAGCCATGACCTGGTCCAACGTTTATTAAAATAGCAGATTGTGCAAAAAGGCTGGCATTTTCAATATACTTCATTTCATATTGATATATATAATCATTTTCCACAGGGTTAGTTTCATAGTATGAAATATAAACGAATTTAGAGTCGGGCGAAAATTCAATTCCATAGGGAAAAAGTTTATCGCCAAATTGATTTACCTTCATTTCGTAGTATAAATATTCAATTTCGCCGGTAGCATTATTAAACTTACAAATTTCAACAATGCCATTTGGGTTTGCAAAATAATGGGCAGTTAACAGGTATTTCTTATCGTATGATACCTTTGAATATCCTCGTGTATCTTCCAACCCGGAGAATTGAGTAATAACTGCACTGCTATATACAGGCGTTGTGTTAAGCCCAACTGAGTTAAGCAGGAATGACGCATATTGATTTTCCTGGTCCTGAAATTTACGGGTGATAATCCAAGTATCATCATTGTTTTGGTGCTTTATCGCAAAAAGTTTTTCCTGTGCATCCCATGCAGCGTTTAAAAAAACATCCCTTTCAATTACCTCGCCCAAGCCATTGTCACCATTCATATCAACAATACTATACCATAGCCCGCACAAACCATTTACATTATGTGTACCCTGGCCTACAATAAAAACATAATGAATATTGTTCGACTGTGGTTTTTGTACAATTACAACTCGTTGTGTGGCAACATTAAGCCCACCTGCCAAATCTGCACCATTCATCATTATTACATGATCCTTATTCCAAATATGTTTTCCTTCAGAGTAAATAATTAAAGAACCGGAAGAGTCACAAACAGATGCTGTTCCGGTATGGTTAATCTGTTTGTAATCCGTGGTAACCAGAGGCTCACCTAAATTAAAATCAACCCCACATTGATCACCAAAATACCAAATGTTAGCTTGTTTTTGAGCCAACCCACTTAAGGTGAGAAACATAATAATAAAGACAATATAGCTCTTCATTCTGATATTTTGAAATTATTTTAAAAACATGATATAAAGCTTAGTTTTTAACTATCTATATCTTTATTGCGCCTTTCTATATAGTAGTACCAAAAATAAGTGTTTTTTCTATTTATTCTGGAATTATTTTAAAAACATGATATAAAGCTTAGTTTTTAACTATCTATATCTTTATTGCGCCTTTCTATATAGTAGTACCAAAAATAAGTGTTTTTTCTATTTATTCTGGAATTATTTTACTTGCTCCCCCCCCAATTTATAAATATTCTAAATAAGGAAGGTTGTTCTTATTTCTGTGTTAGCAAATAATTTCTACTATATGGGTGACTTGGAAAAGAGATTGGTCTATGTATTGTTCTATTTGTGATTTTAAAAATATAATTCAGATAAGTCATGGTGGCTATGCAGTTTGGCTTGTGATTATGCTATTTGCTGATGCAGATGACTCAGATAATTTCGATTGTTCTATTCAGAAATATCTTATGTTATCTACAAGTCTTAAGTTATTCAATTTTGTATTTAAAGTCTGTTTTGTTTTATGAGCGGTGGCAAAAATTTAAGCTTTTTTGGTTTTTTGTGTCGGCTATGTGTGTAAGAGAAAAACCTAAAGTGCTTAAAGGTGCGGTGGCACTTCGCTTTGTTGCCAACGTATGGCGCTATGCTGCGTAGCGCATTGATATTACATATTTTTCTGCTTACAAATATATTAAATTAATAAGTGTAATGTTCATACTTACAACTAATAGCGCTATGCAGTATGAGCGCTTGTTGGCAGCTGGGCGTTTTTTTTCTGTGCGGTAGGGCGGGCAAACTTATTGACAAGTTTAGGTTTTGGCGGTGGGCGTTTTTGCGACTTGGCAATGTGCTTGACTGCGAAGCGTGGGCTTTTATTGTCCATAATGTCCGGTTAAATTTTACAGTTTTATTCTAAACTATTTCAGTCAAAGATATAATTAATTCAAGTCTGATACTAAACCTGCTCACCTCACCAGCATAACAGTCCCTTCCACAACATTGATTTCCATTGGCAGTTGTCCAAATTCCTCATAAACAATACGATAAACATATGCGCCTAATATACATTGGTTACCTTTGTATGTACCGTCCCAACCTTTATTGATATCGCTTGTTTCATATATCATCTGACCCCATCGGTTGAAAATGCTCATATGGAATTGGTTTACATAATCATATTTCTGGACTACACCAAATACATCATTAAGCCCATCGCCATTTGGTGTGAAGGCATTGGGCATGTAAAAGGGAGTACCTCCCCATAGTATTTGTACTGTGTCTGTTGATTTGCATCCTTCATATGAGGCAACTTCAACATTGTAGCTGCCTATGGTATCTATGATTATTGATTCTGTGGTTTCTCCGGTATTCCAAATGTATGAATCAGCACCAAAACCTGCTTCAAGTAGATATCCCGGATCTACCCAGAGTGTGTCATATGGAGCAAAGGCAATTGCTGGTTCCATATAAACAATTAGCTCCATACTTTTTGTTTCAATACAATTAATAGTATCGGTTACAGTAATTGTATATGTACCTGCCATACTTGATGTAACCTCACCGAACCATAATCCGTTGAAATTGCTTGTGAAGTTATCAGGCCCCGACCAGTACGAATCATACTCTCCAGTACTCCCACTTACAGAAGGGGTTATTAATACCATTTCTCCTTCACAGACTTCTTCTACTGATGGATTGAACATAATATCAGGTCGTGTATAGATTATAATTAGCCCTAGTTCAAAATCAGTATTTAGCACATCTCCATTCTCATTATAAAATTGACTTTCACCCTGTTCTGCTACCCAGTCTATCTGTGATAACCCTTCATCTATTCCGCTAAATACCAATTCTGCCATCAAAGAATTATAAGGTAAGCTTGTTGGGGATTGTCCTTGCCATGTTATATGTACCTCTCCAAGTGCAGGAACTACACTAACCTGAAATCCATCTTCTAATTCTGGGTGGACTTGAATATAACCATCACATTCAATTAAATCTTTGTCATATGAAAGTACAACAAAAAAGTTATAGACATCTGTAAAGTTGTTTAATAATAACGGGCTTGCTGTAGCATTGCCAATACAGGTATAACCATCACCTGCTATGGCATCGATTATTTGAGATATAATTCGTTCAATTTCTACAATAAATGTTGTATCACAACCAAACTCGTCTTTCACCATACAGTAATAAGTTCCTGCAATTAGATTCTCAAACAAACCATTATTAGTTTGAAAATTGTTTCCGGAATCAATGGAGTACAGGATGTTCCCATTGCCAACAAGTGCTTTAATATAAATACTGCCATCAGATGTATAATCATTTTCAGGTGTAACATTTATTGTGTTTACCTGAGGCCCTTCAATATTTTCAATAACAACCGGATTATTTTCGAATACTGTTTCACATCCGCTTTGATCTTTTACCCAGATAAAATAATCACCGGAGGTAAGATCTTCAAAAAGGCTGTCAGTTTGCCATGAAGTACCATTATCGATAGAATACTCAAAATCATTGCCACTACCTGAACTAGCTGTAATGCTTATGAATCCATTATTTTGCATACAATGTGTGGATGAATAGTCTACTGCTGTGATTAATATATCCCCTCCATCAATAACAGTGTATGAGTCTGATATAGTAATACATCCATTTCCATCTGTTACATGTAAAAAGTAGTTACCAACGGATAGATCAGTTATGTTGATATCAGTGCTTATAAGATAACCATTGCCATCATACCAATTAAAGCTGAACGGTTCAACCCCTTCTACCTGTAGGCCGATAATGCTGCCATTGTTTACACCACAAGAGGCTGGTGTAATAACCAAGGTGGTTTCATCAAAAATAGATTTATCAAGCCAGCCTATATGGATGCTGTCATTTCGGCTACAGCCTTCATCACTGTTTGCAGTTACCCAATACGTTCCTGTATCAGAAACAGTAATGCTAAATAAGTTTTGGCCAAAAGCACCTGTACTCCATACATATAAACCTGGGTCACTACCAGCGTTAAGAGTAAATGATGCTCCCTCACATACTAAAGTATCAGGTCCTAAATTTGGTAATGGGGCGTAGGCAACTTCTACTTCACGACTGGTATGCTCAAACCTTCCAGATGGATACCAAACATCTACTTCAACCTCATAGCTGCCTCCATAAGTAAATGTATGTTCAGGGTTGAGCTCGTAAGAAACATTGTTTAGGCCTGATGAAGGATCGTTAAAAAGCCATCGAATTGAATCAGGAATAGGATTAAAGTTAGAGGTAAACTGAAATGGTATTCCGGCACATAGACCTTCAAACTCAAAACGATAGAGATAGTCCATAAAAATATTTGGAACAGATATGCTTGTACTACTAGGATACATATTTATGGCTACTGAATCATACTGGCAATCTACTCCTATTTCCCAAGGTTTATTTATTACTCCAATGAAATATTCTGGACCAGGTAAATAAGCATCATTATCTATGCAGTAAATTTTACCATCTGTTGCCAATTGAAGCCCATAACCAATCCCTGTTCCGATATTAATAGCGGTTGTAATAAACAATGATACATCATCAACATAATCCATGTTATATTGTTTAATGGTGACTGGAGTAGACGTTCCAGATTGATAAGAAATATAGGCAAATTTTGAGTCAGGTGAAAATTCTATACCATCCGGATTAATTCCAGTATTCAATATATAAAGCAACTCTATTTCACCAGTCTCATTATTAAAATGGCACACCTCTACATCTTTTGATCCCCAGTAACTTGAAAAAAGAAACTTCTTGTCATAGGAGATCTTAATGAAACCTCTGTCTGTATGATCACCCATGTCAGATGCTGGGGATAAAATTGGAATTTCATTTATACCTTCATGAGTAATTAAAAATACAGCAAAATTATCATCACGAAACTTACGCGTAATTACCCAGATATCCCTCTTATTATTATGTAAGGCAGCTGTAACTTTATCACCAGCATCCCATGCATGATTCAATAATATATCCTTTTCAATAACAGCCCCAAGACCATTATTTAGGCTGATATCAATAATGCTGTAATACAAACCCATACTACCACCAAGATTTGGAGTTTGAAATAAAAAATACAATGAATCAGATTCAGGCCTCTGAACAATTAGATTAGTTTGCATACCACCACCAGAAACAAATCCTATACCATTTTCCATTGGTATATGCTGTGAAGTGAAGACGGTATCCCCTTCTGAGTAAAACAATAAATTGCCCAACGAATCACTCATTGTGCCTACACCACCAAAACCCAAATGTGTGAGTCCGTTGTATAGCACCTCAGGTTCTCCAAAATTGAAATTGAGGCCGCAATTATATCCAAAATACCAGTGGTCGGCTTGTCTTTGGGAGTATACATCGTTAATAAAAAAAATAGCACATGTCAAAAACAATAAAGTTGTGTATGTTTTATAATTTAGCATATAGTAATTTTTTAGAAACCATTACAGGGAAAATTCCCTGTAATGGTTTAGAATAACTATTCTAGAAAAGGCTCCAATGTAATTCCCTGATAAATATCATCGCAACTTGCATTCATACTTTTAGTATCCATAGATATTACAGCTTGTGAAATAACACATCTTTTAACTACCGAGGCAGAGACCAGATAACACACCTGTTCATCAACGGTACAAACATGGTCAACATCAAAATCATAAGTTAATGGGTTCGTACTTGAAGGTAATGTTACATAATCATAATGGATTTCATTGTTCGTACAAGTATTTCTAATACGCACACTAACAAAATACTCATAATCACCTATAGTTGGACAAGCATCGGCCTCATCTGTCCAATTAACTGTAATGGTCCATTCTGCCGCAGTGACATCCTGGATTCCTGTTAAACTAATCAGCAATGTTATTGCTAAAATTCCAAATAATTTTTTCATTCTTTTTAAATTTTAAAGTTAGAAACTATTTTTATTTATACCTTAATATTCAAGTTGGCAAGGCTAAAATATCTTGGTTACTATCAAATAAAAAAGGTATCTTTGCCTGTAACCTCCTTTCTTTGTTTTCGTATTTTGAGTCGTATCATGTTCGTTAATAATTTAAGGGGGCTTTTTTTTAGTTATTGTAATGTTACCCTCTACTTATTAGTAACAAAATTAATAAATTTTAGACCATTTTTGAGAATTATTTTAGCTGCCCCCCCCCCCAATTTATACTAATTCTAAATAACGAGAGTGTTTTCTCATTGTTGCATAATATAAAATTAGATGGAAGAAAATAAGTCTGTTTTGTTATTAAAGTCCATGTTGTTTTGTGAGCGGTGGTAAAAATTTAAGCTTTTTTGGTTTTTTGCGTCGGCTTTGTGTGTTGGAGAAAAACCAAAAGTGCTTAAAGGCGTGGTGGGTCTTCGCCTTGCTGCCAACGGTTGCGCTATGCTGCGTACCGCATTAATATTACAATTTTTTCTGTTCACAAATATATAAAATTAAGAAACGTAACGTTCATATTTACAACTAATTGCGGTATGCAGTATGAGCGCTTGTTGGCAGCTGGGTGTTTTTTTTCTGCGTCGGGGCGGGCAAGCTTATTGACAAGTTTAGGTTTTGGCGGTGGGTTTTTCCAGCGACTTGGCAATGTGCTTGACTGCGAAGCGTTTGCTTTTCTTGTCTTAATGTCAGATTCTTTTTTACAGTCTTCTTTTAGACTATTTATGTCCGAGATACTTATAATTATATTTCAGTCAGAAATTAAATACGATTACCTAGCCAACAT
>JABJIE010000085.1 GCA_018661505.1 Lentimicrobiaceae bacterium
CCACCAACAGAGGCGAATAATATTGCAGAAAGACCTATTTCCTTCTTTAACTTTAGTTTCATGAGTATTAAGTTTAGTTATCCTAAATGGATGCGCAAATCTAATAATTTCTAATAATGGCTAAAAAGGGTATATTTGAAATAAAAAGATGTACCCCATAAAACAAGCCACTTTAACTTGTCTGTTAGTTATTATCCAACTTTCTTTGTTTTCACAGTACAAATTGACCGACAACTGCGAATATGCATGGGAAGCGATAATTGATTTGAAATTCGCCGATGCTGACTCTATAATTGAGGTAGAGTTAGTTAGTAACCCAAATAATTATTATTGCACATATCTAAGGCAAACCAGTGAAGCATTTCAATTTATGATAAATATGTCAGATGATGCTTATGATAATATCTCTGACAACTATGAAGAAAGAATGAATTACTTGGAGGGTAATGATATTGAATCTCCATATTATTTATCATGTCAGGCTGAAATGCAACTGCAAATGGGTATGTTCAATATCATATATGGTGATCGCTTATCGGGATTGAAGAAAGCTTTTAATGCCTATAATAAAACTTATAAGAATATTGAAAAGTATCCCAATTTTAATCAAGGCTACAAACTAGATGGTATATTTAATGTTGCCATATCAAATATGCCTCCGTTTGTAAACTGGGCCATTACTTTTTTTGGAGTTTCAGGAAGTTATGTTGAGGGTTATAGGATACTTGAAAAATACTTTAAAAATTGTGAAGGTACAACAGGTATTGATGCCGAAGCAGCCCTATACAATATTCTAGCATTTAAACTGAATAAGGATCCTAAATCTGCATATGAATTTATAAATACTCTTGATTCGAACTATCTAAACCTAACTTTATTAAAATACTTTCAAGGTAATGTTGCATATCGTTTGGAAAAAAATGAGGAAGCATATGATATTATTTCAAGTATTCCTGTGCAGCAAGACGATTTTTATTTTAATAGCTATAATTATATGATGGGAAAAATTCTTTTGAGAAAACTTGATACCAACTGTAGAAATTATTTTTCCGTGTATCTAAACAATCAAAAGGAATTGCAATATCATAAGGAAATTAATTATTTAATTGCCTTATCATATCTAATGGAGGACAATTTAGAGAACTTTGAAAGATATAAGCAAATAAGTGAAGATAAGGGAAATGAAATATCAGAAAGGGATAGAGAGGCGGTCTGTGACTATGATAGAGATTTTATACCTAATATTTATATTGCCCGCGCTAAACTATTAATTCTAGGGGGATATTATGATAACGCTGAAAAAGAACTGCGCTCATTCAAATACTCCCTTCCCAAATATTCTTCCAACTCTCCATTTGAACTTGAGTATAATTTGCTAAAGGGTAGGATAGAGGCAAATACTGGTAATCCTTTACAAGCTCAAGAACTATATGGTAGAGTGATTGAAGATGGTGGTGAGGAAAACTATCAATTTGCTTCGGAAGCAGCAATGTTGCTTGGTCTGCTCCTTGAAACAAAAAATGCTCAATTATCAATTGATTATTTTAAATTGGCACGAAAATTATATAAATCAGGGTATTATGAGTACATTGATGAAATTTCTAAAAAGAAAATAGAAGAACTGAAGTCTGCTTAAAGTTTGAAAGAGAATACACCAAAAAATAAGTATTTTTTCTAGTTTATATCTGACCTCTTTCTATCATAGTGACAATTGTTTCAATTTGCTTGTCTTTCCCGTAAGGATCATACTTAATCTTAAGGTTGTAACCCCATAATCTGGCAAATGCCTGGTAAAAGAAAGCTGTAAAATTTCCTCTTAAATCTTGTACAAGCCCATAGGATGAACTTCCAGTTTCTCTATCTATAAGTTTTATCAGAATCTTGCCCTGAGAGAATGTTAACTTTTTCAGATCACCACCATATTTTTCATTAATCTCTTTCTCTGCTATCTTCATTATTTTTTTTCGTTCTCTTTCATTCTTGGCATTTATGAGTTCTTTTTCATATTTGCGAAGCTGAATTCCTGCTAGTCTTGCCCAAGGATAAACTTTCTTAACATTTTTAATTAATCGAGTGAGCTTTTTTTGTTGTTTTCTCGATGGTGGTATGATAAGGGAGTAAATTTCAATCTCAGATAATTCAATTGATGGTATTGTATCTCCGTCAATAACTTGAGCTTTAACAATAATTGGGTTAAGTGATTGCGAAATGGATATTCCACTGGATATCGCTAAGATGAAAGTTATGAGGGCTAAATGCTTCATAGTTTGATAAACCAACAAATATCATACCCAGAAATAATTAATTACTAGATACTTATACTGCAGCTTTTAATTTGGCTATACTAGCTGTGCCAAATTTTTCTTCGGCATATTTCCTAGTAATATGGAGTTTTTTTGTGCGAGTTTTTGATGGTAACTCAAACATTGCATCAACAAGAATGGATTCAATAATAGATCTTAAACCTCGCGCTCCTAGTTTGAACTCACTTGATTTATCAACCACAAAGTCAAGTGCATTATCATCAAATATTAGCTCAATATCATCCATACTAAACAATTTTTCAAATTGTTTAGTTAGGGCATTTTTTGGTTCGGAAAGAATTCTTTTAAGCGCCTTCTTATCAAGAGGCTCCAGATAGGATAAAACAGGTAACCTTCCAACAATCTCTGGAATTAAACCAAAGTTTTTCAAATCACTTGGTGCGATATATTGAAGTAGATTTCTTTGATCTATTTTGTCATCATTAATACCTGAAAAGCTATATCCTACAACATTTGTTCTCAAACGTGACGCTATAATTCTATCTATTCCATGGAATGCACCACCTGCTATGAATAATATGTTTTTTGTATTGACACTTATCATTTTTTGTTCCGGATGCTTTCTACCTCCTTGAGGTGGAACATTAACTGCTGTTCCCTCAAGTAATTTTAGTAGCGCTTGTTGAACCCCTTCTCCACTCACATCTCTGGTGATGGATGGGTTGTCGCTTTTGCGAGCAATTTTATCAATCTCATCGATAAATATGATTCCCTTTTCTGCAGCAGCAACATTGTAATCTGCAGACTGCAGAAGGCGAGTAAGTATACTCTCAACGTCCTCACCTACATAACCTGCCTCGGTTAGTACCGTTGCGTCTGCAATCGCAAAAGGCACATGAAGCATTCTAGAAATTGTTTTAGCTAGAAGAGTTTTCCCTGTTCCTGTTTCTCCAACTAATATGATGTTTGATTTCTCTATCTCAACATCATTTTTATCACTTTCCTGATATATCCTTTTATAATGATTGTAAACCGAAACGGATAGAACTTTTTTTGCATCTTCTTGACCTATCACGTAGTTATCTAAGAATGTTTTAATCTCAACTGGTTTGGGTAAAGTGCTTCTATCTTCAGGGCCATCAAAGCTTCCGGATGTTTCTTCCTTAAGAATAACATTTGCTTGATCAATGCAAAAATTACAAATTTGGGAATCAATACCAGAAACAAGTATTTTAGTTTCTGATTTCGGTCTTCCACAAAATGAACAATTACCTTCTTCTTTTTTTTTGGCCATGGCAACAACTTCTGGACTTACCTAATGTAAGGTTAAACTATTATTTTTTATTCTTGATGAGTACTTCATCAATCATACCATAATCCAAAGCTTCTTGAGCTGTCATCCAGTAATCTCTATCAGAATCTTTCCAAATCCTCTTATAATTATGTTTACTATGACTAGCTATTATTTCATAAAGCTCTTTCTTGAGTTTTTGAATTTCTCTGGCTGTAATTTCAATGTCTGATGCCTGACCCTGTGCACCTCCCATTGGCTGATGTATAAGAATACGCGAGTGCTTCAAAGCAGTCCTTTTTCCGTTTGTTCCTGCACACAATAACACTGCAGCCATTGATGCTGCCATCCCGGTACAAATTGTAGCTACGTCAGGGTTAATGTATTGCATAGTATCATATATACCCAAGCCTGCATAAACTGAACCACCAGGAGAATTTAAATAAATCTGTATGTCACGGTTGGCATCATTGGACTCCAAAAAGAGTAACTGAGCTTGTATGATATTTGCAACATAGTCGTCAATTGGTACACCAAGAAAAATGATTCTATCCATCATAAGTCTTGAAAATACATCCATTTGGGCAATGTTTAGCTGACGCTCTTCAATAATTGTAGGTGAAATATAGTTTCCATAAGCTGAACTATATTTATCAAGAGAAATGCTACTTATTCCTCTGTCTTTAATTGCATATTTTCTGAATTCTTTGCTACTATCCATAGTTTTGACCTCCTAGTCTATTTTTGATGCAATTTCGATAAATTTATCTTTGGTTACACTTTTTTTCTTTGAAGAAATATTTTCTTTAAATAATTTAATGAGTTTTTCATCTTGAATATCATTAAATATTTTTTGTTTTTCTTCAGGATTACTTAGCACTTGGTCAATAATACCATCAATTTGTGGATTCATTTCAGAAGCACCACCCATGGCTTGAAAATATCCTGCTACTTTAGCTCTAACCTCATCATCTTTAACCTCCATTGCTTCCTTATGCTCTTTTAATAGTTCACCTTCAAGAAGTTGCCATTTAAAAGTTTGAGCATAGTTATCATATTGGCTATCGAGTTGTTCCTGAGTAATTTTACCTTCATTACTCTCCATAAGCCATCTTTTCATGAAGTCATCGGGCAATTCTACCTTTGCTAATTTAATAAGTTCTTTGATGGTGTCACCAAGAAACTGACGTTCTGTATCTCTTTGATAATGATTTGATAAATCTTCAGAAAGTGCTGTTCGGAATTCATCTTCCGTTTTTATTTCTCTTGTTGGAAATACTTTTTTATAAAGTTCTTCACCAATCTCAGCTGTGTGTGTGCGCACCACTTTGGCAATTTCTAATGTATAATCAGAATTAAGTTTTTCATCACCTTCTTCATGTCTGTTTAGCAGTGAAGCAACCTTAGTATCATCCTTGATGGCTTTCATTAGGTTAAGAGTGATTTTATCTCCAATCTTTTTGCCAACAAGCTTCTTCTGTGCTGTTTTAAGCTTTACATCATCGTATTTTAGGAACCCATCATTTTCAACACCTCCTTCTATTACGTTTCCGTCACCATCAACTTCAATAAACTTACCCTGAAGAGCATCACCTTCCTCTGATACTTCTGGATTTTCATCTTCGCCAAACCTAACTTTTATATCCTCAACGGCATCATCAATCTCCTTTTCTGATACTTTTATTGAATACAAAGGAATCTTGATATCCTTGGATAGTTTAATGTCAAGTTTAGGAGCTATCCCCACATCAAAAAAGAAATCAAACTCCTGTTGATTTGCAAAATCAATGTTTGTGGTTTTTTCTGTATTTGGAATTGGATTTCCAAGAACATTAATTTTGTTTTCAACAATATAGTTATTCAATGCTTCTGAAAGAGTTTTATTTACCTCATCCACAATTACTGAGTTACCATACATCTTTTTAATCATTCCCATGGGCACTTTACCTGGTCTAAAACCTGGCATACTTGCTTTTTTTCTGTATTCAACAAGTTGCTTGTTTACAGCATCAATGTAATCGACCTCTTTAAGTTCGATTTGAATTGTGGCGGTTAAATCGCCTGTTGATTCTTGAGTAATATTCATTAAAGTGTTTTATTTAATAAATTAATAACTGATTAGCAGTGTTATTATTTGAAATGAAAATACCAATTATTTGATCTTTTGACTATTCATAGGTTCATATTTTAAAGCTTTACATACGGAGCTGGCAGTTAGATTACCAGTTGAATTAAAAGATTAATGTAAATTATTTAATCCATATCCAGGTAGATTTTAGACTTAAGTGTCTGAACATCTAGTTTTAAACTTTAAGAACTCTAATTTGTGCGGATGAAGGGACTCGAACCCCCACGCCTCGCGGCACTAGATCCTAAGTCTAGCGCGTCTACCAATTTCGCCACATCCGCATGTGAAACCCCGTGATTTTCGGGGTGCAAATATACTATTTTTTTATATCACAAAATTCTTTTAATTATTTTTTTAATATAATTTTTAGGTGTTTTTATAATTGTGCTAATACTCACAAGAACAGTGATATAAGTAGGGGGTATATTTAAGTAGTTTAGTGTTAATTTTGTTCTAAACACAAAAAAAATAATACTAACCTATCATTTGATTCGTCGAAACAATTATCTGGTTGTGTAATTCTTTTAGCTCAATAAGCGATTTATCACCCGAGAGCGATTTGAATAAATATCTTAAACCATTGTATGTGTATGAGAAAAATTTTGCCCATCGCCAGCATATGATCGCTGATACTGGGAGACTTAGCAGATAGATAAGGGCAACAAAAGAGCTAGTTGATAAAAGGATTAAGGTGGTTTGTAGTAAGTAAAAGAGTGGAAATAAGATTGCTGATACCACAAACTTTGCACTACTTTTAAATTGCTCATCTTCAAATATAGTTGATACCCATATGGGAAGGTAGTAGGGGATAAAATTATTTATAAAACCATAAATAAAAGCTGGTAGAGTAGCTAGTAGGGATATTAAGCTAATAATTAATCCCGGCCAACAAAATCTGTTGTTATTAATTTCTGAGTTGGTAAAGTCTAATTCATCCCTAAGGTCCATGTAAGCCTCGGTTAGTTTTTTTACTTTATTAACTTTACTTGGATCTAATAATTCATATTCCTCTATCCTTTTAACTGTTTCTTGATCAAGTAGAAGCCTGTTACCTACATTACTTGCACTGACACCCAATTTTTTTGCCATATTATGTCTGTACAATTTTCTAATTTCATTGTAAAAATCATAATTATCTACACTTTTGATATTTAATATGGTTGGCTCCAAATTTTTACTGAGTGTTTCCTTGAGTTTATTTATTCCAATGGGTTTGCTTTCCTTATAAATTTTATTGAATTCAATTACCGGAATGGCTTCTCCAAAATTGACAATCAATGAGCTTCTATATTTGGAAAAACTATCATAATCAACGCCAACGGGTACAACCTGCAAATCCATATTAAAATCGTTAAGTTCCAGTGTTTGAAAAGCAATTCTTGCAAATCCTTTTTTTAAAGGACGTAGTCTTCTAAATCTAGAATGATTTCCTTCAGGTAAAATACCAATTGAAGCACCAGAGGTAATTATATCAGTAGTTTTTCCAATTATTTTTTTACTTTTTTTTACATTGTCAAACCCATCCCTTACCCTATAAATAGGTAATATTTTGAGAAAGTATAAAACAGCAGCAATATTTGGGTTTTTAAAGATATCTGCTCTTGCTACAAAAACCACTGTTTTATTGGTTGTAAATAGCAGTGCTAGGGCATCCATTAATGCATTTTGATGATTGATTGTGAAAATAATGGGTTTGTCTATAGGGATTTTATTTTCCCCAAATACAATATAATTCTTATAATAAACTCTATTATGCCAAAATCTAAGCCAAGCTTTTAGAAGATTGTATGAGAATGATTTTTTTTCAATGTTATGAAGTCCCATTTTTAGCCTTTAACTTTAATGTTTTCTTTAGAACTTATACTGACCCTGCTCCATATTCCTGCAATGGTAAGACCAGCTATAATGTGCCAAATACCCCACCATGCAGCGATAATAGCCATACCTCCCAACTCTAGATCGGGTGAAAAAATATTTGGATTAAAGATAAGAACCAATGCAAGTCCTGAATTTTGAATACCAGTCTCAATTGCTATTGTTTTCCTGTCAACCATGGGTCTGCGAGCAACATAACCAAGGAAATATCCTGATCCAAGTGCCATGGCGTTATGGACAAGAACAATTAGGAAAATATATCCAATGGCTATTATGAAATAGTCGAAGTTCTTTACCAATGCTATTATTACAATTGCTGCAAATAATAATATTGATATTTGTTTTATTGGTTTAACCACTAGCGAAGTAAGTTTCGAAAATTTAGTATTAATAAAAATACCTAATATCAAAGGAATACCAAGAATTATAATAACTGTTTGAAACATTTGGTAAGGGTCAATATGTATAGGCCTCAAAATCATTGCTGGATCTTGAGATGAAAAAAAATTAATTGTCATCTTTCCCCAAAAAGCAAAATTTAAGGGTGTGAAGAATATTGCACCCAGAGTTGCAATTGCAGTAAGACTAATGCTTAAAGCTACATTTCCTTTTGCTAGGGAGGATATGAAATTTGAGATATTTCCACCTGGACAGGCAGATACTAATATCATACCAAGTGCCATGGTAGGGGTTAGGTAGTTACGAAGTAGCAGGATGAGTAAAAATGTTAGGAATGGTAACATGAGAAACTGTGAAAAAACACCTATAAATGCTGACATGGGGTTTTTTAATAATTTGCCAAAGTGTTCCAGCTTAATCTCAAGGGCTACTCCAAACATAACAAAGGCGATTGCAATGTTTAGAGCGTACAGATTATTCGGGCTGAAGTTTAAACGAATTTCATCCAATGCATGCAGTGAGTCCATAGTTATGAGGGTAGTACAATAAATGGCATATATAAGAAAAATATTTCAATTTTGTTATCTGTTACGGGTACTTGTAATTTTAAATTCAATAAAATAATCTCATAATCTTCTGAAACAGTTTATGTAAGGTATTTTTCAACATTAATTGTTTAACAAATATTTCCTAAAGGGTCAATTGTACCTAGTATTGTTGCTATTTTAGCATCAAAATGGTTTAAATGTCCGCTGAATACACAGAAGATAGTATTAGATCCCTTGATTGGAAAGAACACATCAGGTTACGTCCTGGTATGTATATTGGCAAACTTGGTGATGGAAGTTCTCAGGATGATGGAATTTATGTTCTCATAAAGGAAATAATCGATAACTCCATTGATGAATTTGTGATGGGTCACGGCAAGGATATTAATATATCGGTTAATGAGCGAAACGTTACCATTAGAGATTTTGGTCGTGGTATGCCACTTGGAAAAGTACAAGAGTGTGTAAGTAAAATAAATACCGGTGCAAAATATGACTCAAAGGTTTTTAAAAAGGCTGTAGGACTAAATGGTGTCGGATCAAAGGCTGTAAACGCTCTCTCATTTGAGTTCTCTGCTCAGTCAATAAGAGATGGAAAGACAAAAATTGTTGAATACCAGAGGGGCGATCTAGTAAACGACCATCCAATTGGATCCTGTGATGAAAAATCTGGTACCAAAATTTCATTTACACCGGATGACAAGGTGTTTGGCAACTTTCGTTTTCTCGTAGAATATATCGAAGAAATGTTGTGGAATTATGTATTCCTTAACAATGGAATTACCATACATTTCAACGGAACTAAAATGCAAGCTAAAAATGGTCTTTTAGACTTGTTAGAGCACAATATAAATGGAAATGGTCCTGTAAGATATCCAATAATTCGTATTAAAGAGGGAGACTTTGAATGTGCATTCTCTCATAGCTCAAGATCATATAGCGAAGAGTATTTTTCATTTGTAAATGGTCAGCATACGACCCAGGGAGGTACTCACCAAACTGCATTTCGTGAAGCTATAGTGAAAACAATTCGTGAATTTTATAAAAAAGATTTCGATACTAGTGATATACGTTCTTCTATTATTGCCGCCATTAGTATTAAGGTGCAGGAGCCTGTATTTGAATCTCAAACAAAAACAAAGTTAGGGTCTCAAACCATAGAGCCTGATGGACAGGGTATTCGAAATTATGTAAATGATATTGTAAAAAGGAATCTTGACAACTACCTACATATACATCATGATACGGCCGAAATATTGCTAAAAAAGATACTGCAATCTGAAAAAGAGCGTAAAGAAATGGCTGGTATCAAAAAGCTAGCAAGGGAAAGTGTTAAAAAAGCTAGCCTTCACAATAAAAAACTTCGTGACTGCCGTGTTCATCTTAATACAAATCATGAAAAAAGACTTGATACAACATTATTTATAACCGAGGGTGATTCTGCTAGTGGTTCAATTACAAAATCAAGAGATGTGCAAACACAAGCGGTTTTTAGCTTGAAGGGTAAACCCTTAAACTGTTTTGGGTTAAGCAAAAAAATAGTTTACCAAAATGAAGAGTTTAACCTGTTGCAGGCTGCACTTAATATTGATGAAAGCATTGAAAACTTAAGGTATAATAACATTGTAATAGCTACAGATGCTGATGTTGATGGTATGCACATTAGACTATTGTTATTAACCTTCTTTCTTCAGTTTTATCCTGATCTTGTGAAAGCGGGACATGTTTATATTCTGCAAACACCACTATTTAGAATAAGAAATAAAAAAGAAACCAGATATTGTTATTCTGATGATGAACGTATTGAAGCAATTGAAAAGTTGAAGCCTAATCCAGAAATAACAAGGTTTAAGGGGCTGGGTGAAATATCACCATCGGAATTTAAACATTTTATAGGTAGTGCCATTAGGCTTGATCCAGTTATTCTAAGAAGAGAATCTTTAGTTAACGAGACGCTTAGCTTTTATATGGGCAAAAATACTCCCGATAGACAACAATTCATTATCAACAATCTTCGAATTGAGGAGGACATATCAGAGGGAAAAACCAAGGTTGCATAACTTAAGTTTCTGACTTTATTTTCAATCAACTCTGTGTCTAGATTTAATATTCACCCCAACTTTTAATCTCTAAATCGTCAGACTTATATCGAGTTATGGCAAATATAAAAGCACTTGCAAGCCTTGCATTTGTTATTAGTGGTACATTAAAATCAACGGCCGCTCTGCGAATCACATAATCATTGTTTAATTCTTTCTGACTAAGGTTTTTAGGGATATTAATAACAAGGTCTATTTCCCGTTTCTTAATCATGTTATAGGTATTTGGTTCCTCATTTATATCTGGCCAGTTTACAACTGTGGATTTAACATTATTTTCTTTAAGGAATACATGCGTTCCCTTTGTAGCAAATATATTATAACCATTGTCATCAAGTAATTTGGCACTCTCCAAAAGTTCTGTTTTTGACCTCATTGGACCAGATGAAATGAGAATATTTTTTTTAGGTATTTTGTATCCAACCGAAAGCATCGCTTTAAGTATTGCCTCATAATAATCATCACCAATACACCCAACCTCTCCGGTTGATGCCATATCCACGCCTAAAACAGGATCAGCCTTGCTAAGTCTTGAGAATGAAAATTGAGATGCCTTAACTCCTATATAATCAATATCAAAAAGAGTTTTATTTGGCTTGGTAACATCCTCACCCAACATTATTTTTGTTGCATATTCTATGAAGTTAGTTTTTAGAACTTTTGAAACAAAGGGAAAGCTACGTGAAGCTCTTAGGTTACATTCGATTACTTTAATATCATTATCTTTTGCAAGAAACTGGACATTGAACGGCCCATTTATCTGTAATCTTTTCGCAATCTTTCTACTTATTTTCTTTATCCTTCTTATAGTTTCCACATATACCTTTTGAGGTGGAAACATAATAGTAGCATCACCAGAATGTACACCAGCAAACTCTATATGTTCAGATATTGCATAAACAATAATTTCACCATCCTTTGCTACGGCATCCATTTCTATTTCTTTGGCATCAGTTAGAAACTTTGATACTACCACAGGATATTGCTTGCTAACTTGAGTTGCTAGATTAAGAAAATGCTCCAGTTCATCTGTATTTGAGACAATGTTCATTGCAGCACCAGATAGAACATATGAAGGTCTGATGATAACAGGGAAGCCTACTTTCTCAGTAAAATCAACAATCTCAGGGATATTTGTTAGCTCCTTCCATTGTGGTTGATCCACACCTAGTTTATCAAGCATGGCTGAAAATTTATGTCTGTTTTCAGCTTCATCGATAAATTCTGGTTGAGTACCAAGTATCTTAACATTTGAGTTGTTAAGTCTCATTGCCAGATTATTTGGAATCTGACCACCCGTTGAAACTATTACACCAATGGGATTTTCAAACTCTATTATATCTAGAGTTCTCTCAAAGCTAAGTTCCTCAAAGTATAGCTTGTCGCTTGTGTCGTAATCCGTACTTACTGTTTCCGGATTATAATTTATCATTATAGACTGATATCCAAGACTTCGGGCAGTTTGTGATGCATTCACACAAGACCAGTCGAATTCGACGCTACTACCAATTCGATAAGCACCAGATCCTAGAATAATTACGGAGTTGTTATTTTTTTTTGGTTCGATATCATTTTCTGCTCCATGGTATGTGAGGTATAGGTAGTTAGTTTGGGCAGGATGTTCGGCCGCTAGGGTATCAATTTGTTTAACCATTGGCAGTATTCCCATATTTTTACGTTTCATGCGCACCATATGCATACCTTCGTCACTAGAGCCATCATGATTTTCCTTTAGAATAATTCTTGCAATCTGAAAATCAGAAAATCCAAGTCTTTTGCCTCTGGTAAGTATGTCAATATCAATGTTGTCAATGCCATCAACCAGGTTTAATTGTTCATGACAATCATGAATATTTGATAATTTTTCCAGGAACCATAGGTCAATTTTAGTTAGATCATATATTTTCTGGATACTCCACCCTTGCCTAAATGCTTCTGCAATTGCGAACACCCTTGTATCAGTTGGATTTGAAAGAGCTTCCTCAAGGTTGTCAATTATTATTTCCTTGTTGGCCACAAATCCATGCATTCCAACACCAATCATTCTAAGACCTTTTTGTATTGCCTCTTCAAAGCTTTTACCTATGGCCATTATCTCACCAACACTTTTCATGCTGGAACCTATTTCCCGTGAAACCCCAATGAATTTATTCAAATCCCATCGTGGTATTTTAACTACCATGTAATCAAGGGCAGGTTCAAAAAATGCGCTTGTGGTTTTTGTGACGCTGTTTTTTAGCTCAAAAAGGCCATAACCAAGCCCTAGTTTAGCTGCTATGAATGCCAATGGATAACCAGTTGCCTTTGATGCCAGAGCACTTGATCTCGATAACCTTGCATTTACTTCAATGACTCTATAATCCTCGGAGTTTGGATCCAAAGCATACTGAACATTACATTCACCAACAATGCCCACTGACTTAACAATATCAATGGAGATCTTCCTTAGTTTGTGATACTCATTATTTGTTAGTGTTTGTGATGGAGCGACCACAATACTCTCTCCAGTATGAATACCAAGAGGATCAAAATTCTCCATGTTACAAACCGTAATACAGTTGTCATATTTATCTCTAACAACTTCATATTCTACTTCTTTCCATCCTTTGAGTGATTCTTCGACGAGTATCTGATCACTAAACGAGAATGCCTTATTAGCAAGTTTGTCGAGTTCATCCTCATTATTACAAAAACCACTACCTTGACCACCTAGTGTAAAAGCAGCTCTTATGATAACAGGAAAGCAAATTTTCTTGGCAGCATTTTTTGCATCATTTACTGATGTTACTGCAATGGATTTTGGTGTTTTTATATTTATTGAATGTAGTTTGTCTGAAAATTTTTCTCTATCCTCGGTTTCCATTATTGCAGTAACGGGTGTTCCCAAAACTTCAAGGTTGTATTTTTCGAATATTCCCTGATTATAAAGCTCCACGCCACAGTTTAGAGCAGTTTGTCCGCCAAAAGCCAATAATATTCCATCGGGTTTTTCTTTTTTGATTATTCTTTCTACGAAATAAGGTGTAACAGGTAAGAAATATATTTTATCTGCTATTTCCTCGGATGTTTGAACCGTTGCGATATTTGGATTTATAAGAACAGTTTCTATGCCTTCTTCCTTAAGAGCTTTTAGTGCTTGTGATCCACTATAATCAAATTCTCCGGCTTCGCCTATCTTGAGGGCTCCTGAACCAAGTATTAAAGCTTTTTTTACCTTTTGTTGCATTTTGAAATTATTGGTCTCAATTAATTTTAAGAATAATATCTATTATTTAGTCTGTTTCTTGTATTCTAGTACTTCATCAATAAATGAATTAAATAGAAATGCTGTGTCCGTTGGCCCGCTTGAGGCTTCCGGATGAAACTGAGTGCTGGAAAACGGTTTTGATTTATGGCTTATACCTTCATTGCTGTAATCATTTAAGTTGATGAATGCCTCTTTCCAATCAGTTGGTATTGAATTCCCATTTATAGCATAGCCGTGGTTTTGTGAAGTAAGATATGACTTGTTTGTACCTACTTTTTGGACTGGCTGGTTATGTGACCTATGTCCAAACTTCAACTTGTATGATGATGCTCCAGCTGCTATTGCAAGTAGCTGATGGCCCAAGCAGATACCAAAAATTGGTTTGTCACGGTTTATTGCATATCTGAGACTGTTTATGGTTTTATCGCACACCGATGGATCTCCAGGTCCATTTGAAATAAATAGGCCATCATAGTCTTCGTTCGTTATATCATGGTCCCAAGGAACTCTTATAATAGTTGCGTTAAACCTTTGGAGATATCTTATAATGTTATACTTTACCCCACAGTCAATGAGTAATATACGGATATCGCCGTTGCCATAGGTAATAGTTTTATTACAGCTTACCATTTCCACAAGGTTTGATTTATTGGGATCGAAAAATTCTATGGAATCATCAAATTCAATTTTTGCTAACATTGACCCCTTTTCTCTGATATGCTTTGTCAAGAGCCTAGTGTCGATACCAAACAATCCAGGAACACCTTCTTGTTTCAACCACTCACCCAAACTTTTAGATGCATTCCAGTGATTGTATTTTGATGAGTAGTCGGAAATAATGAGTGCCGAAATATGAACCATCTCGGATTCAAAATTTGATGGTAGACCATCTTTTTCACTCTTATCAGGAACACCGTAGTTACCTATGGAAGGATATGTAAGAACTAGTATTTGACCTTTGTATGATGGATCCGTTAAACTTTCTGGATATCCTGTCATAGCTGTATTAAATACAATTTCACCAGCAATGGATCCTTCATGTCCGAATGAGTATCCAGTGAAAACTGATCCATCCTCCAGTATTAGCTTAGCTTTACGATATTGCTTCATCTAAAATATTATTATTTGAAAAACACAAAAAAAGACGGTCGAACCGTCTTAGAATAAAACATACATTATTTGAAAACTCCCAGGTATTGGGAAGCTCTGACTTTTTTAATCTGACATGAATTGTTGGCGTCATATTAAAAGTCAAAAATATATTAAAGTCAGATGTTTTTTTGTTTAAATTAAAAAAGTATTAAAAAGGATATTAACAATTTTAAATGTCGCCAAAGAAGATTAACATATTTAAAAATGTTGAGCTGTATTTTTTATGCTATTATAATGAAAGTAATTATAAATACGAGTAATTATTATTTGTTTACTTTTGAAATACCAACATAAACCTACACAATGGAACTAATCTCAACCTACATATGTAAAACAAGTGATATTGGTGTAAATCACAACCTATTTGGAGGTACAATGCTTTCATGGCTTGATGAAGCTGGTGGTATTATGGCTGCATCCGAATGTCGTTCCAATAACGTTATCACACTGAAGATGGAGGAAGTCCTTTTTAAGAAGCCAGTTAAAGTAAAGGAAACGGTTCGCGTATATGGAAGAGTTGAACATGTGGGACACACATCAATAACATTGTATATAGAAGCCCGAACTGTTAATCTTGAGAATAGGTCTGAAGTAATTGTATGTTCCACAAGGATGATATTTGTTAATATTGATGATGATGGTAAGCCAAAGCATATAAATAAATAAATCATAATGGCAATTCCAATATAGAATCCGTAGATTATATAAATACAACAATAGTAAAAGCTAGATATCACATTGAATTCCCCTAGAAAGATTATCATCGAAGCATGTGTTTCATCAATAAATTCAGCTATTTCGGCCGGAAGGGCAGGAGTAGATAGAGTAGAATTATGTGATAATATTAATGAAGGTGGAACAACACCTTCAGCTGGTATGATAAAAGCTGTCAGTGAGTTGTTGGATTGCAAATTATGGGTGCTCGTAAGACCCAGAGGTGGAGATTTTTTATACAATGATTACGAGCTTGAGGTCATTAAAAAGGATATAGACATTGTAAAACAGTTAAATGTTGATGGCATTGTTATTGGTATTCTGAATGCAAATGGTGAAGTTGATAAGTTAAGGATGAAGGAGGTTATAAATCATGCTGATCCATTGAAAGTTTCCTTTCATCGTGCATTTGATATGTGCAAAAACCCTTTTGCTGCAATGGAAGATTTAATTGAATTGAATATTTGCCGGATATTAACATCTGGAAAACAAAATACAGCCATGGAGGGAGCAAGACTAATTAAAGATCTTATTACCAAGTCCAATGGCCGTATCGAAATAATGCCAGGCTCAGGTATAAATATAGGTAATATTGAGAAATTAAAGGAATTAACCAATGCAACAAGCTTCCATCTAACAGGAAGTTATTATGTTGAAAGTGATATGAAATATCAACATACCGACGTGGTTTTGAACAATATTAACCCATCAATAGATTATAATTGGAAAGAAACTAGTGAAGACTTATTAAAGGAAGTCATAAGAAGGTGTCGCCAGTAAACTTGATACATTAAAGGCCATTGTCAAATTACTTTATTACTAATTATTGAGTCATGGTCTTGTTAACCCCAAATACTCCACCTTACTTTTTTTAACACATCTTTATTTAATTATCTTGAACACCTTCATTCTATTTTTGTTTAAAACTTTGAAGATATATATGCCCTTGCTATATTTTCTCATATCAAAATTAAAACTTTGTGTTGAAACAGTAAGCTTGGTTATAAACTGCCCTGTTAGATCATAAACCATTATCTGGTTTTTCCCTGCAGGAAGATTCATATTTAAGAAACTGGTAGCCGGATTCGGGTAATATGATATATCAAAAGTATTATCAAAATCTTCTATAGATGATGGTTTACAACTTCCAATTATATACGAATCCTTATGTGCTGAATTATTATGTTCACCCTGTCCGGGATAGGAATAAGTATAATAGAAAAAGATTGTTTCCCCCTCACTTGCATTAATCTGATAAGGAACATTTGGAGATACATGATAACCCGGTAGATTATTAGCATTTGTTCCGTAATAAAGTATACATGTAGGAGATCCGACACCTGATTGAGATGGAATAAAGGTGATAGTAGGATTATTATCTGCCGGCGAAAATTCCCAGTCAAACTCACCATTATAGGCTGTTCCGGTGCACTCCGGTGCTGGATTAACTAATATACTAACAGATTGTGATATGGTTGAAAGTCCTTCATTGTCGTAAGCTGTTGCTGTTAGACTATGATCTCCAATTTCCGATGACCATTGGGTGGTGTATGGTGCTTCAAGCACACTTTCAATAAGCTCATTATTAATAAAAAAATCAACCTTTTCTATATAACCAACAATATCAGAAGCACTGGCGTTTATGGTAATTATATCGCCCTCGGTGAATTCTGAATCATCAACAGGGTGTACTATGGATACTACAGGAGGTATATTTGAGCTGGTACTTGAAATAATATAAAGTTCATCAGTATCGGAATAATTTCCATTATCTACTCTTAGGCTGATCATATAAACCCCCTCAACCAATGATGAAACAGATGGTTGAGCAATATTTTGGCTTGAAAATGAAAGTGTAGATGGACCATATATTTGAGTCCATTGATATGATAAAGGAGTACCATTAGGATCATAACTTTCTGAGCCGTCCAAAGTTGTTGAGTTTTCGGGTAGCACTATAAGTTGATTTTCTCCTGAAATAGCAATGGGCTGGTCGTAATCAAGTGGTGATATGAAAGTAAATGTCATGTTGCCCAGATTTAATTCACCATTTTCAAAGAACAACCGTAGGACCTGAACTCCAGATTTAAGAGGTATATTATTTACCGTTTTGCTTTTCCATGCTCCCCAATCTCCGGAGTAGTTTACTGATATACCAGTCTTTGCAATAATCCCATCCGACTCAATATTAAATGGACCACCACCACTGGTATTTCCGCATGCATATCTGAAATCCATCGAATAGTAACCTGCATCCTGAACATCAATAGTATATTCAAGCCATTCACCTGATGCAATCCAACCAACCACTTTGCCTTCTGAAAAGTCAGAGGAAGCATCTACATATTCATTAACCCTAAAATTACCTTCATTGTTGGCAGAAACATCGCTATAGCAAATTCCCTGACCAATTCCTCCTTCAAATTTATCATAATGTCCTGCCTCAAGTGAACCAGGCAATATACTTGGATCACCCAAAAATGGAATTTGTTCACCCACAGTTACTGAAACCAAATTACTAATACTAAAGTTTTCGCCCTCATAAATCCTGGTATAGAAACTATGTACTCCAACCTGTAAATTTTCTGCAGTTAGTACATATGGCATTTGACTGATTTCACCAATAAGGTTATCACCATCAAAGAATTCTACCTTAGTAGCATCACCTCCTGTAACCTCAACTGTTAATTCAACACTACCTCCGGGATATGCCCTATCGAAATTTGAAGATAAACTTCCCAATAATGAAATATCTTTACTTGTTGCCATACTTCTTGAAGGGACTTCGAGTGTATAGCCATCAGAGAAATTAATAGTTACGGGTTCGTTTTTATAGTTATGAGCTGTATAAATTATTTCACCATTATGGTTAAATGAAGCTGCCAGCGGACTATTTGACGTAATAGAGGTATTAACATTTCCTAGCACATTCATTGAATGCAACCAATGATAGGTTTGAGCATCTGAGACGCCAAACTTTAAAGATCTATTAGGATAGGAATCATATAAATCGATTGCTTTTTGTGGATCAATGAATGATAGATATTGCCACATTATATCGTGCCAAAGATTATCATTTGCTTCATTTTGCAGTATGCCTGTATTTTGTTCAATTTCATTCCACAACTGGTTAACATAAACAGTATTGTGTCCAAGATATAGAGATCCTCCATGGATTGGGTACATCTCAATACCATAAGAGGCGGCAATGTCATTGGTCCAAAAGGTACCATTATCGTAACTATTTCCCCATATACGTGAAACAAGGCTATATTGCTGTGTAGGTCCAAATATTCTATTATACATATCAAACCAGTATTCCTCAACAGCAGATTGTTCGGTTGTATAAAGAT
Source organism: Lentimicrobiaceae bacterium (assembly GCA_018661505.1). Lineage (GTDB taxonomy): Bacteria > Bacteroidota > Bacteroidia > Bacteroidales > F082. The sequence goes on from JABJIE010000085.1 coordinate 19,071, forward strand.
AAATTCCCAGGTCCCTTATTTCATCATTACCAGTAACAGCACCCCAGTGAATTAATGATGAATTAAACTGCATACTTTCGGAAGTAGATTCCTGATCGTTACCTTGAGGAAAAGTGGCAAAACCATTTGCCCAGCAATGTCCGGCATATGGACTGAAATTCCTTAAAAATGGAAACATAGTATCCTCGCGATTATTGCAAGCAGCGTCACGGATTAATAAATCGATCATACCTCCCCACTGACTCGACCAGCCGGGTTCAAATTGTTCCACAAACGATGCTGCATGAATAAAGTAACCCCAATGAAAATGATGATCATTTAAATTCCCATCTTGGCCGTGACCTGCTGGATAACCAATCATTGAGGACCATGTATCATTATAGTAGAAAATAAAAGCAACTTCGCTACTGTTTGCTTCTAACCAGTCCTCAAGCCTATCTTTAATTGTTGTAAGAATTTTATCAAGTGCCGCGGTATTTCCTGTAAGATCAGCAATACGTGCAGTTTGAATTAAACGATTCATCATCTGCCCTTCATTGTATGAGTCGGTCCATGTACTCAAACCATCATTTTCCAGTAATTGTATTTTATCATTCATTTCCTGAGGGCTAAAACCGTCGCTATAGTTATCAAGATAAGGAAGGGTTGGCAGAATACCGTAAAAAGTATTTTCCACAGCAAATGAATTGCCATCAAGGGTTTTTAACTCACCACGCACTGTTGAGTATGAGTACTGATTAGGCGTAGGTGAATCATCGCTTAAATTTGCCCACTGATGAGGAAGCAATCCAATCAGCATATTACTTTCTGTACCTTCTTTAATTTCAGTTTCAACATTAAACTCAGTTCTCACAATGGATGTTAGTTCATCATAGTTCCATGATGATGTTGTGTTCTTGGGGAAAACATAGGCGTATTTCTTATACTCATTTGCCACGGCCGTAATATTAGATGCATCCAAAGGTATAAATGCCAATGACCAATAATTTTTTCCATTAAGGTTGGATGTATAGGTGTTAGAACTTTTTGTCCAGGTGCTTCCAACCGGTCCATAAACAACAAAATCAGCACCATTCCTAATATCTGTAATTATTAACATTTCATTTGAAATGGTAACCGAACCTGATTCAACGGTAACCTTTGCCTCATCGGAAGG
>JABJIE010000086.1 GCA_018661505.1 Lentimicrobiaceae bacterium
CGAGTTATCTTCCCGTATTGCCTTAAGAGATTTTTCAATGGATTCACTAATATCCTTTATTGAATCTTTTGATTGCTTATTAAACTCATTCTGTTGCTTTGATAGCTCATTAAATCTTTGGCGAAGATTTTCATTAAGATTATTAGAAAACAAGTCAAGATTATCTTGCTGTTGCTTGTTTAGTTCTGTTATTCTCTTCAAAAGAGTATCTTGATGATCCTTGAAAATTGTGTTTAATTCACGGCGGTTTTCTGTATTTAAATCTCTATTTTCACGACGTGTTTCCTGTAATTCCTCTTTTAAAATAATTTCCAATTCTTCTTTCAATGAGCCTGTAGTAGAGGGGGACCCCTTTCTCATGAATAGTACAGCTAATATTATTAGCAGTAGTATTATGCTGATTATTAACATATAAGTTTCCATGAGCTTTAAAAATTTGGAATTATAAAGGTATCTATTTTTTTGATTTCATTGGTCATTTAACACATGTAATTGTGGGTTCAACAATAAATCCTTTTTATTAAATTTGAACCACTCAAAATATCATAAAATGGAATACGAAATATTAAATACCGAAATCAATAATGGCATAGCACTTGTTACCATTAGCAGACCCAAAGCAATGAACGCATTAAATACCAAATTTTTTAATGAAATGGACCATTTAGTAGCAGAGTTATCTAGCAATGATCAGGTTAAAGTCATGGTTATTACTGGAGATGGCAAGGCCTTTGTTGCTGGTGCTGATATAGCAGAGATGGTAAATAAAAATAGTGCAGAGGGCTCGGAGTTCTCCAGGCTGGGTCAAAAAACATTCTCAAGCTTCGGTAAAATGAGTATTCCTGTTATTGCTGCCATAAATGGTTTTGCTCTAGGCGGAGGATTGGAGTTAGCCATGGGATGTGATTTTAGAATTGCAAGCTCCAAGGCAAAATTTGGTCAGCCAGAGGTTAATTTGGGATTAATACCAGGGTATGCTGGAACTCAGAGATTATCAAGATTAACGGGATTAGGGGATGCTCTTTATTTGCTAATGACTGCTGATATGATAGGCGCTGAAGATGCCTTAAGAATAGGGTTGGTACAAAAGGTGTTTGAACCGGATGTATTTATGGATGAAACAATTAAGATTGCCAAACTAATTGCATCAAAGGGCCCTCAGGCGATAAAAAAATTAAAATTAGCTGTAAGAGAAGGTGTGGAGATGCCATTATCCGATGGAGAAAAACTTGAAGCAAGAGAGTTTGGAACATTATTCGGCGAAGGTAAAGAGGGCAAGGAAGGAATGTCGGCTTTCTTGGAAAAAAGAAAGCCTGAATGGTAATTTATTTGATAAAATTATCTGGATTATTTATCTGCAAGTTTAAATTTGAGATATTTGATTTTAGTACCGTTTTTAAGCCATATTTTCTCATAATAGGTTTGAATACTTTGTAACACATTATTATCTTTATCACCATATACATCATAGGTGCATTCAAGTAGTTTATGACCATTTTCGCGTATCACATCAAGGGTATATTCAAAGAAAATAATATTATCTGTCTTCAGGTTTATAACACCTCCCTTTTTTAGAATTTTATAATATCGTTCTATAAATTTTGGAGATGTAAGTCTTCTGTTTTTGTCCGAGTACCTGGACCGGGGATCGGGAAATGTAATCCATATTTCAGAAACTTCTTCGGGGCCAAATAAATATTCAATCAAATTAATTCGTGACCTTATAAATGCAACATTCTTTAAATTTTTATTTTTTGCGTTTCTCAGCCCTTGCCATATACGAGCACCTTTTATGTCAATACCTACAAAATTTCTATCTTTAAACATACTTGCTAACCCAACTGTATATTCACCCTTACCACATCCCAGCTCAAGTGCGATATCGTTATTGTTTTTAAAGAATTTTTTATTCCAGTTTCCCCGATTATCAAACCCTTCCATAAGTTCATTATAACCCACCTGAAACATGTTTGCGAAGGTTTCATTTTCAGCAAAACGTTGAAGCTTATTCTTTTTACTCACGATGTTCTTAGCTATTTAACCAGAATCCAGGCGTTGGGGTTTTCGTTTTCTCTAATCGCAACCAGTTCTTGTTTTGCAGTAGAGCGAAACTTATAAGAATTAAAAGCCACACGATACATTCCCTGGTTGCTTGTGTCAGCAATAATAGCATCAAAGCCATTGCTTTTCAAACTATTTATAAGCCTTACTGCATTTGATTCTTTGGAAAATGAGCCTGCAATAATGAAAAACCTATTGTTTGACGAGGTCTTATTAACATTATTAGCTCTAATTAACTTGGTGTCTTTTATTGGTGTAACTTCCGATGAAACTAATGTTTCATCTATCTCTTTTGGCTGTTGTATATCTTCAGATCGAGGGTTTGAAATAGTAATTTCTTCCTCAGGTATGCCTAATGAGGGTTCTTCTAGGCTATTGATTTTTGTATCATCATTTTCAGGATCTTGTTTTTTATCAATAACAAGAGGGAAAAAAGATGCTGCACCCTTACTTAACTTACCAACGGGTTGGGAATTTATGTTTTCTACCAGATAGTCGTTCACACTAGAATAGAAAAAAGGGATTTGTGATGAATATTTATCGATGTAATTTGAAACCAAACTATTTTCCATGTAAGCATAACCAATGCCTAGTGTAAAAATTAGTATGGCTGGCAATAGAATCTGTTTTGCCACTGATTTATTTTTGCGGTTTGATTTACGACTAATCCTTTCTCGGGAATTATTATTTGAATTCTTGAGTGCAGAAGTTATTACTTTTCTAACCTTTTCTTCATCAGTTATCCTTCTAATGGAAGGGGAAACTAAGTCGGTTAAACCAAATGAATCCGAGTTGAAATTGATTTTTTCATCCTGGCGAAATGCAATATTTCTATTGTCATCAAAATACAGTGAACCAATTGAACTAAGATAAATCTTACCCTCATTATCTAGTGTCGTTTTACAATGTCTAGCAAATTTTTCAACTTTTCTTTTTGCCGTTGCGTAATCAATATTCTCCCTTTGAGAAAGATGGTTTATAAGAAGCCCATCATTTGTTTTTAGGTGAGTGTTAAAATGAATATTGCAATTTGGAGGAGAAAAACTGTTTGATAGTTTATTTATGGAAACCGGTTTATCGTTTGAAATAAAACCGCCAAAATCTGGTATTATAACGCATTCATAATCAAACAACAACTCTCCTATATATTTTGCTATTTCCATCTGAAAAAACTTTGATTTAAAGCAATTAATTTCATTAATATTAATCACTAAAAATTAATTAGATCCTAACCTGCTAAAGTAAGAAAACTGTTCGGAACAATCAAGATTTTGGGACAAGTTTTAGTAGGTCTTCTGGGGCATCAATCGCAATAGACTCAAAATCAGTTACATCAACTGTAATCCTAATTCCATTTTCAAGCCACCTTAACTGTTCCAGACCTTCAGCCAACTCAAGTTTACCTTGTGGTAGAGTTACTATTTTACTAAGAATATTGGACCTGTAACCATAAATCCCAATGTGTTTATAGTATTCATTATGATCGGTCCAGTTATCTTTTTTGTGATTTCTTTCGTGAGGAATAGGTTGACGACTGAAATAGAGTGCACTTTTATCATTGGTAAAAACAACTTTTACTATGTTGTCATTGTAAAGATCTTCTGCAGTTTCAATTCTCTTAGCCAGAGTAGATATTTGTGTACCCTCATAATTGAATAGCTTAGCAACCTTGTCAATCTGCTTAGGATCAATCATGGGTTCATCACCTTGAATATTTATTACCACATCAAACTGCTTTCCTGATTTTGAAATTATATCAAGAACTTCATTACAACGAGTGGTTCCGTTTAAGTGATTTGTATCTGTCATCATTACTACGCCACCAAAATCTTCAACATGCTTAAATATTCTCTCGTCATCAGTTGCAACAATAACTTGTGAAACGAGATGTGCCTTGCAGGCTTGGTCGTAGACTCTTTGTATCATGGATTTTCCTGCAATATCAACAAGTGGTTTACCGGGAAATCTTGTTGACTCATATCTTGCTGGAATGATACCAAGAATTTTCATTTTCTTAATTCTATAAAGATTATGGAAACAATTTTAAATCATGATTAGCTCTAAAAATCATTCTTAAAATAAACCATGAACATTTGCATTAACTTTTTCGATAACAACACTAAGATCTTCAGGATTATTGAAGTCCATATTATCGACATCAATTACGAGTAACTTTCCTGAATCATATCCTTTTATCCATGTTTCATATCGATTATTCAACCGCTTGAGATAGTCTAGTCGAATTGATTCTTCATAATCGCGACCGCGCATTTGTATTTGCTCAACAAGAGTAGAAACAGATGCTTTTAAGTATATAAGTAAATCTGGAGGATGTATAAATGAATTCATTAATTCAAACAGAGAACTATAGTTATCAAAATCTCTTGTTGACATGAGATTCATTTCATGCAGATTTGGAGCGAAAATATATGCATCTTCATATATTGTTCTGTCCTGGATAATATTTTTTCCGCTATCTCTTATTTCCACAACCTGACGAAACCTTGAGTTTAGAAAATATACTTGAAGGTTAAAAGACCAGCGCTGCATATCTTCATAAAAACTATGAAGGTATGGGTTGTGATCAACATCTTCGTAGTGAGGTTTCCAGCCAAAATGTTTTGCCAATAATCTTGTTAGAGTTGTTTTTCCCGATCCAATATTTCCTGCTATTGCTACATGCATTTTTACTAATTTTTTACTAAAATAAATAAATTGTTGATTAAAAAAGAAACTATTAAAGATTAAGTATTTCGTCAACATACTCTCTGCTTCCTGACAAGCGCGGAACCTTGTTTTGTCCTCCTAGCTTGTTTCTAATTTTCATCCAATTATAAAAAGTATCTTTCTTAAGATTTATAATATGTGGGGCCTTTAATACCAAGTCATGATATCTCTTTGCCTCGTAATCCGAATTGAGCGATTTAAGGGCATTATCAAAGGCCTCATTAAAAAATTCTTGGTTAGCTGGTTTTTTTTCAAATTCGATTAGCCATTGATGCTTTACATTATCGTCAATAAACAGTGGCGCTGCAGTATAATCTGTTATAGTTGCATCTGTTTTTGAACATGCTATGGCAAGAGCTTTTTCAGCATTATCAATTATAATTTCTTCCCCAACGGCATTCATAAAATTCTTAACTCTACCTGTTATTCTTACTCTATATGGGGTAGTGCTTGAAAACATAACGGTGTCACCGATCATATATCTCCACAATCCAGCATTGGTTGAAATTATTAACGCATAATTAATTCCTACCTCAACTTCTGAGAGCGTAAGTGCTTTTGGAGATTTAGAACCAATTTCACTCAGTGGGATAAATTCATAAAATATCCCATAATCCAACATCAATAATAAATCGCTATTATCTTTTTGGTCTTGTATTGCAAAAAATCCTTCGGACGCATTGTAGGTATTTGAATAAACCATTTTAGTTGGATCAATGATTTCATTATATTGATCTCTGTATGGTTCAAAATTTATCCCTCCATGAAAAAACACTTCCAGATTTGGCCATAACTCATGCATTTTATTCTTTCCAGATTTTTTAAGAATTTTTCGTAACAATACAAGCATCCATGATGGTACGCCTGATATGCTTGTTACATTATGGGTCATGGTAGATTCTGCCATGAGCTCAAGCTTATTCTCCCACTCATCCATTAGGGCAATTGTAAGGGATGGAACTCTTTTGAACTGAGCCCAAAAAGGAAGGTTTTGCATAAGTATTGCAGATAAATCACCCTCAATATATGTTCTATTGCTAACCTCTAGTATATTTCTACTGCCTCCCATCACCAAGCTTTTACCTTCGAACAGTTCAGATTCTGGATATAAATTGAAATACATTGCCAACATATCTTTTCCTCCTTTATAGTGACATTCCTCTAGAGATGAAGGGCTGACAGGAATATATTTGCTTTTACCTGCTGTTGTTCCCGATGATTTTGCAAACCAATTTATTTCCTC
>JABJIE010000016.1 GCA_018661505.1 Lentimicrobiaceae bacterium
CTCTTTTCCATTCTCATATAGTCTAATTGTAATGTTCTTATCAATTAGATTTTTTGCAGCTAGGCTGACTTCAATGGGAAAAACATCATTTTTGTAAACAAATGAATTAAACCTAACATCACTAATTTTCACATCAGCAGAACCAATGGTATCTCCCAGTGCAATTGAGTAAATGGGCCAATTGAGATCAGATGCTGCCGAAACAGGATCAACTCCTGAATTGGTTATACCATCGCCAGCTATCAAAACAGCTCCAACATTTTGGCCGGAATAAGTTTCTTTGATGTATGAAAAGAAAGCAGAATAATCTGATAAAGATTCATCAAATGACAAAGAATCATATTCATTGATCTCTTCGCCAAATGTAATAATGTCAACATCACATTTATCTGATAATGTACTGCGTAATTTCAGCAACTCGTCATCTAATCTGGTTCTGAAATAAGCAGAATCCGATGATAACAATAAGGAAGAAGAGTTGTCTACACCAATTATCATTATTGGTCTTTCAACAATTTTACTTTTGGTTTTCAAGTACGGTGATAACAGTAAAAATGCCAATAGGGAAACAACAACAAACCTTGTTACAAAAAGCAACACAGTAAGTAATTTTGATAATTTATTCAGAGGATTCTTAAAATACAGAATCCCTGCATAAAACAGTCCGGTTGCTAATACCAACAAAACTGCCCACCATGAATATGAAATAAAAACCTCAGAAACCATGCGTTAGGTGTGGTACAAATTATTATTAATTAATCTAAGATTAAGTATTCATTCCACCGCAAACATTAATTACCTGGCCAGATACATAGGAACTTAAGTCAGAAGCAAGGAACACGGCCACATCAGCTACATCATCTGGTTTTCCAGATCTTCTAAGGGGAATTGTTTTAATCCATGCTTCCTTAACATCTTCTCCTAGCTTATGAGTCATTTCGGTTTCAATAAATCCAGGAGCGATTGCATTACAACGAATATTTCGGGATCCTAGTTCCTGAGCAATTGATTTTGTAAAACCTATCATACCAGCTTTTGAGGCACTGTAATTAGACTGACCAGCATTACCACTTACACCAACAACAGAGCTCATGTTTATTATTGAACCCGTTCTCTGTTTCATCATAATTCTCTGCACAGCTTTGGTGAGGTTAAATGCAGATTTTAAATTAACTGTGAGTACAGCATCCCAGTCCTTCTCTTGCATTCTCATGAGTAAATTATCACGCGTAATTCCAGCGTTATTAATAAGTATATCAATTCGGCCAAAATCTTCAACCACTGAGTTTATCAACGTCTCACCATCATCGAAAGATGCAGCATTTGATGCATAACCCTTAGCATCAACACCTAGAGCCTTTAATTCTGCCTCTGTGGCTTCCATATTTTCATCATAATTTAAATCTGAAAAAGCAACATTAGCACCCTCTTGAGCAAACTTCATGGCTATTGACTTACCAATACCTCTTGCGGCACCAGTTATTAATGCGGTTTTACCTTCTAATAATTTCATATTTATCCGAATATTAAGTTTGCGTCAAAGATATAAATTATATGCGCTTAAATAATACAGGTTTTAAAGCTAGATAAAATAGAAGGTAATATTGAATAGCTAGATATAATTCTATTAAAATTTATTGTAGTTTTGCAATCCAAAATTAAGGGACTCGTAGCATAACGGATACCTGCCTGCCGGCAGGCAGGGTGCACAGAGTGTTGAAATTAAGGAAAGTACTTATGTATTTTGTTTACGTTCTTAAAAGTGAAATTGAAAACCGGCTATACAAGGGTATGACCAATGACATAGATCGTAGAGTTTATGAACATAATCATGGTAAGAATAAGTCTACCAAACCCTATAGACCGTGGAAGCTAGTATATAAAGAAGAGTTTTCTACATTTGAAGAAGCTAGAAAAAGAGAATTATTTTTCAAATCTGGTTTTGGTAGGGAGCAATTAAAGAAAATATTGGACTCGTAGCATAACGGATAGTGCACCTGACTACGGATCAGGAGGTTGCAGGTTCGAATCCTGCCGGGTTCACTTTTTACCCACGCAAATGGCTGCATATCAACAATATGCAGCCATTTTTCTTTTTAGGATATATCTTTTCTTGAACAAGGAATGTACATAATAGAACTAGATACTGATAAAATTAAATCTAGACAAAAATTGATAATAAAATAAAAGCACAGTGCATAACAAAAAATATAATTCATGCCGCAGTTATTGCACACAGAGAAATTATGGTAAATTTGGAGTTAGTGAAACCAAAGAAAACTATTGAATTAAGTGCGGCACGCATCATATTCAAACCGTTATGTATCATAATAAAAAAATGAATCTGAAGATTTACACTACTTCACTATTAATTATCCTTAGTACATTCCTTGTGAATGCCCAAGTCAAAGTCACCGAAGACATAGATTATATTGCTGATTCTTTTTATAGTGATAACAAGGATTTTTTAGATATCTACATGCCCGAAGATAAAAGTGATGTTCCTGTTATTGTTTATTTCCATGGCGGTGCTCTATTAATGGGAGATAAGAGTTGGGGAAAGGACATTGGCCTTAAAGTAGCTGAATCTGGAATTGGCCTAGTTAGTGTCAACTATCGGTTGTCTCCTGATTTTCAACATCCAGCACATTTAGATGATGCAGCAGATGCAACAGCATGGGTAATCAATAACATAGAGAGATATGGTGGAAATCCTCAAAAGATCTATATTGCAGGATATTCTGCAGGGGCATACCTGGCTGCACTCCTTGCAATTGATTTTTCCGTTTTACAAGCCCATGACATCGAGCAATCTAAGATAAAAGGAACTATATTAATTAGTCCTTTTCTTTATGTGGAAGAAACAGCAAAAGTTCGAATCGAAAAAGACTCTATCTACAAAACAATCTGGGGAAATGAACCGCAAAATTGGATAGAAGCATCTGTAACACCCCATATTTTACCTAATCGAGATAATATTTTACTTATCTACGCTGATGGAGACGAGGCCTGGAGAAAAGAACAAAACGAACGATTCGCTGCAGCTATGATAGCTGCGGGTAATCTTCGTGTATTTACAGAAGAGGTACCAAATAGAAATCACCTGTCACTACTCACTGCAATTCTTAAAAATGATGATAGTATTATAAATCTGATGAGTGACTTTGTGATGAAAGAATAATATTTGCCAAATTACATAACATTAGATATTAGACCTTTTTTTATCTTTGATAGTCTAACAACAATAAATTCACAAACAAACATGACAATAAAGAACTTTGTAGTAGTGTTTTTACTGTTTATTTGCTTTGGTAATAAAGCATTATTTTCTCAGCAAACGGTCGGATTATTCTCTAATACAATTGACTCATATAATGGATATACATTATTCGCTCCAATGTTTAGTACAACCACTTATCTAATTGATAATTGTGGTGAAAAAGTACATAGTTGGAATTCTGCATATAAGCCTGGCATTTCAGTATATTTCTTAGAAGACGGAACTCTATTGCGAACAAGAAATACAAAAAATTCAACTTTTACCGCTGGTGGCTCTGGAGGAGGAATTGAAATGTTAGATTGGAATGGGAATGTTATTTGGGATTACACCATTTCCTCTGCAACAGAATGTCAGCATCATGATATTGAATATTTACCAAACGGTAATATATTAGCCATTGTTTGGGATTCTAAAACTCAAGCCGAAGCTATTCAAGCAGGCAGAACAACATCAGGTAGTACTCTTTGGTCAGAAAAAATAATTGAGATTCAACCTGATTTAGTTAATGGTGGAGGAACAATAGTATGGGAGTGGAAAGCTTGGGATCATTTAGTACAAGATTTTGATAATACAAAAGACAATTTCGGAACTGTTTCTACTTCTCCTGAATTGTTAGATGTTAATTTCACTTCAGGAAACCCAACAAATGAGGATTGGCTTCATATTAATTCTATTGATTATAACACTACATTTGATCAAATTATATTAAGCAGTCATAGTTTTAGCGAAGTATGGATAATAGATCATTCGACTAGTACAGCACAAGCATCTAGTCATACTGGCGGAACCTTTAATAAGGGTGGTGACTTATTATACCGTTGGGGTAACCCTCAAACTTATGACCAAGGAACTGGAGCAGATCAGCTTCTTTATAAACAACACGATGCTTGTTGGATAGAAGATTCTTACACAGATGGGGGTATGGTAATGATATTTAACAATCAGGCTGGTACACCATCAAACTATTCAGAAGTAAACGTAATAGACCCGCCAGTTGATGTTAATGGAAACTACACTTATTCTGGAACAACATATTTACCGTCTAGCTTCCATTGGATTTACCAAGCTCCTACCCCAACCAACTTTTATGCTTCTCATATTTCTGGAGCTCAAAGATTACCAAATGGAAACACATTAATTTGCGATGGCACTGCAGGTACATTTTTTGAAGTAGATTATTCTGGTAGTACTGTTTGGGAATATGTTAATCCAGTCAGTCAATCAGGTATAATAGCACAAGGTGATCCTGTCATTCAAAACATTGTATTTAGAAGCTATAGATACCCCATAAATTATAACGGGTTTAACGGTCAAACAATAACTCCACAAGGATATATAGAAACTGGGTCAACATATAGTTGCACATTATATCCAACTGGAATAAATGAAAATATAGTTAATTCTGAAATTTCTGTTTATCCAAATCCATTTTATAATCAAATAACTATGGAAGGAAATAAAGCTGAATTGAAAGAAATTATTATTTACAATACTTTAGGACAAAATGTGACAGCACTTACTAAGCAAATTTTGATTAATGTAAATCAAATTATGATTGATTTATCAAAATTAGATACAGGTATTTACTATATAAAAACAAAAACTACCGCCAACAAAGTCTATAAGCAATAGCACTCTCCGAGATGCAACTGCTAATACACAAACCGTTGTGCAGCATTCACAAAATGAAACTGAACAATGAAATCTTATAGAAAAGGATTTAAACTGTAAATTAGCAAAATAATGAAACGTATCGACAGTATTTTATGTGGGATTGTTTGGACTAAAGCACTTAAAAGGGAAAAATAAGTAAAACTCCACTTAATAAATATTAAACTTTGAATCGTAAAACAAAAGCTTATAACTTAAATGAATAAAGTAGATAATTCATCCCAAAAAATTACTAAAAAAAAGTCTCATCCATTTTGGCGATGGTTCTGGCTCACTTTTCTTGTAGTATCTCTTGCTTATGCGTGGTATTCATTTTATGCTCCTTCTAATGATATTGAATGGGTCAACGAAATTACTTCTACTCAGGAACTCACCAAAAGTTCCAGCAAGAACACGCTTATTTTTTTCACAGGAAAATGGTGTTCACCTTGCCAAATTATGAAACGTGAAGTTTTTGCAGACAAAGAAGTTGAAAGGATCATCAATTCACAAGTTACACCAGTAATGATTGATATTGATAACCCCAACACCAAAGAGCTAGTAAAGTATTATAAGGTTAGTGCAACTCCAACAACAATTATTCTCGATTCCCAGGGAAAAGTACTAGATTACACTGTGGGAAAGATTGAAAAAAAGAAATTTCTTGAAATGCTGAAAAATTTTGAACTCCAATAAATAATTTTTAATCGGATAATCAAAATATTAAATTGGAATATGTGGTAAATATATATAATGTATGACAATATGTATAATACCCCACATATCATTGATATCCATATAATGGGATTAGGGGATTTATTTTGTTTAGATGTAAATTCCTATCAAACACACTCTTTTAATCTACAACTTTAAGTATATACTAATATAAAAGATTAACCTTCAGATTTATTAAAATTACTTATATCTATTGATAAAAAATATGAAAGTTGTTATGAAAATTTAAAATTTCTTTTAGAAAAAGGAGATACAGATATTGAAATTTTTAAATTTAATAAAACTGAAAGTGATGGTGTAGAAGTTATTAGATTTTTAGTACCACAAAAAATATCAAATGCCAATAAATTAAAATACTCTGTAAAATATAATTGTGTGCCACCAATTCCAACAATAAAGGCAATTCAAATAATGTAAAGGGTTTTTTCATGTTTGTTTATTTATGGGGTATAGAATTCCTGTAGTGAATACGAAAAATAAGACAATTTAAAAGTTGACAAATTATATTAACTTTAAACTGTTAAATATGAAAAGAAAGAGATTACCCAAAATAGATTGTAAAAGGAATACTGCACAACAATATGTAAATTCAATTGTTTACAATGTATAATATGACAGCCTTGTTTCTAAAACTGCAAAATTCAAATGTATTTTGCTTTTCTCAAAGTGAAAGAATTGCACATTATAACACACAACAGATGCCTATTTATACGACTGAATACCATTGTATTATAATATGATTAAATTATTAAAAATAGGTCTCTTCTTTATAAGTCTTGTGCTTATTTCATATTTATACCTTAAACAAGATTTTGAAAAAACTCCGAAAACAATATATAAGAATGGCTTTATAATAACATTGAATGAATATCAACCATTTGCAGAAGCTATGTATGTCGTAGATGGAAAAATAATAGAAATAGGGACTAATGAACAACTAGAGAAAGACTTACCAAACGAAATAACAACAGTAGACTTGAAAGGAGCTACAGTCTTACCTGGATTTATCGATGCTCACACTCATTTTTCCATTAGTATGTTTCTAGCAGAAATGCATGACTTATCTGGTTTTAAATACAATTCAAATAAAGAAGTTTGGAATGCTTTTGAAAACATAGTTAAAAATACAAATAAGGGTGACTGGATAATCTGTAAAGGCATTGACCCAATATTAATAAAAGATTTGGTTCCTCCATCTATTGAATACTTAGATAAAGTTTCCCCAGAAAACCCAACTCTTTTTTTCAGTCAAAGTCTTCATAATTACTGGGCAAATTCAAAGGCTTTTGAGATTATCGGAATAAATAAAGAAACCCCTAACCCATCTATCCATAGTTATTATGGGAAAGACAAGAATGGGGAACTTAATGGTTTAATCGTAGAACAGCTTGCAATAGAACCATTTTTTGATATACTAAAATCGGAAGTGTTAACACCAAAAATATTAAGTAATACAGCCTCTAAAGTAATGTCTAACTATGCGAAATACGGAAATACAACAATTGTATCAGCCGGAATTACAATTCAGGACAAAAAACCTTTAATACTATTTAAACACCTATCTAACAATGAGCCCTCGCTTCTAGGTAGTTTTTTAGAAAAAATAGGCTATCTACCAAAAAGGAAACAAAATCCTAGACATTTTATCTATATGCGTCATGACATGGCACACCTATTACCTAAGAATAAAAATTATAAAAATGATTTTTATAATATTATTGGTATTAAACATTGGTACGATGGCTCACCATATATTGGGTCAATGTATTTAAATGAAAAATATCTAAATTCAGAACTTTCAAATCATAAATTACATATTCCAAAGAACCACAAAGGAGCTGCATTAATTGAAGAACATGATTTAAAAATTTTCATAAAAAAATATCATAGAGAAGGTTGGCAAATGGCTTTTCACACCCAAGGTGATGCTGCCATTAAAGATGTGATTAATTCTTTTGAAGAACTTGCAGCTGAATTAGATTTTAGCAAATCTAGACATCGGTTAGAACATTGTCTTCTTTTACCTAAAGAGAATATAAATCAAATGAATAGACTAAATCTTACACCTAGCTTTCATATAAACCATTTATATTATTATGGAGATGTTTTAAAATCTAGTTTAATAGGTCAAGAACGAGCGAATAAAATACTGCCACTAGGTTCTGTAAAAAAAAGTGGAATGAGATTTTCATTACATGCCGATCAACCTATGTTTGATAGCCACCCCTTTAAGCTAATACAAACTGCTGTTGAACGTAAAACTATTCTAGACGATACTTTAGGCGCAAATGAAAACATCACAGTTATCGATGCTATTAAAGCAATGACTATAGATGCAGCTTGGCAGATTAATATGGAGGATAAAATTGGTTCATTGGAGAAAGGTAAATATGCTGACTTTATTATTTTAGACAAGAACCCATTAAATATACAAACGAATGAAATAAGTACTATTAGATGCTTAAAGACGTATATAAATGGAAACTTGGTAAATTAAGTATATAAGTTGATAATAAAATGAGTGAAACCATTATTTTAAAAAAAAATCCAAAAATTGAATTCCAACTTCTTCATAATGGATTTAAATTAATTGATAAGAAAACAGAACAAAATTCCGGGTTTTACTATTATTATGATCTCCAATCCATTGAATTAAATAAGGTTTGGTATCCTAGACTAGCCAGTTGGTTAAGAATATTTACATGGATATTAAACGGAGTTCCATATTTTCCAGATGCAGAATCTTATAAAAAAGCTAACATAGTTATTCATTTTGTGAAAACGAAGATATTTATATGGTTAACTGATTCTAATATGGCTGATAAAGCTAAAAGACTAAAGGAGTTATTAGATAAAAAAACTATGGGTAACATCAGCCATATGCAATAGCTGCGTTTCCCCCACCATTGACAAAGTGGATTGTATTCTGAAAGTTTCTCCTTCGGTTCAGCAATCAGAAAAGAGATTCATTAAAATTATATATTTACTAGTAAATTTTTTACTGACGGTTTACAATGTGAAAATAGTAACGTTAACCCTTTTAAAACTGAATATGAGATATATAATAATTTATACGGTAATTACATTTTTACTATTTGCATGTGAAACACCTGCGAATGAACGTGGTGAACACAAAAGTGATTCAATTCAATTCGAGGTGAAATATTTTGGTGCATTAAAAAACATAATGCACAAAGGTGATATCTCAGCTCAAACCGACCTGTCCAACTTTGAAAATATCAAACACCTATACGCTATTGGTGCTCTTGAGAACCTCAAGGGTGAGATTCAAATAATAGACGGCAAATCGCACAATACATTGGTAGTGGATAGTGCAATTAGTTTTGATAGGTCGTTTGATAAAAAAGCCACATTACTGGTGTATGCTACAATTGAAAAATGGAATTATTTCAAAATTCCAGATGAAATAAAAACATATGAACAACTTGAAAATCATATTACTTCTGTTGCCAAAGAAAATGACATAAATATTAATAAACCATTCCCCTTTATGATTGATGGTAATATTGACTCGTTCAATTGGCACGTAATTAATTGGAAAGATGGAGACACAGAACATTCACATGAAAAACATGTCAACTCAGGGCCACATGGTACTGTTGAAAATAGAGATGTTGAATTGATAGGTTTTTACTCTGATTCACATCACGCTATTTTTACACACCACACAACGAATATGCACATACATGTAAAAACACTCGACAACAAAATAGCAGGGCATGTCGATGACTTGACTTTAGGAAAAGGAATGATTTTAAGATTGCCAGGCATATAATAAATAACGATCTTGAGATTAAGTGCAAAATAGTTATTTTTACTAGAATTTCATCTTAAAAACAATACAATGAAATGGCTCTATAACAATTGGTATAAATCAACAATATTCTTAGCTGTTTATCTGTTAATATTTGCACTCATTTATTTGTTTAAGGAAGATTATGCATTATTTCTGATATGGCTACAAACAATTGTCTACTTATTACATCAATTTGAAGAGTATGTTTTACCAGGAGGTTTTGTGAAGTTTTTTAACACAAAACCTTTGGGATCAAAAAGAGATGATTTTCCCCTTAATATAAGATCCTCATTTTGGATTAATATTCCTATCATATTTATTGGATTTCCTCTTTCAGCAATTCTAGCGGGATACGTTAATATTTCAATAGGATTGTGGACTGCCTATTTTTCAATTATCAATGCAATATCTCACGTTGGCATGTTTTTCTGGTTTAAATACAATCCAGGACTTATCGTAAGTTTATTTTTAAATATTCCTATAGGAGTATATACTATCTATTATTTTACTTCTCATAACCTAGCTTCTGTAGATGTAAACTTAGTAAGTTTAGCGATTGGATTATTGATTCAAGCTTCACTTATGGTTTATGGATTTCGTATTCTAAAACCGAAAATCCAAAAAAACAAATAAAATTATTTGCTAACAAGTTACATGATGTCATTGTGTGATGCATCATATACAGAAAAAATCAGCCTCATATCAATTAAATATGTTACAAAGAATACTAAATGTAGAGGAAGTAATTTACTCTTCAAATTTGAACGAAGAAAATTTAATGAGAAGAGTTGAAAATCTCTTTGAGCAAAAATCGTTAGGTCTAGCAGGCAAAATCATAAGCGAGGATGAGTTTACAGCTTATGAAAAATTGATTGTTATTGGTTGGGATATGCCTTATCTTAGAAGAAAGGCTGCTTATTTAAAAGGTAAAATCACCCAAGGAGAAAAAGGAACATTGATAAAGTTAAAAGTATCACCAAATTCCTTTTTGCCAATTTTTGCTATTGTGGCTGCTATAACTGGGGTTATTATTACATTAATAGGGTTATTAAATACCCACGCTGATAAGTTATTCTTAATTTTTGGAATAGCCTTCTTTACGCTGGGGATTGTTTATTATCCTGTAAGCACAATATTAAGAAATCGTCTAAAAAATAAGGTTACCAAATATTTAAACTTAAGTAAGGTGCAATAACCTCCAAATAAATATTTTTTACGGATGATCTCATTAGTATTTTGGAAGAAACCGAAATACATCACACTGAAAGTAATGGAGAAGCGACTAATGATTTTTAAATATGTTCACATAGTACGTATAGACGAGGTTAAAACATGCTTGATTTTTCACATCAACTATTGCAACATATGAATTTAGATAATATATCCTGATTCATACATCCCATGCATATTTAATAGCATAGTATTCTTTTTTCATCTCAACTTATGACTTAAGTTAAAGACAACATGATTATTTTATTCTTTCCGTAAATAAAATAATTTGGCATATTATTGATATATGACACAATAATATATCCTTAAAAAAAATTGGTTAGTAATGGAGACTCAATCCTTGTTACCACATTTATGCGCTTTTTCATTAAACCTGGCAATGAGCCTCTAATAACACAAAAATAAATCTTTTATACATTAAATAATCGCTAACACTTAATTTATATAAATTCTAAATAACTTTTTATTTAAGTCTATTGGTTCTGATTGAATAAATTGTCTTGATTATAATCTTACTAATTATTAATCAACAAACAATTTAATTAAAGTTGATAAACAAAAAAATCCAGCGGATAACAAAAAAAAGGTAATGGAGTAATAAGCCATATATCACTCATATCTAAGTGCTCTGGCCGGCATAACTCTTGTTATATAAAATGTGGGGATAATAAGAACAAGAAGTGATATTATAAAGGTACCTATGTTTAACATTAAGACATCACTTATATGGAGTTCCATTGGCACATAATCAACATAATATGACTCTGCAGATAGCTTTATAATTCGAAAATAGCTTTGCACATAATAAAACCCAATACCTATAATATTTCCCCAAATCATACCTCGTATAATAACACCGGATGCCTTAATTAGAAATATTTTTCGAATGGATGAATTTGTTGTTCCCAGTGCTTTTAGCAAACCCACCATTGAAGTGCGCTCAATGATAAGGATTAATAATGTTGAAATCATAGTAATTGTGGAAACTATTATGAGTAGGCTTAAAATGACAATAACATTTAAATCCAATAACTCGAGCCAGTTAAATATCTGAGGGTACTCCTCAAAAACACTTACAGACCTTATGTTATATGGAATAGTAGTATACAAATTAAAAGAGACATCTCTTATTTTATCAACGTCATTTACCATAAGCTCAATACTTCCTGCATCAGTTGGATCCCAGTTATTTAATTTTTGGATATGTTTAATATCTCCTATTACATAAACATCATCTATTTCTTCCATTCCAGTGTCATAGATCCCCGAAATGGTAAATTTACGTCCTCTTGCTCTAGCTTGATCCCCATCCACAAACCACATTCGCATATCATCCCCAGTGTTTAGCTCTAATTTTCTGGAAATAGAAGATGATATTAGTACTTCATTGGATTTTATGGAATCATTTAATGATGGAAATAAACCACTACTAATGTTACTCTCAAGAAATGCTTTGTTAAAATTACTATCCACTCCCTTAAGAACCACTCCAAGAATTTGATCCTTTGTTTTCACTACACCTGCTTTGTGAGCAACTTTTTGTATGTGAGTAATTTCATTCTGGGAGTTTAGAATATCAAGTAGTTCTTCGTTAACGTTAATGGCACTCCCCTGCTCACCATAGTTGTTATCAAAAACAACTAATTGAATGTGAGAGGCAAAGTTCATGACCTTTTCACTAATGGAGTTTTTAAACCCCACAACAACGGCAACAGATATAATCATTAGGCTTAGGCCAAGCGCAATGCTTATAGTAGATATTCCAATTACAGGTTTGGAGAGATTCTTTTTATCTCCCGCCTTTAATTTACGTGCTATGAAATACTCGAAATTCAAATTATAAGTTTATTGATGCAAATCTAGACATTTAATATCTATTGTAAACAAAGTGTGAATCCTTAAATACTATGGTATTAATTGTAAATGCTTTTTATATTTTTGAAAATTGATATATAAAAATATAATGATTAGCAGACTAATTAAAATTCATCTTGTAATTCTTTTAAGTATCAACTTAATTAATCATACTTATGGACAGGATAGCCTTTATCTTGTGGATTATAATGAAATAATAACAGGAGCAGATCAAATATTTAAATACACCCCCCAATTAAAAAATAAGAAGGTGGCAGTAGTTGCTAACCATTCATCACTAATTGGCAAAACACACTTAGTAGACACTCTTACTTCTTTAAATATAAATATCAAAAAGATATTTTGTCCGGAACATGGATTCAGGGGTACTGAAGATGCAGGTAAATTAATATCAAATGATGTTGATCTAGAAACAGGAATCCCAATAATTTCACTTTATGGATCACATAAAAAACCAACAATCGATGATCTTAAAGGTATTGACATAATATTATTTGACTTGCAAGACGTTGGAACACGATTTTATACTTATATATCTACCTTGACATATATTATGGAATCATGTGCTGAAAATAGAATACCATTAATTGTACTTGACAGACCAAATCCAAATGGATACTATGTTGATGGCCCAGTATTGCAAAAAGAGTTTGAATCATTTGTTGGACTACATCCTGTTCCTGTGGTTTATGGCATGACAATAGGTGAATATTCTACAATGGTAAAAAATGAGAATTGGATTGAATCTGAAGATGCACTGCAGCTTGAAATTATCGAGCTCCTCAATTATAGCCATAATATGATTGTAAAACTGAACACTAAGCCTTCACCAAACCTTCCAAATTGGGAGTCAATATATCTTTACCCTTCCATGTGCTTCTTTGAGGGTACAATTATGAGCGTTGGAAGAGGTACAAATACTCCCTTTCAGATCTATGGGCACCCCGAGTTTAAAATTGGTGACTACACCTTCATCCCTCAAAGTAATATTGGTGCTTCTAATCCTAAGTATAACGGAGTTTTATGCAATGGTTTCAACCTTACAGAGTATGCTCATAATTATAATTCAAATCCAAGAAGCTTAAATTTAAGCTGGCTGATAAATTCCTACGTGGCAATGGGAAGTAATAACGAATATTTCAATGGTTATTTTAATAAATTGGCAGGTACTGAAGAACTTAAAGAGCAAATAATTGAAGGTAAATCTGAAGATGAAATAAAGAAAAGTTGGCAAGGTGACATTGATGAATTTCTTGATATAAGAGCTAAATACCTCATTTATGACTAAAACAACCAATGATAAATATTATCGCGATGTTGCCGAATATTATGATATCGATGCAAAGCTGGGATTTGAAAAAAGAGCATCTGTAAATAGTAGCTTAGAGAAAATTAGGAATGATTTTAGAAAAATAACATCAAAGTATCCTTTCAACAATGTTCTTGAAATAGGCTGTGGTCCTGGGTTTGACATTGCTTGGTTTGCTCATAATTATCCCAACAAAAAATTCACAGCTGTTGATATCTCATTGGAAATGGTAAGCCTTACAAAAAAGCGTATTGAGGAGGGTAAATACACAAACGCAAAAGTATTACAATCCAATGAAAAAGAGCTAATTGATAAATTTGGGACTGCATCTTTTGATATGATATATGTTTACTTCGGGGCACTAAATACTGTTGAGGACTTGTCAGAAACTGCAGATATTATAAATCAATTACTTACTGAAAAGGGGATTGCTGTTCTTTCATTTGTTAATAAATGGTACATGAGAGAATTAATTGTCCAGATGATCAAACTTAAATTCAATACTGCATTTGCAAGGTTGGGTAAAACCTGGGGAGGATATAGCGTTGACAGGCATCTTAGCTCACACTGTTATAGCCCTTCATTCATTAAAAAGGTATTCAATAAATTTGATTTACTTGAAAATAAAGGCTATAGTATTTTTTATCCACCCTGGTATAACGATCATAAGGTTAAAAACAATCCAAAAAAGGCTGAAATTTTATGGAATAGGGATAAGAAGATTCAGAACTCACCATTATGGGCCATGGGTGAATATACCCTATTTGTATTTCAAAAATAATTGCCTATGAGATTTAGCTTCTCTATGCAATTACCTGTTTACCTATATCACCAAGGGACTGATCAAGGGTTATAAAATTATATCTACTCAAGATCTTTTTCATACCTGTATCAACAACGATATTTGAAAAAAATGCTTCTTTTGTAGCAGTATCTAAACGTGGATAGATGTTTTTATAGTCAGTAATATCACACTTAAACTCTCCCTTTACTTTCTCAATAAATATCTTTTGATATGTTGAATTGGGGTTGAAAATATTATAAATACCACTTCCAACAGAATTATCTGAATACAATGCCATTAACCTAGCTGCATCAATTACACTTAAGATAGACATGTTATTATTTCCATTACCAAACAATGGGATTGAATTATTTTCAATAATATTTTTCAAATAAAACCACTTAAACCAAGATCCGTTACCAATTAACCATGGAAAACGTAGTACTTTAACATTTACACTAGAAGATGAGATAGCTTTTAACAATGGTTTTTCTCCTCGTATATATTGCTTGGAATAAGAAATAGGGTTAATGGGTGATGTTTCATAATGAGGCTTAGTACTATTGCCATAAGCCAAGCTGCCTGATGCAAATAACAAATCAGTTTGAATACCAGAATCCTCAATATTTTTTAATAATCTTGAATTATTGAAATAAGCTATATATCCTGAAATCACTCTGCCGGTTTTTCTAAGCCTAGGCAATGTTGGGCGAGCACAATGAAAAATCTTTGTGGGAGCTATCTCTTTTAGTATATCCGAGTTTAGTGCATTTATTCCACCTCTAATAATATTTAATTTACCTGGACCTTTTATATACGTTTTGTTAACAGTTGCATATATTTTATAGTTAGATTTCACTAACTCATTTAGCAAATGTTTTCCAAGAAACCCTGAACCACCTATGAGTATTACAGACTGCATGCTGGATGTTCTTTAATTAATTTTGAACCTTCTCCATTCAAGGATGATAATATTTGAGACTGGTAGTTTGCAGGATGGTTTTTTGAGATATTTAACTCCGTATGAAATGCTTCATCATATATTTCCATCGGAAAGGATTTTCTTTTCCATTTACGCCTCCACTTTTTATCAGTGACACGCATGAAAAATTTGTTGATAGCATCACCATTAAATATATTGATAATACTCTCTAGAAGTCCTTTAATTTTTTCACCTTTTGATTCCACAATGAAACGGGTATCGTCTTTATAGCTTTCATTTGGCAGGTAATCCACTAGCCAATTATTTTGCAATTTAATACCTCTTATTAGTGATTGATTATAAACGGGTATGAGTGTTACTGTTTCTATTGCAGAGTAGATATTCTTTTGGTCAATCTCCATTGCGGTTTCATCCACAAAATAATTCATACAGTAATAATGTTCATGACCTTTGAGAAAGGTAGCTTTTTTGTATATGTGCAGTAAAGTTCTAGAAATCCAAAGCCTATTTTTACTAGTAACAATAAAGTAATCAATATCGCAATTTTCATCAGCATAATACTTGGATAATGACCCTGATATGGCTATTGATTTAACAAAGGGAAACATTTTTATAATACCAACGAATTTTACAGATTTTCGCAATAAATCTTCAGCCCTGTTATTACCCATAATCCTTTGCTTAGACCAACTGGGGTTTTTATCGATGGTATAATACCCCTCTACTGATTTGTACACATGACCATCTTTTTTCATCTTATTCAAAACAATGTCAACATCCGCAGATTCACACTTAAAACTCAGAAACCGATGAACTTCCGCAGAAGTAAGTGGGTATGAGAATAGACCGAAATATTTCAAAACAAACAAAACAGCATCCTTTAAGCTGGATATTTCATTATTTCTCATTAGACTTAAATATTACTTTAAAAGTTGTTAAAATAAATATTTCTATATCTCCAAGAAACGACCATCTTTTGATATATTCAATATCTGAATTTAATCTATTCTGAAAATTCTCTTTTCCTAAAATCATACCATGGAACCCTCTGACCTGTGCAAGCCCTGTCATACCTGGCTTAACCATATGACGTAAATGATAATTGGGCGAATAATTAGCATATTCAACATTATGACGCAACATATGAGGCCTTGGTCCAACAATGCTCATGTCACCAATCAACACATTGATTACTTGGGGTAACTCATCAATATGACTCTCTCTCAAAATTTTACCAAATTTTGTAATACGTTTATCATTAATTTGAACCTGTAACCTATTTGCATCTTTATTCTTTACCATTGTGCGAAACTTAATACAGTAGAAAGATTTTCTTTTCAGACCTGTTCGTTTTTGAATAAAAAATGCCGAACCTTTGGATTCAATAACTATTATTAAGCTAACTATTGGGAATAGCAATGGTGCTATTAATATAATAAATATTGAGGAAAGTGCAATGTCAAGTGTGCGCTTTATAAATCTATTAAAAGGCTTATTTAATTTACTTTGAATAACTACTTTATTCTGTAATTCAAATACATGATGACCAATATGACTAGTATTATAACCAAAAATCATTCTTATACTTGTGTTCGTTAAAAGGAAAATATGATGAATAATTATGAGACAAAAATAAACTAATCCCAGTTGCCTCGTTATAACTGATTCTGCAATAACACAAAAGAAGCAAATATTTTAAAAATCTTTTAAATAATCTTCACGGCTAGGCATGAAGTCATATTAATCATTGTTAAAAGGGAAGTATGATGAATATATGAGACAAAAATAAACTATGCCTATTTGCCTCTCTAAAACTGACTCTGTTAAAAAGAACAAGAGCAGCAAGATTAGTTCCCCTGCCGAAACGAAAGTTTGTTTTTTTAGCAATAGTATTACTAATAAAGTAATCATTGTAAGTAATGCAAATAGCCCTAATAATCCACTTCTAACAGCAGTTTCAATGTACTGGTTATGGAAATTATAATCTAAATACCCCTTATCTGTATCATTGTTTGACCCTGTATATAGGCCAAAATCCACATATTTTTTATTTAATAATTCCGTAGTCTTATCAATACCAACTCCAAAAAGCCAGGCTTCATTATCATTTAGGATCTCAATGCCAAACCTAGCCTGAATAATACGAAGGTTTAATCCATTTAAAGGACTATCATAATTAAATTTATCATTCATTACAATATCCATTCTAGGATTCAAAAAATCTTGAAACCTTTGTAAAACAGGAACTAGAAGTAACGAGAATGTAATAACCACTATGGGAACTACTAATTTACTCTTGGGCAAGAATGTAAAGAGGTTACGTCGATATTTAAATGCAAGTAAAACTAATCCTGGTAAAAGAATCATTTTGGATGCAAGTAAAAACAGAAGTAGTAATAGGAATATAACGATTGTATATTTCTGAAAACTTGTCGAAAAAGAATCAATTATAATATCCATTCTCAAGAGTGAGATCACAATAAAAAAACTAAAAAATATTGCTCCTGAACTAAATGGTTCAGATAGCTGATGGTATGTGAACACATTTATGTCTTGGGTTTGCGAAAACATCAAAGCAGACTCCCCTATCATTATTATACCACATATTATAATTGCAGAAACTAATGCCTTCAAACTTACCTTGGAAAATTCATTATTATTTATTCTGGACATCATGAACAAAACTGGAAAAATAATTAATGGTAGAAGTTGTTCAATCTCCTTCCAAACTATTAAACTGCTCATGGAACCTCGAACACCAATTAACTGGATTAAAAAAAATAATAGTGCGAAAAAAAAGGGGGTTAGATAACTTTTTGATATAACAACTGGTCTTTTAATAAATTTCAATAACACAACAACTGCCACCAAAACAATGGCAATACTATTTAACCTAATACTTATTGGTAATGTAAACCAAACCAAGGCCCATAGCCAATACTCAAGATTTATTTTTGTATGCAACAGTTTCATATTGTTTGCAAATAATTTGCCAGTTATGATTTTCACTCAATAACTTGAGAGTTTTTTCATTGCTTAATATTTGTAAATCCGATTGTAGTATCGCGGCTAAATCATTGGAAGTTTCAAAATACCTTCCTTCCTCTTGAAGTACATTCCTGTTAAATGGGTTATCATGAGCTATGATTTTACATTTTGCAGCCATCGATTCCAAAAGGGATGGATTCGTTCCTCCTACAGAATGTCCATGGATATAATATCTACTAAAGTGTCTTAGGCTGTCCATTTCTTGCTTGTTGAAATTGCCATCAATGAAAATAATATTTCTATTATTTAAATACCTGGCAACCAGCTCATCCCTAAAATTGGTTCTATTCCCAAAAATAACCAAAGGTCTATTATCATGGCATATTAATTTGGCTTTTATGATCTCTTCAATATTATTCTCAGGTACGATACGAGCAACAACGATATCATAATTACGTTCCTCGAGGGTGTAGGTTTTAAGTATTTCATTGTTAAAACTCTCAGGTATCTCAACACCATATGAGATATTTACAACTTCAGCATTGTAATTATCATGGATATACTCCTCTATGCCCTTATTATCAGCTATTAACACACTACTATTATTTGCGGCTAGTCTTTCGGCATATTTTAGAAACTTTCGTGCTAATTTTGAATACTTGGAACGCCTCCATTCAATACCATCCATATTTGTTATATGAAGAGCCGATTTATCCCATAAACCATGCCATATGGAATCGCTTGTGTATCCCATGTGAAAAATCACATCATGATTCTGGTTTCTGGATTTTATGTTGCTTAAAAAATCATAAACAAATTGGCCAGCAGAACCAATTTTTGATTCAGGATCATAGCTGTATATTAGTTCAACTCCATTCCAGGTTTTAAACCTTGATAGTTGGGCCTTGGAGCAATATACTACTACCCTGTGTCCCATACTAGCTAATCTAGGAGCCAACTCCTGAACAGCCGCCTCATAACCGCCGTATTCATTAGGTATACCTCGTGTTCCTATAAACCCTATGGATAGTTTTCTAGTCAATTCCAAGTACTTTTTTGTAAGCTAACAAAGTTTGGTTAGCAGTGTGTTTCCATGTATAATTTTCAAAAATATATTCTCTAAATGAATAATCAATGGGTTTATTCAATTCTTTTTCCAATGCCATATATATGCTATTAATATCATTGGCATCACAGAAAGATGCTTTTTCTTTGAAATACTCTTGTGTATCACCACCATTTCCAACGACTAGGTTACAGCCCATTGCTCCTGCCTCAAGTGAACTTAGCCCTGTGGTTTCAAACCAACTTGGCAAAGCATGTACCTTGGATTGAGCATAATACTGCAAAAGTTCTTCCTGTGGCCTAAAACTAATAAACTCAACTTTTGAATCAGATATGGAACGACATAGGTCATAATATTTCCTATGGTTTGGTGGGGATTTTCCAATAATCTTTACTTTAACTTTTAGAGTATTCGCAGCCTTTATAAGTCTAAATTGATTCTTGAGCCCGTATATCTGGCCCACACATATAATCTGGTTATCAATCCTATCTACTTTTGGAATCCTAGAGAATATATCAGCATTTATCCCATTTGTGATCACACTAAAATCTTTCTCAATATCATAATCTTTGGCTAACCTATCATACTCAGAATTAGAGTTTGGCAGCAATAGGTCAACTTTTGAGACAATTTTCCTAACTGCTCTTTTATGCCCTAGTATATACTCAGGACTAACAAGATAATCTTGGCTTTTCAAAAATCTATAATTGTTTTTTAGGTATTCTGAGCCATTTTTGCCAGCTACTCTAAAAAACATTTTCTGGATACCCACTCTGCCATATATGTCAAATTCGGAATAATCTAGATAAATAGTACTTAATACTATTGGCTTATTACATTTTGCAATGTGATAAAGGTGGTCAGCGGGTCTAATTATGTTAAAAAGGTGTATAATATCGTATTTAAAATAGTTGACCCTGTCCTTTGCCAATATAATATCAACATCAACCCCTAACTTTTTAAGTTCATGAGCTGTATTTACAACTTGCAGGTTATCACCGCCAACAACCTTAAACAAAGTTGACCTTACTATGAATGCTATTTTGAGTGCTTTTTTCAATTTGAGAGTAGATCAGGTGAAGTAAGTTTAAACTCATCAAACTTCAATGTAAATACAAATGCCCATATGGCAACTTCAGCAGAATTAGTAATATAGCTGCCGGTAAATTGATATATGAAGATAAAGGTAAATAATACCAAAGAATACGTATTATTATATACCTTAAATTTCATAAATAAATATATTTCAAGTACTAGCTTTAAAGCAAAACCATATATTCCATAAACAGCTAAAATTTCTGCCATAGAATTGGGGATTCTAACTATCTCTGTTATTTGACCATGGTACTGGTAATGATTAACTATCATATCATGTGCAACAATTTTTACCTGACCAGCACCAATACCAAAAAGTATACTACTATTTAAGATAAGATCCTTTGCAAACATAAAAGAGTAGAATAACCTACCCATTGCACTTGTATCTTTGCCATCAATAATATTTTCAATTCTAAAATAAACTGGATTATCAGGCCAAATGAATAGCAGTGCAAATAGCAATAATGTTAAAGCACTACCACCAAGGATAACAAATTGTTTCATGGAGTTAGGTACTTTGGACCAAAGCACAATTGTAACAAATAAAAAAGATATCAATAGCGCGCCCATGACTCCGAATGATAAAGATAAAAATATGGGAACTACAACAGCGATTAATATTAACATAGAATGTTGCTCAATCCCATAAAGTACTCGCAGCAAAAAATATAGAAATATGGGCATCATTATCATTGAATAATAGGAGGCTTCGTAGGTAAATAATTTTAACCTTGGAATAACCTCTACTCCAGCTGTAAGAATTTCATCATACCACAAAATACCCCTTATGGAAGAAAAAGGAACAATTATAAGTGCTACAATTACTAATATGCTATTTATCAATAAAGCTTTTCTAAATATTCTATCAAATACACCAATATTTGCCTTCCCTAAAAAGAAAGTTGTAATCATGAATATAACTACGGTGAATATTATTATGTTTGATAAAAGATAACTTGTTAAATCTACTCCACCATAAATCTGAAATGGCATGGGAATCAGTATAATAAGCAATCCAAATATAGGATACTTAAGTTTGTCTTTTTTGTACAAATAGTATATCATTACAGGGGTTAGAAAAGTTGTATAAAGCAACCCATGTGGAAGCAAAAAGCTATTCAAAAAGAAAAATATTATTGAATAGGTAATTAAATGATTATATGCTGTTATATCTTTCATTCCAGTAATAATCTTAGTTTAAACCTCTTTTTATTGAGGTAATATACTTTGAAAATAATCGCAGTAACCAATGTAAGTATTAATGTACTTTGCCAGCTGGACAGGAATATTATTGCAGATATTAAAATACTAGGTATAATAGTCACAATACTCTCATTAAACCATGAAGTAAAGAGTACCTTTTTGTTGATTAGATAATACTCTACGGGTATAAGAATTAACAAAGCTACTATCTGTCCTTTAATAAGGCTTTCTGCCGATGGATAAATTGCAAAACCTATCAGCAAACCTAAAATTATCCCTGACTTGTACATCAGTTCAAGAGAGGTAATAAACTTCAACATCTTTACACCATTGAAATAAAACAAAGGAACTATAGTTAGTAGTAGAAATGACTCAAAAACAAGGAATAACTTGAAGTATTCATTCATTTTCATGAATTTATCCGTACCAAGCCATAAATTGAATATTGGTGGATATAAAATACTAGTTATTAATATTACAAGCAATCCAAACCCGACTGAAAAACTGCGCAGTGTTGTAAAATATCCAGTAATATTAGAATCCGTTTCCTTCTTACGTGATACCTTTGGAAATATCCAACCAACAACAGCACCAAAAGCCATATGCAAATGGTTAATAATTGTAGAGGCTAATATATAATATCCCGCAACAGCGGGTCCAACAAAGATTGCAACAACAAACCTATCAATCTGATATGCCAGTACCGATATTATGGTTTGTAACCAGGTCCAAAAACCAAAATGAAATAACTCATCCTTTTCCTCCCTCTTAATTTCAAGTTTGAATCTGTATTCAGGAATTAATCTATAGGTAACAATTGCTTGAATGAAAACCATTATCAGATTAAGAATAACATTACTAATGAATATCTCAAGCAGGCTCCATCCCAAGAACACTATTACAAATTGAGCAGATAAAACCAATAGCTTACTTATTATATTATAAAAGGAAGCCAAATCATACCTCTCAAAACCTTTTAGAACACTCTGAAATAATAGTTCCCAAAATTTAATGGAAATAAGTATTGTCGCAATAACCAAAATGTCATCAATGCGCTCACTAAAAATATTTAATCCAAACCAAAAAATAAAAAATGCAATAGCAGCTACGGTAATAGTTGCAATGCTTATTACTGAAACTACTTTTGTGGAAATGTTTATATAGGTATAAAGTTTTGATTTATTTTGCTTACCCATAGCCTCTGCTATGTGGGCAGTAATGGAGTTGCCCATACCAAAGCTTACTATGTGAACAGCGATATAAACATATGAATTTAATAACATCCATATGCCAAAATCATCCTCTCCTAACTGATCAATAAAAAATGGCGTAAGAGCCAGAAAAACAACAGGGTATACAATTATATTTGCTAGATTCCAAGTGGAATTTTTAATGTTGCCTGGTGTTTTAATCATTAATTCTTATAATTTTCTTCAATAATAATACTTATTTACTACGTGATAGAAAAATTAATTCAATAAGTTTGTAGAATTAATGCTTAGATTATGAATAATAAATCCTTTAAGGAATCAAAAGAAGAAGGAAAAAATACTTGGATGGCCATGGAGCATCAATGGGCTGAAGCTATGGGCTTTTTTGGAGCAATGCTGAAGAGTTTTATTTTGAGTTTGAAGAAACATTTTATTGGGTTTCTTCTATTTGCAATAATATTCGGTGCACTAGGCGGAGCCTATGCATGGATAAAAAAAGATGTTTACAATGCCCACTTAACAGTATCCTATGCACAGTTGGAAAAAAAGATTTATGGCGACATGCTTTTCAAACTTAATCTGCTATTGGAAAGTGAGCAATATGAAAGTTTAGCTTTCTTACTTGACATAACACCAGAGCAATCAAGGGAAATAAAAAGTATAGATGGAGTAAACATACATAATAGCCCCCTTGTTTCTGATATCTCTGTGGAGAAGGTACCCTTTTATATCGTTGTGGATGTTTACGATCCAGATATACTTCCTGAATTGGAAGATGCAATTGTGAATTACCTCAGTCAATCCGACTTCATTGGTGAGAGGCTAAAATTAAATGAAAGGAACTATAGAAATGAGATTAATCATTTACAAAACCAGCTGGTTTACATGGACTCATTAAAAGAAATCCTAATTAGTGATCGCGATAACCTTGATGCTGATGCCGTTATAAACTTAGAACAGTTAAATAAAAATCAGAACGAGATATTTGGAAGAATAAGAGATCTTGAAGCAGCTTTGCAGTTCAATATGAATATTGAAGTAATGGATGGCTTCATCGCTCAAAAGGAATCTAAATCCAAAACATTAATAAGATACGTTTTAATTGGTATGATTATAGGGTTAGCAATAAGGTTAATCTGGTTAGTTTTTAAATAGACAATAGATTAAATGACTCTAATAAAATCAATATCGGGAATCCGAGGAACAATTGGAAATAAACAGGGTGATAACCTAACTCCAATTGATATAGTAAAGTTTACCGCTGCCTTTGGAGAGTTTATGAAAATAAAACAACCTGGAAAGGTACTAACATTTGTGGTGGGAAGAGATGCAAGAATTTCTGGAAAAATGGTTGAGAATATAGTTGTCTCCACATTGAGTGGGATGGGTATAAACGTTATCAATACTGGGCTTTCAACAACACCTACCGTTGAAATGGCAGTTATGAATATGAATGCTGATGGAGGTATTATAATTACAGCAAGTCATAATCCAAAACAATGGAATGCGCTTAAATTACTTAACCAAAAGGGTGAATTTATTTCGGCTATGGATGGTGAAGAAGTTTTAAAACTATCCGAAAATCCTGAGATATGCTTTAGCGAAGTTGACGACCTTGGCACAATAACTGAAAATAGTGATACCATTAATCAACATATATCTGATATCATTGGCTTAAAATTGGTAGATAAGTCTATAACAAAAACACATGGCTTTAATATTGTTATTGATGCTGTAAACTCAACTGGAGGATTAGCTATCCCCCCCCTATTGAAAGAGCTAGGTGTAAATAATATAACTGAACTTTATTGTGAACCCACAGGCAATTTCCCCCATAATCCAGAACCTCTAGCAGAAAACCTTACTGAAATATGTAATGTTGTTAAAAATGAAAAAAATGCAATTGGAATTGTGGTTGATCCAGATGTTGATAGACTTGCTCTTGTGATGGAAAATGGTGAATTATTTGGAGAAGAATATACACTTGTGGCCGTAGCTGATTATGTCCTAAGGGAAACACCTGGAAACACGGTTTCAAATCTTTCATCAACAAAGGCCCTAAGAGATGTTACCGAAGAAGCAGGTTGCGTTTACAATGCCTCTGCGGTTGGAGAGGTTAATGTTGTGACAAAAATGAAGGAAACAAATGCAGTTATAGGAGGTGAAGGAAATGGAGGAGTTATATATCCAGAGCTACATTATGGCAGAGACTCATTGGTTGGTATTGCATTAATCCTTACATACCTCGCAAAAAGGAATATCTCATTAATTGACTTAAGAAAAGAATACACAGATTATAGGGTTTCAAAAAATAAAATAGAACTACTTAAAAGTATGGATGTTGAATCCATTTATTCTAAAGTGAAATCATATTTTCATGAATTTACAATATTAACCATCGATGGTGTGAAAGTTGAATTCCCTGATGGATGGGTCCATTTAAGAACTTCAAATACTGAGCCAATAATGCGGATTTATGCTGAAAGCACATCCGATAAAAAAGCTCAAGATTACGCTGATAAGGTAATTAATTTAATAAATAGCTAGAGTTTTTGATTAAAGCTCACAATTGTATCACATGTTTCTATAAAAGAACCAATTGGAGTATAATTACTGATATTATTTATTTATATTTGTCCTAACAAGCAAAAAATTTAACAACAACAAAGCAAGAAATCATGAAAAACTTTACACTATGCATTAGTATTGCTGCAACAATACTATTATCAATTACAGCATGTTCATCCGATGATGATGATAATGCTA
>JABJIE010000087.1 GCA_018661505.1 Lentimicrobiaceae bacterium
CTTTAATTGGAAGAGTGGATAAGAAGTTTTGCAACGATCAATGTCGCAATAGCTATCACAATAAAGAGAAAAGAGAGGATGCTGCTTTTGCAAGGTCTGTAAATTCAATACTTAGGAAGAATAGAAATATTCTCAAGAATTATAATCCAAATGGTAAAGCAAAGGTTAGGAAACAGGATTTATTAAATTCGGGTTTCAACTTTAAATATTTCACCAATACCTACACAACAAAGGATAATCGCATATATTATTTCGTTTATGAACATGGATACGTATCCATTGGCAATGACTACTATGCCTTGGTAATTAATGATGAGATATAAGTTCCTTTTACTCCTCCTAAATGGAAAAATAAAAATACTTTTTTGCTAAGGTCTTTGATCTTAAATTATCAATCTGTCCTTAAATGGTAGGAATGTCATAAAATCGCAATGATGCACCAGATATGCTTCGGTGGTTCTCTTAACCATATTTCCCTCTCCAGCATGAGTAGCTATTATATGACATACTTCTGCAGGAACTCCAGCTTCTTCAGCTAGGCTAACACCGCTGAATGGATGACGAAGATATTTTCCATAGTCTCCCTGTATTGCATTGCCTTGATCATCTAAAACATACTCAAGTAGTTTGGCTACATCTGCAAGTATTGCACCTGCTATAAGCACGTCCATGTTAACTGGCAACTCACCATGATACATTTCATTTATTTTATTGCCTGCATCACGCACAATATGAACAACAGATCTTTTATGGTCCATAAAGGTTACCTTAAGGTCAGGACCGCAAAGCAGTGTAAAAGGTATCCTAGTTAGATCTTCTGGGGTAAGTACACTTCTTTCAAGGGCAAGTTCCCATGTTAGTGCTGTTTTTTCTCGTAGATCTTTGTCCTCTATCCATTCTAGCTCTGGCCAAAGCTCCAACACAGTTTTATTCATAGTTCAATAATTAAAGTTTAGCAATAATAGCATCTGTCATTTTCACTGTTGATGCCGCTCCTTCGTTAACCACTTGAGCTGTTCCTCGCATCTTCATCATGTCGTATGTTCTAACATGTCCTTCTTCAATTACTTCTGCAACTGCTTTTCTGATTCTTGCAGCCATATCATTTTCCTCAATAAAATCTAACATCATACATGCAGATTCTACCATGGCAATCGGATTTACAATGGATGTTTCATAATCAGCATATTTTGGAGCAGATCCATGGGTTGGCTCAAATACACCAATACCAGTTTCTGGGTTAAATTGCGCTGAACATGCAAAGCCCAATCCTCCAATTAAACCTGCAAAGCCATCACTTACTATGTCACCAAACATATTACCTGCTACGATTACCCCATAGTCCTCAGGGTTCTTTGTTAACCACATCATTTGAGCATCTATATTTGTGTTCCATAGCTGAATTTCAGGAAAGTCATTTCTCTGTATTTGCTCAGCCATTTTAAACATCATTCCTGAAGTTTCACGAATAACATTTGGTTTTTCACATACAGTTACCGATTTGTAGCCATATTTTTTAGCATGCTCAAATGCTGCTCTTAAAATTCTAGTTGTTCCTGTTTTTGTAAAGATTCTTGTGGATACAGATATTTCTTCTTTTGGCGTATTTCCAAAATTCTTTACAAACTTATTATGCGTCATCAATGCATCATAAACATCTCCAGGAGGATTACTCCATTCAACGCCACCATATAATCCTTCGGTGTTTTGGCGGAATATAACAACGTCAACAGCAGGCTCTTCGATTGTATTACCCGGACCTCTTCTAATAAAGTTTAATGGGTTTCCTTTGTAGGTGTGGCATGGACGCATACAAATATCCAAACCAAAGTGCTGACGTAAGCCAACAATTGGTGAAGAATAAACAAGTCCTTTATTTTTTAATTCTTGGGATAGCTCCTCAAAGGCAGCATCTTTTGGTTTTGATGTAATGGCACCAAATAGTCCGATCTTGTGTTTCTTAATCAAATCAATGGTTCTTTCAGGAAGAGGATTACCTTCCGATTTCCAAAATTCCCAGCCGATATCACCTTCCACATAATCAGCTTCAAATCCAGCAGCATCAAGTAAACGAATGGTTTCATCTAGCACTGCTTTTCCTATGCCGTCTCCGGGCATTGCAACAATTGTTCTTTTTGACATACTTATATTGATGTTTCAGTTAAAAATGATCTAACAAATATACAAAGCCACTTTACATTATTATAATTTTTTACTGATTATTTTGAGAAATAAAACTCCTTTTATTTATAATGCAATTTCTCTTTTTGTTATGGATTACTATTACTATTCACTAACAACTTATTTTATACTTTTGCAATATGTTGAACTTTGCTGATAAAATAGATAGTAGGATATTTCGAATAATAGCAGAAGCATGTGCTCATTCTGGTGTTTCGGGTTTTGTTATTGGTGGTTTTGTGCGCGATCTATTAATAGGTAGAGTGTCAAAAGATGTGGATATTGTGGTTTTAGGAAGTGGAATTAAAATAGCCAGGCAGGTATCTGAAAAAATGTCTCCAGGAACTCATGTTAAGTACTTTAAAAATTTTGGTACAGCAATGGTGCGATATAAGGGATGGGTTGTTGAGTTTGTTGGAGCGAGAAAAGAATCTTACAGAAAACAATCTCGTAAACCAATTATTGAAGACGGAACCCTTGCAGATGATCAAAATAGGCGAGACTTCACAATAAATGCAATGTCCTTAAGCTTACAAAAGGAATCCTATGGCGATCTTTTGGATCCATTTAATGGTATGGAAGACCTGAAAAATAAGGTTATACGTACTCCACTTGATCCTGATATAACCTTTTCTGATGATCCTTTGCGGATGATGAGAGCTGTTAGGTTTGCGACACAACTTGATTTTGAAATTGAAGATGAGACTTTCAAGGCCATAAAACGAAATAGTAAAAGAATAACAATAGTTAGTAGGGAGAGAGTTATTGATGAGCTAAATAAGATTGTCATGACTTCAAAGCCATCCGTTGGATTTAAGTTGCTCGAAACTTCTGGGTTATTACAAATTATATTTCCTGAACTTTCAGCCTTAAAGGGGGTGGAAATTATAAATAGACAAGCTCACAAAGATAATTTCTATCATACACTGCAAGTATTGGATAATATCTGTTTAAATACCGAAAACCTTTGGCTAAGGTGGTCAGCAATCCTCCATGATATCGCTAAACCTGTAACAAAAAGATATAGTCCCCAAACGGGCTGGACTTTTCATGGTCATGAGTTTGTGGGTGCGAAGATGGTGCCTGGAATATTTAAAAAAATGAAACTTCCATTGAACGATAGAATGCGTTACGTTCAGAAACTAGTTTTATTACACCTTAGGCCCATCGTCCTTGCACAGGATATTGTAACTGATTCCGCTATAAGGAGATTACTATTTGATGCTGGTGATGATATTGATGATTTGATGACATTATGCGATGCAGATATAACGTCAAAAAATGAGGCAAGGGTTAAGAAATATCTTAAAAATTTTCAGCTTGTTCGTCGTAAACTCAAAGAAGTTGAAGAAAGTGATAAACTTAGAAATTGGCAGCCTCCTGTAACAGGTGAGATGATAATGGAAACATTTGGAATTAAACCATCAAAAAAAGTTGGAGACATAAAAGTTGCAATTAGGGAAGCCATTTTAGATGGAGAGATTGATAATAATTTTAAGGATGCATATGAGTTTATGCTTAATCTAGGATCATCAATGAAACTAAATGTTGTTAGTAGAATTTCAGAACCAAATAATTCCAGCAACATACCACTGCATGAGGCAGACGATAATATTACCTAAAATAAGCTGATTGTGAAAAAATTTACCGGTAAACTTATTTTTGTGGTGGGGCCAACTGCTTCTGGTAAAACAAATGTTGCCATACAGATAGCTAAAAGGTTCAACACTGAGGTTATATCCGCCGACTCAAGACAGTTTTATAAGGAAATACCCATTGGTACTGCTGCCCCAACTTCAAAAGAACAAGAAGATGTAGTACATCATTTTGTGGGAACCCTTTCCATAACAGATGAATATAATGTCTCTAAGTTTGAAACACAAGTACTCAATCTTCTTGATTCAAGATTCTATGACCATCATTACGTAGTTATTTCAGGTGGCTCTGGCTTATATATTGATGCTGTTTGCAAAGGTATTGATGAACTTCCGGATGCAAATGAACAAGTAAGAAAAAAAGTCCATTCAATATTTGAGAGTGATGGCATTGACTCACTTAGGAAACTTCTCGAGGAGCTTGATCCTGAGTATTATAATCAGGTTGATAAAAATAATCCAATGAGACTCATGCGGGCCATAGAAGTGTGTTTGCAAACAGGTAAGAAGTATTCGGAATTGCGTAAAAATACAAATGCCAAAAGAAGCTTTACCAGTAAAAAGATTGGATTACTTGTGGAGAGAGAAATTCTTTTTAATAATATAAATTCCAGAACCGATGATATGATAGCTAATGGTTGGGTTGGTGAGGCCAAGGATGTTCATGCTGATAAACAACTTAATCCATTAAATACAGTTGGTTACAAAGAGCTATTTGCTTATTTTGAGGGGCAATATACAATGGAACAAGCAATTGAAAAAATTAAAACAAACACTCGTCGTTATGCAAAAAGACAAATGACTTGGTTTAGGAAGGATGAATCAATAACTTGGTTTCCTCCTTCAAATATTAGTGCTATGATTGATTATATATTGGAATAAATTATAGCCTTTTTATTTGGAAAGATTAACACCATCGATTAATAACTTAGTTCCACAAACTTTTTTTTAAGTTTGGCATCAGGTTTGCTTTTTGTTGTAATTTTGGATTTCTCGTAAAAACCTATGAAAAAATCTTTCGTTGTAATACTATTCATTCTTGCATTTATTGTTGAGATATTTGCAACTCACCAGCGTGCTGCAGAGATAACCTATAAACATTTATACGGGCTAACATATGAATTCACCATTACAATGTATACTAAAACATCAAGTCCTGCTGATGATTCTCGTATTGTTATGCCAATATTCTGGGGAGATGATACAGGTGATGAGCTTGATAGAATATATTTTCAGCCAATACCAGGAGTTGATGATATAAGCTTGAATATATACAAAGGAGCCCACACTTTTCCAGGTCCTGCCAGATATACTGTTTCTGTGGAAGATCCCAATCGGAATTTTGGAGTACTAAATATACCAAACTCAGTTAATGTTCCAATGTATGTGCAAACGGAAATACTCATTAATCCATTTCTTGGCTATAATACATCAGTAGAGCTTCTTAATCCTCCCATTGATATGGGTTGTGTTGGTAAAACATTCATTCATAATCCCGCTGCATATGATCCAGATGGCGATAGCTTATCCTACAAATTAGTGGTTTGTAAGGGTGCAGGTGGGTTTGATATTCCTGGTTACCAATTTCCAATTGCAACAGACTTTTTTAGAATAGATTCAATCACCGGTGATATGATATGGGAAACTCCTGCATTACAAGGTGAATATAATGTTGCCTTTGAAATTGAAGAATGGAGATTTGGTGTAAAGATTTCATCAGTTAGAAGAGATATGCAGATTAATATTCTTGCCTGTGATCATGACCCTCCAGAAATATATTCCATTGATGACACTTGTGTTTTAGCTGGAGATTTTCTCCAATTTGATGTTATTGCCATCGATCCAGATGGAACAAATGTTACTCTAACTGGTTTTGGCGGACCTTTTGAACAGTCGCAAAACCCTGCATATATAGAACCAGACCCAGCCCAGGGTAACGATACCGTTAGTCAAACTTTTAATTGGCCTACCTTATGCACCCATGTCAGACTTGAGCCGTATACGGTTGTTTTCAAAGCCTCTGATAATGGTTTTCCTGTAAACCTGGTAAATTTTAAAACAGTATTTGTAAAAGTAATAGCACCTGCTCCAGAAAATTTCTTCGCCGAACCACTTGGAACAGGAATAAATCTTTCTTGGGAAAAGAGCCCATGTGATAATGCGATAGGATATAGAATATACAGAAGAAGTGGATCTTCAGGGTGGGATCCTAGTTATTGTGAGACTGGTGTCCCCGGTTATACAGGATTCCAATTAATAGATGAGGTTGATGATATTAATACTTTAACATATAGAGATGACAATGGGGGAGATGGTCTTGTACATGGTATAGATTATTGCTATAGGGTAACGGCATTTTTCTATGATGATGCTGAAAGTATTGCATCAAATGAATATTGTGCATATTTAAAAAGAGATGTTCCCATTATTACAAATGTTAGTAATGATAGTACCAATCTGGAATCAGGTAGATGTTTAATAATTTGGTCAAAACCCATAGAACTTGATACAATCGAGTATCCAGGACCCTATAAGTATTTATTGTATAGAAATGATGGATTAGTATGGTCCAATGGAGGACAATTCATTTCCTCATTTAATGGTCTTAACGATACAATATATTTGGACTCTGAAATAAATCTTAATACTCATGATAAACCATATTCTTATAGGGTTGAAATTGAGAACGAAACTGTTAAGCCCATAGGCAGTTCTCAAAAAGCATCTTCGATATTTTTGAATCTCCAACCTTCCGATAAGGAAATCAAATTGATATGGGCTCCGGTGGTACCATGGGAAAATGAGATGACTGTTATATACCGTAAAGATCTGGGATCATCAACATACGATTCAATAGGAGTTTCTGAATTTGGGTTTTATAGAGATAAGGGACTGGTTAATTACCAGGAATATTGCTATTATGTGAAAACCATTGGCAATTATTCACTTCCCGGTCTTATCGACCCAATAATTAACTACTCTCAGTTAACATGTACAGCACCAGTTGATAATATCCCCCCTTGTGAGCCTATTTTAAAGGTGTATACGGATTGTGATCAAATAACCAATGACATTGGAATGTATCTACCGTATGATTCATGCAGTTATGATGCTGTAAAGTTCTATGTTTATTTCATACCACCAGGTTCAGCTGATTCCCAATTGGTTGATTCAGTTCCATATGTGCCAAATGATACCACATGGTATATGCATGAAGACTTATCGAGTGTAGTTGGATGTTACTATGTTACAGCACGAGATTCGGTTGGTAATATAAGCCAAGCAAGTGAGGTTATTTGTGTGGGATATGATCAATGTCCTGTTTATGAATTACCCAATGTTTTTTCTCCTAACGGAGATGATAAAAATCAATTGTTTGTGCCCATGGGTTATAACAATGCTAACCCAAAAGCAAATGTTAGCCGCGTTAATATGACAATATTAAATCGATGGGGTAAAGTTATGTATACTACTGATAATCCCGAGATATTATGGGATGGTAAAAATCAGAATACTGGTCAGGATTGTACAGTTGGTGTCTATTATTATGTTTGTGATGTTTATATAGTTACCCTGGAAGGAGAGGATATGATAACCATGAAGGGCTCAATTACACTAATCAGATAAAGTATCAACAAACGTGGGTGGATAAATAAATCTCCATATTTCCTTCAGATAATTTTTTATGAATAGATTTGTTTTATGTTTTTAAAAAAATACATAAACAACAAATATTTTTATACTGGGATGGTTTTTGTCGTATGGTGGATCTTTTTCGACCAAGAGAGTCTAATCGTTCAGTATGACCTGGCAAAGATAAAGTTAGGGTTAGAGTCTCAAAAAGAGTACTATGAGGACGAAATATCCAAGGATCAACAATCCATAGAGACTCTTCAGAATGATACTTTGGAACTTGAAAAATATGCTAGAGAAAAGTACCTTATGAAAAAGGACAACGAAGATGTTTATGTAATTGTGAGAGAATGATAAAAGCACAAATTATGTGCTATAGGAAGTCCACTTTACCACTATTGAGATTATAAAACGCTGGCTGAACCAAAAGATCGCCATTGGCAACTGCTCCAGAGATAACTTCCGAATTAGTCACTAGTTTATTGGCATTTTCTATGGCATTTATTTTTACAACTTCGTCTATGCAATCATTCTCATTTGATGATTCTATAGCTGGTTTTATAAATGATACTAGGTGATTTAAATTATGACCTAAATCACCACCTTTTATGGCAGCTGATACTGCTCCACAACTTTCATGGCCTAATACAACAATAACCTTAACTCCCAGTTGAGATACTGCATACTCAATGCTTGCTATTGATGAAGTGTTTGCAATATTACCAGCAACTCTAACTACGAATAACTCGCCCAATCCTACATCAAATAATAGTTCTGGAACCACACGACTGTCGGCACAGCCTAAAATTATTGCATAAGGAGATTGTCCATCCACAAGAGTTTTTCTCCTATCATCACCCTGATCTTCGTTTTTATTTTTGTTATTAACAAACGCTTCGTTACCACTCTTTAATTTATGTATAATTTCTTGTGTTGTCATAGTAAGTTTTTATGTAATTGTTAATATGAAACGGACAAATTTAGCAAATTAAATTTCATTTTCAATATGATTATTCATGATTAATTGACTGTAAAAACTACTTTGATAATCGAATAATATCAGGGGGATTTAGTATTTTTTTGTCATATCCAAGTGAAATGGAATTAATCATTGATATTCCCATTTGAGTAGTATTAATAACGGAATTTGGTGAAAATATCTTGGATATAATAATCGCCCATGTGAAGTAATCATACATAAACTGATAAAAGCGAGTTTTACTTTTTATCCCTTTGAGAGGTATTATTGCACCTGGTCTAAACATAAATGCTTGTTTAAATCCCATGTTAAGAATAGTATTTTCAGTTTTACCTTTTATTCTTGCCCAATGCACTCTGCCGTTCTCAGATGAATCGGTACCTTTTCCAGAGACATAGTTAAAAGTCATTTCAGGATTAAGGTTGTATAACTCTTTTGCCAGTGCAATTGTGTAATTATAAGTTATCTTTTCATATTCTGCCTTGCTCATACCCACGGCACTAACTCCCATGCAAAAAAAACATGCATCAAAGCCCAACAGTTCATTACTAATTGATGAGAACTCACTAAAATCCTGATGTACAACCTCTTTAAATTTTGGGTGTTTAATACCAGATTCAGATCTAACTATTGCTAGCACATGGGTGATATCTTTGTGGCCAAGACATTCGAGCAAAACAGCTTTACCAACCATACCAGAAGCTCCAATAATTATAACTTTGCTCATGATTCTAACTAATTATTTTGTTTTATTTTACCAATAATCCTTACAGTCTTCGTATTGGTTATCAGTTAAGTAAGTTAATCCCAAATCAATTGATTTTTTGTAATTTAAACAGGCATCTTCAATCATTCCAGATTTATACTGTGCTAAACCAAGCATGAGATAAGCATTCTTATCATTGGGATTAATTGCTATCGATATTTCACAATCTGCAATAGCACCCCTGGTGTCATTTGTTAATTTAATGGCTGCACGATTTAAGAATGCTTCACCATTTGAGCTGTCAATTAGAATATACTTGTCCAAATCTGAGATTGCTAAGTTTGGCATTCCTATAGCCATATTTATTCTTGCCCTACTTAGATAGTAATCCTTTCTATTGGGTGATATGTTTATTAATGAATCAAGGTTCGAGATTAGTTCCTTAAAGTTAGGTCTTGTCCAATATCCAATTGTAGTCATAACTCTACCATTACAACTATCTTTCAATAAATCCATGGATAAATAGTAATCATCATTATCAACATTATATAGACCGGGTTTATCGCATGAGTATCCTTCCTTATCAACAATGGTTATTACATTATTTGTGGTTGTATATTTTGAAATAACTTCATACATATTATCATTTCCAAAGTCTGTTTTCAGGAAACCACTTTCTGTGAATGACATTCTTATGGGGCCACTTTGGCCAATTCTAACCCAATTACCAATAATATTTGGTTCTTCATTGTTAACTTCGGAAATTGTGTTTGAGCATCCAAACGATAACATTATTAGAAAAATGCTAAGTATTGAATATGATATCTTGAAGCGATATTTTGTTAATCTTTTCATGTTACCTTATGTAATCCATTTAAATTTATTTATTTGGTTTACTGCTCATGTGAAAAACAATTTCTCCTCCTTGTGCAATTTCACTATGTAATAGCTGATGGCCATTAATTTTTCTGCCATTTAGTATTACTTTATGTACATAAATATTATTGGGGTTTTGGTTTTTCACCTTTATGCTCAGTTTCTTATCATCTTTTAGATTAATTACGGCACTTTTAATGTTTGGACTTCCAATTTCATAAATATCTGAACCCGGATTAACAGGGTAAAACCCTAGAGCGCTAAAAATATACCAAGCACTCATTTGTCC
>JABJIE010000088.1 GCA_018661505.1 Lentimicrobiaceae bacterium
ATATCGATTGTTCCATCAATATCATTTGATTGCAATACCATTTTTCCTGTTACAGAATAAATATGAAGGCTTTCTAAATCAGTATGGTTCTTAATATTTAATACACTTGAAGCTGGGTTAGGATAAACTTCCATAACCTGATATTCATTGTCATTAAGGCCTGAAGCATCTGCTCTAACAAGAATAAAACGCCAGTAACCAGGATCTGCGATCGCAATATCAAGGGTCATTGTATCTTGAGTATCGTTCCATGTTACCATGTAAGTAATTGATTCTGGTGCAGTAGTACCTTCTGCTGATAGCTCACCTCCATTGAATACTTTTGCAAGACCCATGTAAGCACCTACACCATGTAAGGTAAGTGAGCCAGAGTTCGCATTACTAGCTTCATATGACCAAGTAGCGGCAATTGACCCATTATGAGGTGCAACTGGTGTACCACATCCTTCAGGATCCATACCTTGCCATGGCTCTATCCATGTTTCAAATCCATGATCTTCATCTTCAAGGATATTTTCGAATGCTCCATCTTCAGCAAAATAATATATATCATCAAAATAACATCCTCTTGTAATAACATCATCAGCACTATTTGACCACCAAGAGATATCGCCCATACCTGGACCAACGCCAAGGGCACCTGCCATTGGAGCCATTTCCCACATACCGTCAAGAGCTACATTCATTTGATTTTGACCCCAGTAATCATTAAGATCTAATGCAACTGAATCAACTGTAACTGTGCGGTTATCCATACCGCTCCACTCACCATGATCCCAACTTGGTTCACTGTCTATTACTCGGAAGAATTTGTATTCAACATTTCCAGGATAAACAAGAAGTGTAAGTGAATAGTTAACATCATCATTTGT
Organism: Lentimicrobiaceae bacterium; assembly: GCA_018661505.1. Lineage (GTDB taxonomy): Bacteria > Bacteroidota > Bacteroidia > Bacteroidales > F082. Next base: position 873 of record JABJIE010000088.1, read on the forward strand.
CGAAAGCATAAATGCACTAACTGTGCCAGGTTGTGCCCACATATTAGCCATTGTACCTGCAACATATACAGCATCTGTTGCTGGATTAAATTCAGTTGCAGTGCTCATATTTACATTAAATGTAACTGACATTGGCTTATTGGCCCAAACATTTTCATAAGTAGCATCACCAGTTGGATATACTGTACGATTAGGATCACCTCCCCATTCGCCATGATCCCAATTTGGCACTCCTTCACTTACAATAAAATATTTATACATTACCATATCAACAACCTCTACAGCTAGAGTTAAGCTGTAAACGGTTCCTCCTTCTTCTATTGGGGTCAACATAAGTGCCTCATTTGTGCCTGGTTGATCCCATCCTGTTGGCCCTGAGATATAAACAGCATCAGTTGTAGAATTAAAAGATGGTACGCCAGCCATTTCTACCTGAAAGGTTAAGTTAAAAGTGGGAGATTGGGCCATTAGAATATTCCCCATCATGAAGAATGCAGCTAAGACCAAAAATTTAAAAGTAAATTTTTTCATAATATTTATCATTTAGTTAATTAATAAAATTCATTCTTTGGAAGAATGCATGTGAATATTACTCACAAAGATAGCTAATTAAGTATTAAAAAGCCATTAAAGTTTTTAGTTTTTAGGATATTAAACCTGTAAGGGGTGTAATAATAGAAAATTTTTGTAACATGCAATTGCAATCGTTTGCAATGAATTAACTGGACCCTCTAACAATAAGCTTTGTTTTTATAACATGTTTCACGGGTTCGTAATTAACCGTATCATCTTTCATTCTCTCCAACAAAATAGATGCAGCTTTTTTACCAAGGGTATATCCAAACTGATCAACAGAGCTAAGCTCGGGCTCAGTTAAAACAGAATTTCGACTATTTTCAAACCCTACAATCTTAAGTTCTTCTGGAACACTAAGTCCAAGTTTTTTTGCAACTTTCATAACACCCAAAGCAGTCAGGTCATTAACCGCAAAAACACCATCAGGCTTGTCCACTTTTTTTAATACACTATTTGATATTTTAATTGCTGACTCATAGGAATCACATGAGTATACTAAATTCTTGTCGTATATAATACCATATTTTTCAAGAGCATCAATGTAACCTTGTAATCTATCTTTACCCAATATTAAGTGTTGAGGTGCCGAGTAAAATGCTACTCTTCTACAACCTTTGCTTAGCAGATGATTAACAGCATCGTATGCCCCAGTATAATCATCAACAACAACCATATCAGCTTTTAAATTAGTTATTGCACGATCATAAAATACTATGGGAATTTCATTGTCAATAATTTGCTGGAAATGAGAAAAATCTTTAGTTTCTTTGGAAAATGAAACCAACATTCCATCAACTCTATTGCTAAGCAATGTTTGAGAGTTAAGCACCTCTCTCATGTAAGACTCATTTGATTGAACCACTAAAACATTGTAATTGTGCTCGTAAGCAACATCTTCTATTCCGCTAATAATTTTTGAAAAGAAGTGATGTTCAATTTCTGGTACAATTAACCCTATCGTATTTGTACGACTATTTTTTAAGTTTAAAGCTATCAAATTTGGCTTATATCCTAGAAGCTTTGCAAGTTCTTTTACAGCATTTCTTGTTTTTTCACTGATATCTGGATGATCTTTTAGTGATCGTGAAACAGTAGATGGCGATATTCCAAGTTTTTCTGCAATGTCCTTAATTGTAACTTGACGCTTCATAGTATAATTGTAATCTGAAAATTTCTGCAAATTACTTCTTTTTTTTTGAAGTTTGCGATGAAGTCCCTTTATTGGGGTTCCAAAAATCTGGAATAAAATCTTACAAGGTAATACTTTAAGATAATTTAATATTTTTCTAAACTAACTGATGTTATAGTGCCTTCGTATCAATTTTTTACACTCATATGGAAATTTCTCCTCTTAAAGACTTTTGCAATAACCTAACTATTTTATCATTCTCATGACCACTACCCAATAGATACATCATTTTTGCCAATGCTGATTCTGTTGTAATATCACCACCACTCACCACACCCGCTTTATCCAACTTAACACTTGTTTCATATTTTCCATGCTCAACCGCACCTGTCATACATTGTGTAACGTTTAATATTATTATCCCTGATTTACTGGCATTTTTAAGAATATCGATAAACCATTTTTCAGATGGGGCATTACCTGAGCCAAAGCTTTCTATAATTACGCCTTTTAACCCTTCAGTTTTGAAGAATGAATCAACGAATTGTTTATTGATACCTGGATATAATTTTAATATGGCCACATTAGTATCAAAATTGACATGAACTTTTAATTTTGTAAAACTCGGTCTTAAAATTATATTTTTATTGTACTTTATATAAACTCCAACGTCAGCAAGTAACGGCAAGTTGCCCGAAACAAATGCATTGAAATTCTCAGCATTGTATTTGGTAGTTCTGTTTCCCCTCATCAAATGATTCTCAAAATAAATGCATACTTCTGGCACTATTGGGGTATCCTCATCATTTGCAGCAGCAATCTCAATGGCAGTAAGTAGGTTTTCTCTCCCATCTGTTCTCAGCACACCAAGTGGAAGTTGAGAGCCAGTAAATACTACGGGCTTATTTAGGTTTTCAAGAATAAAACTTAATGCAGATGCAGTGTAAGCCATAGTGTCGGAACCATGCATAATTACAAAGCCATCATAATCTTCATAATAGCTTTTTATGATTTGACCAAGTTCAATCCATGTTTCAACATTCATATTAGATGAATCCAATAACGGATCAAAGCAATGGAAACCAAGTTTATATCTGAATCTTTTTAATTCGGGAATGTGGTTGTTTATATTGTCGAAATCAAATGGTATAAGGGTACCTGTTTCCTCATCTGCAATCATTCCAATTGTACCACCTGTATATATTAATAATATAGCCGTTTCTTCCATTATTTATGGTTTCAAGTTAAATAGTTTAATGGCATTGGCACTTGTTTTCTCTACAACATCATTCACTTTCATTCCATGTATTTCAGCCAATTTTACGGCTATGAAGTTGAGATAGGAACTCTCATTTCTTTTGCCTCTGTGAGGGGAAGGAGTTAGAAAAGGAGAGTCTGTTTCCAGAATCATAAAATCCAACGGAATTGATTTACACACTTCACCAAGTCCTGAATTTTTAAATGTTACTATCCCTCCAATTCCCATGCTAAATCCAATATCCATAATTTTAAAAGCCTCACTCTTATTTCCTGTGAAGCAATGAAACACACCTAATAACTCATCGGTAGTTTCTTTTTTAAGGATATTGTAAACTTCATTAAATGAGTCTCTCGTGTGAATAGCTATTGGGAGATTATACTTTTTTGCCCATATAAGCTGTCTTCTAAACGCGTCTTTTTGCTGGTCACTATGAGCATCATCCCAATATAAATCAATACCTATTTCACCAATTCCAATGTATTTATCTTTTTCAAGCTCTTTTTCTACAAAAGCTAATTCATCCTCATAATTATCCTTAACAGATGTTGGGTGAAGACCTATCATTGGCAGGCAATTGTTGGGGTAACTTTTTGTTAAATTCATCATTTCCTCAAAGGTGGAACTGTCAATTGACGGAAGTAACATTTTAGTTACACCTTGGTTAATAGCTCGCTGAATTACCGAATCCCTATCATCTTTGAATCTATCTAAATATAGATGTGTATGTGTATCTATTAAGAACATGTGGCAAAATTAATCTAATTTTGTGATCCAAAATATTGTTATTTATGAAGAGAATTTGTGTTTTTTGTGGATCCAGCATGGGATCTTTGGATGATTTTAAAATTGCAGCTAAAAAAGTAGGTGAGTATTTTGTTGAAAATGACATTGAACTTGTTTACGGAGGAGCAAATGTTGGATTAATGAAGATAGTAGCTGATGAAGTCCTAGCAGGAGGAAAGAAGGTGGTAGGGATAATGCCTCATCTACTTTTAGAGAAAGAGGTTGAGCATAAGGGAATAACGGAGTTAATAGCTGTTGATACAATGTCTGAAAGAAAAGAAATAATGTCAAATATATCCGATGGTTTCATTGCATTACCGGGGGGATTAGGTACACTTGATGAATTGTCAGAAATTTTTATTTATAATCAATTAAGAATATCCGACAAACCCATTGGATTGTTAAACACTTGTGGTTATTATGATAACCTTCTAAAGTTCATTGATTCTGGGGTTACTTATGGTTTTATAAGACCTGAACATAGACAAAATATTATTGCTGATGATAATATTGAAAATCTAATAAAGAGGATGTATTCTTATGAGCCAGTAGTTATGGGCAAATGGATAAAAGATATTAAGATGGAAAGTAATGGAAATTCTCAGTAATAATATATGTTATTCAATAATTTAAGGTGAGTTAAAATGAAGGTTATTGGCATTACAGGAACTCTTGGAGCCGGAAAAGGAACAATTGTAAAATATTTAGTAAATAATATGGGATATAACCATTTTTCAGTTAGAGAATATCTAACAGAAGAGATTAAGAAAAGAGGCCTGGTTGTAAACCGTGATTCAATGACAGATGTTGCAAACGAATTGAGGTCAAAACATTCACCATCATATATCATTGAGCAATTATATGAAAGAGCAATAATATCTGGTAATAATTCAATTATTGAAAGTATAAGAACACCAGGCGAGATTGACTATCTTGAAAAGAAAGGGAACTTCCTATTAATTGCTGTAGATGCAGATCCCAAAATTAGATATGATAGGATATTAATTCGAGGATCTGCAACTGATAATATTAGCTATGATACATTTATTAGTAATGAAAAACGAGAATTAACATCTACTGATCCAAATAATCAGAATTTAAGTGCTTGTGCAAAAAGAGCTGATATTAAATTATATAACAATTCAACAGTGGACGACCTAGTAAAAAAACTCACTAAATCTCTTTCAGAGTAATATTTTTTTACTTACTTAGCACGCTTTTTAAATAACTCAAAACAAACAAACATGAAACGAATATTTTTAGTAACCGCTTTTGTGATATTTACATCTATAATAGCTGTTTCTCAGAACGACAATTTTTATACTACTACGGGAGGTGAAATGATTTTCTCCTTTGCAACTATTGAAGATAACGGATCGGATAATGGAAACGTTATGAGATGGTCTCCCTTCTTTAATGTTCAAACGCATGGTAATTATGACGTTAATAAGAACCTAGGATTTATTTTTGGACTTGGAATTAGAAACGTTGGTTTCATATATAATGAGCCTGGATCAAGCACAAAGAAAAAGTTTAGAAATTACAATTTAGCCATTCCCGTTGGGGTTAAATTAGGGAATCTTAATAAGGTTTTCTTTTATGGAGGTTATGAGATTGAATTTCCATTTAATTACAAGGAAAAGACCTACATAGACGAACAAAAGACCAAATTTAATGTGTGGTTTAGTAAACGTGTTCCTTCATATTATAATACGGTTTTTGTAGGAGTTCAATTCCCATATGGGCTTAGTTTGAAGTTTAAATACTATCTGTCTGAGTTTTTTAACCAAGGATATACCGAAAGTGATGGTACTCAACCATACAAAGGGTTAAAGGCTAATGTATTTTACTTTTCTATAACATCATCTCTATTTAGAAACACTACGGCGGTTTACAAGGAAGACTGGGATTAATTACATTCTTAAACCTTTAACTTTTGATATGCCAGCAACAAAATCCTTTAAGTAGTAAGGCTCGAAGTAAGCAGAATTATCAAAATCATCGTTATTGAATTTATCATTAGCTAAATTGCATAAGTAAGATGCTGATGGGTGAAAATCATCCAAAAATATTGCATTCTGATTGTGGGAAAGGCTTTGCTTACATTTTTCTGCTCCATCACCTGCAAAATATACATTATTGTCCTTTAAAAAATTGCCATAGGAAGAGCTGTCAATTATTTTGGCCATTGTTTCTTCAATAATTTTTAATTTCAATGAAAAAACAGAAGAATAAACCTCCATTCTTCTTGCATCAATCATAGGGCATATAAGTGCGTCTGATGTGGTTGGGTTATCAGTCTTATTAATAAGATTAATCATGCCATTAGCCATTGCTTCCAAAGTGTTGATACCAATTAAGGGAATATCAAGTCCATAGCATAATCCTTTTGCGGTTGAAACTCCTATTCTCAGGCCAGTGTAAGATCCTGGTCCTTTGCTAACAGCTACAGCATCAAGTTCCTTGGTAGTTATACCAGATTTATTCAGAACTTCTTCAACAAATAATGTTATTTGCTCGGCATGGGAATTCTTAGTGTGGGATTCCTTTAATGCGATTAATTTACCATCTATGGAAACACCAACGGAACAAACTCTTGTTGCAGTTTCAATGTTAAGTATTACAGCCAATGGTTAGTTATCTTTATCTGATTTAAAAAGTTCTTCTTTTTTAACTTTTTCAACATCATCGTTATTCTTTAGAGTTTTTGAGACTGATCTATAGGGTGCCACTATTACTTCATCTCCATCTTTTAAGCCTTCTGTTACTTCGATGTATTTATTATCTTGTATACCAGTCTTAACCTTTATTAGTTTTGCCTTGCCGTCCTCCAAAAGGAAAACATATTCTTCAATTTTATCATTTGACTTGGCGACCCCTTTCTCGGAACTTAGCCTTTCCTCCTCTCGTTTTTCTTTAGCTGTTTTTACCCTACCTGAGGTGTCAGCACGTGTTGTAACTGCTTGTATAGCTATGGTTTTTATGTTGACTGCAGTTTCAGTTTCAATTTCCACAGTTGCAGACATTCCAGGTCTGAAAGGTGAAGATATTGCGGCATCAGTTCTTATAAGATCTTCATAGGAGGGTTTTAGCATCTTAATCTTTACATCAAAGTTTGTAACCTGATCGGCACTAACTCCAACCGTATTTGCTGAGGTTGCTATCTCTGTTACCAACCCCTTAAAATCTCGATTAAGATATGCGTCAACTTCAATTATAGCTGTGTCAAGTAAATTTACCCTAACAATATCATTTTCATTCACTTCCACATTCACTTCCAGGATATCAAGATCTGCAATTCTCATTATTTCAGTACCTGCAGAAAATGTAGACGCTCCAGTAACTCTTTCTCCTACATCAACACTTAATTTTGATACGGTTCCATCATTTGGAGCGTATATGGTAGTTCTATTTAGATTTTCTTTTGCCTCCTTAAGGGAAGCTCTAGCACTGCTAACCTGAAATTGTGATGATTTATAACTTTCTTTGGCAGCAGCCACATCAGCTTTTGAAACATCGTAGTTAGATTTTGCAGTTTCAAAATCGCTATCAGAAATTACTTTCTTATCCCAGAGTGTTTTACTTCTCTTAAAATCGAGTTCAGATTTCACAAACTGTGCCTTACTTTGAGATAATCTTGCGTTTGAATTAGCTTGATTTGCCTGAGAAGTTTTTAAGGAAGCTTCAGTTTTTTCATAGGCTCTGAGATAAATTTCAGGATCAATCCTTGCAAGTTTGTATCCTTTCTCAACAAATTCACCTTCCTTAACATATAACTCTACAACTTCACCAGAAATAAATGGGCTAATTTTTATGTCTTTAGCTGGCTGTATCTTTCCGTTTGCAGATACCGTTTCGACTATTTTTCTTAATTCAACAAATTCCGTAGCTACTTTTGTGCTTTTGGAATTATTTCCTTTCTTTATTGCTAGCACAGTAACAACTGTAACAACAACTACAATGGATATTAACAACCATACTCGTTTTTTACTTTTTGCTGCCATTTTGTGTTGATTTAAAATTTAGTTTAAAACGATCATAAAAATAGATTTTATTATGATTCATCGCTTAGATTAGTTTTACTTAATATTGGCAATATCTTTCAGAGTTAAGCTTTTTCCTAAGTAAAAATCTAGAATTTTAACTTTGAAGATATAGTCAAATTTTGAAGAGGTAAGATCCGATACAGCATTTGCTAATTGTGTTTTTACAACATTATAATCGGTGGAATTAACCATTCCTACATTAAACTTCTCTTCGGTATATTTAAATGATTCTTTAAATGCATCTACACTTTTATTTCTCGACAAGAATGTTTGATATGCAGCTATTGCGTCAGCATATGCAGACTCAATATTCTTTCTCAAACGTAATTTTTCAGACTCTAATTCTAAGTTAACTACATCCAAGTAAATCTTAGATTTCTTAATGTTGGTACTTACTTGATAACCGTTGAATAATGGAATTGATACTCCTAGGCTTAGAGTTCCATTTCTGTGTTCTTTGAACTGATCCCCAAAAGGAATTTTTTCATCATAACCTGGTTGTCCAGGAATAAAACTTTTAACTAATTGATCTGAATAGTTAGTTCCATAAGAGCCATTTGCGTATAGCCTTGGGCTTCTCATTCCTTTCACTATGGAAAGGCTCTTATTTGCACTTTCAAGCCTATACTCAGCACTCTTTATCTCTGGCATTATCATAACAGATTTATTATAAATCATTTCTGCTGGTAGTAATGTGGGTGTACTGGTAATTTCAAGGATTGGTTTTTCCACATCAAATTCTACATTTGATTCAATATCCAAGAGTTGCATCAAATCTAGATAAGCAAGCAGAACATTATTTTTTGAGTTAACCAACACTGCTTCATCAGAAGCTCCTTGAGCCTCAATGTCGTATAACTGACCCTGTGCAAGAGCTCCAGCATCAACTTGTTTTTTTGTTTTTTCAATTTGCTCGTTGGATATATCAACCTGTCTTTCTGCATTTTTTGCAAGTTCTATATTAAATAAAATCTGAAGATATGCAGCAGCAACGTTTAGGGACATATCGTTTCTGATTTTGTCGGAATTGTATTTCTCAGCTAAGTAGTCAAATTGTTTTTGCCTCACATTGTTTATGAGTTGAAAACCGTTAAATAGGGTAACCTGAGAATTAATCGAAAAATATGATTGTTGTGTATTATTATTTGCATATCTGTTTGCTGATTGATCGTATGATCTTCCCCATCCGTATTGATGAGATGCAGTTGCATTTAGGTTAGGAGCCAAACCATATTTGCTTTGAGTAACATCCCTATCTGCAGAATTAACATTAAGCACACTTTGCTTAATCTGAATATTGTTATCAAAAGCATATTCAATACATTCTTCAAGTGTCCATTGCTTTTGTGCTTGAACATTGATACCAATCACAAGTAAAATGGATGTCAAAATGAAAATGACTAATCTGGATTTCATGATTTAAGTTTTTATAATTTAGATCTATAGAATGTAATAATTCGTCGCAAATTTAACTAATTGGTTATAAATTCTAGATTAATTAATGTTAAATAAAATTTTTATCTATAACTATGATCTATTAACATTATTTTAATCAATTTCGTACATATTTAAGTGCAATTTTTCAATTACTTTTACAAACAAGTTTCTTAATCTATTAATTTAATCAACTAAAATGAAGAAGTTAATTCTATTTGTACTCGTATTTATTACGTTACAGAGCAATGTTATTGCTGAAACAGCTGCAGCTATAGGAGACTCTATTCATGCCATTCATTATACAATTAATATCGATGAGATTAATACCTCAGATAAAACTATAAATGGATGGGCTGAAGTTATAATTACTCCCAAAATAAATCAAATACAGCAAATAAAACTAGATCTAAAGGATCTTACTGTCGACTCTGTATTTATTAACCAATTAATCAGGCCTTATACCCATTCTAATGATGAAATCATAATAGATTTGAGTGAAAGCATATCCATTGGAGATACTATTGCTTCAAGGGTGTATTACCATGGCCAGCCTTTTCATGAAGCATGGGGAGGGTTCCATTTTTCTGGTGATTATGCTTTTAATTTAGGTGTGGGATTTGAATCAATTCCTCATAATCTTGGTAAAACCTGGTTCCCATGTATTGATGATTTTACCGATAGAGCTACTTATGATGTTATTGGTACAGCAGAAACAGGATTAACAATTACAGCTGGTGGTAGGCTTCTGGATACAATAAATAATGGTAACAATACCACTACTTGGCATTGGAATATACCATATCCAATTCCAACATATTTGGCTTCCATAACCATTGGCGATTACGTTGAATACAAAGATGTACATGCTGGTATTGAAGATAGCATACCAATAATTATTTACACAAAACCCTCAAGTGCAGGAAATGTAGCTGGTTCATTCATCAATCTTCACGAGATAATAGAATTCTTTGAGACGAGATTTGGTCCCTATCCATTTGAAAAAATTGGCTACACTGGAACAGCTATTGGAGCCATGGAGCATGTTTCAAATATTGCATATCCTAATTCGGCTATTAATGGCGGAACTTCCTCAGAATATCTGTATACTCATGAGTTATCCCATATGTGGTTTGGGAACAAAGTAACATGTTCAACCGCCGAAGACATGTGGTTAAACGAGGGGTGGGCAACATTTTGTGCTATTTATTATAAGGAAGTACTTTATGGTCATAGCACATTTTTAGATGAGATGCGTTCTAATCACAAGGATGTTCTTCAGAATGCTCATATTGCCGATGGCGGATATTGGGCAGTTAGCAATATACCTCAGGAGGTTACTTATGGTAAAACAGCTTATGATAAAGGTAGTACCGTAGTAAACACATTAAAAAATTACCTTGGAGATTCATTGTTTTTTGATGCAATGACAGCATACTTAACCAATGATACAATTGCCTACTCATCGAGATCATCTGAGGAGCTACGCGATTTTTTAACTGCACATACAGGAATTGATATGTATTCATTTTTTGATGCCTGGGTAATGAGTCCTGGAACACCCCACTTTTCAATTGATTCAATGAATGTTGTCGAGGAAGGAGAAGATTATATTATTGACATTTGGACTAAGCAAAAATTTAAAGGGTTTGATTTCCTTGCCAATGATAATATTTTGGAGGTTACATATATAGATGAAGATCTTAGACTATTTTCAGATACCATTCATTTCTCAGGAAAAACAGGCCATTCCGTAAAGGTTTATAATAAAAATTTAGTGCCATCTGAACCTATCTTAGTTTTCTTGGATTTATTTGAGAAAATAAATGACGCTACAACAGACAACTATTCATATTTCAGTGAACCAACAGAATATACTTTCCCATCAACTTATTTTACTCTTTATGTTGAAGAATTAACGGATTCAGCTATGATTAGAGCAACACATAGTTGGGTCAAGCCAGACTCCCTAAAGAATCCAATCGAAGGGTTAAGACTTTCACCATATAGGCACTGGAAAATCGAAGGTATTTTCCCAGAAAACATTGATGCGAGTGGTAAATTCTTTTATTCGATAAGTAGTAATCTTGATAATGAATTAATAACCTCAGCAATTGACTCAATAGTAATATTATATAGAGAAAATACTGCAGATGAATGGAAGTCAGTACCTCAAACACGCGTAGGCGTTTGGTCCGTAGGTAACATTATTGTAGATGAAATATTACCTGGTGAGTATACAATGGCTGTTTGGGATACACAAATTGTCGGTAGAAAAGATGATAACCAATTGAATGAAATTAAAATCTATCCGAATCCATCAAAGGGGGAAATTAATTTTGAGTTTACTCGGAAGGGAAATTATGAATTAAAATTATTTGATAACCAGGGCAGGATTCTAGATAGCACAGTAATAAATTCCATAAGTGGTGTATGGAATCTGCAAAGCAGAAATTATTCGGGTATACATCTAGTTGAAGTTTTTGAGAGGGGGGAATTAATTATATCTAAAAAAATTATTTTTACAGACTAGATTTTACGGGCAAGGATACCTATTTATAGGCTAATTTAATATCATTTATTTCTGTATAATAAACTGACGCATTTTGTCCACAAATAGGACAAAAATCTAAAATTTCTTTTGTTTCGGTCTTACAAGAGGTACAAACACTTTTCATTTTATAATGGTGGGTTATAATGTTTTTTTTGGCTCTGATGATACTTATTAAACCAACAAAAGGTGTTAGAAAAATGTTTATCATCAGAGCACCAAAAAAACTTATCCTTTTTCCAAAAGAGAAAAAAGATATCATAACTGAAATAACTAAATATGCTAAAATGTAAATCATATAAGCTTATTTAGTCTCAATTTTGCAAATTGCATGCCTAATTTTGTAAAAAATAGCTAATCAGGCGTGTATGGTTTAATTCAAAAAAAAAATGTACTAATAATTACGAAATCGGAGTTCGATTATGGATTTTTAAGAGTATTACAGGTAAAACCATCTAACTCATTTACTATTTTTGTGCGCCAATGAAATTAAAACTTTCAAAATATTTATTTGTTTTTGCACTTGCACTATCTGCTTATTCTTGTGGCGAAAGTAATGAGAGTTACACTAACGATAATTTTGTTTTGGTTGATATTAATGATTCCATAATATCAAGTCTTGATAGCATTATAATTATGAATAAAGCAATTGAACTTGACAATAAATTTTCTCGTCTTACTCGTCTAACTGGTTTTAACGGAACTGTACTATACTCTGAAAAGGGTAAAATTATATTCAAGAAGGCATATGGATTTAAGAATGTAAGAAGGAAAAAAGATAGTCTGAAAACGTCTGATGCCTTTCAACTAGCGTCCGTATCAAAAATGTTTACGGCGATGGCCATAATGATACTTAAAAATGACGGGAAGATTGAGTATGATGTTGATATTCGCAGATATATCCCTGAATTCCCATATGAGGATGTTACTGTTAGGCTATTACTAACTCACAGAGCTGGCTTACCCCGATATATGAGTTTGGCCCATGAAAAGTGGACCAATAAAAAGGTTCCCATGGATAATGATGATATGCTTGATTTATTTGTAGAGTATGTTCCTGATAGCTACTTTACGCCTGATAATGGTTTTCATTATTGTAATTCAAATTATTCCATTCTTGCAAATGTTGTTGAACGAACATCTGGGCAGAATTTCGAGGATTTTATGCGCGAAAGAGTATTTGACCCATTGGAAATGAACGATTCTTTTGTATACAACATGAGAGACGACTCCTCCGTATCTCTATATGTTAAGGAGGGAGTCGCAGGATATTATCACCGTGGTTGGAGATGGCGTGAGATGACAAATGAGTATTTGAATGCTGTGATGGGAGATAAGGGAATATACACTTCCGTTGACGACATGTTTAAATTTGATCAGTCCCTTGATAACTTCACCCTTTTGCCAGATTCAATAATAAGAGAGGCATTTATGCCTGGAAATCCATCCTATTGGAAAAGAAAGGATAATTACGGCTTTGGATGGAGGGTAAAAGAAGACCGCGATAGTACGGTTTTTCACTTCGGATGGTGGAAAGGGTTTCGAACATTCTATATTCGTGATATGAAATATCAAAAAACACTGGTTGTTCTCACAAACAAGGATAAGGGCCCTAGTTCATCTCACTTATGGAACATAATAAAATCAGATACTCTGCCACTGGGTAGGGTTTGTAAGTTACCCGACATAAAATAGCAAACTACAGATCATAGATACACTTTAAATTCGTTAACCCTATCTATGGTTTACTTCAACTAACTACAAGTTTAAATCCAACTCCATGGACATTTATAAGCTCAACGCTTGCATCCCCTTTTAAATATTTACGAAGTTTGGTTATGTATACATCCATGGAGCGAGCGTTAAAATAACTGTCATCAAACCAAATTTTATTTAGAGCAACAGTTCTATCAAGAACATTGTTCATGTTCTCGCAAAGAAGCTTAAGAAGTTCTGCCTCTTTTGATGTTAACTTCTGCTCACCATCGCTCGTTGATAGCATTTGCCTATTATATTCAAATGTATAATTTCCAAATTTAAACTCTGTTGGGCTATTGTCAGTTTCTTCGGGCCTACTTCTACGTACTATTGCATTTATTCTGAAAATAAGTTCTTCCATACTAAAGGGTTTAGTTAGGTAGTCATCAGCTCCAATTTCAAACCCTTGTTTTTTATCTTCCTGCATCGCCTTTGCACTCAGAAATAAGATTGGTATGTTCTTGTCTATTTTTTTTATCTTCTTTGCTAAAGTAAATCCATCCATTTCTGGCATCATTATATCTAGAACACAAAAGTCAAATTTCTCTCTTTTAAATGCTTCATAAGCTTCTTTACCATCCTGACATAATAATGTTGGATAATTTTTAGCTTCGAGATATGCTTTTAAAATGGTTCCTAAATTTTTATCATCCTCCGCAAGAAGTATTCTAGTATTTTCCATGCTAATTTGTTTTTATGGGAAGTTTAATTGTAAATGTGGATCCTTTTCCCATTTCCGAATCCACTGAAACCTCGCCATTATGTTGATCAATTATTGCCTTTACATAGCTAAGGCCCAGTCCAAAACCTTTAAAATTATGAACGTTACCGGTGGGTACTCTATATAATTTTTCAAAGATTTTTTTTCTGTTAGTATTGCTTATTCCTATGCCGTTATCTTTTATTCTAATTAACAAGGATTTATTACTATTTATTGTGTTTATAACGATATCAGGTTTTTCCAAGCAATACTTTATGGCATTATCTAGAAGGTTAATTATGACATTCGTCAAGTGAATATTATCACCCATTACTTCGTCATTCTGAGCTCTAAGCTGAGCTTCTATTTTACCACCTTTATTTTCAATAGCTATGGTTTTACTACCCATGGCAGCATTGATAATATCATGTATATTGTTAAGGGATTTTTGAATTTTAAGTTGTCCCTTGTCAATGATGGCAGTTTGTAATATCTGCTCCGACATAAGCCCTAAACGGCCATTTTCCTCATCAATAACACCAACGTAGTTCTCATATAAAGATTCTGTTTTTTGAATATCTTTATCCTTTAGAGCCTCGCATGCCAATGCTATTGTTGATATAGGTGTTTTAAATTCATGAGTCATATTATTAATAAAATCATTTTTCATTATTGAAAGCCTCTTTTGCCTGAAAATAGTATAAATACTAAAAGAAAATGATATTATTATCACGAGAAACAAGACTACTGATACGGCAAGTAGTATCCATAACTGACTTATAAGAAACTTTTTTTCATTTGGAAAAAATATAAGTAATTTGTTTGGCAATGAAAACAATGATCCAACAGGATTAAGGTCGAAAATAAAACTATCATTTAAGAGTTCCTCAGGGTATTTGCCTGTTTTTTGAAAAATCATAGAGTTTGTTGCTGGACTGTATATCCCAAATTCAAAGGATGTATTGATATCCTTATTTTTTAACTCATAAGTAAGCATTGATTCAATGAGGGCTTTTTTTGAGTGGTAGAAGTTTTCAGGGTCTTTTTGATTGTAACCAAAGGTTAAATCATTAATAAGTTTATTGGCCATACTTGAGTTATGCAAAATCATATCGATATCAGTCTGACTGCTAATGTTTTGGAAGTTGTAGAACATAACTCTATTCAATGAATCATATATTTGGAAGCTACTCTGGTTTTCCTCTATAAACTTTCTTCTATTCTTTATTCTTTCCTCCAACCTTAATTTATCCAGATCATAAACAACTTGGGTTATTGCTTGCTTTACGTCCTTTACAAAAATGGCCTCTTTTAACTTTACGGCGTCTCTTATCCATCTCACTTGTATCATCATCAAACCAATCGTTGCAATGGTAACAAGTATTAGCAATATATAATATGACCACTTCTTCATGAGGCAAATTTAAGGCATCAAACAGTTGATACACAGCTTTTAACTTTTATTAACAGTTGTTATATTCACTTAACATTTTATGTAAACAATGTAATGTACTTTTGTAATTGAACTAGTTAACAAATTAATTAAAAGATTAGCTTTAGGGCTAATTAGATTTCTGCTTTATTCGATAATTGATGGTTTAAGTCCCGCTTCGGCGGGATTTTTTTTGCTTAAAATACAATAAACTCCAATAAAAAAGCCACATACAAGCACTAATAAATGCAAATATGTGGCTTATGTTTATCTAAGTTAATTCGTTAAAGATCGAACTTAATACCTTGTGCTAATGGTAATTCACTACCATAGTTAATGGTGTTAGTTTGTCTGCGCATATAAACTTTCCATGCATCAGAACCTGATTCGCGACCACCACCTGTTTCTTTTTCGCCACCAAATGCTCCACCTATTTCGGCGCCAGATGTACCTATGTTAACATTGGCAATTCCACAATCTGAACCTCCATGAGATAGAAATTTTTCAGACTCGATTAAAGAGTTTGTCATAATTGCACTTGAAAGACCTTGAGGAACATTGTTTTGTATCTCAATAGCATTTTCAACACCTCCAGAGTATTTTAACAAGTATAAAATAGGAGCAAAGGTTTCTGATTGCACAATTTTAAAACTATTGTCGGCTTCTACAATTACCGGTTTAACATAGCACCCTGAAGTATATTCATCACCTTCCAGAACTTTACCATCCACTAACACATTACCCCCTTCAGCTTTTGCGGATTCGATAGCTTTTAGATAACTATCAACAGCAAGCTTGTCAATTAATGGGCCCATGTGTTTAGACTCGTCCAATGGGTTTCCTATTTTTATTTGATCATAAGCTGAAACAACAGCGTTTTTAACTTTATCGTAGATGCTCTCATGAATTATTACTCTTCTTGTTGACGTGCACCTTTGACCAGCTGTTCCAACAGCTCCAAAAACCACGCCTGGAACAACAATTTTTAAATCTGCACTAGGTGTAACAATTACAGCATTGTTGCCTCCTAATTCTAATAATGATTTTCCAAGTCTTTTTCCAACGGCTTCCCCAACGGATTTACCCATCCTAGTTGACCCAGTTGCACTTATTAGAGGAACCCTCTTGTCGTTTGACATTTTTATTCCTAGATCAGCTCCGCCAATAACAAGACAGGACACTCCTTCAGGAACATTATTATTTTCAAAAACTTCTTGAGTTATTTTTTGACAAGCAATCGCAGTTAAAGGAGCTTTTTCAGAAGGTTTCCATATGCAAACATCACCACAAACCCATGCTAGAGCAGTATTCCAGCTCCAAACGGCTACAGGGAAGTTAAAAGCAGATATAATGCCCACAATTCCCAATGGATGATATTGTTCGTACATTCTGTGCAGTTCTCTTTCCGAATGCATAGTTAAACCATGCAATTGCCTTGATAATCCGACTGCAAATTCACATATATCAATCATTTCTTGAACCTCTCCAAGTCCTTCTTGTAATGATTTTCCCATTTCAAAGGAAACAAGCTTGCCTAAGGCGTCTTTTTTCTCTCTTAATTTATCTCCAAGTTGTCTGACAACTTCTCCTCTTTTTGGAGCAGGTACTTCTCTCCATGTTTTGAATGCTTCCTGTGCCTTTTCAACAACAACATCATAATCTTGAAGTGTTGCATTTCTAACCTTTGCAAGCTCTGTACCATCAATGGGAGTGTATGAACTGGTAATGTCTCCATCTGTTTTTATCCAGTTGCTACCAGTTGATACTCCATTGTTGATTTCAGCAATAGCTAGACTTTTTAGTAGATCAGTTTTATTTAATCCTGATGTGTCCATTTGTAAGATTTTTTTAAAGATTTTTTATTTTTCTAGGAATGGATATCTATAATTTTTTGGGGGTAACAAACACTCTTTAATAGTGCGTGGACTAACCCACCTTAATAGGTTTAACTTTGATCCAGCCTTATCATTTGTTCCCGAACCACGAGCACCACCGAATGGTTGCATATTAACAACAGCCCCTGTTGGCTTATCATTAATGTAAAAGTTTCCAGCCGCATGATTAAGGCGTTTGAGCACTTTCTCAATTATATACCGATCCTTGGAAAATATTGAACCAGTTAATGCATAAATAGATGTTGTATCAACCAAATCAATAACTTCATCAAAATCCTTTGGGTCGTAAACGTAAATTGTGAGAACAGGCCCAAAAAGCTCTTCCTCCATGGTTATGTAATGGGGATCTTTGGTCAAAATAATTGTAGGTTCAATAAAAAATCCCTTTGATTTATCACAATTACCACCGTGGATTATTTTGGCATTTTTATCTTTTTTTGCATTGTTGATAAACATTTCAAGTTTGTCAAAAGATGCCTCATCTATAACTGCATTTACAAAGTTTGATAAATCTTCAACACTCCCCATTTTGATTGAGTCCATATCAGATTTAACATCATTCCATATTTGATCCCATAAATTAGAGGGAATGTAAGCCCTTGATGCTGCTGAGCATTTTTGACCCTGATATTCAAATGCGCCTCGGGTCAGCGCTGTTGCAACCTCACGAGGGTTTGATGATTCATGAACAAGAACAAAATTTTTGCCTCCAGTTTCACCAACTATTCTAGGATAGGATTTGTATTTATGAATGTTATTGCCAACTTCTTTCCAAATATTTTGAAAAACACCCGTGGAACCTGTGAAGTGAATTCCTGCAAAATCAGGATGAGAGAATATAACTTTTCCCGCAACAGGTCCAGAAACAAAAACAAGGTTTATAACGCCTTCAGGTAAACCTGCTTCCATAAAAATATCCATTATTATTGCTGCCGAATATACCTGGGAATTTGATGGCTTCCATACCACTGTGTTACCCATAAGTGCTGGAGCAGATGGTAAATTACCCGCAATTGCGGTAAAATTGAAAGGAGTTAAAGCAAATACAAAACCTTCTAGTTCACGCTGCTCAAGCCTATTCCAATTAATTTCATCAGAATTAGGTTGCTCGGTATAAATCTCTGTCATATACCTAACGTTAAACCTTAAAAAGTCAGCTAATTCACAAGCAGAATCAATTTCAGCCTGATGAGCCGACTTGGATTGAGCCAACATTGTTGCGGCATTAATTCTTGCTCGGTATGGCCCAGCAATCATTGCAGCAGCCTTCAAAAATATTGAAGCTCTTTGTTTCCATGACACTGATGCCCATTGCTTTTTAGCCATTAAAGCTGCATTTATAGCATCTTCAACATGACTTTCATTACCACGATGGTAGTAACCCAATACATGATCTCGCTCATGCGGTGGGTTCATCATAATTTTTTCATCTGTTCTAACTTCTTTACCATTTATTATCATCGGAATATCAGCTTCATATCCCTTTGCGCATTTTAATGCCTCAATTAGCTTTTCCCTTTCAGGAGAACCGCTTATGTATGATAATACTGGTTCATTTTTTACCGGAGGTACTGAAAATAAACTCTCTTGCATTTTTTTGTGAATTAAATTTATTAACTAAACCGTCATACAATATGTGTTGTATTTCGGAATGCAAAAATATTACTATTATTTCTAATAATATCCAATAAGATTCAAAAAAGACCATTCTTTATTTTAGAATGTCTTTTTATAATATAATCTAAAGAAAAGGAGTGTTATTTAACTAGGACTAAATAATCCCAGGCATCCATATTTATGACTGTTTTTCCTTGTATTGTGATTGTTTCTCCTTTGATTGCATCCATGTAATCTCCATTTATGTTTGAGCTTTCAAATTCAAATGATTGTGGCTTATTACTCAAATTAAGAATTGAAATAACATTGTTATTGTCTGCTTCTCGGTAAAATGCGAAAACATATTGATTAGATTCGTCGCCAAGTCTAGTAATTGATCCCCCATATTCTCCATTCCAGAGGGCTGGATTATCCTTTTTTAATTTATTTAAGGTTGAGTACAGATTATAATAGGGCATTTCATCCCATGAGATTGTGTCTTTTTCAAAAAACGCTAGCCGTTTATTAAGTCCCGCTTCCTGCCCATTATATATCATACCCATACCAGGGATTGTATATGATAGCACAGCCATAACTTCCGCAGCATCACCCATTCTCTCTTGTACTGTTCCATTCCATGAGTTTTCATCATGATTAGATGTAAAATACATACGATATGAGTAACTGGGGTATATGCTATCATTCCAATCAAAGTAATCCCATATATCATTGGAGTTTTGTTTTCCTTGTGCTATTTCATTCATTATGTGGTGTAATTTCCATCCATAGTTCATGTCGAAAGCCTTTCTAAGTAGATCATCATTATCTTCATCTTCAGCTAACATAAAAACGGGCTTGATTGAATCCAATTCATATCTCACCCTATTCCAGAAATCAACAGGAACCATGCCTGGAAAATCACATCGGTAACCATCAATATCCGTTTCACTTACCCAGAATTTTAAAGCATCCATCATTGAATCACGTAGGACAGGGTTGCTATAGTCAAATGCAATAACATCAGTCCAATCATATGGTGAAACAAAATTTCCATCATCATCTTTTTTATACCAATCAGGATGCCTTGTGGCCCATGGATTATCCCAAGCACTGTGGTTTGCAACCCAGTCGAGGATAACATACATGCCTAAATCATGTGCCTCATCTACTAGATTTTGGAGATCTTCAATACTTCCAAACTCAGGGTTTATTTGCTTGTAGTCCTTAACAGCGTAGTAACTACCAAGCGTCCCTTTTCTATTAACTTCTCCAATTGGATGTATAGGCATAATCCACAATATATCAACACCCATTTCTTTGAGACGAGGTAAATGTTTGCGAAATGCATTTATGGATCCTTCATTTGTAAATTGACGAATATTTACCTCATAAATATTGGCATTCTTTGTCCAGTATGCGTGCAATTGATTAATGTTTTCCTGATGATTTGACCTCTCTTCAGAGTTGTAATCACATGATATTATTAGTGCCAAAATAAGCACTAAAACAACAGAGGAAAACGCTCGAGTTTTTAATTTTTCCATGCTTCGTTATATTATATTACTATTTAATTTTACCAATTTGAATTAATTCTACCTCTTGCCCGTCCCATTTAAAATTAATATTCCATATTCCTTTTTTTGCGTCATATGAGTATCCTGGATTGCCGGTCGTATGATTTTTAATTTGTATTAATTTTTCTTCATTTAAATAAAGCTCATCAATATCTAAGGCATCTAAACCAATGATTTCAATGCTTACATTTCTAATGTCTGGTTGCTCTTCGTAGCCTTTACCATCGGACTTTATTATATATTTATATTTCTTTTCGGAAATAAATTCTCTTTCCAATATAATATATATAAAATTATTATTTTCTATTGTACCATACGTTTTCCCATCATCCTCAAACATGGTGTAACTATTTGTTTTATCGGAGTGGTCAAAATAGTATTTGATTAGCAAGTCCGTTTTTGAATAATTATCAGTGGTATTTACATAGTTAGTGTATGGAATAAAGGCTCCTGCTTTAATAAAAATTGGGATTGTTTCCAAGTCTATTTTTTGTGTTATGCTCTTACCACCAGAGTAAATATGATTATCCCATAAACTATACCAATCAGATTCTTTGGGTAAATATATCTCTGCATATTTTTGTTCTTTTTCAACAATAGGAAAAACTAAAATATCCTCACCAAACATATATTCATTTCCAATATCATATGTATTCGTATCTTTTGGAAACTCAAAAAATAATGGTCTAACAATTGGATAGCCCTTAATTGTTGCTTCTGCTGCCAGATTATAAATGTATGGAAGCAGTTGATATCTAAGTTGCATAAACTTTCTAACAATTTGCTTTGTAGTATCATTAAAATAAACTGGTTCAGAAGGAATATCTGAACCATGGGGTCTCAATATTGGTGAAAAACATGACATTTGAAGCCATCTGGTATAAAGTTCATTATCCATAGTTCCCTGAGCAAATCCACCTGCATCTGAATGGATAAATGGTAGTCCGCATAGGCCCATGTGTATCATTAAAGGAACTTGTGCTTGCAGGCCACCCCAACTCCTGCTTACGTCTCCTGTCCATGGGTAAATGGAGTAGCGTTGAGATCCAGCAAATCCAGCTCTGTTGAGATTGAAAAGCCTCATCTTTGGATAATCTTCTCTCATATTTTCAAATAGAGCTTTATGCCAATAGTGACCATAAATATTATGCACTTCGTCAGCACTTCCATTAATATGAATCTGGTCCGAAGGATGATTTTCTGGTTCACCCAAATCACCCCACCATCCAGCAACACCAATCTCAATTTGGGGTTTATATTTATCCCATAACCAAAGTCTAGCCTCGGGTTTAAAAATATCTATAAGAGCACCATCTCCAAAATAAAATTCTGAATTCACATAACTATTTCCTAGAGAATCCAATGCAAGTAAGCCCAAACTATCAGTAATATGGAAATTTTCAATAGAGTCTAGTATGTAGGGTTCTGTTATAAGAACAACTTTAATACCTTTCTTGCTTAAATCTGATATCATCTTTTCTGGGTTAGGCCAATTGGGTTTATACCAGTCAAGCCTTCCCATTGTTCCTAAAAGACTATCTCCAAACCAATATAGGTCAATTATCATTGCATCCAGAGGAAAATCCTGTTCGATGGTGAAATTTGCTATTGAGTCTGTTTCTTCTTGTGTTCTATATCCCATCCTGGATTGCAGGTTACCAAGAACCCATATCGGTGGCAATGGCTGGAAACCCGTTAGTACTGCATAATTAGTTGCGATCATTTTATGATTACTTCCACCTATTACGACATACTTCATAGTTCCACCAATGGCCCCAAATTCAAGAATACCAGATTCTGCTTCTCCTACATCAGCATATCCTTTTTGAGGGTTATCAAATAATAACAGATATTTTTTTGATGATACAATTAGAGGAACTGAGTAATTTAAATTTTTTGCTCCAATCTCATACCCATATTTGGGTCTATTGTACAGCTTGTATCTCCCTCCAATTAGGTCCGGAGAAACGGCTCTTTCACCCAATCCAAATATTTTTTCATTGGCATCAATTTCAAATCGTATTCCATCTGTGTCGCTCCTTCTAAAATATCCTTTTTCCTCCTTGATGATAGTATCATTATCGTATAAGAATGATATAAAAAAAGGATTTTTGTTTACTATAACTGATAAACTATCGGTTAATAATTTCAGATAATTAGTTTCATCTATAATACTATTAAAAGTGCCCTCTGGTTTTAAAATAACGGCATCTGATTTCTCTTCTTTTGGAGCATTTTGTGGGTAATGCCTTATCTCTATAATATTACTTTCATAAGGGACTATTTGTGTGGTACCATGGTCGGTAATTACTTCAACAATACTGTCATAGTCAAAATGAGTAATATATCTTCTTGCATTGTAGTCATAAATTTTCTCAGTTTTAGCAGGAGGATAATAGCCGTTTACTGGTAGGAAAAAATCTTCGTTATTTGATGTTTTACCGACCATTGAACCATTTGCGCTTCTAAAAACAAAGGCAAGCTGCTGTATGTCCTCATCTTCACGGAGATTATAAAAAGAACTTATTGAAAACTTATACTGGTATAAGCCATTTCCAATATTAGTCATCCTGGTTTGTTCATCATCTTTACCCCAATTGCCAATAATGTGCTTCCAGTCACCACCATCTATACTTTTTTTGGTTATGGCACCCGTATGAAAGTGAATTTCACCATCATAACCTGATAAACCACCATTACCCAAATTTGAATTATATGTTAAGGTAACAGTATCATCTATGGGAGGATTTTCAGGTGTTAACCAGGCCACCTGGGAGAAACTTGCTTGCGTAATTGCAAAAACAAAAATCATTAGATGAATATAAAACTGCATTTTATGCATTCTTTCGAAACAATTAATTATCAGATAATTCGCTTGCCAAAAATATAATAAAAAAGCCGGTTGATTAAATTAATGACCTAAATTAAACCTTGTTACTATTAGATTTTATATACTACCACATTTTTATTTTAAAGTATCCTATGCAAACGATTGATATAAACATACTGATAACTTAAATTATGAGTATTGTTGGATTGAAACCATTATTGGGCTATTGGCGTAATAATCAACATTTATTCAACTAATTTTGTCGTATCAAAATATCTGATAAAATTAATGACAACAAAACTTAAACTCTATAATTACTGGAATCAACTTTATCCGGATCTACCCGCTGATAAACTGGATGTTTTTATTTCTAATATTAATGTCTCGGACAAAAAGGAAGTCTCAAAAGACTGGTTTAAAGATGCCATTGTCTACTCCTTGTATGTAAATCTTTACAATGAAGATTTTTATGGATTAACGGAAAAGCTTGATTATATAAAGAACCTTGGAATTAATTGTTTGTGGCTATTACCAATACTTCAATCACCAATGCGTGATGCAGGTTTTGATATTAGTAAATATGACAGAATTAGACCTTCGCTACTTGGATTGTCTGATGAAAGTACTCGTGGTGATCAAGAAGTTGTATTTGGTTCATTTCTTGAGGAGGCACACAAAAGAGGAATCAGAGTTATATTTGATGTTGCAATCAATCATACTTCCGATGAGCATCCATGGTTTATTGATTCCCAAAAGAACGATGTAAATGAGTATACGGATTTTTATATTTGGAGTGATAAACCAGATAAATATTTGGATGCACGCTTATTGTTTAAGGGTATAGAAGACTCAAACTGGGAAAAGTTAGAAGATAAATACTATTTCCATAGATTTTTTAGTTTCCAGCCAGATCTTAATTACAGAAATCCAGATGTCTTGTTGGCAATGACAAAAAATTTACTCTATTGGCAAGAAAATGGTGTTGATGGATTCAGGGCTGATGCAATACCTTACTTGTGGAAAGAGGATGGTACAGATTGTGAAAACTTGGAAATGACACATATAATTGTCAAGTTTTTTAGAGCTGCTCTCGAATATGTAAACCCAGAAACATTACTATTGGCTGAGGCTTGTCAAAAACCAAAAGAGGTTGTGAAATACTTAGGCAACAATGATGAGTGCCATGCAGCATATCACTTCCCGCTTATGCCAATGATATATAAATCCATAGCAAGCGCTAATTCTGAACCCATAAAACATACTTTAAGTAATGCTTTTACTCCAGAAATAAGCGATAGTAATCAATGGTTTACATTTCTTAGAGTTCATGATGAGCTTAGCTTGGAATTGGTATATGTTAGTGAGGAGGATAGAAAATATATCTATGATAGTTATTGTCATGATCCTTCATGGGACTTTAGGGTTGGTGAAGGAATATCTGCAAGATTATCAGAGTTAATGCAAAAAGATGTAAATAAAATAGGTCTTGCTTATTCTATTATGCTAACTCTTCTTGGAACACCCGTTATCTATTATGGTGATGAGTTTGGTAAACTCAATGACAAGAATTACTATAAGAACCAAATAAAACTTACAGGAAAGGATGATACAAGATTTCTTGTTCGTGGTAAAATTGACTGGATGAATCTAGAGCAAGACCTTAAGCAAGAAGATAATTTTCATTCACAGGTATTTGGCATGATAAGTAGTATGTTAAATACACGAAAAGACTTTACTTCATTTGGCAGAGGAGATCTTAATTTCATCGATGTTGTTACAGATAACCCCCATGAAATTCTATCATATGTTCGCAAATATTCGGACGAAAAAATATTAGTTTTAAATAATCTATCAGCTGAAAAACAAGTGCTAAGAAATCCCTTACCGGATAATAACCTCGCTGTTTTAAATATGAATGGCTTTGTTATGGATAATGATCATATTATACTTGAACCTCATGGCTTTGTATGGATTCTTGTGATATAAAGTCATGTATTTTTAATTTGTAAAAACATCATAAGTCATAATAATATTTCGTGACTTATTTAATGTTATAAAATGACATTATCATTAATTTGTGTCAATTCGTTAATTAATAATTATAATATTATCAACAAATCTAATTTTGGTGATTTTTTTTACTGACCTTTGTTTTTGGTTATTCTAATATTATAATGGAACAGATTACACTTTTTGCTGATGTGCTATTACCTTTACCCATTAGGGGGACTTTTACGTATCGTGTTCCAAGAGATTTGAATGAGTTTATAAAGCCAGGACATAGGGTAAGTATACAGTTTGGTAAAAGAAGAATTTACGCTGGATTAGTAAGGAAGATACACACAAATGTACCTCACGACACAATTCCAAAATACATCATAACATTATTGGATGAACATCCAATTGTAAATGAAATTCAATTTAATTTTTGGGAATGGTTATCATCCTATTACATGAGTACTTTGGGTGAAATTATGAATGCTGCTCTACCAAATGCCTTTAAACTCGCAAGCGAGTCAAAAATAGCCCTTTCCCCTTTATTTGTGCCCGATAAGAGTTCATTGAATAAATCCGAATATCAGATAACTGAGGCATTAATGACTAACAGTAAACTTACAATTGGAGACATTACTAATATTGTTGGTTATAAGAAGGTACTCCCTCTGATTAAAACAATGATCGAAAATAAGATGGTTGTTATGGAGGAAGAATTAAAAGAGATTTATAAACCAAAAATCAAAAAGTATATAAGTCTGAATAAAAAATTCCATGGTGAGGAAAAGCTTCATGTGCTAATGGATGATTTGGGTAAAAGAGCTCATAAGCAATTGGAGATACTCATGTCATTCATAGCTCAAGCAGGAATTCCAATTGAAGATGATTTTGAAATTAGTCAAAAAGAATTACTACAAAGGTCGGGTGGAAGTGATTCAGCAATGAAGGCCCTAATCACAAAAGAAGTTCTGATTTGTAATGAAAGAATTGTAAGTAGGTTAGATACTGGCAATTTATCTAAAACTATTATCGAGGTTATTCTGAGCGAACATCAGGAGAAAGCCTACAGTAATATACAATCCCATTTTTCCAAACATAATGTGGTTTTACTCCATGGTGTTACTTCGGGTGGTAAAACAGAATTGTATATCAAACTGATTTTTGAGATGATTGCAAAAGGTAAGCAGGTTTTATATTTACTCCCTGAAATAGCCTTAACTACTCAAATAATATCCAGACTACGCCAATATTTTGGTGATAGAGTAGGGGTATATCATTCCCGATATAGTCAGAATGAAAGAGTTGAGGTTTGGAATAATATCAATGGTAACGGTGATGGGAATTATTTTGATATAATTCTTGGTCCAAGATCGTCCCTATTTTTACCATTTGATAATCTAGGATTAATAATAGTTGATGAAGAACATGACAGCTCCTATAAACAATACGATCCATCACCAAGATACAATGCTAGAGATGCAGCAATTTATCTTGCCACATTGCATGGAGCTAAGGTGTTACTTGGTTCTGCTACTCCCTCCATTGAAAGTTATTACAATGCTTTAAACGGTAAATATGGACTCTCGGAAATAACTCAAAGGTATGGTAATATTAAACTCCCTCGTGTTTCAATTGTAAACCTAAAGGAGGAACACAAGAGGCGAATGATGAAGTCCCACTTTTCATCGGTTATTATTAGTGAGATTACTAATGCCTTGTCAAATGGCAAACAATCAATATTATTTCAAAATAGACGTGGGTTTTCCTTGCGTATTGAATGCGATATTTGTCATTGGGTTCCCGAGTGTAAGAATTGCGATGTCACCCTTACATACCATAAATTTAGTGAGCTGATTAAATGTCATTATTGTGGTTACTCAACAACAATACCCCAAGCATGCCCAGATTGTGGTAATTCCAATTTAAAGATGCAGGGATTTGGTACCGAAAAGGTTACCGAAGAATTGGGCCTTCTTTTAAAGGATGCGAGAATTGATAGAATGGATTTGGATACAACAAGAGGTAAAAACTCATACAATAAAATTATATCTGATTTTGAGCAACATAGAACAGATATATTAGTGGGTACGCAAATGGTGACCAAAGGGTTGGATTTTGATAATGTTTCTGTTGTTGGCATTTTGAGTGCTGATAGCATGCTCAATTTTCCTGATTTTAGGGCTCATGAAAGAAGCTTTCAGCTTATGTCACAGGTAAGTGGAAGAGCAGGAAGGAAGGAGAAACAAGGGATTGTAATTATTCAATCTTGGAAACCTGATAATCTCATTTTAAGAGATGTTGTAAATCATGATTTTCAGGGGATGTACCATAGGATATTGGAGGATCGTAAAAAGTTTTTATACCCACCATTTTACCGACTTATAGTTGTGAGAATGAAACATCGTAAAACAGAAGTAGTGAATCATGCATCAACCGCCTTTGTAAAATGTCTGAGAGATAAATATGGCAATTTAGTTTATGGACCAGAATATCCTTTGGTTGGAAGAATTCGTAATTTTTACATAAAACAAGCGATGATTAAGATTCCCAAAGGAATGAACTTGTCCGAAGTAAAAAATTACATTCATAAATCAGTAGCAATTACCAAAACAATTTCTGAATACAAGTCTGTTATTTTTCAATTTGATGTTGACCCACTATAAGTGAGTTTTTTTAAAATATCTGTAAATAATAATGCCTCACTTATTTCAAATATTGTAAGCTCTTTCCATCAAACCTGAAATTTATCAATAAAAAAATCGCCATACACCTATGTGCATAGCGATTTTAAATTATTAAATAACTGAGTTTATTTAGTTACTAGTACCTTTTTAGTAATTGTGTTGTTATCAATTTGAAGCTTAACAAAATAAATACCTTGGATTAAGTCCCTAGAATTCAATTTTATGGTATGTGAACCACCATTTATATCTCCGCTAAATACGTCTAGTACCTTTTTGCCTAATATATCAAATAGCGATATGTTGACATTTGATAAGTTATCCAACGTAAATTCTATATTAGCAGTTGCGGAAATTGGATTAGGATGTATGGATATATCCTCTGCTGCAATCTCAGTATTAATATCTACGATCATGCCACGAGCAAGCTCGGCTTTAGCTTGGAATGTAAAATCAGAACCTTCCCAAATAATATCATTATCTTCATCGGTGATTAGATAAAAACCTCCCGACAATCCCTCTCCTGAGGCATCGTTTAATGTTAGCTCATAGCATCCTACTTCTGATAAATCTATTGGTGATATTTGAAACCCTGTGTTTGAGTATGGACCACCTTCTGCTATTATGTCACCAACACTATTTGACACATTCCAAGTAATATCTTCTGGATTAGCGTCAATTTTAACACCAAAATTTATATTCTGCGGGTAATTTTGAGAACCCTGACCAACTCCATTAAAATAATCATTTTGAGGTAGTTCATCCTGCTCACCATTAGGTAGGTCACATTGTACGTGTAACAAATTTTCATCAGTAGGTGTGTAAGTCATAGTAGGAAGCTCAATTACCTCGCTTTCTAGCTGAGCGAGGTTTCCGGTCCATGAATATGTCATTTCATCATCATCATTTATTGAGTATGTAAACTCTAAGCTTGTGAGATTAATTTCCCCGTAGTTTTTTAAGTTTACAGTTGGTGTTAATTCATCAAAGCAATATGTTTGAGGAGCAATCACAGATGTTATTGCAGCATCATAATCATTGGATTCCACAAAAGTTATATCACCAGCTGAGTTACCGCTAATAATTTCTTGAGTTGTTTCAGCTACAAAGGCAATTATTTCAAGGTTATCTAAGACAAGGTCGACACCATTATAATCTAATGGTAACTCATATGCAAAGGTATTTGAATAAAAAGACCCAGTAGAAGTTTGTGTAAGTTCTATGCCCCACTGCCCTGTCATAAGATGACGCAGCATGTGCATATGCTTGTAGTTGTTTCCAGCACCTCCACCTGATTGTGGCCCATAAACATTGTTTTGAAGGATGGCAAGATTTAATTTATTGGTTGGTTCTGGACTATCGCCAGTGTAATAAACTTCAACCTCAACAACAAGTTGTCTTGTTGAAGTTACTATGGTTGCTTCCAATGCAACATTTAAATAGCTACTCTCGGCTAAAATGACATTTGAGGCTGAAGACCATCTGCCTCTACTCATGGCAGTTCCGCCTCCCATGGACCAACTTCCGAAATCGTGTCTATTAACAGTACCAGCAGGATATCCAGCAACCCCAGCTTGGCCATCTATTGCAGCACCCCATGGAGTTCTGTAGTCAGGCTCATTGCCTGAAGGAACTGCATATCCGCCTGCGTGAATGTTAATTAAAAATACCTCACCCGGATTTGCGTTTTGAATTCCTTGAGCGATTGCATGTCCATCAGGACAATATCCGCAGTGAATCCCCGTGAATTCTTCAAGAATTACCTTCTTGTTTTCAGGATCTGTACTTACAAATGTTTGAGCATTCACAAATGTGAATGTAGCAATTATTAGAAAAATTAATGTAGAAATTTTTTTCATGATACAATAAATTTTTTTTTTAGTGTAAAACCATTATGACTCTGTTGCTTATTTTGAGACTAATTTAATATTTGGAGACGCCAAATTTATATAAAAATAGTTAACAATATGCTTTCTTCATTTTACATATTAAAGTAATATGACACTTCTAACTCTAAGATGGTTGTCTTTGCTCAAATTATTTACTATTATCTTATCCAATTACATTCATAGCAAATGTTAAATATTATTGTCAATTGAGCAACCTAATCGTTTTTACTAATGTCTTTAACATAGTGATTAAATATGGAAGTTGTTAGAAAGGTAAATATGTTTACTTTTGCGGTGAATTTGGTAAAGAATTTGTTTAATCACAATTTTAATTACAAATAATTTTAAACTCATGAAGAAAATACTACTATCCTCCATCATTTCATTTATGATTGTGTTCTCACTAAATGCTCAGTCCTTTTCGCTTTCCTGGGATGATGTAGCTCTGGGAGACACTGTTATTTTGTCTACTGTTGAATGGCCTCAACCCGAGTTAGTTTTTCATGCTGTAGTTCATAATAACTCAAATGACAATGTTAATGTTGGAGTGATAAGAAAAAGGATTGAAATTATTGAAAACTCCTCCGATTACTTTTGTTGGGGTGCATGTTATCCTCCGTTCCTGGATACCGCAGGAACTACGATACTAATAAACGCTGGAATGCAGTCAGCAGATGAGGACTTTAGTGCTCATTATGAGATCCATGGAACTTTGGGAGTTTCTACCGTAGAGTATACCTTTTACAATGTTGCAACACCTGAAGATCAAATAAGTGTTTTTGTTAAATATAATACTTTACCGAATGATATTAGTGAGACAATTTTTAGTAACACCGAAATTTCAGACATATATCCAAATCCGGCATTGAATTTTGCTGAAATTAAGTTTGACTTTCCAAAAGAAGTTAAATCAGCGAAACTAAAATTTTCTAATATTCTTGGTGCAACAATTAAAGAGATTAATATTGAAGAAAGAAATGGAAAACTGGATATTGATGTTTCAGATCTAAATACCGGTGTTTACTTTTATTCACTTATTTTAAATGAGAAAATTTTCCAAACAAAGAAATTAATAATTAAGTAATTTCATTTGACATTTCTTAATTATATTTACATAATATAAACCCGGCGTCAAAAATGCCGGGTTTTTTTGTGATATTTGCGTCAACATTTTTTAAGCATATAAAATCTCCGATTATCATGAGAAAGATATTATTTTCAATTTTTGTTATAGCCTTTACTTTAAACGCATATAATCAGAATTTTCAGATATTGGTTAATGATGAAGTATATAAAGATGGTGATACCTTAAAAGTATATGGTGATCCTGCTAGTAATATATTTAGCCTAAAAGCAATTTTTAATAATAATACGGGTAACGGATCCAACATAAAAGTTGCTCGTGAGGAAGTTTCAATCTATGAAGGTGTTACAAATTATTTTAAATGGGGAGAGGTATATAGCACTGAAACTGATACCTCCTTAAAATATTTGTTTGTTCCTGCTGGCGGTAGTAGTCCAGATGACTTTTTTGAAGCCTACATAAATCCAAACAATACAATAGGTAGTTCCATCATAAAATATGTTTTCTATAATTTAGACTTTGAAGCCGAGCAAGTATCAGTATTTGTTGAATTCAATACAATATCCTTTGGTATTGATGATGACTTTTATTCTATAAGTAGGGACTTTAGTATATATCCCAATCCTTCCACTGGTTGGATCTCACTAGATTATGACCCTTCTAGTAGCTTAAATGGTGATTTCTTTTACAATATAAATAGTATGATGGGAAATGTTATAAAGAATGGCATTATTGATAGAGGAGAAAGTAGTTTAAAATTGAATCTGTACGATGTGCCCAAAGGAGTTTATTTAGTTTCAGTTATATATGGTACAGATATTATTGTTACCAAAAAACTAGTTGTAAATTAATTAAATAGGCTAATTATTATTTCAATTAACTATTTTACAAAAAAAAAGGAGTGGTTTCCCACTCCAGTTAATGTTTTCTAGATGCCAAAAGCACTCTTAACTTTATCTACATAGTCTAGTTTCTCCCATCCAAAAAATTCTACATCTTTGGAATAAATATCTATCCCATTTCGCTTTTCTTTGAAACTAGTATCCTCAGACTTGTATAGTACCTCAACCTCTTTAATATAAGGACTGCGACCAAAGTGACCATATGCAGCCGTTTTCTCAAAAATAGGATTCTTTAATCCAAATCTTGACACAATCGCATATGGTCGCATATCAAATATGTTTTCTAGATTTCGAGCAATCTCGCCATCATTTAGATCAACATTAGATGTTCCATAGGTATCAACAAAAAAGCCCACAGGATCAGCAACTCCTATTGCATACGCTACCTGAACAAGAACTTTGTCGGCAACACCAGCGGCCACAAGATTTTTTGCTATGTGCCTTGTTGCATATGCCGCAGACCTATCAACCTTTGATGAATCTTTTCCTGAAAAAGCCCCACCACCATGGGCGCCATGACCACCATAAGTATCAACAATAATTTTCCTTCCTGTTAAACCAGTATCGCCATGTGGACCACCGATTACAAACTTACCAGTTGGATTAACTAAAATTTCCATTTCACTATTAAATAATGCCTTAACCTTATCTGAATATTGTTTCTTTACCCTTGGGATTAAAATATTTTCAACATCAGATTTTATTGTTTTTTGCATTTCTTGTTCGGAAGCAAAATCATCATGTTGAGTAGAAATTACAATTGTCTTAATTCCAATGGCATTATGATCGTCGTCATATTCCAGTGTAACCTGTGATTTAGAATCTGGGCGCAGATATAGCATTTCTTTACCTTCACGTCTGATATTTGCCATTTCATATAAAAGGTCATGTGATATTCCTGCTGTAAATGGCATATAATTATCCATTTCCTTATTTGCAAAGCCAAACATCATACCTTGATCACCAGCTCCCTGAGCTTCAGCAGAATCTCTATCAACCCCTTGGTTTATGTCTGCGCTTTGATCATGCAATGCTGATAATACAGAACATGAATCAGCATCAAACCTATATTCGGCTTTCGTATAACCAATTCTTTCTATTACTCGTCTTGCAACCTTTTGAAGATCAACATAAGCCGTCGATTTAACTTCTCCTGCAATCATCGCAAGCCCTGTTGTAACAAGTGTTTCACATGCTACTTTGGAATCTGGGTCCTGACGTAACATTTCATCAAGTACACCATCTGAAATT
Organism: Lentimicrobiaceae bacterium; assembly: GCA_018661505.1. Taxonomy (GTDB): domain Bacteria; phylum Bacteroidota; class Bacteroidia; order Bacteroidales; family F082. Next base: position 34,240 of record JABJIE010000088.1, read on the forward strand.
TGATCTGAAACCTTATCTGGATGTCCCTCTGATACCGATTCCGATGTAAAAAAATATGACATATAAGTGCTTTTTTAAAATAAATAATTTCAAGTGGTAGGATGATTGCGGGTAGAGGATCATTGCTTTAGCATTTTTTCTCGTGGTTGCAATCAATCAAATTTTTCCACTTATCGTTTTGCGAGCTGCAAAAATATAAAAATTATATTATGCAAGTTCTTTTTTACAAATAGTATACTTAATTAGTTTGTTAAATTCTGGAAAATGTCCTCCATTTTTTGTTCATCAACAGATAGAGAAAGCACATTGTAGTTATTTTTTACCGCGAATTTAAATATATCCTCACGTAAGTCAATTTTCGATGATGAAGAAAGTAACCATTTATTTCCACCTATATTTTTTGCGTTTAATATACCTTTTATACCCTCCAATGATTTCTTGCTAATAACCTCTTTAAACTCAACATGATAATCAGTTGATGCTCTTTTTGTTTTGCTAAGGTTTTTTGGAGAATCATCAGCAACAATATTGCCTTTATCTATTATTATAACTCTATTGCATAAGGCTTCTACCTCTTGCATTATATGGGTTGAAAGAATTATTGTTCTTGATTTCCCCAAATCCGTAATGATTTTTCTTATTTCGACAAGTTGATTTGGATCAAGTCCAGATGTTGGTTCATCAAGTATGAGAATGTCAGGATTGTGTATAAGTGCTTGGGCAAGACCTACTCTTTGTCGATAACCTTTGGAAAGCATGCCAATTTTCTTTTTTTGTTCTGGACCTAAACCGGTAAGCTCAATTATATCCTTGATTACAGTTTTATTATTTTTAGAACCGGGATATGTGTTTAAAACAAAATTCAGATATTCTTTTACATACATATCATGATATAAAGGATTATGCTCCGGCAGGTAACCAATCCTTTTTCTAATTTCAAGAGGTTTTTCTTGTACATCAAAGCCTTCAATACTTACTTTTCCAGATGTGGGTGGAACAAATGAGGTTATTATTTTCATTAGAGTTGATTTTCCTGCACCATTAGGACCAAGTAGACCCACAACCTCTCCTTTTTTAATGGAAAGGGTTACCTCATTTAAGGCCTTTTGTTCACCATAATATTTTGTAATTGATTTTATATCAACTGTGACCATCTGACAATGTTTTTTGCAAAAGTAATAATATGAAAGTTTTTAATTACTAATTATTTCATAAAGAATCTAAAAGCTATTCTAAACAATTTTTAGTTTGGCAAATCGTAATAAGAGGTTTTTATTTCCAACACTATTAAAAAATACAGTTGCTTTCATATTCGGACCGCTACCTTCAATTGATATTATTTTACCTCGGCCAAACTTAGCATGTTCCACATCAGCTCCTGATTTTAGCTCAGAGATATCTGAATCTTCCGTCGGTTCGGCACCACTATTACTTAATGGCATGAGGTTTCGTTTTTTGAATGAATGCTGACCAGTATCAGACTGAGTTTTTGAAAAGTTACTCTCTCGATTGGATAGATTAAGACTTTCTTTGGGCTTATCTATCAGGCCTTCTTCTATTTCATCAAGAAATCTGCTTGGTTCAGTTATAGTAAAATTACCCCATCGATATCTGGTCTCCGCATGAGATAAAGTAACTGTCTCCATTGCACGCGTTAATGCAACATAAAATAGCCTTCTTTCTTCTTCTAGTTCTGTGCGTGTTGTAATTGATTGAATGGAAGGAAATAAGTTTTCTTCAAGACCTACAATATAAACATGTGGGAATTCTAAACCTTTTGAGGCATGAATAGTCATCATCATAACCTTGTCACGATCTTCATCATCATCAGAATCAGCATCTGTTAAAAGTGCAACATCTTCCATGAACTCATCCAAGGTTTTGTGAACAGACATATCACCCTCGCTTTTTTCTATTGCTTTTTCTGTAAACTCTTTGATTCCATTAAGAAGTTCCTCAATATTTTCGACTCTGCTTATTGCCTCAGGTGTGTCTTCTTCTCGAAACATTTTTAGCAGCCCTGACGATACCGCAATATGATTTGCAGTTTCATATGCATCTTTACTTTTGTTTACAACACAAAAGCTATTAATCATTGTGCTGAAGTTGTTTAATTTTAAAACAATTCCAGAGTTTACCTTCAGATCATATTGTGCTGGATTATTAATAACCTCCCAAATATTAACATTGTTGATGTCGGCCGCAACAATAATTTTCTCAATTGTTGTTTTACCTATACCACGAGCAGGTGTATTAATAATCCTTTGAAGGGCATCTTCATCGTTATTGTTAATGACTAATCTAAAATAGGCAAGCAAATCTTTTATTTCTTTCCTTGTATAAAAGGATTGCCCACTATATATTCTGTAGGGAATGTTTTTCTTTCTTAAAGCCTCTTCAATACTTCGAGACTGAGCATTGGTGCGGTAAAGTATTGTAAATTTATCATTGGATAACTGTTCATTCATTTTCTTTTCAAAAATGGAATCGGCTATCATTTTTCCTTCCTCAGTATCACTTTGAGCCTTGAAGTAACCAATTTTATTTCCAGTATTATTATCTGTCCAAACAGTTTTTTTTATCTGTTCCTTATTGAAAGTAATAACCTGATTTGCCGCTTCAACAATCGTTTTGGTTGATCTGTAATTTTGTTCTAATTTGAACATCTTGAAATCAGGATAGTCACTTTTAAAATTCAAGATGTTACTGATGTTTGCACCTCGAAAACCGTAAATGCTTTGTGCATCATCTCCAACAACACATATTTGTTCAGTATTGGCGGCAAGTTTTTTTACAATTAGATACTGAGCGTGGTTTGTATCTTGATACTCATCAACCAATGTGTATTTAAACTTTTGCTGGTATTTATACAGGACTTTTGGAAATCTTGAAAACAGTATGTATGTATTAAAAAGGAGATCGTCAAAATCCATCGCATCAGCTCTCTTGAGCCGTGATTGATATCTTGAGTAAATTTCTTTTATGTAGGGCTTTCGAGCACTTTCATCAGCAGACTGTATGTCAGAATCATTTGCGTACTCATCAGTGCTAATTAGTGATGACTTTGCCATTGAAATTCTGCTCGATACATATGATGGAGAATACTGTTTAGTATCAAGCTTCATATCAGATATAATGTTTTTTATGAGCCTTTTACTGTCATTACTATCATAAATTGTATAATTTGATGGGTATCCTAAATAATGTCCTTCAATACGAAGAATTTTAGCAAAAATTGAGTGAAAAGTACCCATCCAAACATTTCTTGCGTCACCATCACCTATAAGATTTATGACTCTTTCTTTCATTTCTCTTGCAGCCTTATTTGTAAATGTTAGCGCGAGAATGTTAAAGGGGTCAATACCTTTGGATAATAAGTAGGCAATACGATAAGTTAAAACTCGTGTTTTTCCTGACCCTGCTCCAGCAATTACCATGGTTGGACCATTTATTTGAGTAACGGCCCTAAGCTGGTCTTTGTTTAATTGTTTTAAAAAATCGCTCACAGTAAATTTTATTGTGTCGGCAAAATTAAGTTTTTAGATAAAGAAAAAAGGTGCTTTAAAGATGGTTTTTCAACAATTAATTAATTTTGTATCCGAACTATGAAAGAATTCATTAGAAAGTTTCCGCTTAGTAACAAATATGAATACTACTTATTATCAATTATCATTTTGGTAGGTGGTTTTATTCGCTTTTGGAATTATGGAGATATGCCTTTTATGCATGATGAGCTTAGTGCTTTAAGTAGATTGCAATTTGATAATATATTTGATGTAATAAAGTATGGAGTAATGCTTGGAGATACCCATCCAGCAGGTGTCCAGATATTCCTTTATTACTGGATAAAATTGGGTGGAACATCAGAAATATGGGTAAAATTACCCTTCATCCTTTCAGGAATATTATCGATATGGCTTGTTTACAAAATTGGAAAATTATGGTTCAGTAGTGCTGTGGGCCTTTTTGCTTCTGCAATGATTTCAACCACTCAGTTTTTTGTTATGTATAGTCAGATTGCTAGACCATACTCAAGTGGACTGCTAATCACTTTGATTATGGTGTTATTTTGGAGTTTGTATTTTTTTGAAAAGAGAAGTTACAGATACCTTATACCTTATGTTTTATTTTCAGCTTTAGCGGCTTATAATCACCACTTCAGCTTATTGTTTGCTGCAATTGTAGGTTTCAGCGGAGTGATTTTTATAAAATCAAAAAAGGATTTATTACAATATGGTCTAGCTGGTGTTATAATATTCATTTTGTATTTACCTCACTTGAAAATATTTTTACACCAATTATCCGAAGGTGGTATCGGAGGATGGCTTTCTAAGCCCGAATGGTCATTTGTTTTTGATTACTTCAATTATATGGTTCACTTTTCCATACTAAATTGGATAGTTTTAATAATTATTATAATAGTTGTTGTGTCCATGAGGGGAAATTCTTTTTTAATAAAGGATAGCATACTCAAAAGAGCATTATTAATTATATGGTTTATATTACCAGTAACCATAGGCTACTTATATTCAGTGTTGAGAAATCCAATTATACAATACTCAATGCTAATTTTCTCCACTCCTTATATATATATTTATATTTTCTCATTCCAAAAAAGAATAAAACCCATTATTATATCTATTCTAATAATAGTTTTAATGTCTGTTAATATTTATGTCTTAGTTAATGAGAGAAAACATTACATGGTTTTCTATAAGCAGCCCTATCAAGAGCTTTTTAATACATCTATAGTTACTAATTCTGACAAAGATGTACACATAATAGATGATTGTATACCATATTTTCACGATTATTATTTTGATAAATATAATGGAACAGTTGATTATTTCACAAAACGTAATAATAACATTAGCTTATTAGAATTTAGTAGTTATGTAGATAGCATTAAAAATGATGTAGTTATTACACATGCGCTAACAGGCTCTGAATTGCAAATTGTTCAAAATAAATTCCCTTATCATTTAGGTGTCCAGAATGGTTTTACCTATGATATTAATATCTTTTCACGGAAAATGCCAATGGACAGCAATGTAATTGTCAAAGATACAATTGCATCAACCAATTTTGAGAATAATTATGGTAATTGGCAATATAAATCTTCTGCGGTAAAGCATGACACTGTATATGGTTATTATGTTGAGTTGGACTCAACAACAGTGTGGGGCCCATCCATTACCTTTGATCTTGAGGAGATTTTAAGAAATAATTATGATGTCTTAGATATTGCTGCTGAGTTTCGTGTTCCGGAATTTGATTCAAAAACTCTTTTGGTTGGATCTGTTTATAGAGATAATAAAGCTATGTTTTGGAATGCTTCGAATTCCGCAGAGTTTAACTTAAAAAATGATTCAGTAAAAAATGTATTTCTTACCATTGATATGCGATTAGCACTAAAAAATATTAAATCCTTGGAGGGCATAAAGCTCAAAATATTTGTTTGGAATAAGAGTAAGTCTTTGGTAGATATTAATAATATTACAATAACATCTCGCCCAGGCAATATGTTTAAATACGGCTTATACAATAGATTACAATGATGCAGATCTTTTTGAATGGACTCAAAAACTCTGTAATCGCCCAAAAAAAAACAAAAAATTATCCCCAAAGTATTGTTAATAAAAAATATATTTTTACCTTTGCAGCCCGTTTTAAGTGAGTAATAGACGAAACTTACTGAAACAGTAATAGTTAAAGGGACCTGACAAGGTAAAACGATATAGGTTTCCGGCTCAGCAAAAAACAGTTTTTACTGAGTGGTTTAAAAAACCCTTCCGGATTATATTTACCTTAAAAGTTTTCTAAGATTATTAGCAGTTAACAAAGTTCTGCGTTGAAAGATTTAATACTTTTGCGCGCTCTTAAAAACAATAGGATTAAAATTAGTATTTAATATGCCTACAATACAGCAATTAGTAAGAAAAGGACGGAAGAAACTCGTAGATAAGAGTAAATCTCCTGCCCTTGATGCATGCCCACAACGTCGTGGTGTATGTGTTAGAGTATATACGACAACTCCTAAGAAGCCTAACTCAGCAATGAGAAAAGTGGCAAGGGTTAGACTTACAAATCATAAAGAGGTTAATGCATATATTCCTGGGGAAGGGCATAACTTACAGGAACACTCCATTGTTATGATTAGAGGTGGCCGTGTAAAAGATCTTCCAGGAGTAAGATATCATATCATTCGCGGTGCGCTTGATACATCAGGTGTTGAGGGTAGAACTCAGCGTAGATCAAAATACGGTACTAAACGTCCAAAAAAATAATTAACAGCATAAGCTTTATAACATGAGAAAAGCGAAACCAAAAATACGCATCATCCTTCCAGACCCAAAGTACAATGATGTACTTGTTACTCAGTTTGTAAATAACATGATGTTTGGAGGTAAAAAAAATACAGCATACAGGTTATTTTACGAAGCTATGGATATCGTAGCGGATAAGACAAATGAAGATCCTGTTGATGTTTGGAAAAAAGCTTTGGCAAACGTTACTCCTAATGTAGAAGTTAGAAGTAGACGAATTGGTGGTGCTACCTTTCAGATTCCTTCTGAGATTAGATCAAGTAGAAAAATGTCAATAGGAATGAAAAACCTTATAGGATTCTCACGCAAGCGTCATGAGAAAAGTATGGGTAAAAAACTAGCCGGTGAGATTTTAGCTGCTTACAAGGAAGAAGGTGCTGCTTTCAAAAAGAAAGAAGATACTCACCGTATGGCCGAGGCTAACAAAGCGTTTTCACATTTCAGATTTTAAGAAAAGACTCTATTTAGACTAATGGCAACCCATAACGAAAATACAAGCAAACTTAGCCTGAACCGCAACATCGGTATCATGGCTCATATAGATGCTGGTAAAACTACCACAACTGAGCGTATCCTATATTACACTGGACGTAATTATAAAATGGGAGAAGTACATGATGGTGGAGCTACCATGGACTGGATGGTTCAGGAGCAAGAAAGAGGGATCACTATAACCTCTGCAGCCACAACAGTATATTGGCAGTTGTTTGGTAAGAAATATAAGATTAATATTATTGATACACCTGGTCACGTTGACTTCACAGTTGAAGTTGAACGTTCGTTGCGTGTATTAGATGGTGCAGTTGCTCTTTTTTGTGCAGTTGGTGGTGTGGAACCCCAATCTGAAACAGTATGGAGACAGGCTGATAAATACAAAGTGCCAAGAATTAGTTTTGTTAACAAGATGGACCGCTCTGGTGCTGATTTCTTTGGCGTTATTGAGCAGATGAGAGATAGATTAGGTGCTAACCCTGTTCCAATTCAAATTCCAATTGGTGCTGAAGATGACTTTCAGGGAGTTGTAGATCTAGTAAAGGATAAAGCGTTTGTTTGGGAAGAAGGTTCAGATGGAACTACAGTAGTTGAAGTGCCAATTCCAGAAGATCTTGAGCAAATTTCTCAAGACTATCGCATGAAACTCATAGAAGGTGTTGCTGAAGAAAGTGATGAGTTACTTGAAAAATTCATGGAAGACCCACACTCCATTACTGAAGAGGAAATGATTAACGTTATTAGAACCTCTACTCTAAATATGAGTATTACTCCTGTAATGTGTGGTTCGGCGTTCAAAAATAAAGGAGTTCAAATGCTTCTAAATGCTATCATAGAGTTTCTACCAAGTCCTCTTGATGTAGAAGATGTAGCAGGCATCAATCCTAAAACTAACAAAGAAGAATATCGTAGTGCAGACCCAAGTGATAACTTTAGCGCACTGGCTTTTAAAATTGCCACTGATCCGTTTGTTGGAAGAATTTGTTTTTTCCGAGTTTATTCAGGTAAACTAAAAGCTGGTTCATATGTTTACAACGTATCCACTGGTAAAAAGGAACGAATAAGTCGAATAATGCAAATGCACGCTAATAAGCAAGAGCCTTTGGAGGTTATTGAGGCTGGTGATATAGGTGCTGGTGTTGGATTCAAAAAAATTCATACTGGTGATACACTAACAGAAGACAAGCATCCTATTATATTGGAGGCTATGAGCTTTCCAGATCCAGTTATAAGCATTGCAATTGAGCCTAAAACTCAAAAGGATATTGATAAAATGTCTCTTGCTTTGGCAAAGCTTGCTGAGGAAGACCCAACTTTTAAAGTTGCTACAGATGTGGATTCAGGCCAGACTATAATTTCTGGAATGGGTGAGTTACACCTTGATATTCTTGTTGATAGGTTGAAAAGAGAATTTAGTGTTGAATGCAACATAGGTTTACCACAAGTTAACTACAAGGAAGCTGTAACGGTAACTGTTGATCATAAGGAAACATATAAAAAACAAACAGGTGGTAGAGGAAAGTTTGCTCAAATTCAATTTGAGTTAGGCCCTGTTGACGAAGGAGAAGAAGGATTGCAATTTATTGATGAAGTTAAGGGAGGTAATGTTCCTAAAGAATTTATACCATCAGTAAAAAAAGGTTTTCAGAATGCCATGCAGAATGGTGTTCTTGCTGGTTATGCAGTAGACAATTTGAAAGTAACACTAAAAGACGGATCATTTCATCCGGTTGATTCAGATCAACTAGCATTTGAAATGGTTGCAAAAGTTGGATATAAGATTGCGGCAAAGATGGCAAAATCAGTATTGATGGAGCCAATAATGAAAGTTGAAGTCGTTACCCCTGAGGATTATTTAGGAGACGTGACAGGAGATTTAAATAAAAGAAGAGCAATATTAGAAGATGTTTCAGCAAAAGTAGGTTACCAAATCGTAAAAGCTAAGGTACCATTGTCTGAAATGTTTGGATATGTAACTTCATTACGTTCACTTACATCAGGTAGAGCTACATCAAGTATGGAGTTTGATTCATTTAAAGAAGCTCCAGCATTTGTTTCAGAAGAAGTGATTAAGAAAATTAAAGGAAATTATTAGATAAATTCATACTATCGTGAGTCAAAGAATTAGAATAAAGCTGAAATCCTACGATCATAATCTGGTTGATAAATCAGCAGAAAAGATTGCAAAGGCGGTAAAATCAACAGGAGCTGTTATTAACGGTCCCATTCCTTTACCAACTCATAAAAAAGTATTTACTGTTAACCGTTCGACTTTTGTAAATAAAAAGTCACGCGAACAGTTCGAGTTAAGCACTTATAAGAGATTAATGGATGTATTTAACTCGTCTTCAAAAACCATAGACTCATTGATGAAGCTTGAGCTTCCAAGTGGTGTTGAAGTAGAGATTAAAGTATAACTATAAACGGTTTAAAGATTTTTAACGATGTCAGGATTATTAGGTAAGAAAATCGGTATGACCTCAATATACGACGAGCAAGGACGAAATGTTCCTTGTACTGTGATTGAGGCTGGACCGTGTGTTGTAAGCCAAGTTCGTACAAAGGAAGCTGATGGCTACGAGGCGATACAGCTTGCTTTTGAAGACAAAAAGGAAAAGCATACATCAAAGGCAATGAAAGGGCATTTTGATAAAGCAAAAACAACACCGAAAAGATATTTAGCTGAATTTAGTAGATTCGAGGAAAAGAAGAGTTTTGGCGATATATTAACCGTAGAGGTTTTTAACGAAGGAGAATTCGTTGATGTTGTTGGAACATCAAAAGGTAAAGGTTTTCAAGGAGTTGTCAAAAGATATAATTTCCGAGGTGTAAATGATGCAACTCATGGTCAGCATAACAGGTTAAGAGCTCCTGGTTCCATTGGAGCATCTTCATATCCATCACGTGTATTTAAAGGTATGCGTATGGCTGGCCGCACAGGAGGAGACAGGGTTAAGATTACTAACCTTCAGGTGATGAAAATTATTCCTGAGAAAAATGTAGTTGTAGTAAAAGGAGCTGTTCCAGGTCCTAATAATTCACTAGTAATATTAGAAAGATGGAGTTAGTAGTTCATAAGGTAAACGGAGAAGCAACTTCAAGAAAGGTGAAGCTTGATGATTCCATCTTTGGAATAGAGCCCAATGATCATGCAATATATTTAGATGCAAAACAATATATGGCTGGTCAACGTCAGGGTACTCATGATTCCAAGGAAAGAAGCGACATAATTGGAAGTACACGTAAGATTAAGCGTCAAAAGGGTACTGGTACTGCAAGAGCAGGTAGCATAAAGAATCCTTTATTCCGTGGTGGAGGTAGAATATTTGGCCCACATCCACGTAATTACTCCTTTAAACTAAATAAAAAGGTAAAACGCTTGGCAAGAAAATCTGCATTATCATACAAAGCACAAGAAAAGAATATTCTTGTTGTGGAAGATTTTAAGTTAGAAAATCCTAAAACAAAGGATTTTAAGGAAATATTGAAAAATTTTAACATAGACAGTAATAAAACCTTAGTTGTTTTGAATAACTCTGACGAGAATATCTACTTGTCAGCTCGTAATCTTCAAAAAGTTAAGGTTCTGAGAGCAGAAGGTATAAATACTTACGAAATACTTAATGCTAAGAAAATTGTTTTTGTTGAAAGTTCATTGAAAACCATCGTTGAAGTATTCGCGAAAAATTAAAACTGAGAAAAGATGGGTATAATATTAAAACCGGTAATTACGGAAAAGATGACCGCAAAAGGTGAGGATCTAAACCAGTATGGGTTTATTGTTGATAAAAGAGCAAATAAACTACAGATTAAGGGTGAGGTTGAAACTCTTTACGGTGTTGAAGTATTATCCGTAAATACTATGAATTATTCAGGTAAAAGGAAATCACGTAATACAAAGTCTGGCGTAATTTCTGGTAAGACAAATGCCTTCAAAAAAGCTATTGTAACTTTACAAGAAGGTGAAACTATTGATTTCTTTAGCAATATTTAGAAATGGCTCTCAAAAAATATAAACCGACAACACCTGGTCAGCGCTTTAAAATTATAAGTGCATTTGACGATATTACTACCAGTAAACCAGAGAAAAGTCTTCTTTCAGGGAAGAAAAGTACTGGGGGTAGAAATAATAAAGGTAAAATGACAATCCGCAACGTTGGTGGAGGTCATAAACAGAAATATAGAATCATTGACTTTAAAAGGGACAAAGAAGGAATCCCTGGTATTGTTAAGACAATCGAGTATGATCCAAATCGTACTGCACGTATTGCTTTAATAAACTATGTTGATGGTGAAAAAAGGTACATTGTAGCTCCTCATGGATTAGAAGTAGGCCAGAAAATTATGTCTGGAAAAGAAGCTACACCAGAGGTTGGAAATACAATGTATTTAAGTGAAATACCATTTGGTACAGTTATTCATAATATTGAGCTGCGCCCAGGACAAGGTGCTAAGATGTCACGTAGTGCTGGTTCATATGCCCAATTGATGACTCGCGAAGGAAAGTTTGCTATCATTAAGCTACCTTCAGGAGAAACTAGAATGATTTTACAAACTTGTAAGGCTACCATAGGAATGGTTTCTAACATTGATCATAACCTTGAGAAATCAGGTAAAGCTGGTCGTAGTCGTTGGAAAGGCCGTCGTCCGAGAGTACGTGGTGTTGCCATGAACCCTGTAGATCACCCAATGGGTGGTGGTGAAGGAAGAGCTTCAGGTGGACATCCACGTTCACGTAAAGGTTTACCAGCAAAAGGTTTCCGCACGCGATCTAAGAAAAAAGCGTCGAACAAGTACATTGTAGAAAAAAGAAAGAAATAATTAAGGAGTATTAATTGAACTTAATATGAGCCGATCATTAAAAAAAGGACCATTCATTGACATTAAGCTTGAGAAAAAAGTTTTGATGAATGTAGAAGCTAGTAAGAAAACTGTAATAAAAACCTGGTCGAGAGCATCTATGATCTCGCCTGATTTTGTAGGTCAAACAATTGCAGTGCACAACGGTAATAAATTTATACCAGTATACATAACCGAGAACATGGTTGGACATAAGCTGGGAGAATTTGCACCAACAAGATTATTTAGAGGTCATGCTGGTAAAAAGAATAAAGGTAATAAATAAAGTACAGAATAATGGGATCAAGAAAACACATAAGTGCAGAGAAAAGGAAAGAAGAGCGTAAATCACTTTACGTTGCGCGTCTTCGTAATGTACCTACTTCTCCACGTAAGATGCGTATTGTTGCCGATCTGGTTCGGGGTATGAATGTTGAAAGTGCAATGAGTGTACTTGAACACTCACCAAAAGAGGCCTCAGGCAGACTGTACAAATTATTACGTTCAGCAATTGCAAACTGGGAGGTTAAAAACGAAGGAGAAAGAGTTGAAGATAACCAACTTTTCATTAAAGAGATTAGCGTAGATAGTGCAAGGATGTTGAAAAGAATACAACCTGCTCCTCAAGGTAGAGCGCATCGTATACGTAAAAGATCAAATCACGTTACCCTAATATTAGGCAATAGAGTTCAGAAAGTAGAAGAAGTAGAAGAAGTTATTACCGAAAACACAGATAAATAATGGGACAAAAAACAAATCCAATAGGTCTAAGGCTAGGAATTATCAAAGGATGGAGTTCCTACTGGTACGGAGGAAAAAACTTTTCAGGAAAGCTTGTTGAAGATGGAAAGATTAGAGAATATCTTACAGCGCGTCTTGTTAAAGCTGGAGTTTCGAAAATAATGATCGAGCGTACACTTAAACTTGTAACAATTACAATTTTCACTGCTCGTCCCGGTATTATAATAGGTAAAGGGGGCTCAGAAGTTGATAAGCTTAAGGAAGAGTTAAAGAAACTTACTCAGAAAGAAGTACAAATCAATATCAGTGAAATTAAGCGTCCTGAATTGGATGCACATATAGTTGCTACTAGTATTGCACGTCAGATAGAAGGAAGAGTTAGTTTCCGTAGAGCTATTAAGACATCAATTGCTTCAACAATGCGCTTAGGTGCTGAGGGTATAAAAGTACTTATCTCTGGTAGAGTTGGTGGTGCAGAAATGGCCCGCAGTGAAATGTACAAAGAGGGACGTATTCCACTCCAAACACTTCGTGCTGACATTGATTACTCACTTGTTGAAGCACATACAACATATGGTCGTATTGGTATTAAGGTTTGGATATTCAAGGGTGAAATTTATGGTAAGCCTGAATTAGTTTCTGCTAATGTGCCAAGCTCCAAATCAAGACAGTCTGGTCCAAAAGGAGGCGGTAGACAAAGAAGAAGGTAGCAGAAAATTTATTAGAAATTTATAAAGTCAAATAGGAATGTTACAACCTAAGAAAACGAAATACAGAAAGCAGCAAAAAGGTCGAATGAAAGGCAATGCCCAGAGAGGTCATCAATTGGCTTTCGGATCATTTGGCATTAAAACTCTTGAGGAGGGATGGATAACATCACGTCAAATAGAGGCTGCACGTCAGGCCGTTACGCGTTATATGAAACGTGAAGGTCAGATCTGGATAAAGATATTTCCTGATAAGCCGGTTACAAAAAAACCAGCAGAGGTTAGGATGGGTAAAGGTAAGGGTGCACCTGAGTACTTCGTTGCACGTGTTACACCAGGAAGAATTTTATTTGAAGCAGAAGGAGTTCCTGTAGCTGTTGCAAAAGAAGCTATGAGACTTGCTGCGCAAAAACTACCTGTAACTACCAAGTTTGTTGTTAGAAGAGATTACACTGAGCAAAAAATAGGATAATGAAGCAAGAAGTTATAAAAGAGCTTAGCAAGGCTGATATCGTAGAGCGTCTTGAAGAAGAACGCAAACATTTAACAAAACTAAAGTTAAATCATGCAGTTTCTCCTTTGGAAAATCCACACGATATCAGTACAAACAGGAAAACTATTGCAAGACTTGAAACGGAGTTAAGGAGTAGAATCATAGCAGAAACTAATAATAAGTAATCAGAAGATGGAAAAGAGAAACTTAAGGAAAGAAAGAACCGGTCTTGTGGTAAGCAATAAAATGGATAAGTCTATTGTGGTTCAGGTTGAGCGTCGCGTTAAGCATCCTGTTTACGGTAAATTTATTAAAAAGTCTACCAAGTTTACTGCTCATGACGAAAAGAATGACTGTGGAATAGGTGATACTGTTCGTATTATGGAAACACGTCCACTGAGCAAAAATAAGAACTGGAGATTAGTAGAAATAATAGAAAGAGCTAAATAACCATGATACAACAAGAATCAAGACTTGCTGTTGCAGATAACAGCGGAGCTAAGGAAGTACTTTGCATCAGGGTGCTTGGCGGAACGAAACGCCGTTATGCATCAATTGGCGATCAGGTGGTTGTTACTGTAAAAAGTGCATTACCATCCGGAAATATAAAAAAGGGTGCAGTTGCAAGGGCAGTAGTTGTTAGAACTAGAAAAGAAGTGCGTCGTAACGATGGCTCTTACATTCGATTTGACGACAATGCTGTAGTATTATTAAATGCAGCAGGTGAAATGATGGGTACTCGTATTTTTGGACCCGTTGCGCGTGAATTACGTGAGAAACAGTTTATGAAGATAGTATCACTAGCACCTGAAGTGCTTTAAAAGAAAGAAATTTAGTTATGGCTAAGTTACACATAAAAAAAGGGGATAACGTAATGGTTATTGCAGGGAACAACAAAGGACAGTCAGGCCGTGTGCTTGTTGTTGATGTTGAAACTAGCAGAGCTATCGTAGAAGGTGTTAATATGATATCGAAAAACACCAAACCCAACGCTAATAATCCCAAAGGTGGGATTGTAAAGCAAGAAGCTTCTGTGCACATGTCTAATCTAATGGCTGTAGATAAGAATGGTCAACCAGCTCGTACGAGTGTTCAGTTAGATGAAAGTACAGGAAAAAAAGTTAGAATTTCAAAAAAATCAGGGGAGGCTATTAAGTAATGGAAGCAACACCAAGATTAAGAAAGAAGTATACTGAAGAAATCATTCCTGCATTGATGAAAGATTTCGAATATAAATCAATAATGCAGGTTCCAAAAATTACAAAGATTTCTTTGAATCAAGGCATCAGTGCTGCCCTAACCGATAAGAAACTTATCGAAATGGGTGTAACAGAAATGTCTGCGATAACAGGTCAGAAGGCTGTTCCAACAATCTCTAAACGTGATGTAAGTAATTTTAAATTACGTAAGGGAAATGCAATAGGCGTTAGAGTTACACTCCGTGGCGTGAAAATGTATGAATTTTTGGATAGACTTATCAGTGTGGCTTTGCCTCGTGTACGTGACTTCAGAGGAATAAACGACAAGGGTTTCGATGGAAGAGGGAATTATTCGTTTGGTGTTACCGAGCAACTTATATTCCCTGAAATAGACATTGACAAAGTGAATAATATAAATGGTATGAACATAACAATTGTTACTGACGCCACTTCTGATCAGGAAGCGTTTGGATTGCTTAAAGCATTTGGACTACCGTTTAAAAATCAGAAAAAAGCATAGCTCATGGCAAAAGAATCAATGAAAGCGCGTGAGCGCAAAAGAGAAAAAATGGTAGCTAAATTTGCAGATAAACGTGCTGCATTAAAAGCAGCCGGAGATTACGAGGGTTTACAAAAACTACCTCGTAACGCTTCTCCAGTGCGCCTGCATAATCGCTGTCAATTAACAGGAAGACCGAAAGGTTATATGAGACAATTTGGAATCTCACGTATTAATTTTCGTGAAATGGCTCTTCAAGGCTTGATTCCTGGAGTTAAAAAAACCAGTTGGTAAAAAATATTTAATAAAGTTTAGTCAGATGATAACCGATCCAATTGCAGATTATTTAACTAGAATTAGAAATGCTGTGACATCAAAGCACAGAATGGTCGAAGTACCCGCTTCTAATCTTAGAAAGAATATCACTAAAATCCTTTTTGAAAAGGGATATATCCTCAACTATAAATTTGAAGATGAGGGCTTTCAGGGAACAATTAAAATTGCATTAAAATATCACCCTGTAACTAAATTATCAGCTATTACCGAACTGAAAAGAGTATCGCGACCTGGTTTGCGTCAATATGTGAACTCAAATCAATTGCCACGTGTTCTAAATGGTTTAGGAATTGCTGTACTATCAACTTCAAAAGGTGTAATAACCGATAAAGAAGCCAGGAAACTTGGTGTTGGTGGTGAAGTAATTTGTTACGTAAGTTAATAAGAAGGAGTAAGACAATGTCACGTATAGGAAAAATGCCGATAACTTTACCAGAAGGTGTGGAGGTTAACATAACCGACACAAACCGAGTTCAAGTTAAAGGAAAATTAGGAGAATTAGAACAACTAGTTAACCCAGCTATCAGTGTGAAAAATGTAGATGGGACACTAGTTCTTGAGAGAGCAACAGAAAAAAAGGAGCATAAGTCAATGCACGGACTTTATAGAGCATTGATTGCCAATATGGTTAAAGGAGTGTCAGAAGGTTTTAATGTTGTTCAAGAACTTGTTGGTGTTGGTTATAAAGCCGAAGCTAAAGGTCAACTTTTAGACTTATCGTTGGGATATTCTCACCATATATATATTGAGCTACCATCAGAAATTAAAGTAGAAACTGTATCCGAGAGAGGTAAAAATCCTCTAATCAAAATGTCTTCAGTGGATAAACAACTTCTGGGTCAGGTGGCAGCAAAAATTCGCTCTTTACGTAAACCTGAGCCGTATAAAGGTAAGGGAGTTAAATTTCAAGGCGAAGAACTTAGGAAAAAAGCTGGTAAAGCTGCTGGTGAAAAATAATAAACTATTGAAACTGTTAACAGGTAAAAGCTAATAGTAATGGGAATAAAGAATAAAAAGGCATATAGCAGGCTCAAAATAAAGAGAAGAATCAGAAAAACTGTTGTTGGTACTGCTGATAGACCACGAATGTCGGTTTTCAGAAGTAATAAGCAAATTTATGTCCAACTCATAGATGATAGTACTGGTTCAGTTTTGGTTTCAGCATCTTCAAAAGTTGCAGATGCCAAGGATGCCAAAGTGAATAAAATAGAGCAGGCTAAATTAGTTGGTACGGCCATAGCTGAAAAAGCAAAAGCCGCTGGTGTTGAAACAGTTGTTTTCGACAGAAACGGATATTTATATCATGGTAGAATCAAATCATTAGCTGATGCTGCCAGAGAAGGAGGACTTAAATTTTAATCGATCATGACAAACGCAAATATAAAACGTGTTAAATCCAGCGAAATCGAATTTAAAGATCGCTTGGTAAGCATTCAAAGAGTAACAAAGGTTACCAAAGGTGGACGTACTTTCAGCTTTTCAGCAATTGTTGTTGTAGGAAACGAAAATGGAGTTGTTGGTTATGGTCTGGGTAAAGCTAAAGAGGTAACCTCGGCAATTGCAAAGGGAATTGATGATGCCAAGAAGCATCTAGTGAAAGTTCCTGTTTTAAAAGGCACATTACCGCATCAACAAATGGGAAAATACAGTGGGGCAAAAGTTTATGTTCAACCTGCTGCTCCTGGTACAGGTGTTATTGCAGGTGGTGCTATGCGTGCTGTTTTGGAGAGTGTGGGTGTTAAAGATGTTCTTGCAAAGTCAAAGGGCTCCTCAAATCCTCATTCGGTTGTTAAAGCAACAATAGACGCTCTTACTAAAATGAGAGACCCATATACAGTAGCTCAATTGAGAGGTGTTGAACTTGACACTGTTTTTAACGGTTAACAGTCAAAACTAAGGAAGGAAATGAAGAAAGTTAGAGTAACACAAGTAAGAAGTGCAATTAATAGACCTCAGAGGCAAAAATTGACACTAAAGGCATTGGGGATTAAAAAACTCAATAGGCCAAAAGAGCATGACCTTACACCACAAGTGGAGGGAATGATTAATAAAGTGAAGCATTTATTGAAGGTAGAAGAAATTTAAAAAGGATATTATAATGGATTTAAGTAATCTTAAACCTGCAGAAGGTTCTGTAAAGAACAAAAAAAGAATTGGACGTGGACAAGGTTCTGGACGTGGCGGCACATCCACTAAAGGGCATAAAGGAGCCCAGTCTAGATCAGGTTATAAACGTAAGATAGGTTTTGAAGGTGGCCAGATGCCATTATTTAGACGCGTTCCTAAATTTGGATTTAAAAATATAAATCGCAAAGAATACAGAGGTGTTAACTTGAGTGTTCTTCAGGAATTAGCAGACAATAAGAAAGTTACTCAAATCAATAAGGAAATACTTATTGAGAATGGCTTAGCATCAAAAAATGACCTAATCAAAATTCTAGGTAATGGTGAGCTTAAAGCTAAATTGGAAGTAACAGCAAATGGATTTACTAAAACAGCGCAGGCTGCCATTGAAGCTCAAGGTGGTACTGCAACAAAAATCTAAGAATAGATGAGGAAGTTAATCGAAACCATAAGGAATATAAATAAGATCGATGAACTAAGGAATCGTATTCTTTACACCCTTGGTATTATTCTGATCTATCGTTTAGGATCCTATGTGGTACTACCAGGTGTTGACCCCAATATGCTTGCAAATCTGCAACAGCAAGGTTCAGGTGGGCTTATGGGTCTATTGAATATGTTTTCCGGTGGTGCTTTTTCCAATGCCTCAATATTTGCATTGGGTATTATGCCCTACATTTCAGCATCTATTGTTATTCAGTTGCTGGGGATGGCGATTCCATATTTTCAAAGGCTACAACGTGAAGGTGAAAGTGGAAGACGTAAGATTAACCAAATAACAAGATATCTAACAGTTATAATCGTAGGGCTTCAGGCTCCTGGATATATAGCTAACCTGGTATCTCAACTTCCATCCGAAGCAATAACTCCATTTAGCGCAGCAGTAACCTCGCCGGATTTCTTCTTTTGGATATCATCCACTATTATTCTAATCGCGGGGACACTATTCGTTATGTGGTTAGGTGAAAAAATTACTGATAAGGGTATTGGAAATGGAATATCACTCATTATTATGATTGGAATCATTGCCTATCTACCACAATCACTGGTACAGGAGTTTGCTTCAAAAATGGGAGCTCTCGGTGGTGGACTTGTATACTTCCTATTAGAAATTGTAGTTCTGATATTTGTTATACTCTTTACCATACTATTAGTGCAGGGAACCAGAAGAGTTCCCGTACAATATGCCAAAAGAATTGTTGGAAATAAACAATATGGAGGTGTAAGACAGTACCTTCCACTTAAGGTAAACTCAGCAGGTGTTATGCCGATTATTTTTGCTCAAGCAATTATGTTCTTGCCAATAACACTAGTTGGTTTTGCAGAATCAGATTCATTGACTGGATTTGCTTCAGCTTTCTCTGATTTTACTGGATTTTGGTACAATTTTACTTTTTTCATAATGATTATATTATTTACCTATTTCTACACCGCTATTACAATAAATCCTAAGCAGATGGCTGATGATTTGAAAAAGAATGGTGGATTTATTCCAGGTGTTAAACCAGGTAAAAAAACAGCAGAGTATCTTGATAATATTCTCTCACGCATAACATTACCAGGATCTATATTCTTGGGAATTATTGCAATCATGCCTGCATTTGCTATGATTGCTGGAGTAAACAGTGGGTTTGCACAATTTTATGGCGGCACCTCATTGTTAATTCTTGTGGGTGTTGTTCTTGATACACTGCAACAAATTGAAAGTTATTTATTGATGCGTCATTATGACGGACTGACTAAGTCAGGAAGAATTAAAGGCAAATCACCATTTAATATGTAATTTAACTTCCTCCGGTTTATGATTTATATTAAAACTGAAGAAGAAGTTGAAATACAAAGAAAGAGTTCTTTACTTGTTGGAAAAACTTTAGCCGAAGTAGCCAAAATAATTAGGCCAGGCATAAAAACATTGGAGCTGGATAAGGTTGCTGAAACCTATATCCTTGACAATGGTGCCGAACCTGGTTTTAAAGGATACGGAGGGTTTCCTGCAACACTATGCATCTCAGTAAATGATGAAGTTGTGCATGGAATACCTGGTAATCGAGAGTTAAGAAACGGAGACATAGTTTCGATTGATTGTGGTACCTATATGAATGGGTTTTACGGCGATTCTGCTTATACATTTGCTGTTGGTGAGGTGAAAGAAGAAATACTCTTACTGCTTCAAAGGACAAAGGAGTCATTGTATTTGGCAATCGATCAAGCAATTGTTGGAAAAAGAGTTGGAGATATAGGCAACGCAGTTCAAACATATGTTGAAGGATTTGGATATTCTGTTGTGAGAGATTTAGTTGGACATGGTGTTGGTAGAAATCTGCATGAAAAACCAGAAATTCCAAACTATGGACGACGAGGATCGGGGATAAAGTTAAAGTCTGGAATGTGTTTGGCAATAGAACCAATGATTAATCTCGGAGTTAAAGAGGTTATTCAGGATAATGACGGTTGGACAATCCGTACCATGGATAAGCAGCCATCAGCTCATTTTGAGCATGATGTTGTGGTAAGAAAAGGTAAGGCAGATATATTGTCAACATTTGAATATATTGAACAAGAATTAAATAACAAATAGTCAGTAACTATGGCAAAGCAAAAGTCAATTGAACTGGATGGTACGGTAATTGAATCTCTTGGAAACGCAATGTTTCGGGTGGAGCTGGAAAATGGACATATAATAACTGCTCATATTTCAGGAAAGATGAGAATGCATTATATAAAAATATTACCTGGAGATAAAGTAAAATTGGAAATGTCTCCATATGATCTGACAAAAGGTAGAATAACATTCAGATACAAATAGATTAGTAAGATGAAAATAAGAGCATCAATAAAAAAAAGAACACCTGACGATAAATTAGTTCGTCGTAAAGGTAAATTGTATATTATTAATAAAAAGAATCCAAAGTATAAACAAAAGCAGGGTTAATCTGTTTTCGTTTAACTGATAAAAATAATAATTATGGCTAGAATTGCTGGAGTAGATATCCCAAATAAAAAGAGAGGAGAAATCGCCTTAACTTATATCTACGGAGTAGGTAGAAGTACTGCACAAAAAATACTCACTAAAGCGGGTGTTGATTGGAATCTTAAAGCAGAAGAATGGACGGATGATCAGCAAAATGATATCCGTAACGTGCTTAGCGAAAACTACAAAGTTGAAGGTGAGTTACGCTCTGAAACTCAAATGAACATTAAACGTTTAATGGACATTGGAACTTACAGAGGTATTCGCCATCGTTTAGGCTTACCTCTTAGAGGACAGAATACTAAAAATAATGCACGTACCCGTAAGGGTCGTAAGAAAACTGTTGCCAATAAAAAAATGGCTGTTAAATAATATTAATTAATCAATTCATAGTCTAGTAATAAGTAGAAAGATGGCACAAAGGACCAGAAGTACAAAAAAAAGAGTTGTTAAGGTAGACCCCATAGGAAAGGCCTATATTAAAGCATCGTTCAATAATATTATTATATCATTGACCAATGATACAGGACAGGTTATCTCATGGGCCTCTGCAGGTAAGATGGGTTTTAGAGGTTCAAAAAAGAACACCCCTTATGCAGCCCAAATGGCAGCAACTGATTGTTCAAAAACTGCATATGACCTAGGTCTCCGTAAGGTTAAAGTTTATGTAAAAGGACCAGGAGCAGGAAGGGAATCAGCAATTAGAACTATTCATTCCTCAGGAATTGAAGTTACTGAAATTATTGATGTAACCCCAATGCCACATAATGGTTGTCGTCCACCTAAAAGAAGAAGAGTTTAATTTCTCTTATTAATAACTAGCAAAAAATCTAAGCTATGGCAAGATATACAGGACCAAAATCCAAAATTGCACGAAAATTTAATGATCCTATTTACGGACCTGATAAGTTTCTAGAGAAGAAAGCATTTCCTCCTGGACAGCATGGTACTAATAAAAGAAGGAAAAAGCAATCTGAATATGGTATTCAGCTTCAAGAAAAGCAAAAAGCTAAATATACATATGGAATTCTGGAAAGACAATTCCGTAATGTGTTTAAGCTTGCAACTCGTAAAAAAGGAATTACTGGTGAAAACCTTCTAAAGTTGATTGAAGCTCGTCTTGATAACACTGTTTTTAGATTGGGAATTTCTCCAACAAGATCAGGAGCTCGTCAGTTAGTTTCGCATCGACACATAACAGTAAATGGTAGCATTGTTAATATACCTTCATATTCCTTAAAAGAAGGTGATGTTATTGGTGTTAGAGAAAAATCAAAAAGTCTAATTGCAATTACAGATTCACTTGAACAATCACATAAAAGCTTTTCTTGGTTGGAATGGGATTCTGATAAACTCCAAGGCAAATTTCTAAACTATCCTCCACGTGAGGAGATACCGGAGAATATTAAAGAACAACTTATTGTTGAGTTATACTCAAAATAATAAATAATTAACTATTTAATTCTAAAATAGATAAACTATGGCAATATTAGCATTTCAGAAGCCTGACAAGGTTGTAATGAATGAAGCCGATGAGTTCCGCGGTATATTTGAATTCCGCCCATTGGAACCAGGTTTTGGTATAACTATAGGTAATGCCCTGAGACGTATTTTATTATCATCACTTGAAGGGTTTGCCATTACATCAGTAAAAATCGATGGCGTTGTACATGAATTTTCTACTGTAAAAGGTGTTGTTGAAGATGTTACTGAGATAGTGCTGAACCTTAAGAAAATTCGCTTTAAGCAACAAATTCAAAGTGAAAATAGCGAAAAGGTTAACATCATTATTGGTGATCAAGAAGTATTCAACGCTGGAGACATAAATAAATTTCTCTCTGTATTTCAGGTGTTAAATCCTGAAGAGGTTATTTGTAACCTAGATCCTTCTGTAAAGTTAAGTCTTGAACTTACAATAGGAAAAGGTAGGGGCTATGTTCCTGCTGAAGAGAATTTAGACGAGGATGCGTTGGTTGGAACGGTTGCTATCGATTCGATACATACTCCCATAAAGAATGTTAAATATCACGTTGAAGATTTTCGTGTTGAACAAAAAACCGATTATGAAAAATTGGTATTTGATATACAAACTGATGGATCCATTCATCCAAAGGAAGCTCTAAAGGAAGCAGCTAAAATATTAATTCAGCACTTCATGTTATTCTCAGATGAAAGGATAACACTTGAAACCGAGGAAAAATCGGTTAATGAAGAGTTTGATGAGAATACACTGCACATACGTCAATTGTTAAAATCTAAGCTTGTTGACTTAGACCTCTCTGTAAGAGCTCTAAACTGCTTGAAAGCTGCAGATGTTGAAACACTTGGTGAATTAGTTGCTTACAATAGAAATGATTTACTTAAGTTTAGAAACTTTGGTAAAAAATCTCTTACCGAGCTAGACCAGTTGGTTGAACAAAAAGGTCTTGAGTTTGGTATGAATACAGCAAAATATAAATTAGATAAGGATTAAGCGAGATGAGACACAGAAAGAGTTTTAATCATTTAGGAAGAACATCCTCACATAGGAAAGCAATGCTCGCTAATATGGCAGCATCGTTAATATTGCATAAGCGAATAACAACTACAGTTGCTAAAGCAAAAGCCCTTAGAGGTTATGTTGAACCTTTGTTAACAAAATCAAAAGAAGATACCACTCACTCTCGTAGAGTTGTGTTTAGTTATCTTAATGATAAATATGCGGTTACTGAACTTTTCAGAAATATTTCTGGTAAAATTGCTGATCGCCCAGGAGGTTACACTCGAATAATAAAAATTGGTAAACGTCAAGGTGATAATGCTGAAATGGCAATGATTGAGTTGGTTGATTACAACGAACTATTACTGACAGACAAATCCAAGAAAGCAAAATCAACTCGTCGTCGTAGAGGCGGTGGTGCCAAAAAACAAGAAGCTGTTACTGCTATAAAGGATGAGGCACCATCAGTTGTAGAAGATATTCTAGAGGAAGATCTTGTGGGTGAAATAGTAGAAAAGAAAGAGCCCAATACAGAAGAAGTAAAGGCAGAACCTAAAGTTGAAGCCAAGGAAGAAAAGCCAAAGGCTGCTAAGAAAGCTGAGCCTAAAGTTGAAGCTAAGGAAGAAAAGCCAAAGGCTGCTAAGAAAGCTGAGCCTAAAGCTGAAGCTAAGGAAGAAAAGCCAAAGGCTGCTAAGAAAGCTGAGCCTAAACCTGAAGCCAAGGAAGAAAAGCCAAAGGCTGCTAAGAAAGCTGAGCCTAAAGCTGACGATAAGGCAAAGGAAGATAAATAGACTGCATAAAATCTAATGTAAGTTAAGGATAAGAGTACTGCTCTTATCCTTTTTTTGTGACTTTAAATTTGTAGTGCAAACGATTTAATGGTGATTTAGCATACATATTTTACAATCCTGTCGATTTTGTAATTAATTACTCATGAACTTCGAGCAACAGTTTAATCACCTTGAATAAAAATGGTACTTTCGCGATTCATTTATAAATTTTATGAATATGAGTCAAATAACTAGTATACACGGTCGTCAAATCTTGGATTCCAGAGGAAATCCAACTGTTGAAGTTGATGTTTATACAACATCCGGAATTGTTGGTAGAGCGGCTGTTCCTTCAGGAGCTTCCACAGGAGTTCATGAGGCGGTTGAATTGAGAGATAAAGATAGCGATACCTATGTTGGTAAGGGAGTTTTAAAAGCGGTTCAGAATGTAAATAATATCATTAGCGAGGAGTTAAATGGTTACTATGTTATGGATCAGGTTGAGATTGATAATCGAATGATTGAGGTTGACGGAACACCCAATAAAGCAAACCTGGGAGCAAATGCTATTTTAGGTGTTTCAATGGCAGTAGCACATGCAGCTGCCCAGGAATCTAATCAACATTTATTCAGATATATTGGCGGTGTTAATGCAAAAATGTTACCAATACCTATGATGAATATACTTAATGGTGGTTCTCACGCTGATAATAGTATCGACTTTCAGGAATTTATGATTATGCCAGTTGGTGCTAGAAGTTTTAGCGAGGCATTGCAGGTGGGAACAGAAGTATTTCATAACCTGAAATCAGTTCTTAGTAAATCAGGATATTCTACAAATGTAGGTGATGAAGGAGGATTTGCTCCAAACCTAAAATCAAATGAAGAAGCTGTTAAGGTAGTATTGGAAGCCATTGAAAAAGCTGGTTATAAACCAGGCGAAGATGTTTATATTGCTCTTGATCCAGCTTCATCCGAATACTTTATACCTGAAGAAAATGTATATCATTTAAAATGGTCAACAGGAGATAAATTGACACCGGCTGAAATGGTTGATTATTGGGATAACTGGACAAAGAAATATCCAATAGTATCAATTGAAGATGGTATGGCTGAGGACGATTGGGATGGTTGGAAACTAATGACAGATAAAATGGGTGATAGAGTTCAGCTTGTAGGAGATGATTTATTTGTTACGAATACAATTAGGTTAGATGAAGGTATTAAAAAAGGTGTTGGAAATTCGATTCTTGTAAAAGTTAATCAAATTGGTACATTAACCGAAACCATAGATGCCGTTTCAATGGCAACAAGAAATAGTTACACTTCAATAATAAGTCACCGATCAGGAGAAACAGAAGATGTAACAATTGCCGATCTTGCTGTGGCTCTTAACACGGGACTCATAAAAACAGGTTCAGCAAGTCGTACCGATAGGATTGCAAAGTATAATCAATTGCTAAGAATTGAAGAAATTCTGGGAAATACTGCATCATATCTTGGTAAAGATTTTAAATACACTTAGAGTTTTTATAATAATTCATAAAAAGCCGGCCTATGTCGGCTTTTTTTTATTTGATGTAATTACCACATAATCAAGTCAAAATAAATTCAATTATTTTTTTTCAAAAATATTTCTCAAATCTATTTGCATAACTGAAATATATATCTACTTTTGCCGCCGCTTTAAGCATTAGTTCATATACAAAGCTGAGTAATATTTAGATGATTATTATTGGTTATTTCACTGTAATATAGCGGTGTAAATAATTGGTTTTAAAGGCGAGAAAAAAAAAGATTATTTTTTTTCAATATTTGTTTTGTCAGTAAAAAAAAGAATATTACTTTTGCAGCCCCTTTTTAAGGGAAAAACTAGAAGAAGTTTC
>JABJIE010000089.1 GCA_018661505.1 Lentimicrobiaceae bacterium
AGCAATGGCGGCTTCCGCTTTGTAAAATTCATTATAACCAATGGCAAATTTCTCTACCTGAGTTTTTACATGTTTGAAAGCATCAAGTGTGTTAATGTAAACAAGATTTTTTAGTGATGACTTACCAGCCACAATCTTAAATAGATCTTCTGTTTCTTTTGATATATCCATTTGAGTTAACTTTTTATTCAAAGGTAAAAGAAAGGAGGAAAACTTTCGATCTTATGGACTCTAAACTTCCAGAATAAATATTGTCCTCAGGTATTCTGAGATTACGAAAACCATACCCCATCTTTGCTTCAACACCAAATTTAAAATATTCGGTATAAAATTCAGCCCCAGCTCCTACCTCCAAGGAAAAGTCGTTTCTATATAGTTTAACATTACTGGTGTTACTATTACTTTCACCCTTTTTTTGTGAAGCTAAATCAAGTGAGTATTTAATACCCGAGAGCACATACATTCTGAAATTATTTAGTCTTTTTGATTTATATCTTACCTCAAAAGGAATTTCAACTATGGTAGAGGTGACACTTTTTTTAACCTCCACAAATAAGGGTTCACCATTGCGATAACGGAGTATATTGAAGTTAAATATTCTTTCTCCAAATGTTAAAGTAGGTATCAATCTTAGGTCCGTATATTTACCCATCCTCAGGTTTGCTAATATTCCCACAGAAAAACCAGGTGTTGAATTGGATGTTACACTGTACACGTACAATGAATCTCCATATACATCGGGTGATTGATCTGTGCTCCATTTTTTATTGGGTAAATTATCAGCCGTATTAATACTAAATAGCATATTGTTTATACCAAGAATAAATCCAAAGTGGTATGGGCTTTCATCATAAGATGGTAAATTCAATACTTTTCTTCGCTGCGCCTGCACATCGATAGTAATTCCCACAAGTATGAGGAAAAGAAGAAAGGAAAGTGTTATTTTTTTGCTCAATTTCAACAATTTATCATTTAACGTTTTTGGTTTGTCGTTAGTATTGTCCATCCAAATTAATTTTATGTTTCAAGACAAAACGCGCGCAAATTTAATCTTTTTCCAAAATTACTTGTGTGCATAATAAATAGTAGCTATGCCCATGGTTAGCCTCTGTTGTTTGGGCCGCTTAAAACCAGCCTTTTTTAATTCATTCATAAATACCTCATCTTCCGCAAACCCTTTTACGGAGTTAGGTAAATAGGTATATGCACTATTGCTTTTCGAAACAAATTGCCCAAATAATGGCAGTATAAACCTAAAATAAAAGTTGTATAGTTGTTTAAATGGAAATGCTTTAGGCTTGGAGAATTCTAAAACAATTATAATTCCACCAGTATTAATCACTCGGTGCATTTCCATTAACCCTTTTTGCAGTGTTTCAAAGTTTCGAACCCCAAATGCAACAGTTGCTGCATCAAAACTTCCATCATCAAAATTGAGATTCTCAGCATCCCCTTCTTGGAGAGTAATTAGATTACCAAGGCCCTTCTTTCTAATTTTAAGCTTCCCGATATCAAGCATGTCTACTGCAATATCAACACCATGGATATGTTTGGGATTTAGTTTGCTGAGTTCAATTGCCAAATCTGCTGTTCCTGTTGCTACATCTAAAATATTATCATGCTTTTTATCAACTAGTAGTCTTTTAACTTTTTTACGCCATTGTATATCAATGCCTGCAGAGAGAAAATGATTCAAGAAATCATAACGGTGAGCTATGTCGTTAAACATTGTTCTAACCTGCTCTTTCTTTGGTTTATGTGTGAACGAGTTATTGCTCATGGATATTCTTCTGGATTTTAAGTTTTAATCAAGATGTTGTTTATTTCATTAAGCAACTTACCTTTATCAAGAGACACAACTCCAACTTCTTCACAAACAAGTCCTCCAGCAAGGTTAGATATGGCAGCCATAATAGGTGGCTCTAATTTTTGAGAAACACAAAGAGCTGCAACACTTATAACAGTATCGCCAGCACCAGAAACATCAGCTATATTGCGCACATGGGCTGGTATTAGCATTGACTCATAACCACCATCAATACGCCAGCTAATAAATACACCCTTTTCACTCAATGTATTTAAAACCATATCTGCATTTAATTCGTCCTGAAGTTTGGCTACATTTATTTCAATGTCTGCATCATTATTTTCATCAAAGTCAGTATTTAAACCATCTTTGATCTCCTTTAGGTTTGGTTTAAATAGAGTAACATCTTTGTAGTGCATGAAATTTTCTTTCTTTGGATCTATTACAACGGGTATATCAAATTCCTTTGCTTCTTTTGAAACAAACTCTATTAGCTCTGCATTAATAACACCCTTATCATAATCCTGAAATATAATAACATCTACATCGTTAACTTGGATGATTTCTTTTACCTTATTTTGTATTGCCTCTTGATATATCTCTTCAAGATTTTCTGTGGTTTCTTCATCTACTCTTAAAAGTTGTGAGTTATTTCCTATAACCCTGAACTTTGTTGTGGTTATCCTACTGCTGCTTTGGATAATTCCATCCAATAACATGCCTTCACCCTTTAGTAGTTCAATGAATTCATTTCCTTTGGGATCATCTCCAATAACAGAACATAATATTGGCTTGGCACCCAGTGCTTTGAGGTTTAATCCAACATTTGCTGCACCTCCAAGACGATTCTCACGCTTTTCTACTTCTACTATTGGTACAGGTGCCTCGGGTGACATTCTATTTACAGTACCCCAAATATAAGAATCCACCATAACGTCGCCAATCACAATGGCAGTTAAATTATTAAACTCATTAAAGAGTTTCGATATTGATTCGGTCGATATCATTTACAAATTTTTAATATGCGCAAAAATAACCATTTGTCATGTTTATTCTATTTTTACGGGCACATTTTAATTGGAATACCAATTTAATCAGATGATATATAACCATAAAAACGCTATCGTAATATTTTTATTATTAATTCATTACAATTCACAATGTCAGTTTTTGGATATATTATCCGGAAATAAAATTTCAAGCATTAAAGGTGATGAGGCTTTATCGAGCTGGTCTCCAAATGGTGATATGCTAGTTTATCAAGGGTTATTGGATAGTAATTATTGTATGTATGTTTACAACACCTCCAGTGATAGCACGTCGTGTTTTAGTCAGAAAAATGTTGACTTTAAAAACCCAACTTGGCACCCAAATGGCACTAGCTTAGTTTTCAACTCTAATATGAATGGCAATGAATATATTTATACTTTGGATTTAACAACATCAGATATTTTACCCCTTTTCAAAAGAAAAATTGAATGTAAAAACCCCTCGTTTTCAAAAACAGGAAGGCAAGTATATTTTTCAGGATACAACAATCTTAAAAAGAAATGGGATATATACAGCTATGATTTTATCTACGACAATCTAAATAATATAACCGAATATGATAAATTCAGCTCCAACCACCCAAAGGTTAGTCCCAATGGCAAATTGATTGCATACACATATGAAAACCCCTTTGATAATAGTAAAGAACTAAAAATAATAAACTGGTACGGTGAAGCTGTTGAGGATTTTCCAAATATAAATGGAAAGCACATATCCTGGGATGCAAATGGCTTAAAGATACTATTTATATCTGATGCACTTGAATCAAAAAATGAGATTTTTAGTGTTTGGAAGGACGGAACACATCTACAGCAAATTACAAAATGCCATAATTATAAGTCATACCCTGCTGTATCCGCAGACGGTAAAAAAATTTCCATTAGTTTAAAAACAGATAACGGATGGGATATTTACATAATTCCATTTGAAGATTATTAATAATATAAATCTTCTTATTTAATTCAAAAATATGCGCAAATTATAGTTTTGTGCAGCCCTTATAAGTTATTTTAAAAATAAGCGTCCAGAAAATAGTTCTTAGAATGAAAAATTAAATAGTTTTGCAAAGTAAAAAAACATAAATATTATGGCACAGCAAGAATTTGATTTACGTAGAATATTACCCACTGGAATTGTAATAGTGGCTATTATTTTTGTAGTAGTGTTCTGGAGTCGTATGACCATCACAATTGATGCAGGTCATGCAGGAGTTTTATTCAAAACATTTGGTGGCGGTATTGATACTGATAAAACATATGGTGAGGGGTTCCATTTTATAGCTCCTTGGAATGAAATGATAGTTTATGAAACACGTCAACAAGAAATAGCAGAAGACATGAACGTTTTGTCAAGTAATGGCCTTGAAATAAAGGCAGATATTTCTGCTTGGTATCGGCCTGAATATGATAAGCTAGGACTATTACATGCTAATATTGGAAAAGATTATCTAAGGCGCGTTGTTATACCAGCATTGAGATCTTCAGCACGAAGTGTAATCGGCAGATATACGCCTGAGCAGATTTATTCAACAAAACGTGATGCAATTCAAGATGAGATTTTCGAAGAATCCAAACAGATATTAGAAAAAAAGTATGTGACCGTTAATCAAGTGCTTATACGTTCCATAGTTTTGCCTTCTACAATAAAGTCAGCCATTGAAGGCAAATTAAAGCAAGAGCAGGAATCTCTTGAATATGAGTTTAAACTTCAAAAAGCTGAAAAGGAGGCCCAGAGACAAATTATTGACGCAGAGGGTAAAGCTGAAGCGAACAGGATTTTAAATGCAAGTTTAACAACAAATATCCTACGCGAAAAGGGCATAAGTGCTACTGTGAAATTAGCTGAAAGTAATAACTCCAAAATTGTAATTATTGGCAATAGTGATAATGGGATGCCCCTTATACTTGGTGACATTAAATAATACAACCAGATTAAATGGTTAAAAAAAACCGCTATCAGTATAATCTGCTAGCGGTTTTTTTGATTTAATTAAGAGCTATAAATACTCTAGCTCATCAATACATCCTTTGATTAATCTAAAGGAGCGCTCAATATCATGATCTAACCCTACTGAAAATCTAACCAATCCTGGCGACAA
>JABJIE010000090.1 GCA_018661505.1 Lentimicrobiaceae bacterium
CGAAAGGATTATTTTAGTAATATGAATAATAAACGGAAGCATATTATACTTTTTTTATCATAAGCATAACCTAGGTTTGTTCATTACTTTATGGAATAGTAGCAATTTTTTGGAGATATAATTTTATCCTGTACTTTCAGTCCTTTTAGCCCCTTACTTACTTCCTTTTTGTCAATGCCAGTAAGATCGGATATTTCTCCAGTTTTCAATGGTTTTCCAGCATTTTTCAATGTGTCCATTATCATAGTTTCTACATTTATAAACATTGGTTTTTCTTTTTGTGAAGATAAAAAATATTTTTTTAATAAACCCAGGAATAACTAATTTTGCACCGTTCTCAATCGTTCTCGTTTTGATAAGAATAAGCACATCACCAACTTTGAATCATTATTTTCAATAATACTTCATTCGTTTTAATTATTAAAAAATAACAACAGGAATCATAATGAAAAGATTTGCACATAACACCTTAGAATTGAGAGCTTAATGCATAGATCAAATGAAATAAAATTAGGTAATTTGAAATTGGGAGGTGATAACCCCGTGCGAATTCAATCCATGACCAATACTAAAACCTCTAACATTAAATCAACAATCGACCAGATTATCGATTTGGTTAATGGTGGTTGTGAAATTGTAAGGGTAACAACCCAAAATATACCAGATTCAAAATGTATAAAAGAAATAAAGGATGAGTTGGAAAAACGTAATTTGATGGTACCAATTGTTGCGGATGTGCATTTCAACCCAAAAGTTGCTGAAATTGCTGCTTTATACGCAGATAAAGTTAGAATAAATCCTGGAAACTATTATTCATCAGAAGTTAATGAAACAAACCTTGAAGCCATATCCAGAAATTTATTGCCATTGATCAACATATGCAAACAGCACGATACTATTATTAGAATAGGAGTAAACCATGGGTCATTATCAGATAGGATACTTCAGGAATATGGAGATACTCCATTGGGAATGGTGGAATCTCTTATGGAGTTTGTTGAAGTTTTTAGTATCCATGATTTCCATAATATAGTTCTCTCGGTTAAAACAAGTAGCGTGCCCATAATGATAGAGTCAAATTTGCTTCTTGTGGACAGGTTAAAATCCAAAGGTGTTTTTTATCCAATTCATTTAGGCGTAACTGAGGCCGGTGGTGATGATGAAGGTAGAATTAAATCTGCACTGGGAATAGGATATCTTTTGTCTAAAGGTATTGGCGACACCATAAGAGTTAGCTTAGCAGAAAGTCCTATTATGGAATTACCAATCGCTAGATATCTTGCTTGTAACTACGGAATATCCAAAAGCAATAATTTTATTGAAAAACAATGTATAGAGAAAATACGAATTCCAGTAAATGAAATAAATGGACCCATTATTATTTCAAACAAAACTTCAAAATATTCTGATTATACTTATGAATCATTAAAATCAGAAAAGATAATAGATTCAAAAATTATTGATATTGTAAAATTAGATTATAGTGATTTGGATTACAATACTTTGATGGTTAGAACTTCGGCTGATTTAAGTTCAATATTGTACAATAAATATATAGATGGAGTTAGCCTTAGTAATACCCTTACCAATGATGACCAAAACGCGAAAATATTACAAGTAATATTGCAGGCAATGGGCAAGAGAATTTTTAATTCTGAATACATAGCCTGTCCCACTTGTGGTAGAACTAATATTGAATTGGTAAATTTACTTAGAAAAGTAAAACACCACACAGATAGCTTGGTAGGATTAAAAATTGCCGTTATGGGATGTATTGTTAATGGTCCTGGAGAAATGCTAGGTGCAGATTATGGTCTTGTGGGAAGTTCCAAAGGGTATTTAAACCTTTATAAAAAAGGTAAAATAGTTTCAAAACGAATACCACAGGATGAGGCTGTAAAGGCATTAACAGATTTAATCAAGCTTTCTGGTGATTGGAATGATTAAATTATCGTAATAGATCTATCTTATTTAGTTTATTTCTTAATTTTCAAAAGATTGTCATTATTTAGCACTATAAAATGTAAAAATTACGTACCTTTGTTAAAAGTTTAACAATCAAATTTACGCAATGGAAATAACACATATAGAGCATATTGGAATTGCCGTAGATAGTTTAGATGAGGCAATTCCATACTATGAAGAAATACTCGGGCTTAAATGTTATGCCATAGAGGAAGTAACTGATCAAAAAGTAAAAACCGCTTTTTTCAAAGTAGGTCAGACCAAAATAGAACTATTGGAAACCACTGACCCAGAAGGGCCAATTGGCAAGTTCATATCAAAACGTGGCCAAGGAATTCACCACATTGCATTTGCATCTGGTAATATTGAGGAAAATTTGCATGAGGTTGAAACCAAGGGAATAAGATTAATTGATAAGGTACCACGTAAAGGAGCTGAAGGACTTGACATTGCATTTTTACATCCAAAATCTACATTTGGTGTATTAACCGAATTATGCGAAGACAAAAAAAATAACCAGCAAACTTAACTGAGACCGACCAAACTGCCCAATAGATCCCCCAAATAAGTTAGTTCATAGACCATATTCTGAAGTTTTTATAGTAAGCTCATACCCTGTTAATGTGCAGAGGTACTACATAACCAATAAAATACAATTAATATTAAAGCTAATAACTCATGATAATAGAAGATAATATTCATAAACTTCTCACTAGGCGTGATGAGGCCAAAATGGGTGGTGGAGAGACAAGAATTAAATCTCAGCATGCTAAAGGAAAACTCACTGCAAGAGAAAGAATAGACTTACTGCTTGATGATGGTAGCTTTGAAGAGTTTGATATGTTTGTTACGCACCAAACAAATGCATTCGGCTTGGATAAAGAAAAATACCTAACGGATGGTGTTGTTACAGGCCATGGCACCATCGATGGACGTGTGGTATATGTTTTTTCTCAGGACTTTACTGTATTTGGAGGTTCCTTATCACAGACCTATGCCCAGAAGATATGTAAAATAATGGACCAGGCCATGAAGGTTGGAGCCCCTGTTATTGGAATTAATGATAGTGGTGGTGCAAGAATTCAGGAGGGAGTAAAAAGCCTTGCAGGATATGCAGAAATATTTCAGAGAAATATAATGGCATCTGGTGTAATTCCTCAAATCTCCGCAATTTTTGGCCCATGTGCCGGAGGCGCAGTTTATTCTCCAGCTCTCACAGATTTTGTTATGATGAGCAGGGAAAATAGCTATATGTTCGTCACCGGGCCTAAGGTTGCTAAAAAAGTTACGGGTGAGGACATTTCAATAAACGATCTGGGTGGACCTGATGTTCATTGCAAAAAATCAGGGGTTGCACATTTCATAGCTGAAAATGAGCAAGAAGGA
>JABJIE010000091.1 GCA_018661505.1 Lentimicrobiaceae bacterium
AACTTGTGTGTATAGTTATATGGTTTTTATTTCTCATTTATGGATATTTCCTTATATCGTTGTAAATGAGTTTCATAAGTTTAAAATATGACCCAAGTATACTTTATGCATTTGCAAGAAATTTAAATACGTGTTAGCTAAAATGATAAATTTTGAAGATCTCATAAGTTATATTAAAGGTCAACGTTTTTAGTTTTCCAAATATAATTATTTATTAGACACAAATCGATGCATACTTGTTCTTGATTTGATAAAGGAGAATAATAATTAAATAATCTTATTCAGGGCATTATGCCTGTGATGCTCACCAATATATCACAGATGCAACAGGCCAAATGATCCTACCATAAATATATTATACCACTCCAAAACATCAACCTCCACCAGAACCCACCAAAATAGATTCTGTAAAGTCCTCATACGATTTTAAATGTTCCATTTTCTTCATTTTTTCCTCTTTCAACCTCAACTTTTTCTTCTGGAGTGTTATCTTCTTCTTCTCAATATCAGTTGCATCTTTTCTCTTTTGGTCGCCAAGATTCTTGATATTCTTATTTACCACTTCAAGTTCGTTATTCTTCTCCATTCTTTTAGAGTTATATATTAAAAATTGAAGATTTCAGAAAAGTTACCAATTTGACTTTGTGATTTAAATATATAGGTTATGAAAAATGATTCAGTTCGTAAAATTGAAAATATAGATAAAACCATTGAACAGCTAAGGAAACTCAAAATTGTTCTCAGACAGAAATTAAGTAAGGTTGATCTGCAAATTAGTCAGCAGCAAATGAAAAAGAGCAAGATGAAACATTTAAAATCTCTGAAGGAATACTTTAGTTTTAATTAATATTTCTTCGAAAAAGATTGACTTTGAGGTTGGTTTTATAAATATTCATCTCATTATCAAATATGTTTTTTGCTGCCATAAAATCAGAGGTTTTCACACAAACGCTATCATGAACTGTGAAAAAGATGATACCTAGATCCATTAGTTTTTTACAAACTTTATTGAAAATGAAATTGCTTTCAATTCGCTGTAATTTATGAGATAGTTCTTTATAACCAAATCTGGTCTTGTAGGCTTTAAGAAATCTATATACAGTTGGAAAGAGCATGTTAAAGTCATCATATTCAACATATGTATTGCCGAATAACACTTTGTAAATCCATCTTTTTGCTTCTGACCTGTTCTGTTTGTCTGTATGCTTTTGAATATATTCATAGAGATTACCTTTAATAACCTCATCATGATATGTCATTAAATCGTCACCAGCATCTCCAATTAGATTCATATTGACCGACATTAACTTCAGTAGAAAAAATGGCTGGGAGTTCTTTATGTCAATTTCCTTTGCTATCTCACCATCAATTGTCAAATACTCATGCCTGATTTCTTTTTTGAGAATGGTGAAGTTTGTGTGCAATCTGCCATAACCATCAGGATTGGCATAAATATGATTATGTTTTATTTTTCGAATGGATGACAGATTTTTTAAATATTTCTTTTTATCAACTACAAAATCATCCAGAAATGATTTAGCATTTTTATAATTCAAATTTATATGGCGGAGGTTATTAATTGTGAATTTTAGTACCTCTTCGTCAATTACTGGACTACTTTTAAAGTTACTGGGATCATTATAGAATTTTAATAATCTTTTATGCAGACTACTATCATAATTCAGGTATTCTTCAAATTCACAAGATTCCATATTCTTAATAAATTTATACTCATTGCATCTCTTTCCTTTAAAGTGGTTACGGCTTTTAATTATGTAGCCTTCATCAATTAGATAATTCAGATATGGCGTATATGTATGGTATTTCTTCTGTAATATTATACCACTTAATCGTAATTTTATAGGCTTATCATTTTTGCTTAATATGTATTTTTCATAAAATGGATTGAGAAAATCAATTATGAAATCAGTTTTGAGTTTTTGACCTTTATATATGGTTATACCACTATTGCTTTGTGATAATATTACTCTTGGAGCGTACTGAATTAAATATTGTAAATTATTGATATACATAGAATTTACTATTGTTTCTATATATAGTTCTATTAATTATTAAGGTTTATTTTATTACTAAAGAAAATTAGAATATCAATAAACTGCCAGCATTATGTATATATATAATAATATATATTTCCCCAATTTTTGAATTCAATTTATGTTATTGAAATTATAGATCGATCCCCCCAATTTTTTTTGTGATTTCTAAAACTGCCATCATTATGTTATATATAATTATAATATATTTCCCCCTGAATTTTGAATTGATTTCATGCAATTGAAGTTATCAATTATTGGCCCCCAGTTTTTTTGTGATTAATTAATTTGAACTTCAATTATGCTATTACTGGATAGCCCCCCAAATTATTTATGTGTGATATTATAATTGTCTATGACCATTAATAGAAGATATAGATTTTATATGGTGGTATGATGGTATGAAGGAAAGATATAAATAGAATTAATAAACAATATAGATATTCATTAATGCTTTCTGTTTGGAGTGATGGGGTTAATCCTAATGAATGATGTTATCCTA
>JABJIE010000092.1 GCA_018661505.1 Lentimicrobiaceae bacterium
GACCTAAGCACGCTCTATATATTATTGGAGAGACAAATTCAAAGGATCAGTTTAGTAAATATCTCATCGATTACCTAGACCATAAACGTTTATGGGAAAAAGATAAAGTGGAATATGAATTTGGTTCATTACCCCTTAATTCTGAAGATAGTGAAATAAGTAATGGGCTAATATTAAACAAATTTGTTTCTGAAGACTGGACAAAACTTATCTCTGTTGCACCTTCAGAAAATATAAAATCAGATTTGATTAGTAGTAAATCCTCCAGAGCATATGGAAAACTCATTCACAGGATATTAGCGTCTATTTATTACGAGTATGATTTATATACAACCTTTGCAAACATATCTGACAGCGAAATTCTCAGCTCTTCTGAAATTGACATAATAAAAGACCTAGTATCAAGGGTTATAGCTCATCCTGAACTAAAAAGATATTTTCAAGAAGACCTAATAATAAAGAATGAAACTGAAATACTGTTGGAGGATGGAACCACAGTTAGACCAGACAAAGTAGTTATTGATAAAGTTAAGTTAACGATTATTGATTATAAAACTGGAGAGGAAAAAAATGAAGATATATTGCAAATCAAAGGTTATAAAAAAGTATTTCAAAACTTAAACTACAAAGATATAGAAGCGAAATTAGTTTATCTTAATGATGAAATTAAGATAATTCAAGTGTAAATTATGAGTGTAATTATTCACATCTATTTTTTTAAACAACTAAAAAAATATTGATCGAAATAATAAAATGCTTTTAAGCATGTTGTAATGATATTATACTAAAAATCAGTTGTTATTTTTGATCAATTAAAATCTAATTCAATATGAGAAAATTATTATTTACTTTAATTATTATGTGCAGTATAAACCTATTTTCACAGGATGAAGCAAGGTTATTAAGGTTCCCTGCTGTGCATGGGCAAAATGTTGTATTTACATATGCTGGAGACTTATATTCAGTTCCACTAAAAGGAGGTGTCGCCAGAAAGCTTACCAGTGATGTAAATGGCTATGAAATGTTTGCGCATTTTTCACCCGATGGTAAGAATATTGCTTTTACAGGGCAATATGATGGTAATACAGAAGTGTTTTTAATCCCAGCGAAAGGAGGAATTCCAAAAAGGCTGACACATACTGCTACTCTTGGCAGAGATGATATAAGCGATAGAATGGGTCCCAATAATATAGTTCTAGCATGGAGGGATGACAACAACATTGTTTTTAGATCTAGAAAACAATCTTTTAATTCATTTAAAGGACAACTTTTCCAAGTCTCCAAAGATGGAGGAATGACAGAGGAACTTCCATTACCCGCAGGTGGATGGTGCTCATTTTCAGATGATGGATCTAAAATGGCCTATAACAGAGTTTTCAGAGAATTTCGAACCTGGAAATACTATAGCGGGGGTATGGCAGACAATGTTTGGGTTTATGATTTCAAGACAAAAGAAACCATAAATATTACGAACAATGAAAATCAAAACATTTTTCCAATGTGGCATGGTGATAAGATATATTTTCTAAGTGACCGTGACCGAACAATGAATATGTTTGTTTATGATCTTAATGACAAAACCACAACAAAAATTACAAATTATTCCAATTACGACATTAAGTTTCCTTCCTTAGGAAATGAATCAATAATATATGAGAACGGAGGTTTTATCTATAATTATTCTTTTTCTGATGGAAGTATTTCAAAGGTAGAGGTAAAAATAAACAATGACCTTACCACTGGCAGAGACGAGATAAAAGATGCATCAAAGATGATAAATTCTTGGGCAATATCACCAGATGGTAAACGAGTTGTTTTTGGAGCAAGAGGAGATGTTTATACACTGCCTGCAAAATCTGGTGTAACAAGGAATCTAACAGAATCATCAGGGGTACATGATAGAAATGTTGAATGGTCACCAAAAGGCAAATATGTTTCCTACATAAGTGATCGCACAGGTGAAGATGAGATTTATATCCAAAATCAAGATGGCAAGGAAGATGCAATACAAATAACCTCAGAATCTGACACATATAAATATAACCCCATTTGGTCTCCCGATGGCAAATATCTTATTTGGGGTGATAAAATGGGCCGACTGAATCTTGTTGACATAAACTCCAATGAGGTTAAACAGGTTGATGAATCTGAATCATGGGAGATAAGAGATTACTGTTGGTCTCCTGATAGTAGATGGATTGCATATACAATACCAATGTCGTTTACAAACAATAGAATATTTATTTACAGCATTGAATCTGAAGAAACAAAACCGGTTACTGACACATGGTATAGCGCAAGCCAACCATCTTTTGATGATAAAGGAAAATACCTATTCTTCAGCTCATCACGTGATTTCAATCCCATTTATTCCAGAACTGAATGGAATCATGCCTATAGAGACATGGATAAAATTTACTTTGTTACGCTTAATAAAAATACACCATCACCCTTTGAACCACAAAATGATGAGGTTAAAGTACAGACAGATGAGACCGCAGATTCTGATAGTAAAGACAAAAAGAAAGATAATTCAAGTAAATCCGAAACGGAATTTAGAGTAGACATAGATTTCGACGGAATAATTGGTAGAATAATATCACTACCCATTAAAGCGGCCAATTACTGGAATATTACTGCGATTGGCGATGATGTATACTTCAATCAATGGAAATCAGGTGGCAAAGGTGCCAACTTGATGATGTATAATTTAAAAAAGCAGAAAGAGACTAACCTTGGAAGTATAGGCTCCTATGCAATATCTGCTGACCATAAAAAAATGCTTGTTAACGTAAAGGGGAAATATGCTGTTATTAGCCTACCCAAGAGTAAAGTTAAGCCAACAGATTATGTAGATTTATCTAACATGAAGGTAATGGTAAATCTAAAGGAAGAATGGACTCAGATTTACAATGAATCCTGGCGTCAAATGAGAGACTTCTTCTATGCTCCAAATATGCACGGACTTGATTGGCCAGAAATACAGCAAAAATATGATGTTTTATTACCATATGTTAACAATAGAAATGACCTCAATTATGTAATTGGTGAAATGATAGGAGAGCTAAGTGTTGGACATGCTTATGTTTCTGGAGGAGATAAACCAAAACCAAATAGGATTCAGCTTGGGCTTTTAGGCGCTAAGATATCAAAGGATGACTCTGGTTATTTTGTTATAGACGAGATACTTATGGGTGAAAATTGGACAAGAAAATCTCGTTCTCCTCTAACCGAGGTTGGTGTGGATGTTACTGAAGGTGATTATATCATAGCAATAGATGGGAAATCAACAAAGAATGTTAATGATATCTACAGTATGCTTATTGATAAAGCTGACAAAAGTGTAATCTTATCCATTAATTCTGAACCCGAGGTAGCTGGTGCTCATGATGAAATAATCACTCCCACTTCAAATGAATCTGGCTTGTATTATTACACATGGGTTATGGAAAATACTGAAAAGGTAAATCTGGCTACGGATGGGCAAGTTGGATACATTCACATACCAGACATGGGGCCAGAAGGGTTAAATGAATTTGTAAAGCATTTTTATCCGCAACTTAATAAAAGAGCATTAATCATTGACGACAGAGGTAATGGTGGTGGAAATGTGTCTCCAATGCTAATTGAAAGACTTAACCGTGAATTAGCCTTATATGGAATGTCAAGAAATAATGGCGTAAATACAAAGCCTCGTGAAATGATGCTTGGCCCCAAAGTTCTTATACTAGACAACTATTCTGCATCTGATGGTGATTTATTTCCTTATCAGTTTAAAAAATTAGGAATGGGGACACTAGTTGGAGTTAGATCATGGGGTGGTGTAGTTGGTATAAGAGGTTCCATGCCGTTTATAGATGGTGGCGACCTTAGAAGACCTGAATTTGCACCATTTGACGAAAATGGCAATTGGGTCATAGAGGGTTACGGAGTAGACCCTGATATCGTTATTGATAATGATCCAGCTCAAGAATACGAAGGTAATGATGAGCAGCTTAACAAAGCCATAGAAGTTATCTTAGAACAACTCAAGGATTATAAACCTCTTCCTGATATTCCACCATATCCGGATAAATCAAAATAAAAGCAATTATATAATAATCAGGATAAATCAAATCCCCAAACGTGATTAAATATCCGTTTGGGGATTTATTGTTTTATAACTTACGTCAATATTAGAATACCCTTTTGGTAACAATGCAAAATAAACCACGTTATGTGTATATGAATAATGTATTTAAAAATATATCCCTGATATTATTGGCAGTAATTATATCATTTGGTTTTGGGGATAAACACAATATGAAAGATGGTAATGGTAGTAAATATATAAAAACTGAGGATGGTCCTGCGATTAACTGGACTGAAGATCTAAAATTAACCCAATCTGATTTCAAAGCTACCAGAAAAGGGTCTAAAGCTCATACTGCAGCAACCACCTCCAGCTCCTTTGGATATGATATAACCATTGAAAATGGTAAAATAAATGGGCATATATACGTAAGGTTCTATTGTAACAGTTCATGGTGGAATCCTGAATCTTTAAATAGCAAAAAATCAGAAGAAATACTTCAGCATGAACAATTACATTTTGATATATGTGAGTTATATGGCAGAAAAATGTTTAAGGAAATATTGAAATTAAAAAAGTCAAATAAACTAAATGGGGAAACCCTAAATCGAATGTATTCTCAGCTTGAAAATGAATATCAAAAATATCAGAATAGATATGATGGGGAAACCAATCATAGTCTAAATACTAAAAATCAGAAAAGATGGAATAAAAGAATCAAAAATGATTTAGTTAAAACCCAAACTTATGCTGATTACCACAATTTCTAAATAAATTTATTGGATGAGGGTTAATATTGCCAATGGTTTACTTGCGAAGTAATTTAACTACATTTGTTCAAACCAATTTGGAAATTCATGAAATTAGATGATGTAAAGGGATTTAGCACCGAGAAGATACTTTTACCCGAGGATAATGAAGGTAAAGTAGAGGCAACCCTAATTAAAAAAGCTAGCGATAAGAGTTCTGAAAAAGCAATACTTTATATACACGGTTTTGTAGATTATTTCTTTCAATATCATTTTGCAGATTGGTTAGTTGATAACGGCTGGAATTTTTACGCCCTGGACCTCCGTAAATATGGCAGATCGATGCTTCAGCATCAGAAACCAAATATGATATCTGATTTGCAAGATTATTTCAATGAAATTGACATATCTATAGACTTGATAAAGTCAAGGGATAAGAATGATAAAGTAGTAATGATTGGTCATAGTACAGGAGGGCTTATTAGTTCACTATATGCAGATTACCACAAGGATGACAATAAAATTGATGGATTAATTTTAAATAGTCCGTTTTTTGAATTCAACAATCCGCCATGGTTCAGAAAGGTAGTATTACCAATTGTAGCAAAATTGGGACGTAAGTTTCCAAAATTGCAATCTCCAGAAGGCTTGAAAGAAGGGTATGCAACTAGTATACATAAAGATTACCATGGCATGTGGGAATTTGATCTCGATAAAAAACCCATAGGTGGGTTTAGTATAAATTTTGGCTGGATTTCAGCAATATTTTATGGTCATAGAAGTTTGCAAAGTGGACTTGATATTAAAGTTCCTATTTTGGTGATGTACTCTTCCAAAAGTGTTAAGCCAGGGAGATATAATGAAAATATGCATTCTGCTGATGCTGTTTTAAATGTTGATCATATAAAACAATACTCAAAAGTGTTGGGGAGAAAAGTTAAAACTGCAGAAATACAAAATGGTATTCATGATTTGGTTCTAAGTAATGAAAAAGCTAGAAAAATTGTTTACACTAATATTTCTGAGTTTTTAAACCTTTATTAATTGAAATGAAATTTGAAGACTATAGAATATCTGAGGATATAAAAAAGAACATAAAAGATCTAGGGTTTAAAAAACCCACTGATATACAATACAAAGCCATCCCTCCCATTTTGAGGGGTGAAGATGTGCTTGCAATCGCCCAAACAGGTACTGGTAAAACAGCAGCATTTGCAATACCAATAATTCATTTAATTGATCAGCAAAAATCAAGTGGATCTGCAAAGGGAATTCAAGCTCTAATTCTGGTGCCAACTCGTGAACTAGCAATCCAGATAACAGATGCATTTGAGACGATTGGTAATAATACGAAAGTAAATACTACTGTTGTTTATGGAGGTGTAGAACAAGATCGTCAAATAAATAAACTTAAAGATGGGGCTGACGTTTTGGTTGCAACACCCGGAAGAATGTTTGATCTAATAAATCAAAAATATATTGATTTAAGATATCTAAAAGTTTTAATATTAGACGAGGCTGACCATATGTTGGATCTTGGATTTATAAAAGATATTAGGGATATACAAAGACATATCCCAAGGCAGCATCAAACACTCTTTTTTTCAGCCACAATAAATAAATCCATCAAGAAGCTGGCTTATTCGCTGGTTAGAAATCCCATTAGGATTCAAATTTCTCCAAAAAATCCAGTTGCAAAAAACATAGAACACTCTGTTGCGTTCATTGAAATGGATGATAAAAGGTTTTTTCTCGAAAGAGTTATAAATAATTATCCAGATTCAAAAGTGCTTGCATTTGTAAGAACCAAAATACGTGCTGAACGAGTTATGAAAGCACTTGAGAGAGTTGGAATAAAAAGTGATACCATACATGGAGAAAAAGAACAAAGTGATCGAATTGAAGTTCTAAATAAATTCAAGTCTGGTAAAACCAATGTATTGATAGCTACAGATGTAAGCTCAAGAGGTATTGATATTCCAGGTGTTGATTATGTAATAAACTACGATATGCCTGAACAGGCTGAAAACTATGTTCATAGAGTTGGAAGAACCGGAAGGGGTTCAAAAAAAGGACAAGCTGTTTCATTTTGTAGCAAAGATGAAAGAATACTTCTTGAGGATATCGAAAACTACCTAGACAAACCCATTGGCATTCTAGATATAAGTAAATCTGATTACTTAGAAACCCTTGAGATATCAAATGAATCTCACACGGATTGGAAAACATTGATAAGGGATAATGAGGAAATGATTTCGAAGAAAAAAAAGAAAAAAAAGAAAAAATAGCTATTCGTCTACTCTTATCTCATATGTTACTTCAGCGGCCTTACTAAGCATTGCGTTAACACCACAATACCTTTCCTGGGATAGATTAATTGCTTTTTCTAACTTAGCATAAGGTAGATCTTTACCCGTAAAAGAATACACCAAATGAATCTTATCATAATATTTTGGGTGCTCTTCGGTGAGTTCACCCGTTACTTCCACATCAAAAGTCTCTGGCACTACTCGCATTTTAGCTAAAATAGACACTACATCCATACCCGTACAGCCACCTAATGAAACGAGTGATAGA
Organism: Lentimicrobiaceae bacterium; assembly: GCA_018661505.1. Taxonomy (GTDB): domain Bacteria; phylum Bacteroidota; class Bacteroidia; order Bacteroidales; family F082. Next base: position 7,399 of record JABJIE010000092.1, read on the forward strand.
GCTTTGGGGCGTGGTCCTGAATTCTTACCACCAACTTTTTCATCAGCATCTAACTTGATTTTAAAGTCGTTAACTTCAGCTTCAAATGCCATTTCACCAGACCAAGAAACATTAATTTTATTATTCATTTTATTTGAGTTAATTTTTTTGACAAAAATACGGATTTCTATTTGGAATCATTTCCAAATAAGAATATGATAGAGAGAGTAAATATAAGTTCGATATTATTTTTTTTGGGAAAACTCAATATAATCTGGGTAGCTGAAGTCTCTTCTAGCAACTTCTTGCGAAAAAGTAAAATAGGTAACCTCACCTTTGGCGCATAATTCATCATTAGCATTTCTTAGCTCCACTTCCATATCAATTAGATTCCTTCTTTTCTTCTTCAAAGAGGCTTTTAGGGTAATTTTATCGTTAAGCATAGAAACTGGTTTTATATACTTTACATTCATACTTGATGTTACGCCAGCTGTTTTAAATTTGATTTGTACATACCAAGAAGCAATCTCATCTATGAGAGTAGCCTGAATTCCTCCATGAAGCATATTATGATATCCCTGCATATAATTTATTGGCTTCCACTCACATATTATATCATCTCCATCCTCAAAGAACTCCATACGCAAACCATATTCATTATTAGGTGAACATGCATAGCAATTATACCCAGGATATTTTGGATAAGGATTTAATATCTTTTTCATTTTACCACCTCACCTTTCTTATACTTAATGGTTTCATTGAGCGTACCAGTTTCATCATAATAATACCATTTTCCTGTTCTCTCTCCATTTTTAAATGAACCTTTAAGTTTTAAATTTCCATTACTATAGAATTCTTTGGAGATACCAATGCTAACACCATCCTCATAATAATTCTCACTTCTAATACTATCGTTGGAATGAAATGTATATTGCAGGCCATCAAACTGTCCATTCTTATAGTTGTAATCTGCTATCAATACACCTTCTGTATTATACCATTTAGAATTACCATTTTTCTCTCCATGTAGATAGTTACTTTCTTCTTGAATTAGGCCTCGGTCATAGAATACAACTTTCTTGCCACTGAGTATACCATTGATATACTCTTCACTCAACTTAAGTTTACCACCCACTCGAAATAGTATCCTTTTACCATTAAGTAAATCATTGGAGTATTCTGCTTGCTCCTCTATATATCCTCTCTTACTCAATTTCAGATAAAGACCATCCTTTAGACCTTCAGAATAATTTTCAACAATATATATTTGTCCTGAATTAAAGTAGGTTATCCAATTCCCAGTCTTTAGTCCACCTGTATAATTACCCGAAACATATAATTTACCCACCTTGGCATAAAAGGGACCATCAGATATACTATCCTCTGAAACATTTGATTCTTGGGAAATAGAATATGAAACTAAAAAACAATTTACTATTAAAAGAGAAATAATTTTTTTCATCATAACATAAATTGAATTATTGCAAAGGTATTTTATTAACCCAATAAAATATCAATTGTGTGCCTAAAAGGTAACAATTGAATTACTATGGTTCGATAATTTTTATTCACATTTTAGAACCACAATCAAAAATATTTCAATGGAAAGATACTCTCTATATCACCTATGACCAATTAAGTATAAATAGATTTTCTTTATATTATTTTTTTAATACACCACAACGTCTAGCATAATAATAGTAGCCGATTGCGGACTTCATTCTTGTCATGTTACAAGAAAATTGAAGCAGGATACATCCTCTTAATTTATTACTATCTCGGCTATTATTCTTATACATTGTTGGCGTTTCGTTGTTTATTGTACTGATAATTCAAATGGATAAATAACTTTCCAATCCTTTTCCATATCAATTACTGTCCAACCTTTTTCTTTTGCTTCATCAAGCCCTTTATCCAAACGACCTATATAAGATTTTCTATCGTAAGCCCATTCGCGAACAGAATCAGTATGATGCACATAAAGCATAAAACTTTTTAAGGTATTGGAAGCGGTCCATTGCATCATGGCTAAATCACCATCTGAATTTCCTGAAGAAAAAACAGGTTTACGGCCAATAAACTTGTGAATACCCTCAGGTTTCCCTGCTTTATCATTATTAAAATCAAGTTCCGCTAATCTTTTAATTATTGGCTTTCCGTCATTGTATACAAATTCTGTTTTTATTGTACTTCCTACAACCTGATCGCGAGGTATTCCATAAACCTCCTCAACCCAAGGACGCATAAACTCAATACCACCACCAGAAACAATAAAGGTTTTAAAATCATTTTCCTGCAAATATTTAATTAATTCAAGCATTGGTTGATATACCAAATCAGTATAAGGTCTGTTGTGTGTTGGATGTTTTGCCGTAGTCAACCATTCTTTTACAATGGTTTCAAACTCAGCAGTAGTATTACCGGCATGGCTCGCCATAACAATTTGCAAAAGACCATGCGTACCATGTTTGAGTAATTCTTCCATATTATCTTCTAAAGCGGCTTTAAATGGTTGTTCTGTTTTCCATTCAGGATGTTGGTCGGAAAGTGCTTTTACCCTGTCTATAGCAAAAAACAGTTGGAAATAGGCTGGTTGTTCACTCCACAGATTTCCATCATTGTCAAATGTGGCAATTCGATCAGGAATAGTTATAAAGTTTTCACTTTCAACATTGCTTAGATCTTCAACATAATTAATGATTGAAGTTTTAGTTGCCCCTTCATTCCATGAAGGTAATGGGTCAATTTTTTCAATTTCAGTTTTTGTAGTTTGCTCATCGTTTTTGTTGTCTGATGAGCAAGAAATAATGAGGCTCATCAGGATACTGAAGCCAATGAGGATATTTGTTTTTGCTATTTTCATTGATATAATATTTTTTGTTTAAAAGACCTCCACCTTTGTTTGGAAGGTGGAGGAATAATAAAGATGTTCTAATTTATGTGGAAACAAAAAGGATCTTAATGGCTTCCTCCTGAGTTTTTTAACATCTCCTCAATTTTACTGAGGTTAAATGCTCCTGGACTTTGACTTGGGGGGTACTCATTCATCGATATTAAGAATTTCGCAGCATGTGTTTGAATAGGAACAATTACAAAAGGGTGATCCAAAAACCAGTCTTCATAAACATTGGCGTTGTGCTGTGCTTTTTCAAAAGGATCTCTTCTTAAATTAAATAACAATGGAATACGCAATTCAACAAAAGGCTCTCTCCAAACACCAAAAGCCTGACCTCTATTTTCCATAAATACAACTTTCCAGTCATCGTAACGGGCAGCAACTACTTGACCATCATCATTTACGTACCAAAATTCTTTACGAGGAGAAACTTTGACTTTACCTGAAAGATAATCCAATTGATTGTAGCCATCAATATGGTTACGGTATTTACGACCATTAATGGTTGTTTCTTTCAATAATCTTTCTTTTACATTCGTATCGCCTGCAGCTGCAGCGAAAGTAGGTAGCCAATCTTCATGAGAAACAATTCCGTTTAAAGTAGCCCCTGCAGGGAAATGACCGGACCATTTCACAAAGGTAGGCACCCTGTACGCTCCCTCCCAGTTAGAGTTTTTTTCTGAACGGAAAGGAGTTGTCCCTGCGTCAGGCCAAGTGTTATAATGCGGACCATTGTCTGTAGAATACATAACAATAGTGTTGTTAGCAATTCCTAATTCATCAAGTAAATCAAGTAATTCCCCAACATGTAAATCATGCTCAACCATTCCGTCACCATAATTATCTTGACCAGAAATGCCAACATGCTCTGGCTTAACATGTGTTCTGAAATGCATACGTGTTCCATTCCACCAACAAAAGAAAGGTTCTCCTGATTTAACTTGACGCTTTATAAAGTCTTTTGCAGCAGCCACTGTTTCATCATCAATGGTCTCCATACGTTTTTTTGTAAGTGCACCAGTGTTCTCAATCGTTTGACCTCCTTTGCCATCGGTTTCACATTTTAAAACACCACGAGGACCAAAAGTTTCTTTAAAAGTTTTACCATTAGCAAGTACCATGTCACCTGGATAATCTCTGTGCTCAGGTTCTTCTTCTGCATTTAAATGATATAGACTTCCAAAAAATTCATCAAATCCGTGCATAGTAGGCAAATGTTCATCAAGATCTCCTTGGTGATTTTTACCAAATTGACCTGTAGCATAACCTTGGTTTTTAAGAACAGATGCCATTGTTACATCGGTTTTTTGCCATCCTTCTTTAGCGCCAGGAAGTCCAACTTTGGTCATGCCTGAACGAACAGGAACAGAGCCACTTATAAAAGCAGCACGACCAGCTGTACAACTTTGTTGTGCGTAATAATCGGTAAAAGAAACACCTTCTTTTGCAATTCTATCAATGTTTGGGGTTTTGTACCCCATCATGCCACGGTTGTTGTGACTGATGTTCCATGTTCCAATATCATCACCCCATATCACTAAGATATTGGGCTTTTTATTCTTTTGTGCCATAACAATAAATGGCATTGCAATTATTGCAACTAAAATTGTGATTTTTCTCATACATTATAATTTTTAGTGTTAATGTTTGTTTCCGTTTATCAAGTTTATCAAGTCTATAAATCCTTGTAACCGATGAACGCCAAATATATGTATATTACTTTTATTGTGAATTACTGTTTGTTTACTAGCTAATAGTTTTACTAATTGATAACTTTAGGAGGAAGGAGCAAAAAAAAGAACAGGCCGGAAAAAATTTCCCGACCTGAATCAACCAAAACCAAAACTTTATAGTATTATATATATTTTATTACTTTATACCATTCAATATGCATGCCATAAATTATATAACTCTCTTAATGTGATAATTACAATATGATATTGATGCGAAATTAGGTAGAGGGTAGTTGTTTCCGTAGTTTTGAGAAACAAATTTATTATTGGATATCCACTATCGTAAATGAGGGGGTTTTTTTATACCTAATACTATGTTATTAATTAAACTCTGCTACTAAATCAAAGAAATCAGAACCGGTAACTTTTACGTTATAAAACTCTCCAATATTTACATTACCATCATTCGACGAAACAATAACTTCATTATCAACTTCTGGGGAATCGAACTCTGTTCTACCAATATAATTATCTCCTTCTTTTCTATCAATTAGAACTCTAATTTCTTTTCCAACAAATTGTTTATTCAAGTTAAATGAAATTTCCTGTTGAAGCATCATTATTCTGTCTCTACGCTCTTCTTTTACCTCCTCTGACACATTATCAACAAGAGAGTATGCATGGGTATTTTCTTCCGGAGAATAAGTAAATACACCAAGTCTATCAAACTGTGATCTTTTTACAAACTCAAATAGTTCATTAAATTCTTCTTCAGTTTCTCCAGGATACCCAACTATAAGTGTTGATCTAAGTATAATACCCGGAACTTCTTCCTTAACTCGTGAAATCAACTCCTCGGTTTTCTGACCTCCAAGACCACGCTTCATGGATCTTAGAATCCTACTGTTTATATGCTGAAGAGGCATATCCATGTATTTGCAAACCTTGGGATTATCTCTTATTACTTTTAATAGGCCTTTGGGGAAGTTTGCCGGATAAGTGTAATGTAGCCTAATCCATTCAATTCCTTCAACCTTTGACATTTTATTTAAAAGATCTGGTAGTTCTCGTTTACCATATAAATCAATTCCGTACCATGTTAAATCCTGAGCAATTAATATAATTTCTTTTACACCCTTTACAGCCAATAACTCTACCTCATGTATAATTTCTTCTTTCGGTTTGGAAACGTGTTTTCCTCTTATGAGAGGAATTGCACAAAAGGAGCAATTACGATTACAACCTTCCGAAATTTTCAGATAAGCAAAATGTGCTGGGGTAGTAAGTAATCTTTCACCAATAAGATCTTTCTTATAGTCAGTATCTAATTCATTTAATATCTCGGGAAGTTCATTAACTCCAAAGAATCCGTCCACATCTCCAATTTCATTTTTCAGCTCCTGCTTATACCTCTCAGATAAGCAACCTGTTACGATAACTTTTTTTGTTGTTCCTTCTTGCTTCGCTTTAACAGCTCTTAAAATCGTATCTATGGATTCTTCCTTAGCATCATGGATAAAACCACATGTGTTGATTACAACCACATCAGCATCATCATTGGAATCGTGTAGAATTTTATAGTTATTTTGTAATTGCCCCATCATAACTTCTGAGTCTACTATATTTTTAGAGCACCCAAGGGTTACGATATTTATTTTTTGTTTCATATAAAATCTTTAAAAAAAGTAGTGCCTATTTAATTTATACAATCTAGCATCGTATTATCAAATTGCATTTCCATTAAATAAATGCTTTGAAAGTTACCTTGATGTACTTTAAGAAAATAAGCTTGCAACAAATTCTTTACGATCAAAAACTTGAAGATCTTCCATTTTTTCGCCTACTCCAATGTACTTTACTGGTATCTTAAACTGGTCAGAAACTCCAATAACGACACCTCCCTTCGCTGTTCCATCGAGTTTTGTGAGGGCAATTGCATTCACCTCAGTAGCAGCAATAAATTGACGAGCTTGCTCAATGGCATTTTGACCCGTTGAAGCATCCAAAACTAAGAGGATTTCATGTGGTGCATCAGGAATGATTTTTTGCATAACACGACTTGTTTTACTCAACTCATTCATAAGGTTAACCTTATTATGCAGTCTTCCAGCGGTATCAATTATTACAACATCCGTATCTTGAGATACCGCAGACTTTAATGTATCAAAGGCCACTGATGCAGGATCTGCTCCCATACCCTGGCTAACAATTGGCACACCAACTCTTTCTGCCCAAATCTTTAATTGATCTACAGCAGCTGCACGAAAAGTATCGGCTGCACCCACAAGAACATTTTTTCCAGCAGCCTTAAAATTGTGTGCTAATTTACCTATGGTTGTTGTTTTTCCAACTCCATTTACACCAACAACCATTATTACATAGGGTTTACTACCTTCTGGCAGATCAAAGTCTGAACCATCTCCAGTATTATTTTCTAGAAGTAGTTTCTCTATTTCATCCCTAAGAAGTTCATTTAGTTCATCAATTCCAAGATATTTGTCTTTGGCAACCCTTTCTTCAATTCGTTCTATGATTTTAAGTGTAGTATTAACACCAACATCCGACATAACCAAGGCCTCTTCAAGGTTATCCAATACCTCATCATCAACCTTAGATTTACCAATAACAGCCTTTGAAAGCTTATTAAAAACATTCTTACGGGTCTTTTCAAGTCCCTTGTTAAGATCGTCTTTTTGTTGTTTTTTGGAAAAAATGTTGAAAATACCCATTAAAAATATGTTTTATTATGTGCCAAAAGTAAGATAAATTAAATTCAAGGAAACAACAAAAGGCTCCCTCCTACATTGCAGGAAAAAGCCTTTTCAGTAAAATTGGTATATCTAAAATAAATTAATTATTACCAAAATATCCTTTTACCTCATTGGTAGGAATAATATCTTCTTTAAATGTGTAAGCACCAGATTTGTCTGATTTACTCATTTTTATCACTTTAGCAAAATCCTTTCCTGAGGATTGTAATGATGCAACAACTTTCTTAGCCATGGTATATGTTATTTAATTTCTCTGTGAACCGTCATTTTCTTAAGAATCGGATTGTATTTTTTCAATTCGAGTCTTTCCGGTGTATTTTTCTTATTTTTCATTGTAATATACCTTGATGTACCAGGCATTCCACTTTCCTTATGCTCTGTACATTCAAGTATTACTTGTACTCTTGCGTCCTTATTCTTTTTGGCCATTTCTATTCTCGCTTTAAAATTCGGTCGGCAAAAATACCAACAATATTTATAACATCCAAACTAATGATGAATAATTTTACATATTCATAATGTCTTGAATATAAGGCTTTATCCCTGCAAAAAAGAACTCTACAGCTATTACCATAACTATAAGCCCCATAAGCTTCATCATTATTTTATTTCCTTTCTCACCAAGAAACTTAGTAATGCCAACTGCACTAATTAACACTAACATTAAAACAACTGACACTAATAAAATTGAACCAAGAACCAATGTAGAGTCTGCTATACTTTTGCTTTCACCCATGAGTATAATTGCATTAGTAATCGCACCAGGACCTGCTATCATTGGAATACCAAGTGGAGTAATGGAAATATCATCAACATATTTATCAACCTCTTCAGCTGTTATTTTGATGGGACTTAATCGTGCATTTAACATATCATATCCCATTATAAAAAATAATACTCCTCCTACAACTTGTAAGCCAGATACAGAGATACCAAAGAACGTAAATAAATATTCTCCCAGGAATGCAAACATCATCAATATTAATGTAGCTGTTACTGTTGCCTTAATTGCTGTTCTTCTCCTTTCTTTCTTCGATAATTCTGAGGTCATAGTCAGGAATACCGGCATTATCCCCATAGGATTCATGAGGGTAAAGAAAGATGTAAAGTAGAGTAATATGGTTGTGAATGTATCCATTAAATAAATTTACAAAAAGATTATAACTCGGATATCTTGTTATCCACCACTTCTATTATATCATCTCTTAATACTTTTGCCGTTTCAGCGATTTTCAAACCTTTATTTAGTAGATCATCAGTAAATGTTTTATCATTAATACCTGAAGCATTAATCTTAACATTTAAATAAGCTCCCTCAACAGCTGTTAATGCACAAAGTGCACCAACTCCAGCGTCTGATACAGAATTAGGATTACCTATATCTGCCATGGCTTTCATAACCTCCATGGACTGTAAAGACGTTTCCATTACTTTAAAAGGAATCTCCATGGCATATTTTGAAGCAGCCTCAATGGCATTGATTCTTATCTCTTTCTCTGAATCAGTATTCTTTGGTAAACCAAATGCATCCATTATATTGTTGAAGGAGTTTGTATCTTCATCAACATAATGAAGTAACATATCTTTATATTGCTGACCTTTAACAGCCCAATCGGAGAACTCTTCCCATCTATGATCCCAACCACGTTTATGTGAACTTAGATTAGCTACCATTGTTCCCAATGATACGCCAAGAGCACCAACATATGCAGATATGGATCCTCCTCCGGGAGCAGGAGATTCACTTGCAGTTTCATTTGCAAAATCTGTTAGGCTCATGTCAACTAGCTTATCGGTTCCGTCATCATCGAGCATAAACTCAATTATTTTTTCTTTGGGATTGAACTCGCTCAAATCATCAAGCCCCATTGATTTAATTGCTATCCTGACCAATTCATTATTATCAACACCAACCGAGCGCTTTTGTTTTCTCAAAAAATATCTGCCTGCCTCGAGCATTGCTTCAAGAGGAACAAGACCAACAAGTTCTGAACCCGTAACACGGATACCCCTTTCTTCAGCTTTTTTCCATACCTCGTCGTATGCTATATGAACAGGAGTTATACTAATATTAGTTAAATTCATTGAAATCTGAGCTACATCATACTCATCAATAAACCAACCTATTGCCTTTACTTCCTTCAAAGAGCCTGGTATCATAACAGGTTTCCCATGTTTATCATTAACTATTTTCCCAGTTAACGGATTACCCTCTCGCTTTACTCTACCTCTCTCTCTAACATCAAATGCTATCGCATTCGCACGTCTTGTTGACGTTGTATTAAGGTTAACGTTAAAAGCAACCAGAAAATCTCTTGCGCCAACTGCCGTTACACCAGTTCGTTTTATACTCTCATTGTAGTGATCAGGTCCAAAATCTGGTTTCCATTCTGGGTTAGAAAGCTTTTCTTTAAGGCCTTCATACTCTCCAGAGCGACAATTTGCTAAATTTTGACGCTTTGTTTCAAAAGCTGCATTCTCATAACAGTATATTGGTATAAGAAGCTCCTTGCCAATCCTCTCACCAAGTTTTCTTGCATACTCTACTGTTTCTTCCATTGTAATGTTTGAAATGGGAACCAATGGACAAACATCCGTTGCTCCAAATCTGGGATGTTCCCCTTTTTGATTACTCATATCGATTAGCTCAGAAGCTTTTTTTACTGCAGCAAATGCCGCTTGCAAAACATCATCAGGTGTTCCAACCATTGTTACCACTGTACGGTTAGTTGCAGCACCTGGATCAACATCCAATAGCTTAACACCTTCTACTCTTTCAATCTCGTCAGTAATCTGTTTTATGATGGCCATATCACGACCTTCACTAAAGTTAGGAACACATTCAATAAGTTGCTTCATATCTGTTTCAATTATACATTTAACGGAAGTGCAAAAATAGGAAATAAGAATAAGATAAATTGTGTGTCAAGAAAGATTGTAGAGATTTAATAATCAAAATAAATATTTTTAAATTTTGTTAATTATTATGGTTTTATCAATTCTTAGTATAGTTTAGCTCATAAATTAATTGAATATGATCTGGAAATATCTCACAATTATATTAGCCATAATATTTCTCTCAAAGTATATGGTGAGCCAAACAAACAATAATATACCATATGAGGGTAATCAAACACCTGAGTATATTAATGGAGTTATAATTGATATTGAAACTGGCAACCCTTTACCATATGCTAATATCTTCGTTAAAACAAAGAATATAGGTGTTGTAAGCAATGAAAAAGGTCAATTCTCTATTAACAAGGAATTTGTTGATGAAACAGACACATTAAGGTTCCAGTATATTGGATATATCACTAAAAATATTTGCATTAAAAATATTGATAGTAATAACTATGTTGGTTTACAAGAAAAAATAATCAACCTAAGTGAATTATTAATTTTTGGTAGCCCTCCAAATCCAAAAGAAATAGTAAAAAAGGTACTTGAAAACAAAGATGTGAATTACCCCGAGATCACAAGTAAAAAAATGGCTTTTTTAAGAGATCGTTATGACATGAATATTGACAAGATAGATCTCAATTATAAAAAGAGTTCAATACCAGATATCGATGATGATATGGTTGAGTTAATAGAAGAAAAAATTCCAAAATATTCAACATCATATACTGATTTTCTGGGGAATATCTATTTCACACATATCCAGAATGACTCATCTATGATTAAAATTGAACCCATAAAAACAGTGTCCCTGAAGGAAGATGACATAGATGAGATAGATCGGTTAGAATCTATATTTATTCAAATGTTTGAGAATACAAAGGAAGATGAGTACTGGAAAATCAAAACCGGAATACTGAGCACAAAGGTAGATCTGGAAGATAATTCAGTTAATGATACAATCGCGGACTCTATATCTGATAATTATAGAAAACTTAAATATTTCAACTATAGGCTTTCCTATTATCTAAAGTTTAGTTCATTTGAGAATACTAAACAATGGGAATTTCTGCATAAAACAAGTAAATATAGATATGAACTGGTTGGTGGCACAAGTGTAAATCAAGAAGACGTATACATAATCGACTTTACACCAAAAGATGATGGTATGTATATTGGCAGACTGTATATTTCAACAAATACTTATGCGTTAATAAGAGCCGATTATGAGTATGCTCCTGAACAGCTTGGAAGAGATATTCAATTATTTGGAATAGGTTATACGGAAACTCAGTTTAGCGGGTCTATCTATTTCGAAAAAATAGATTCAACTTATTTCTTAAAATATTTTTCCAACAGAAAAGGTTCGGTAGCAAGCATAGAAAGGAGTTTTTCACTACTCAAAAAAAGAGAGAGGTTTCTTTTTGACAAAAAAGTAAATGAAATTAAAATAGGAATGGACTTATTCGTAAACAATGAAGAGTCTGTTGAGTTATTAATATTAGATAATGAGTTAATAGGTCAAGAAAGTTATTCAGCATTTGAACAAGATGAATTTATGGAAATAATTTATGTTGATCAATTTGATGACAAACTATGGAAATCTTATTCAATAATTGAACCCACCAAGCAAATGAAGAATTACAAGAAACAAGAGGAGAGTTTTGGTAATTAAGATTATGCCAGTAATTTACTAGCAAAATGATAGCAATTTTATTTTAAAGGTTTCTCGTGCCCAAGAATTGTTTTGCGTTTTCCATTAACAATATATTTTTTTCTAACAGGTTGATGCTTTGATGAAACGGGATCATAGGATGTGGCACCCCTCTTAGGATCAGCTGAATAATTAAAGCCACGACTTTTTTTAGAGCAAGAGCTGCTTGACATTGCAAATGAGAAAAACAATAGAATCGTTGCAACTTTAATTAGAGACTTCATGGTCAAACATTAGTTAAATTATCTTCGGTCAAATATACATATTTAACTAACAAATCAAAAAATGTTCATAAAAGGACTTTTAAGTTTAATGAAAATTTCAGCAGCAACCCGCATTTATTATCTCTCACTATTTGACTATCATTGATATATGAATTAAATAATTTTTTAAGAGATATTTTTTAATATTACACTAAACAGATATTGTTAATTACATTGTTAATAATGTTCTAAGCAGATATGAAAATATGATTTCTAAAATTGATTATTTTTGCCACTAATCAGGGTGTCAATTCCATCTGACCTGATGGATGACTTAATGGGGAAATAGGTGTAAATCCTGTACAGTTCCCGCTGCTGTGAAACTCTTAATAGCTTTTGAAACCCGGTCACTGTTAGTATATTCTAATGGGAAGGCCTCGAAAGTGAGTTGAGTCAGAAGACCTGCCATGATTAGTATATTCAAAGCTTTCGGGATAAAAGTAGAGTGTTGTTCTTACTAAACAATATGTGTTTCCTGTAAAGTTTTGAGGTAATTATTTAAGCCTTAAAACTTTTAATATGAAAATAAATTACATTCTTAAACTTGTGCTGGTCCTATTAATATCAGCCAACATTAATGCCCAAAACTGGTATCTTAATCAAGTTTTGGTTGGATCTGGTGGAAATTTTAGCGATCCTGATAATCATGTTACAATTTCGTCATATAATACTATCAATCAAATTACTAGCGATTTTGGATCCATACTCACTCAGAGTATCCAAGATATAATTATAGTTGATAATTATGCATACATCGCTGCTCAAGATTCAATTGCTAAATATGATATTGATAGCTATGAAAAACTAGCCATAACAAGTGCCATTGGTGTCAATAAATTACACATGGCAAATAATAAATTAGTGGCATCATTTCAATACCCTGAAATTGACAATTTTATAAAAATATATGAGATACATAACTTGGATCTCATATCTTCAATATCAGAAGTGTCAGGAGAGGCTGCAGGGCTCACTTCCATTGATAATTTTATATACGCAGCAGTGAATGGAGGATGGGCAGGTACCGTGGGTAAAATTGCCATAATAGATATTCATGATTTATCATTTATTCAAGAAGTTAACCTTGATTCCCTTGGCAAGGGCATCAAGGACTTGTTTGTTCATGAAAACCAGGTACTGTCAGTAAATGTAACACCATGGGGAGGAACAACCGGACACATTTCCGTTATTGACCAATATGGTAGTATAAGCAACTCATATATGATACCTGCAACAATAGGCTCATTAGTGGGCGTAAAAAATAATATGATTTACACTGTTATGAATAATGGTGTTGGTTCAATTGATATGGAAACTATGACGATAGTGGATGAATCCGTTATAGATCAGCCTCCACTTACAATATCATGTGCAAAACTTGACACTTTAAATAACGAATTTTATGTATCAACTACTAATTATTCTTCAATGGGAGAAGGAACAATATTTGATTTAAATGGATTTCAGATTGGTAGCTACACTGCTGAAATTTCTCCAGATGCAATGGCATTCGACTATAGAGATAACTCAAACATTAATGAAGCAGAATTATATTTAACCAACATATATCCTAATCCTGCTTCTTCTAAAATTAATGTGCAAACACAAATTGATGATGTTAAATCGGTAATTGTAGTTGATAATTTGGGACGTATTATTTATGAAAACTCAGGGTCAAACTTCAAAAATTTAATCTCAATTGATATTTCATCATTTAACTCTGGAATATATACATTACGATTAACCAACAATGTTGGGGTTAGTTCATCTAAGTTTATCAAGCAATAGTTTACACAGCAAGCTAAATTATATGAAGATAAGATTTAAATATTTAACAGTTACTCTATTTACGTTGCTTTCATTTACTATTAATATAATAGCTCAGTATGCGCCACCTGCATATAAAGATGGATCAACTGCAATAAATGCAGATAGTAGCATTTTTATTGATTGGGCATCAGATTGCATATTGGAAAGAGGACCTATTGATATTTCAAATTTGTCATATGGATTAGCTAGCCATGGTGATGAATCAAGTGGAATTGGAAAGGCTGACAACAACGTTGTTAGCCTTGGTGACAATGGTATAGCCATATTAAGCTTTAGCACTCCATTAGCTAATGGAGATGGATGGGATTTCGCTGTTTTCGAGAATTCTTTTTCTGATAGTTTCCTTGAGTTAGCTTTTGTAGAAGTTAGCTCAAATGGGATTGATTTTTACCGATTTCCTTCCACATCATTAACCCAGGATTCAACTCAAGTTGGAGGATTTGGGGAGATAGATGCAAACAAAATTGATAACCTTGCAGGTAAGTACAGAATGGGGTTTGGGGTTCCTTTTGATTTAAGTGATCTGGAATACGAAGTCAATTTAAATATTAATAGCATCACTAAAATTAAAATAGTTGATGTTGTTGGCAGCATAAATCCAAGCTATTTAAATCATGACTCGCATGGCAACATAATTAATGATCCATGGCCCACACCGTTTGAATCATCTGGATTTGACCTTGATGCAATTGGAGTTATTAATAACATTATGAATACAACTAATTTAGATGAATTCATTGAGGTAGATAACATTATCTCTTATCCCAATCCTGCCACTAACATCTTACATCTCAACATAGAGGCAAATTATGATTATATAAACTTCATAAATATTCAAGGGCAATTATCTAAAACCATCCCATCCGGTTCCGGGCTAACAATTGATATCTCAGATTTAGCTAGGGGATATTACATCATTGAAGTAAAATATTTCAATAAGATAAGCAAAGGTAGGGTCATAAAAACAATTTGGTGAGGCTAAACAAGAAATACATATTAGCAATTATTAGTATTCTGATAAACATCAGTATTTACTGCCAACCTGTTTATGACACCATTCAACTATCTGAATTTGAAATAGTTTCTAACAATAAAGATCTTGGGTTACCTTTAAATATTACATCCATTGATTCAATCTATAGAAATGATATAAACCTGCAAAGCGTCGGTGAATTACTAGCTCTTTACACTCCAGTGTTTGTAAAATCATATGGACGTGGGTCAGTATCAACTGTATCTTTCAGAGGTACAGGCTCACGTCACACAAAGGTAGTTTGGGAAGGTTTTGATATTAACTCACCAATGCTTGGACAGACAGATTTTTCTACAATTCCCATCTCAATTTTTGATGATATAGAACTTAGTTATGGTGGAAGTTCGTTGTCTGAAATTGGGGGTGCTCTTGGGGGTAGTATAAATTTAAATACCTCTTGCAATCTAGACACAGAAAACCAGGTTTCTATTTCTCAATCCATAGGTAGCTTTAATACATTTATGACAGCTGCAGAATTGAGAATATCAACAAATAAACTTGGCTCCAAAACTCATATTATCCAACAGTCTTCACTTAACGATTTTACCTATTATAACAATGCAATTTTACCCTACGGTAAAACAATGAAACAGGGAAATGCTGATTTCAAAAATCGTGGATTTACACAACAATTAGACTATCGTATCAACCAAAATCAAACCATAAGTCTAATTACTTGGAACCAGTGGAATAATAGAGATATACCAGCAATTATGACCAACATAGAGAAAGGTGGTCAACAAAATGAATGGCAGAAAGGTTTCTTCTCTAGATCGATAGCCAGCTGGGATCTAAATTCTGGGGCCACTCATCTAAGTGGAAAAGTTGCATATTTTTATGAGGACATGAACTATTTTCTGCAAACCACAGATACCATTGGAAGCCCTATTTCTACAATTGACTCAAAAAATAATGTTCAAAGCCTATCACTTTCAGCAGATATAAAAACATCCATTAGCTCAAGCCTGCAACTAAAGGGTAGCTTAAAATATATCAACCAGAGTGTTAACAGTAATAATTATTATGATTTAAAGATTAGAAATATTGCAAGTGGATTATTGGGGATTGAATCAACATTAAGCGCAAAGTTTAGGTCAGAAGTTCTTGTAAGAGTAGAGGTTGTAGATGGAAAGGTAAACCCTATCATGCCAATGATTGGTATCAGCTTTAAGCCATTGGATAATAGTGATTTGTTTTTTAGAGTGAATATTTCTAGAAATTATAATCTACCCTCACTAAATGATATGTATTGGTATCCTGGAGGAAATGATTCCTTGAATCCGGAACAAAGTATCGAGAGCGAATTTAGCATGGAATATGTTAAAGTTATCAAAGGCAATCATAAACTAACATTACGTAATACCTTATACTATGCAAATGTTAGCAATTGGATTATGTGGCAACCTGGTGATTATAGGTATTGGACGCCATCCAATATCGACAATGTTATTTCAAAAGGTTTAGAACTATCATTTAAAGCCTCAGGAACTGTGAATAACATACAATACAATTTGCTTCTTGAATATGCATACACCAAAGCAACAAAAGACGACATTTCGGGGAGTACGCAACTAATGTATGTGCCTTTGAATACATTCAATTCATTCGCTGGAATTGGATTTAAAGGATATTATTTAAATTGGGGAATACATTTAACAGGAAAAAGAAGCACTTGCATGAGTGAAAATAAAAATTACTCAGCTGAGTTGCCTGCCTACACTCTTCATAACATATCCTTTGGAAAAAGAGGTACGTTAAACAAAGCGATCTTTGATGTAAAAATTAGAGTTTATAACATCTTCAATAAGGATTATCAATCAATACTTTGGCGAGCTATGCCACGGCGTAATTTCGAATTATGTGTAGGATTAAAAATATAATGAAAAAGGGTAGGATTATCTTAGTGGTAAGTTTGTTAATGTCAATTTTAGCATGCGAAAAGGAAAACCACTCAGACACATCTGAAAATTCATTTGACTCTGGTGGAGTCTTCATACTAAATGAAGGTAATTATTCGTCAGCAAACTCATCTCTTTCCTATTACAATCCAGAAACAGACATGGTTGATAATAATGTATTTCACAAAATAAATAATGTGCCACTTGGCGATGTTGCTCAGAGTATTTGCCTGCATAACGAAATTGCATTAATAACAGTTAATAATTCTGGCATATTATATTCAATAAAAGTTGAAGATGCGCAATTTCAAAATAAAATCAATGGTTTAATATCTCCACGGTATATACTTCCAATAAATGAAACAAAAGCATATGTAACCGATTTTATGTCTCATGAAATTATTGTAATTAACCTTAAAACTTTTGAAATAGAAGGATCCATATATGTGGGAAAAACCACTGAGAATATAATTATGCATAATGGCATAGTATACACAGCAAATTGGTCGGCATATAATCAGACTACATCCAATAACACTATTATGGTGATTAATCCCGGAACGAATGAGGTGATTGACTCAATAATTGTTGGTATAGAGCCCGGGGCAATGGTAATAGACAATAACAACTATTTATGGGTACTTTGTAGCGGTGGATATATGAACGAGGAAAGACCAAGTTTATGGAAAATAAATACTTCAAATAAGAAATCAGAAGAAACACTACTTTTTAACGATATAAATTCAAACCCGACCAACCTTTGTATTAATTATGAAGGTGATTCTTTATATTTCTTAGACGATGGAGTGTATACAATGTCTGTAAACGACTCACATCTACCTCAAACACCATTGATAGAATCCAACGAAAAAACATTCTACTGTATGTCTGTAAACACAAATGGAGATATTTATTTGGGTGATGCCCGAGACTACAACCGAAATGGAGACGTATACAGATATAATATAAATGGAAAAATAATTTCAAAATTTGAGGTTGGAATCATACCTGGTGATATTGTTTTTATAGATTAAATACCTGTTTAGGAATTCACAGTAACAATATGTCCATTTAATATAACAGTTTCAACCTTATTTGTTCCATAATAATATGGTAGGTATTCAACCGTGGGTATCTCTTTTGTGATTATAAGGTTAGCTTTTTTTCCAATCGCAATACTTCCTAGTTGGTCACTAACTCCCATTGCATAAGCAGAATTAATTGTAGCTGCATTAATGGCCTCCTCTGGTAACATTTTGTATAATATGCTAGCCATGGATATTATCAGTTGCATATTACCCGATGGAGAAGAACCAGGATTAAAATCCGTTGCAAGAGCAATGGGAAGTCCAGCATCCATCATCTCCCTAACAGGGGCATACTTCATACCCAGAAAAAAGGCAGCACCGGGTAAAACCGTTGGCATTGTATCGGAATTTATCAATGCTTTTATCTCATCATCACCAGTAAATTCAAGGTGATCTACACTTAGAGCCCCATGCTTTACTCCCGCTTGTATTCCTCCCGAATAATCCAATTCATTGGCATGAATTTTACCCCTTATACCATATCTTACTCCTGCTTCCAGAATTCGTTCGGTATCCTTCACCGTGAAGAAGCCCTTATCACAAAAAACATCTATATAATCGGCAAGATTTTGTTCTGCTACAATAGGTAACATTTCATTTATCACCATATCAACATACTTTTCTTGATTGCCTCTATATTCCATTGGTATTGAATGGGCGCCTAAGAAAGTAGCCTTTATTGTTAAAGGAGATTTTTCCTTGAGCTGTTTTATCACTCTTAGCATTTTTATCTCCGAGTCCAACGTTAATCCGTAGCCACTTTTTATTTCTACAGCACCGGTACCATAGCTAATTATTTCATCTAATCTCTCCATGGCACTGTCAATAAGTTCCTCCTCTGAGGCTTCCTGCATAAGTCTAGCACTATTTAATATACCACCCCCTCTTTCGGCAATTTCCTCATAGGACAACCCTTTTATCTTATCAATATACTCAATCTCCCTTGAGGCTGGAAAAACCAAATGAGTATGAGAATCTACAAAAGTAGGTAACACCATTTTCCCTGTAGAATCGATTATATCCATTTTCGATGTTGTTGATTTTAATTCAGATAGCCTTTCTGAATCCATACTCCCAAAATCCTCAATAATGCCATCCTTAACAAACACAAAGGCATTTCTAATTGTCTTAATGTTTCGCATATCATGCCCTGAAACATATTTTACAGGATTGTCCTCAACCTGAATCAACTCTTTTATGTTCTCTATTAAAAACTTCATCGATGTATTTGTTTATTCCAAAATATAGCGTTTGGATAATATTTATTAAATATTGCGTGTACAAATATATGTAATCAA